>NZ_CP011310.1:1807440-2409920 GCF_001077815.2 Aurantiacibacter atlanticus | reverse complement strand
GCCGCGTTCCTCGACTGTGCGGGTATCGCGCAGGGCTTCGATCTGGCGGGCAACGTCATAACCCTTGTCGGTGACGATGCGTTCGAGCACGCGGACGCGGCTTTCGAGTTCCTGTACGTGGCTGGCATATTGCGCGGCCTTTTCGCTGCTGGCCTCTGCCGTTGCAGTGATGCGCTTTTCTTCCAGTTTCTGATTCTTCTGGATCCAGACGATGCCGAACACCATCAGGAACGGCGCGGACACTGCCACCAGTCCGATCAATTCACCCATGCCCAATTCCCTCCTGAGTTTCGATTTACCGCAGCCGTTCGATTTCCGATGTCAGGCGCGGGTTGGAGCTGACGTAAAAGCTCTCCACTTCGGCCAATCGGCGATCGACATCCTTCATCTGCGCACGGATCTCGCGAGCGGTGCGTTTCGGGTTTTGCCGGACACGCTGCCAATATTGGGTTTCACCCGGATCGGCAGAATAAAGATGCGCCGGCTTCTTGTTCAGCAGGACGCCCATGATGACGTAAAGCGGAATAGCAATCGTACCCATGACGCCCGTCAGGATGGCCGCGATAAACGCGAGCCTGATCCAGAGGGCGTTGACGCCGGTATAGTCCGCAATGCCGGAGCAAACGCCCATCAGCTTGCCATTCTGCTTATCGCGGTAAAGTGTTGTGCGTGGGGTGTTCATGTGCGTTCTCCCTTCTTTTCTGCCAGCATTTCTTCCAGTTCACGAAGCGGGACATTGTCCACTTCCCTGTCGTGCTGGATACGGGCTGGCTTGAAATCGGCATTGTCGGAGGCGACGAGGCGTTCGACCGTATCCATCCGTTCATCCAGTCGCTTGGCGAGGCTGTAGAGATCTTCCAGCAGCGCTTCGTCGTCGGTGGTGATGGTGGCGGATGTCTTCCACTTTGTAACGTAGTGAAGGATGAGCCAGGGCAGGCCCACAAAAATGGCCAAGACGATGACTGCAGGTTCCATGATTATACCCCTTCGTCTTTCTTGTCAGCGCCGCCACCGGCAGGGGTGCCCTTGCCGAGTGCGCGCTTCATTTCTTCCAATTCCTCATCGACCTTGTCGCCGCCTTCGAGGGCGGCAAATTCGTCGGCGAGGGACTTTTGTCCGGAACCATCGGCAATCGAGAGCGATTCCGCGCGGCCTTCGGCATAATCGACACGGCGTTCGAGCTGGTCGAAGCGGCTCAACGCATCGTCCACACGCTCATTCGTCATCAGGCTGCGCAACTTCACACGGTTTTCCGCGCTCTCCAGGCGGGCGGCAATCTGGCTCTGGCGGCTGCGGGCTTCGCGCAGTCGGTGCTGCAGCTTGGCAATGTCCTCTTCATAGGCGCGCAGTGCATCGTCGAGCACGGTAATTTCCTGGTGCAGCTGATCGATCATGTCGGTCGCCTTGCGCTTTTCCATCAGTGCGGCACGGGCCAGATCTTCACGATCCTTGCTCAGCGCCAGCTGCGCTTTTTCGCCCCAATCGGCCTGCAAACGGTCCAGCTTGACCGTGTGGCGATGCATTTCCTTCTGATCGGCAATGGTGCGCGCGGCACTGGCGCGGACTTCGACCAGCGTTTCCTCCATTTCGAGGATGATCATGCGGATCATCTTTGCAGGATCATCTGCCTGGTCGAGCAGCTCGTTGAAATTTGCCGCGATAATATCACGAGTGCGGGAAAAAATACCCATCCAGTTACCTCCTGTATTAAGTGCGCGCGCGGTAGGGGTGGGGCTGGTGCGCAGCCGCTCGATCTCCTGATCGAGGCGTGAGCCTGCACGTTTCAGCCCTTCACTTACCGGCTTAAGGGGATTGCGGTTCTCGTCGCTCACGCCAGCTCTACCACAGTGTTGGCACTCAACAGCATGTCGCCGCTGGCGGCCCCGTGCTGCATTTGGGCAAAAATGGTAAAAGCGATCATCGCGGCAATACTGACAAGCGCGGCGTGACCAACCTTGCTGGAAAAGAAGCTGCGATCGAACATTGGGAATTTCTCCTGAAAACCTGTCTGCTCCATGATTTGCAAAGCCCGTGCCAATTGAGGAGAAATGGCGGTTTTCCGGGAAATTTCGTATCGGTATGCTAGCTAATAGTGGTTTTTCTTGCCAAGATGTGGGAATTATCACTATATCTTGGCTATGGAGCAAAAGGCTCAATTTATCGGACAGTCCGGCGCGTTTCTCGACGCGGTGGAACGCGCCAGCCGCGCCGCGCCAATGGCGCGTCCTGTGCTGGTGATTGGCGAGCGCGGAACCGGCAAGGAATTGATTGCTGAACGCCTTCATCGCCTGTCCAACCGCTGGGAAGGGCCGCTTGTCACAATGAACTGCGCCGCGCTTCCCGAAACTCTGATCGAGGCTGAATTGTTTGGTCACGAAGCCGGAGCATTCACAGGTGCTACCAAGGCGCGAGAGGGGCGTTTCGAAGAAGCCGACGGAGGAACGTTATTTCTCGATGAACTGGGCACATTGTCGACCGGGGCGCAGGAACGTCTGCTGCGCGCTGTCGAATATGGCGAGGTAACGCGCATCGGTTCATCGCGTCCGATTCGCGTCGACGTGCGCATCGTTGCCGCCACGAATGACGATCTGCCGCGGCGCGCGCTGGAAGGGAGTTTTCGCGCTGACCTGCTTGATCGGTTGAGCTTTGAAGTCATCACCCTGCCGCCGCTGCGCGTGCGCGAAGGTGATATAGAGGTGCTGGCCGAATATTTCGGACGGCGGATGGCAGCAGAGCTGGGGTGGGAGCAATGGCCCGGTCTTGCTGATCATGTCGCGCGCGCCATGGAAGATCATCCGTGGCCCGGCAATGTGCGTGAATTGCGCAATGTGGTGGAGCGCGCTGTCTATCGCTGGGATGACTGGAGCCAGCCCATCGGCGAGGTGGCCTTTGACCCGTTTGAAAGCCCGTGGAAGCCGATTGCACCGCCTTCCGCCCCGCATGAAGACACTACCGCCCAGCCATCGTCAGCCAGGGCGCAGCCTGCCAATGGCGCCCAGCGGTTCGACAGGATTGACGATCTGCGCGAAGCGGTCGACTCGCATGAGCGCGCCATTCTGGAATATGCACTGGGGGCCAATCGCTGGAACCAGCGCCAGACCGCCAAGGCGCTTGGCCTGACCTATGATCAATTGCGCCACGCGATCAAAAAGCACGATCTCACCGCGAATTAGGCGTATTTTCACGTTTTCCCGCCAGTTTTCTCGCCTGCGCTAGCTGACGGCGCTGATGCGATCGGGGAAAGCAGCATGAACAGTTTCGCGGTAAAGGCAGTGGCATTTGTCGCCCTGTTCGCCCTCTTCATCTTCATTTTCAAGGCGTTCGACGATACTGCGCCCGAGCGGGAAGAGGCCTATCAGCAGGCTTATGACAATACGCAGCAACGAATCGAGGATGCGCGCGTGCCCGGAGAACTGGAGACCGGCATCTCCGCCCCGCGCTCCGACACCTCGCTTGCCGATGACTGGGGCAGTGCATCGGAAAGCGACGATAGTGAATGGGGTACCGAAAGCTGACGTCGCAAAACGTGCTATAATCGGGCTTGCCAAAACGGCGGCCCGCGCCTATCTGACCACTCAATCCCGACATTGTCGAGACACTGAAGGGGCTGGCGCCGCAAGGGGCCGGCACCAATCGCCTTTGCCCGATCGTGGCATCAAAACGGAGACCAGATGGCCGATATTGCACGCCTGTGCCAGGTAATCGAACCCGAAGCTGAAGAGCTGGGGTTTGAATTGGTGCGCGTAAAATTGACGGGCACTGGCGACGAGCGCACCTTGCAGGTCATGGCGGAAGATCCGTCGACCGGACAATTGATCGTCCAGCAGTGCGCAGCCCTTTCCCGCGCTATTTCCCGCCGCATCGACGCGATCGAGGAAGAGGGTGAAGAACTGGTGCGCGGTGCCTATCATCTCGAAGTCAGCAGCCCCGGCATCGACCGTCCGCTGACGCGCGCGAAGGATTACGCCAATTGGGCGGGCCATGAGGTGAAGATCGCCTTGGCTGACAAGGTTGATGGCAATCGCAATTTGCGTGGCGAACTGGTTGGTATCGATGGCGATACTGTCACCGTCGCGGATAAGAAAGCGGGCGAGCTTGCGGTTTCGCTCGATCAGATACACTCGGCACAGCTCGTCCTCACCGACAAGCTGATTGCCGCCACACAGCCGCTCGATATTTCGGGCGTCGACGATATTGAAGAAACAGACGAAGAAGAGGTCCAGGACTGATGGCCAGCCCAATTTCGGCAAACAAGGCAGAACTGCTCGCAATCGCAAATGCCGTCGCATCGGAAAAGATGATCGACAAGGGCATCGTGATCGAAGCGATGGAAGAAGCAATTCAGAAGTCCGCGCGCTCGCGCTTCGGGCAGGAAAACGACATTCGCGCCAAGCTCGATCCGGTCACTGGCGATCTGCGCCTGTGGCGCGTGGTCGAAGTGGTCGAAGAGGTCGAGGATTACTTCAAGCAGGTCGATCTGGCGCAGGCTGAAAAGCTGGAGTCGGGTTCGAAGGTTGGCGATTTCATCGTCGATCCGCTGCCCGCCATGGACGATCTTGGCCGTATCGACGCACAGAGCGCCAAGCAGGTCATCTTCCAGAAGGTCCGCGATGCGGAGCGCGAGCGTCAGTTCGAAGAGTTCAAGGACCGCGCTGGCGAAGTTATTACAGGCGTCATCAAATCGGTCGAATTCGGCCATGTGATCGTCAACCTCGGCCGCGCCGAGGGCGTGATCCGCCGCGACCAGCAGATCCCCCGCGAAGCTGCCCGCGTGGGCGAACGTGTCCGTGCGCTCATCAGCAAGGTGGAACGCAACAATCGCGGCCCGCAGATTTTCCTCAGCCGCGCGCATCCCGATTTCATGCGCAAGCTGTTTGCGCAGGAAGTGCCCGAAATTTACGACGGCATCATCGAAATCAAGGCCGCCGCCCGCGATCCGGGCAGCCGCGCCAAGATCGGCGTGATCAGCCATGATTCCTCCATCGACCCCGTCGGCGCCTGCGTCGGCATGAAGGGTAGCCGCGTGCAGGCCGTGGTGCAGGAGTTGCAGGGCGAGAAGATCGACATCATCCCGTGGTCGGAAGACACCGCGACGTTCGTCGTCAACGCGCTTCAACCCGCCACCGTTGCCCGCGTGGTGCTGGATGAGGAAGAAGGCCGCATCGAAGTGGTCGTGCCCGATGACCAGCTTTCGCTTGCCATTGGCCGCCGCGGCCAGAACGTGCGTCTCGCCAGCCAGCTGACCGACAGCCAGATCGACATCATGACCGAGGAAGAAGCTTCGGAAAAGCGTTCGCGCGAATTCGCAGAACGATCCAAGATGTTCGAAGAAGAACTAGACGTGGACGAAACGCTGTCCCAGCTACTCGTGGCCGAAGGCTTTGTGGAGATGGAAGAGGTCGCCTATGTTGCGATCGAGGAACTCGCCGCAATCGAAGGTTTCGACGAAGAGCTGGCAGAAGAATTGCAGAGCCGCGCGAAAGAAGCGCTGGAGCGGCAGGAAGAAGGCTATCGTTCCGCCCGCCGTGAATTGGGCGTGGAAGATGATCTGGCGGAATTGCCGCATCTCAGCGAGGAAATGCTGGTGGTGCTGGGCAAGGCCGACATAAAGACGCTGGACGATCTGGCCGATCTTGCAACCGATGAACTGATCGCCAAGAAGCGTGAAGCACCGCGTCGCCGCCAATCGGCCAGCGATGCGCTGGCTGGCGCGCCGCCGGCACGGCGTCCGCAGCGTGCGGAAGACAAGGGCGGCGTCCTCGGCGCATTCGGCCTGTCTGAAGAGCAGGGCAATGAGATCATCATGGCCGCTCGCGCGCACTGGTTCGAAGATGAAGAGGACGCGCCTGCGTCCGTCTCCGCGGAAGACGCTGCTCCGGCAGCCGATACTTCGGACCAAGCAGAGGAGGCCGCCGATGCGGAATCCTCGCAATGACACATTAGGTTCGCCTAAAACCAAGGGCGGTAACTCTCGTGAAAACGGGGGTGAGCGACGCTGTGTCCTGACGGCACGTGGCGGTGCGCGCAATGATCTTGTGCGGCTGGCTGTATCGCCCGAAGGCGATGTTCTGCCTGACGCATTGGCGCGTGCACCCGGACGTGGCGCGTGGATTGGCGTTTCGCGCCCTGAACTTACTCAGGCGCTGGCGACCGGCAAACTTAAGGCTGCGCTATCGCGGGCTTTCAAAACAGGCAAGTTGGCCATCCCTGATGACCTGCCTGAACGGCTGGAAGATGCCTTGCGCAAAGCTTTCCTACAGCGGCTGGGGCTGGAAATGCGTGCCGGACGTCTTATTCTTGGTTCCGACCGCATCGGGCAAGAGGCGCGATCGGGCAGCGTTGCTGCCTTGTATCATGCTTTCGATGCGAGCGAGGACGGGTGCAAGAAGCTGGATCAGGCCTGGCGCGTGGGCAAGGAAGCCGAAGGATCGGGTCTGACGGGGGTTCGTCTGCCGCAACCACTGGACCGCGAGGCCCTGTCTGTGGCATTGGGCCGCGACAATGTCGTCCACCTGGCGCTTGCCGATGCCGCATCGGCGCAGCGGGTTTCTGTCCCGCTGGGGCGTTTGCAGACCTTTCTGGGGGCCGCAACTGCGGTCGGGATTAGCGAAGAACGGGCCGAAGATACCGACGCCCGGACTTCTGCGTGACTGTTTGAATTTGAAGGATTAGTACGAGCACATGAGCGAAGATAACGAAACACCGAAGCGCACCCGCAAACCTTTGGGGCTCAAGCGCTCGGTTGATGCAGGTGAGGTCAAGCAGACCTTCAGCCACGGTCGCACCAATAAGGTGGCGGTCGAGGTAAAGCGTCGCCGCAAGCTCGTGAAGCCCGGTGAAGAGGCTGCGGCACCACCGCCACCGCCGCCTGAACCCGCCCCTGCGCCTGAACCCGCACCTGCTCCCAAGGCTCCAAGGCCGGCGGCCAAGAAGCCGTCCAGTGATGCGGAAACTCCGCAGGAACGCGTCGCCCGTCTTCAGCGCGAGGCCGAGGAAGATCGGCTGCGTCAGGCTGAGGAATCGCGCAAGCGCGAGGATGAGCAATTGCGCAAGGCTGCTGAAGACGAAAAGCGCCGTGCCGAGGAAAACCGACAGGCCGAAGCGGAGGCTGAAAAGCGCAGCGAGGAAAGCGCCAAGGAAGCCAAGGCTGAAGCTGCTGCTGAGCAGGCTGCCGAAGAAGCTGAAGCTGCCGCGCCTGCTGCGAAGGAAGCTGCGCCTGCTGCCAAGGAAGAGGCAAAGCCTGCCCCAAGTGCGCGCAAGTTTACGCCTGTTGCTCGTCCTGAAATCAAGCGCCCTGAGAAGAAGCGCGAAGAAAAGCCCAAACGTGGCGGCAGCAGTAGCGCCGGCGAAGCCGACAAGCGCCGTTCAGGCAAGCTGACGGTCAATCGCGCGCTGAATGAGGATGAGGGCCGCCGTGCCCGCAGTCTCGCTGCGTTGAAGCGTGCCCGTGAAAAGGAACGCCGTGCACAAGGCGGCGGATCCAGCCAGCCGCGTGAAAAGCAGGTGCGCGACGTTGTCGTGCCCGAAGCCATTACCGTTGGCGAGCTGGCCAAGCGGATGGGCGAAAAGGGCGCCGATCTGGTGAAGGAGCTGTTTAATCTCGATATGATGGTCACCGTCAACCAGACGATTGACCAGGACACAGCAGAATTGCTGGTTGAGCAGTTCGGCCACAACATCAAGCGCGTGTCTGAAAGCGATGTCGATCTTGCCACCACGGAAGATCAGGACCCGGAAGACACGCAGAAGCCGCGTCCGCCGGTTGTCGCGGTCATGGGCCATGTCGATCACGGCAAGACCAGCCTGCTTGATGCCTTGCGCAAGACAAATGTCACACGCGGCGAAGCGGGCGGTATCACCCAGCATATCGGCGCCTACCAGGTGACGACGAAGGACAAGGCCAAGGTCACTTTCCTCGATACGCCGGGCCACGCCGCGTTCAGTGAAATGCGTGCGCGCGGTGCCAATGTTACCGATATCGTGGTGCTGGTGGTGGCCGCTGATGACGGCATCATGCCGCAGACCATCGAGGCAATTAATCACGCCAAATCGGCCAATGTTCCGCTGATCGTGGCGATCAACAAAATCGATAAGCCCGAGGCCAATGCCCAGAAGGTGCGTGAGCGTCTGCTGGAGCATGAAGTGATCGTGGAGGCCATGTCCGGCGATGTGCAGGACGTGGAAGTTTCCGCTACCAAGGGCACCGGGCTCGACGATTTGATCGAGAAGATCGCGCTTCAGGCCGAACTGCTCGAACTCAAGGCCCGTCCGGACCGGGCGGCAGAAGCGACCGTGATTGAAGCACAGCTGGACAAGGGCCGCGGCCCTGTGGCGACAGTGCTTATCAATCGCGGCACGCTGAAGCGCGGCGATACCTTTGTCGTCGGCACTGAAAGCGGCAAGGTCCGTGCGATCGTCAATGACCAGGGTAAGCAGATCAAGGAAGCCGGTCCTTCAATGCCGGTGGAAGTCCTTGGCCTTGGCGGCGTTCCGTCTGCCGGGGATGTGCTCACCGTTGTTGAAAATGAGCAGCGCGCACGGGAAGTGGCTGAATACCGCCAGGAGAAGGCCACCGAAAAGCGCACGGCTCTTGCCCCCACCAGCTTTGATACAATGTTCAACAAGTCGAATGTCGTTGAATGGCCGGTCGTGGTGAAGGCAGATGTGCAGGGCTCTGTCGAGGCGATTGTGACAGCGCTTCACAACCTTTCCAATGACGACATCAAGGTCCGCGTACTGCACGCTGGCGTGGGTGCCATCACGGAATCGGATGTGACGCTGGCAGCAGCGTCCAAGGCACCGATCATCGGCTTCAACGTGCGTCCTAATGCGAAGGCACGTGAGCTGGTGAAGCGTGATGGCGTGCGAATGATGTATCACGACGTGATCTATCATCTGACTGACGAGATGACGAGCGATCTGCTGGGTGAACTCGGCCCGCTCAAGGTGGAAAACGTGGTTGGCCGCGCGCTGGTCAAGGAAGTCTTCAAATCTGGCAAGAAGGACAAGGCTGCCGGTCTGCTTGTGGAAGAAGGCGTCATTCGCAAGGGCCTGCATGCCCGTCTCACGCGGGAAGACGTTATCGTTTCTGCCACGACCATCGCATCGCTGCGGCGCTTCAAGGACGATGTGGACGAAGTCCGCGCGGGCCTGGAATGCGGCGTGGTTCTGGAAGATACCAACGACATCAAGCCGGGTGACCAGCTGGAAGTGTTCGAGGTGAACGAGGAAGAGCGGACGCTCTAGCCCGCTTGCGCGATGATGAATGATATTGGGTTTGAACAATGGCCTTCGTCCAAGCTGCTCGGCTCCAGCCTGATCGGCTGGGACGAGGAGTCCGGGACGGTGGAAATGGCCTTTGTCGCCTCGCCGGAATTCGCCAATATGCGCGGCTACGTGCAGGGCGGTATCGTGGGTGCTTTCCTCGACGAGGCCATGGGCGCGGCGATGTATTTTTCCAGCAAGGGCACGCAGATGCAGCTCACTCTCGACATGAATCTGTCGCTGATGCGGCCGGTTGAAATCGGCCCTATCAGCGCGAAGGCCAAAGTGATTAAAAGCGGCAGGCGCGTCGTCTTTATCGAAAGCGAATTATTCGCGCCCGACGGCAGACTGTGTGCCCGTGCCACGGCGACTTCCATACCCACCCCCATGCCCGGCCACGGTGAAGAGGCCGACGGCCTGCCTGCGAAGGCCGGAGTGCAAACCTAATGCCGCGTAATACAACTGGCGAAGAACAATCGGTCCGCCTGCTCAAGGTGGGGGAACGGGTGCGCCACATCCTTTCGGAATTGCTGGCCCGCGGCGAAGCGCATGACGAGGTCCTGTCCGCTTCCAACATCTCTGTGACAGAAGTTCGCATGTCGCCCGATCTGCGCAATGCCAAGGTCTATGTGAAGCCTCTGCTGGGTGAAGATGAACAGGTGGTCGTCAAGGCGCTGCGGACCAATACCGCCTTTTTCCAGCGCGAAGTCGCACAGCGTCTCGGCCTGAAATTCGCGCCGAAGCTGCAATTTCGCGCTGATGAAAGCTTCGACGAGGCAGGCCGGATTGATCGATTGCTCGATGATCCCAAGGTCAGACGCGACCTGGAAGAGGAATAGTCCACCACTTCCATGCGCCCCGAACTTGTAGAAGGGCGCATGTGAGGCGAGTTTCCTTGTCGGACAATTGCACTGCCAACGGATTCTTCGCTGACTATGGCCAAGCTCTATTTCTATTATGCCAGCATGAATGCCGGTAAATCGACTACGCTGTTGCAAGCCGATTTCAACTATCGTGAACGCGGCATGGGGACGATGTTATGGACTGCCGCGATAGATAACCGCGCTGATCATCCCATCGCCAGCCGCATCGGCCTTTCAGCTGAGGCGCGGCGGTTTACACCCGGCACGAATCTGTGGCGCGAAGTGATGGATTCTCACGAGGAAAACCCACTCGCCTGCGTACTGATTGACGAAGCGCAATTCCTCACCGCCTTGCAGGCGTGGCAATGCGCGCGGCTTGCGGACGAGGGCGATATTCCCGTGCTGTGCTACGGCCTGCGCACCGATTTCAGAGGTGATCTCTTCCCCGGTTCCGCCGTGTTGCTGGGCATTGCGGACTCGCTTGAGGAGCTGAAAGCGGTCTGCCATTGCGGCCGCAAGGCAACGATGAATTTGCGTGTATCCGATACAGGTGAAGCCGTAGGCGAGGGTGCCCAGACCGAAATCGGCGGGAATGAACGCTACGTCGCGCTATGCAGGCGGCACTTTGCGCAGTCGCTGAAGATGTATCGATAATATGCGGTGCTTAGCGCAGATTTGATGTCAGAGGTTTGTATCTTCAGACCGAGAGGCGGCCTTGCGCTAACTACCTAGTTGCTGCGGTCTGACATGGCGTACAACCATACGTAAAGCAGACATTCTCGCAGTCGCGCGTTCCATCACTGGTTCGCTTGTGTCATTGCCCGTACGCGTCGATCCGCAACTCGATACATGACCGGACCAAGAAAATGTGGTTTAGGCACGCGAGTTCCCTCGGAACGGACATAGCGCAGTGCAAAGCCTGTCTCCTTGGTGTGAAGAGCGCTCAGACGCTTGAGGTATTCCTCAAAAAGAACGGCGCCTTCCTCGTCGAAAGTATCTTGCCACGCCGGATTCATTTTGGCTGCTGCCCATTCTTCGTCTACTCCCTTCAGAATTTCAGCCCGAAGTGACGCGCTTCGATCGTCTTGCCAGAGCTCCCAAATATTGTGGCAGAATGTTTTGGCTACCTCTACCGCACAACCGCTCGCAATTAGGTTGGCCTTGAGCAATAACTCGCTGCCATGAGCAAGAAGGTGCAGTGTTGGAGTATTTACCCACTGGTACTCGGCGCTTTCACGTAGCACCTCGGCGGCATGTAAATAGCGCCTGGCCTCAATGTACCAGTCGAAGCCAGGCTTGTTCTCAATCTCACGCCAAGAAGATTCGTCCACAATCACCTCAAATATAATCCTAGATATTTTAGCTGATCCGTCGATCGAAATAACCATTGCCGCCTACATCAGAAGATAAGCAGACTGTCAGCTTTCCACCACGATTGCAGAACTCTGACTTTATAGATCTTTCTCTAAATACCTGATCTACAATCACATGATCAACTGCTCTGAGCAGCTCAAAACACTCCCATCTCCAACCCTGCGGCCAGCGTCGCGCCCAATTCCCGCGCTGCCGCCAGCTCCGCCTCGCCAATCACTTTTGGTGTGAGGATTTCCTCTTTCGTTTGCGCATGCGTGTTGAAGATCGCCGTCTCCGCTACGCGCTTCAGCCGCCAGCCCGTTGCGATGCGTTCCAGCTGGCGCTGCGCATTGGTCCCATCCGATCCAGCGCAGATCATGGCGGCATAGGGTCGGCCTTCGATTTTACCCAGCACGCCGTAATATGTCCGGTCGAAAAAGGCTTTCATCACCCCTGCAATTGCAGCGAGATTTTCAGGGCAGGCGAAGATGTAGCCGTCGGCATCCAGCAGGTCTGCGGTTTGAGCGTCTTTTGCCGCCAGATAGCGCAGATTGACCCCGCCAGCCTCCTGCGCGCCGTCACGCGCGGCCTCGGCCAATTGACGGCTGCCGTCGGTATAACTGTACCAGATGATCGCTAGCGTCTTGTCCATATGTCGCAGCTTACGTCCTATCGCCTGTCCTACAAGCCTTGGCGCGGGGCAGGGGCAAAACCTGTTCTCTGACAATATCGATCACAGGCGCAGAAATTTTCTCAACGGAAAGTGTCACCCTGCCAATAGGGCGCGAAAATGGTGGATTTGCGGGCATCACGGGCCTTTCGCGGAGGGTGACACCGTGTCACTTGTGTCACCCTCCGGGCGTGGCAGAGGGCACGTCGATAAATACGCCCGTGCTCGGCCCCAATGGTAGGTCGAACACCACCCAAATAATCGTGATAACAAGTCCTGCGCTGATGATACCGAAGAAATAGGGCATCATCATCGCAGTCAGACTGCCAAGGCCAAAATCTCTCTGCCAACGCTGGCAAAAAATCAGGATGAGCGGGAAATAGACCATCAGCGGGGTGATGATATTTGTTGCGCTGTCACCCACACGATAGGCGGCCGTGGCCATTTCAGGAGAAACGCCCAGCAGCATCAGCATAGGCACCAGCACCGGCGCCATGACTGCCCATTTCGCGCTGGCAGAGCCGATCAGTAAATTGAGCATTGCGCCGAACAGGACGATAGCAACCAGCATCGCCCACATCGGCAATCCGCTGGCCTTCAGCGCATCTGCCCCGGTTACGGCCAGCACAAGGCCCATATTGGACCATGCAAACATCGCCACGAAATGTGCCGCCACGAAGCTGAGGACAAGGTAATAGGCCATATCCCTCATCGCCTCCGCCATCATCCCAATCAGATCCCGGTGGCCGCCAATCGTGCCTGCCGCGCGGCCATAGGCCCAGCCGGGCAAGAGGAAGACCAGCAGGAAGAATGGAAGCAGGCTACGATAAAATGGCGTCAGGCGGCCTTCCGGCGGTGCCAAAGGGTCCACCAGCGGCGCTACCGGGCCAATGGTAAGAAAGGTCCACAGGGCGATCAGACCTATGACCCACAGCAAGGCGTGCAGCAGACCGCGCCGCTGATCAGGCGTGGCATGGGCTGGCAGGTCTTCCTCTTCCGCATCCGGCCCATCCCCGGCCAGTGCCGCGTTATAAATACCCAGGCGCGGCTCGATCACGCGATCGGTCACGAACCAGATAACCGGCAGATAGACCAGTGTCATGGTCGCGATGAAGAACCAATTGCCCGCGATATTGGCGGTGTAATCGCCGAATACGGTTTGCACTGCCGCCTCCGTTATGCCCAGCAGCAATGCATCCAGCTGGCCGGGGAAAAGATTGGCGGAAAACGCACCGGAAACCGCGGCAAAGCTCACGCCGATGCCCACCAGCGGATGGCGTCCGGCCGCATGATAGATGATGCCGGCAAGCGGAATCATCACTACAAAGGCGGCATCGGCGGCATGGTTGCTCACCATGGAAATGATGGCGACCGCAGGTGTCATCCAGAAGCGCGATACCTTGGCAAGGCTGGCGCGCATGGCGGCGGCGAACAGACCGGATCGCTCGGCCACGCCAGCGCCCAGCATTACGGTCAGCACCATGCCCAGCGGCGGAAAATGGGTGAAGGTCTCGGGCATCAGCGTCAGCAGGCGGCGCAGATTGCTTTCGGAAAGCAGGCTCTCGACGAAGACGATACGCGCTGCGCCTGTATCGGGATCAGTTTCTGCGGGATGCTCGGCAGACCAGCCCGCGAGGCTTGCCGCGACCGAAATCGTCATAAGGATGATGATGAACCACACGAACAGCAGAACAGGGTCAGGCAGACGATTACCCGTGCGTTCTATCCAGCCGAGAAAGCCGGATTGTGATTGTGCGGGGGCTGGGTTGGCGCTGGTGTTCATCTCACGGCCTGCCTTTTTCCGTCCTGTTTCAGGCGATGGGCTAACACGCGAAACATCGCAGGTCTTTACCCTTGCCTCCGCCTTCCCCATCTAGCCTTGCAATGACTGACACGCTTCTTCTCGCAAGCATCCTGATTCCCAGCCTGATTATCGCCATCGTCTTTCATGAGGTGGCGCATGGCTGGGTGGCGCTGATGCTGGGCGATCCCACCGCAAAGGAGCAGCGCCGGCTGACTCTCAATCCAATCCGCCATGTCGATCCTATCGGCACGCTGCTGGTGCCAGGGATGCTGGCCGTGGTGGGTGGTCCGATATTCGGCTGGGCAAAACCGGTGCCGGTGCGGCAGGGGCGGCTGGATAATCCGCGCTTTGGCATGATGGTAGTGGCAGCTGCGGGGCCGGGGACCAATCTGCTGCTGGGAATTATGGGCGCTGTGCTGCTGGGCCTTGCCTTGCCCGCGGGGGCCAGCATGACGACAGGCGATACAGGCATGTCTCTTATCGCCGGTGCTGACGGAAGCGTTGCGCCTTTTGCCAGCGGAGCGTTCTATTTCATCCTCATCAATGTCTTCCTCGCCATCTTCAACCTATTGCCTATTCCTCCATTTGACGGATCGCATATCGTGGAAGGCGCGATGCCAAGGCGCTGGGTGCATCATTACGAGAAATTGCGTCCCTATGGCATGTTCCTGTTCTTCGGATTGGTGGCGCTGACATGGTTTGCGCCGGGACTGGGCGTTTTGGAAAATACCATCGGAGTGCCGGTGGGATGGGCGCTCGACAAATATCTGGCGCTGGCAGACTGGGTTTCGCATGGCTGACAATAAAGTGGCACCCGATGGCTGGCTGGTGCTCGATAAGCCGCGCGGGCTCGGCTCGACACAAGCGGTCGGCGCAGTGAAGCGCAATCTGCGCGAGGCGGGCTATGGCAAGGTCAAGGTGGGGCATGGCGGCACGCTTGATCCGCTGGCCGAAGGGGTGTTGCCTATTGCCCTGGGAGAAGCGACCAAGCTGGCAGGCCGCATGCTCGATGCCAGCAAGACCTATGAATTCACCGTGCAATTTGGCGAGGAAACCGACACGCTCGATACAGAGGGCGAAGTGGTCGCCACCAGTGACCGCCGCCCACCACTGGCTGCCGTGTCTGCGATCTGCGAACATTTTACCGGAGAGATTGACCAAGTCCCGCCAAAATACTCCGCGCTGAAAGTGGACGGCCGGCGCGCCTATCACCTTGCACGGGCAGGGGAGGAGGTGGAGCTGGAAACGCGGCGCGTGACGATCCAATCGCTGGCCTTTACAGGGCCGGATTTGCGGGTGGAAGGTGTTTCCGCTTTTGCCACTACGGCAGGACGTCCCGATCCCTATGATCCGCAGATGCCGCTCGAACTGGCTGAAAGCGTGACGCTAGTGGCCCGCGTTTCCAAGGGCACCTATATCCGCAGCCTGGCGCGCGACATCGCACATGCCCTTGGAACGGTGGGTCATGTCACCTATCTCAGGCGCTTGCAGGCCGGCCCGTTCACCGAAGAACAGGCGATTTCGCTGGACAATCTGAATGGAATCGGTAAGGGCGCGCCACTTCAAGACCACCTCCTGCCGCTGGAGGCGGGGCTGGACGGTATCCCGGCCCTGACCCTCGATCCGGATAGCGCGCAGGCGGCCCGACAGGGCCGGGTCATTTCCGAAATGGCCCATACCGACGGGCTATATCTGGCAAAGCAGGGCGATGTCCCGGTGGCTTTGGTGGAGATAACGTCGGGCACGATGCGAATCGTGCGGGGTTTTAATTGCACATGATACTGCGAAAGGTTTGAATTCAATGACGATTACCGCAGAACGCAAGCAGGAAGTCATCGCCGAAAACGCCCAGAACAAGGGTGATACCGGCTCCCCCGAAGTCCAGGTCGCGATCCTTACGGAACGTATCCGTAACCTGACCGACCACTTCAAGGGCAACCATAAGGACAACCACTCGCGTCGCGGCCTGCTCAAGATGGTCAACAAGCGTCGCTCGCTGCTGGCCTATCTCAAGAAAAAGGATCTGGCGCGATATAACGCCCTGATCCAGAAGCTGGGCCTGCGTAAGTAAGGTTTTTTCGAAGGGGCGGCTCCAACGGGCTGCCCCTTCGTCCATTCGCGAACCTGCAACATGCTGACGATAACGAGCGGGGCGCGCATGATAATGGCATCCTTCACATTCCGGTGAAGGGGCCCGGGGCACACAAGGCCCCACACCGGACCGGGACGGCTCACCCGGAAACTGTAGGCCCCGATGCGCAATATGGCGCGCGGGTTCGTAAAGGATAATACATGTTCGACAAGAAAACCGTATCGATTGAGTGGGGCGGCAAAACCCTCACCCTCGAAACCGGTCAGATTGCCCGTCAGGCTGACGGCGCCGTTCTGGCCACTTATGGCGAGACCGTGGTGCTGTGCGCCGTGACCGCTGCCAAGAGTGTGCGTGAGGGCCAGGATTTCTTCCCGCTCACCGTCCACTATCAGGAAAAATTCTCCTCCGCGGGTCGCATCCCCGGTGGCTTCTTCAAGCGCGAAGGCCGCGCTACGGAAAAAGAGACACTCACCAGCCGTTTGATCGACCGTCCGGTCCGTCCGCTGTTTCCCGAAGGTTTCTACAACGAAATCAACGTGATTGCGCAGGTTCTTTCCTATGATGGCGAGACTGAGCCAGATATTGTTGCAATGATTGCAGCATCTGCCGCGCTTACCATTTCCGGTCTGCCCTTCATGGGCCCGATCGGTGCCGCGCGCGTCGGCTATGTTGATGGCGAATACGTCCTCAACCCCAGCGTCAACACCATCTTTGACGAAGGCGAACTCGACCTTGTCGTTGCCGCCACCAATGATGCGGTGATGATGGTCGAATCCGAAGCCAAGGAACTAAGCGAAGACGTCATGCTCGGCGCGGTAATGTTCGCACATGAAGAAAGCCGCAAGGTTATCGGTGCGATCATCAATCTGGCCGAACAGGCTGCCAAGGATCCGTGGGAAGTCGATCTTTCGGACGATACTTCCGCGATCAAGGAAAACCTGCGCGGAATCGTGGGCGATGACATCGCCGCAGCGTATAAGCTGACCGACAAATCTCAGCGTTCCGATGCGCTGAATATTGCTCGCGCCAAGGCCAAGGAAGCTTATGCCGATGCTGAAGGGCAGACGCAGATGAGCGCCAACAAGGCGGTCAAGAAGCTGGAAGCTGAAATCGTGCGCGGTGCCATCCTCAAGGAAGGCCAGCGTATTGACGGCCGCAAGACCAACGAAATCCGCCCGATCGAGGCGATGGTTGGCCTGTTGCCCCGTACGCACGGTTCGGCGCTGTTCACGCGCGGTGAAACGCAGGCGATCTGCACCACCACGCTGGGCACCAAGGATGCCGAGCAGATGATCGACGGGCTGGAAGGCCTTTCGTACAACCACTTCATGCTGCACTATAACTTCCCGCCCTATTCGGTCGGCGAAGTGGGTCGCTTCGGCTTCACCAGCCGCCGCGAAACCGGCCACGGCAAGCTCGCATGGCGCGCTCTGCACCCGGTTCTGCCGGCGCATGAAGACTTCCCATACACCATCCGCATTCTGTCCGACATCACCGAGTCAAATGGCTCGTCCTCGATGGCAACAGTATGTGGCGGCTGTCTGGCGATGATGGATGCCGGTGTCCCGATCGAGAACCCGGTATCGGGCATTGCGATGGGCCTCATCCTCGAAGGCGACGACTACACCGTCCTTTCGGATATTCTGGGTGACGAAGACCACCTTGGCGACATGGACTTCAAGGTGGCCGGTTCCGCACGCGGTATCACCAGCCTCCAGATGGACATCAAGGTTGCCGGCATCACGCAGGAAATCATGCAGACCGCACTGGCTCAGGCCAGCGAAGGCCGTGCGCACATCCTGGGCGAAATGACCAAGGCACTGGGCACTGCCCGTGGCGAGGTTTCCCGCCATGCTCCGCGTATCGAGACCATGCAGATCGACAAGGCCAAGATCCGTGACGTTATCGGCACAGGCGGCAAGGTCATCCGTGAAATCGTCGCCGAAACCGGCGCCAAGGTCGACATTGACGATGAAGGCGTGATCAAGATCAGTTCTTCCGACAGCGATCAGATCGACGCCGCGAAAAAGTGGATCGAAGGCATCGTGGAAGAAGCCGAAGTCGGCAAGATCTACGAAGGCAAGGTCGTCAACATCGTCGATTTCGGTGCATTCGTGAACTTCATGGGTGGCAAGGACGGTCTCGTCCACGTGTCCGAAATGAAGAACGAACGTGTCGAAAAGCCGACCGATGTCGTCTCCGAAGGTCAGGACGTGAAGGTCAAGGTGCTCGAAATCGACCAGCGCGGTAAGGTCCGCCTGTCGATGCGCGTCGTCGATCAGGAAACCGGCGAAGAGCTGGAAGACACACGTCCCCCGCGCGAAAAGCGTGAAGGCGGCGGCGGCGGTGGCCGTGGCGGCGATCGTCGTGGTCCGCGTGGCGGCGGCAGTGGCCGTGGCGGCGACCGTGGCCCGCGTGGCGGTGGTGGTGGCCGTGGCGGCGATCGCGGCGGTAATGATGCTGGCGGCAATGCCGATCACATGCCTGCCTTCCTCAAGGACGACTAAAACCAATTGCAGATGGGGGCGGAGGCGCACTGGCCTTCGATCCCGTCTGCTCACACTTTGCTGGCGGTATTTACATGCCGATAGCACAGCGAAAGGGGCCGCCCGGGCAAATGTCCGGGTGGCCCTTTCAATTGCGGGGCACCTTTGAGGAGGGGAGACAAGGGCGAACGCTCGTAAAAAATGCGAATTTCTTAAACCTCCCACTCCTCGAAGCCGCGCAATCGTATAAGACCGAGGGGAAGTGATGAAATCCTGGACTTCCGCGCTTTTCATCCGACTATCGACACCGGCCCCGGACTTCGGGCTGAAAAAATGGCTCGTACCGGGTCTGGGGAATTGAAGAATGTTGCCTCGTGAAGAAATCGCCACCGCCCAGATCCCTGGCGGAGACACGCTGACATTGATGAGCCACGGGCGGGACTTCATCATCATGCTGGGCCGCGATGAACTGATGGGCACGCGCATGCAATTCAGCGAAGAACAGCTTGCCCAGCTTACGCTCGAACGGCTTGAAACCCCCGCGCCGCGAATCCTCATTGGCGGCTATGGCATGGGATTTACCTATCGCGCTGCGCTGCGCTACGCACCTGCCGAAAGCGCTATCATCGTGGCCGAGGTCGTGCCCGAAATACTCGAATGGGCGAAAGGCCCGCTAGCCGATCTCACCGGAGACTGTCTGACCGATCCACGCGGTGAAATCGTGCTGGCCGATGTCGCTGCCCTCATCGATGATGCGGTGGATGACACGAGCGCGAAATACGATGCCATATTGCTTGATGTCGACAATGGGCCGGACGGCATTGTGAGGGAAGGGAACGAACGGCTCTACACGCGCACGGGAATTGCCCGCATGCGAGATGCCTTGAACCCCGGCGGTCTTATCGCAATCTGGTCAGCAGCGCCCGATCACAAGTTTACCGGCCGGCTGAAAGACGCACGGCTCGATGTGGAAGTGCGCAGGGTGCGCGCCCGGCCCAATAACAAAGGCCCGCATCATACGATCTGGTTCGCCCGCCGCAGGGGCTGATCCGGGATCGCACGTATTATTGTCACGATAATGTGGTACGCAATTGTCCCATGAAAGCCGTCTTGCCCAGCTTGACGCCCTTCATCCGTAGGATCCCATAGGCGGTTGTCGCGTGGAAAAAGAAGTTCGGCTGGCTAAAACTGAGCAGAAAATCCTCTGTCGCAAAGGGGATGTCGATCTCGCGCGCCGGGAATGTGAAATGCATCTCACCGTCAATGAAGCTGTCGACTTCGCCCTTTGACAATGCACGCATCGTATTTTCGGCCGCACCCAGGGCAAGGCGCATCGTTTCCAGATCAGTCGGCGCCTCTTCCAGATCAGGCGAAAAGCTGCCCTTTCGCGCGCCCTCGATTGCGCCAACCGAATGCGTGATCATACTTCTGGCCTGATATGAAAACGGTAACATATCCTCGATCAGCCTAGTCTGTGCGAGCTCTTCTTCCGCAATGCCACAGCTTTTCGCACTGGCGATCCAGCCCTGTCCGGCTTGAAGTATTTGAATCATCGTAGGAACGATGGCTTCATAAAGAGAAAATGACATATTTTTAACTCTAGTCCCACATAATTAAATAAAGGGCGGTTTCAATCTTGCCTGACTGGCAGCAGAACCTCTCTTATACAAGTTATACCGCATTGCTCCACATGGCAGGACATGGCAGTATTCTCCGACGCTGCCTTCTAGCCTTCCATGTGTATTGAGAGTAGAAATGAGTTGATTTAAAGCTAGTGCGGGGCTTTTGAATGCAAATATCCAGAACTGCATTGACTGAAATACTAGCCGCTATGTGCGTAGCAGAGAATTTTCGTGCTCTGCGCGACGCAGTTATCCGTGCGGCTATGCTTCTTGGCACGGATCGGGTCTATTTTGTTGCGCCATTGGTGCGCGATGCGCGAACGGGGCGCGTGCTTGTCGAAGCGGGACTGCCAAAGGTGTGGGCACGCCATTATCGTTCAGCGCTGCATCAGATCGATCCTATTCTTCAGCACGCAATCCATGTCAGTGCCGCCTTCATCTGGCCGAGAGATATCGATTATGAAAAGCTGACCGATCAACAACGGCGTTTCATGAAAATAGCAGCCCGATATGGTCTTGAAAGCGGCATCGGTGTCGCTTGTTATGGTCCGCAGGGCCGAGCAGGTTTTCTAGGAATGACATGGTCGCAGGACACACCGGCTTCGGACGAGATGCTGCTTGCCGTTCACCAGGTTGGGCAGGTGTCCTTCCAGCGATATTGCCAGATCGTAAAAGAGAATTTCAAGCTCACCCCGCTTTCGAATCGGGAATTGGAAGTGTTGAGCTGGATGTGCGGGGGTAAGAGCAATCCTGCGATGGCCAAGATCATCGGCGTCTCACGATCATCTATCGACGCCTACATCAGACGGATTTTCGCCAAATTCCAGGTTACGGACCGCACTGCGGCATGCATGCGCGCCTACTCGCTCGGGATTGTCGCCAGCGATGAAGTAAAAAATATGGTCGAATTGGCAAGAAAGCGCGATGAAGAGGGCTCATGACGCGGCAAGACGATTGCAAATGTAAATTGCTGTAATTCCCCGCAGAATCAAGCGATCGCGTAACATGACGCGGTAGCGAACCGTTCATATATGGCACTCCTGAGGCGTAAACGGGACTTCGGGTCGCACCGTGGATCGTTTGCCGTCTCGGCGTCTCGGGACCCACACCCGAGACGCCAAAATTCGCCGTATAACTCAGTCGCTTTCGAAGCGGCCACCTCCTTGGCCATCATTTCAAGGATGACGCGGTCATGCGGCGCACCCGACGCCCTTCCGGACTTCCTTCCGGGAGGGCGTTTTTTTGGCACGAAAAAGCCCGCCGGTCGAAATGACGCGGCGGGCTTTTCATAACGATACTGGCCGAGCATCGATCGCTCTTGCCGGGAAGCCTTATCTCACGCGCGGGCCACCGAAAGGGAGTGGCGGCGGGGGACGTCGGGCACCACGGGGTAGCTGTGCCTGATAGGCCCGACCGCAATGTTCCACGCAATAAGGAAAACCCGGGTTCACCTTTTCACCGCAAAAATGGAAATCGGCTTCTCCGGGATGTCCCATCGGCCAACGACATACGCGATCATTGAGATCGAGCAGGCTGGTCTTGTCCGCGATTTCAGGACTGGGCTTGGCTGGCACCAGTCGGCGGGGCGGAGCAGGGGGTATAGGCGGTTGCTGATCGCCGGGGCCTTGCCGCAGAAACCCGCCAGGGCCGTATGACACGATCTTGGGCAGCCCTTCCTGACGGTTGGGGATGGGCTGGCTGTTAGTACCCGAGTTTGCTGCTGGTGCGGCAGCGGCAGGGCTTGCCTCTTCCTGTGGTGCGGGTTTGGCCGCTTCCCTTTTGGGGGCTGGCTTGCGCACAGCTGGCTTCGCCGCAGGCGGCGCTGTTGCAGCCTTTTTGGCGGCAGGCTTTTTCGCGTCCTTTGCCTTAACCGGACTTGGCCTGGCTTTCAGACCCAGCCGATGCGCCTTGCCAATCACCGCATTGCGTGAGACTCCGCCCAGCTCATCGGCGATCTGGCTGGCGGTCGACCCGCCTTCCCACATCTTGGTTAGCGTGGCGATGCGTTCTTCGGTCCAACTCATGCAGTTTCTTCCAGTCCTTTGGTCGCGCATTTCGCGCGGCTATTTCTTGCCAGCCCGGCCAGCTCAAGATAGGTGCTCTCCCATGTCCGAACAAGCATCAGAACCCTCCGGATTGGCACCCGCCAACGCCGTAGAAATCTCTGCCACCAGCAAATCCGGTGGGAGCCAGTTCCCGCCAAAGGGGGAGCCACAGATTACCGGGTTCAACCGGGTCGGGCTGTGGAGCCTCTATATTAAGGAGATCCGCCGGTTTCTCAAGGTGCAGACGCAGACGATTTGGGCGCCGGCTGTCACAACACTCCTTTTTCTCATTATCTTCACCGTGGCGCTTGGCCGCGGAGGGCGCGAAGTGTTGGGGGTGCCATTCGGAACATTCGTGGCCCCCGGGCTCATCATGATGGGCATGATGCAGAACGCCTATGCCAATTCCAGCTTTTCGCTGCTTACGGGCAAGATGCAGGGCACCATTATCGATCTGCTGATGCCGCCTCTGTCGGAAGCCGAATTGATGCTGGGGATCATTGCAGCCGCCATGACGCGCGCGGTGCTGGTGGGCGGTGCCGTAACGCTGGCAATGTGGCTGTATCCGGGCGTAGAGATCCGCATGGCGCATCCATGGGCCATTCTCTGGTTCGGTCTGATGGGCGCTGCAATGCTGGCCATCGCCGGATTTCTAGCGAGCATCTGGGCTGAAAAATTCGATCACAATGCTGCAATAACCAACTTCGTTGTGGCGCCACTCAGCCTGCTTTCAGGCACGTTCTACGTCATTTCCAACCTCTCGCCGTTCTTCCAGGCAATCAGCCGCGCCAATCCGTTTTTCTACATGATCTCTGGCTTCCGTTTCGGTTTCCTGGGGGAAAGCGATATCGGTAGCACCAATAGTGCGGTGCTGGGCGCTGCAATCGGTGTCGGGATACTCAATCTCGCGCTCGGTATTCTGGCTTATCGCGTGTTGAAGAGCGGGTGGAAGATCAAGAGCTGACCGATAGGCTTTCAAATGCGCGCAGCATCTCGCGAATGCTGCTTTCAGCATCCATCACGCGCGGCACTGCGTCGATTTCGAAATAATCGACCTGCCTGTCACCGTCACCATCCTTGCTGGCACCGGTTGCGATCTTGAGCGAACCCACCCCGTCACGCCCTTCGCTGCGTTTGATTGAGCCAAGCTTGCTGGCGCGCACCGATGTCGTAACAAGCCGCCGACCCAGCCTTAGCTTGATGAGCCTGCGATTTGTGACGGCATAAAGCACCTTGCCAGCTTCCAGCAATGGCAGAAAAGGGGCCGACATCATCCCCAATCCGACAAGGATGAAGGGCAGACCAAACAATGGAAATGCAAAGCGCAGCACGCCGGCGTCCGTCGAGTCTGATCCGCTGACCCCCGCAAAGGCCATGGCAGTCCAGAACAGCGCAAAGGCTGTCCATGGAACGGCGAAAACATAGAGAGCGAAACCGCTTGCCCTGATCCGGTTGAGCGGTCGTGCCTTCCACAACACCTCTTCACCCGTCTGCAATTCACGTCGCAACGCGATTTCAAGAGGGTCGGAATAGGGGTGGCCCGCAAAATCCATACATGCTCATCCCACAAAAAGGTTTCGCGATGATGGACGGTGTTTCCGGCCTAATGCGTCAGGCTGCGTCGCAGGCGGTAGCGTCCGCCGCGAAATTCCTCGAACAATTGGGAGACTTGTGGATGATCGATCGGCTCATCATCGTTGTCCATCAGCAAGTTCTGCTGGCTGACATAGGCCACGTAGGAACTTTCCTCATTTTCCGCCAGCAAGTGATAGAAGGGCTGGTCGCGCCGCGGCCGCTGTTCTTCCGGAATCTGTTCGAACCATTCTTCCGAATTGGCGTAGACAGGATCGATATCGAAAATGACGCCGCGAAAATCATGGCTACGATGCTTCACCACGTCCCCAATAGCGAAGCGAGCGCGTGAACGGCGGGGCGCCGCGATCCGGCGACCGGCCTGCGAAGAGTAAAATTCCGACCGTTCCATGGGATTGAATATAGGCGCCTTCGCACTCGCAACAAGACTTGGTCTTGCGCAATCACCGGATTTGAGGTGATTGCGCCACGCAAGGGCTTGGCAAGCCAGTGCCCATGAGCTAACCGCCCCGCTGCCCACTGGCCACGCAGATATTGTCTCGCAGGCCCATTCTCGCGGAGAGGTGCCGGAGTGGTCGAACGGGACGGTCTCGAAAACCGTTGTGCCCTTACGGGTACCGTGGGTTCGAATCCCACCCTCTCCGCCAGCTACCCTTTCCCAGCCGTTCCCATCTCTCCCCCATCTGGCGGGGAGCCATCCGTAAAGCCCGCGTTTGGCGTTCCTGCGTCGACCTTGCCGTTCGCTTCTATCCGCGCTATTGTGTGGTAGGAAACGTGGGAGTAAAGGCATTGGGCAGTCTGACAGCGACGCAGGTGAGTGCATTGGTCCGGGACAGTAGGCCGGGCCGGTATCAGGATGGGGACGGGCTGGCGCTTCTGATTGGCAAGCGCGGTGGGCAAAGTTGGATGGTCCGCATTCAGAAGGACGGGCGGCGACGCGATATTGGATTAGGCAGCGCTAAGAAGGTTTCGCTCAAACTGGCGCGCGAGCGTGCGGCGACGGTTCGTTCGCAGGTGGAAGCCGGGATCGATCCTATCGCCGAGCGCAAGAAGGCGGCTGGCGTGCCTACCTTTCGAGAGGCGGCGGCATCTGTCCATGCCGAGCACAAGGGTAGCTGGAAAAATGCCAAGCATCGCAAGCAATGGCTCACAACGCTGGAAACCTATGCCTTCCCCGCATTCGGGGATCGATCGATTGCACTAGTGGATGCGCCAGCCGTGCGTGACGCGCTCGCTGAAATTTGGCTGGCCAAGCCTGAAACCGCGCGGCGATTGCGCCAGCGGATTTGCACGGTGATCGATTGGGCGGTTGCCAAGGGCTATCGCGAGGCTGGCTTGCCCATGCCCGTTATCGACAAGGCATTGCCAAAACAGCGCGCCAAGCCAAAGCATCATGCTGCGTTGCCCTATGCCGACCTTCCCCTATTCTTACCTAAATTACGCAAGCGCGAGACCATGGGGCGGCTGGCACTGGAAGCGGTGATATTAACGGCAGCACGGTCTGGTGAAGTGCGACTGGCCGAATGGAGCGAGCTTGATCTGGATGCTGCCACGTGGACCGTTCCAGCCGAGCGCATGAAGGCAGGGCGCGAGCATGTGGTGCCACTATCACCGCAAGCCGTGGCACTGTTCAAGCGCATGAAGCTGCACAGGCGCGGCGAGAGCGACTTGGTGTTTCCCGGCACGAAGCGCGGCAAACCGCTTAGCGATATGACGTTGACAAAAGTGCTTCGCGATATGGAAATGGCGGTAACCGCGCATGGGTTCCGCTCCACCTTCCGCGATTGGGTTGCCGAGCAATCAAGCTGGCCAGCCGAGTTAGCCGAGGCGGCACTGGCACACGTTGTCAGCGATAAGACTGTTGCGGCTTATCAGCGCGGATCGATGCTGGAAAAGAGACGCGAACTAATGTCCGCTTGGACCGACTATTGCGAGGGGGCGAGCGGCGGCAATGTCGTGCGGCTTGCGCAATGAAAGAGTGTAGGTGCGAGGTGCAGTTGTGCGAATTGCACAAGTCGGAAATCGAATTGGACGAAGGCGAATTTCTCCATTTAGATCTAAGCGTCTGTGACAAACACTCATTTGCTCCAATGCATCGACACAATGTCGACTTGGAGCGCGTGCAGCGATGTCATTTGGGTAATGACGAAGAGCCGATGGAGTTCGACGAAAATTCGATTGCGCAAATGCTACAAAAAATCGCTGATGATTTACGATGGAGGCCCGGAGCATTTGAGCTGAGGGCGTTGGCAAATGCCTTGAGGGGTGAGGATGCTCACCACAAATTGATTCTTAAACAGGCGCAACGCGGCACTTGGCGCTCTCCATCAGATGAGCACTCCCGCCGACGGCAAGAGATTGCATGGATCGTTAGGCTAGGTCGGCTAGAAAAGCAGGGATGGCAAACCGATGCAGCGATACACCGAATTGCAGAAACCACTGGCAACAGTGTCTCGAGTGTTTACGCGCGCATCGCCGGTCAGCGGAAATGGCAGATTGATATGGTTGAAGCTACAAAATCCGTCAGCACACTTGGTAAGCTCGGCAAATCTAAGCGGGATTCTCCAGATTAAAAATTTTGCATTTGGAGCGGCATTTTCTCGCAATCGCCCTGTAAAATTATATTCCTAGCAGCTCCCCGGCACTCGCTGGGGACGGCACGGCGGACCGTGCAGCGCAGCTAGGAAAACCCAATATGGAAATGCCCGAACTGATAACCGTGGCGGACTTTTGCGAACGCTACTCCATCGGCAAGACCTCGTTTTATCGCGAAAAAAATGCTGGACGCTTGAAAACGCGCAAATTCGGCACGGCCACACGCATTGCACGCGCCGATGCAGAGGCATGGGCCGACAGCTTACCTCTCAGCACAGGGGATGTCTCATGATGGACAATGTTGTACCGCCAGAAAAAGGAAAGGCCCCCTTCGCGGCAACGACAGGGGGCCAGCCGAAAACTGTGGAAGCCAACGGCAATAGCCTTATCGTCTATGATAGCAAAGCTGGCAACCGAATTGTCGCCTTTCGCGCGGCGGACGGTGCCACCTACAGCTATCGCGGAAAGCGCGGGCGCGTGCTCGCCATGCTGGTCAAGAGGCCGGGAGGCGTAACGCAGCACGATACCTACCCGTGGCATACGCGGCTGGGCGGCACGATCCATGCATTGCGCCAAGACGGCCTAAGTATATCGACAGAGATTGTAGGTCGCTATCGCCATGCCCGCTATCGGCTGGCAACTCCCGGGTGCCTGTTAAAACAGCGAAGTGCCAGGGAGAGCGGCCAATGAGCGCGCGCGACGGCTTCACAGCTCCCCCGGTCTGGGTATTGGCCAAATATGATGGGCTACTTATCGCTGGTGAGCGCGAGTTTAAGGGGAGGCAATTTTTCGAATTCCGGCTCTGGGCTGGCGAGCATGGCGACAAGGCAACGGCGAAAGGCGTGACAATGCCGATAGAGGCCGTTCCAGACCTAGCGCGGGCATTGACGGCATACGCTGCCACGATTGCGCCAAGCGGGCCTGAAATCGGCTCCTAGAGCCTGGAAGCGGGGCGGATCAATCCAGCCGGATAATGCCGCCCCGTTTCGACAATCTTGAAACTTCACCGCAATGGCCAGAAACGCATCCCCGCGCGCCGATGTCGCTTGTTTGATAACGGCGGAAAACGGGCGCTTGCCCGACACTGGCACGGCGCTTGCAAACTATAGTCCTACTTCTAGTTGCGACCTTGCCCAGCCGAATGGAGGCCAACGGGGCACATGGGGCGGTGCCCGCAATCGTACTGACAGGGTGAGCTATGGCCTGAGTGATAAGCAGGTCTTAGCTTTGATGGAGGCGGCACAATTTGCATTCGATACGGGCCGCGTATTTCAGCGACACTGGACGGTCCATTATGGAAAGGCTGGTATCCAGCCGAGCGACGCAATGCGGTTTATCGGCAAGCTCCTGGACCTAATTGGAAAGCAGGCGCGGCGCGAAGGCGGGCGCGTGTCGGCAATCTGGGTGAGAGAGTGCGCCAGCGGCAAGGGCGAGCACGTGCATATCCTGTTGCACCTGCCAACCGGAATGAATCTGAGAAACCGCACACGGCGCTGGATCAAGCAAGCTGGTGGGCAATATCGGGCCGGTGTCAGCAAAGTGACATTGATCGGTGGGCGATTGCCTAAAATAGGCGAAAATAGAGAACAGCGGCAGGTTGCGAATGCCGAAAACGTGGCGCGCTACATGATGAAAGCGGCAAGTGGTGATACGGGCGTATTGTTAAACCTGCCCCGGCATGGCGAAGGCGGGCGGATTATTGGCAAGCGGTGCGGCACAACCAATGATCTTAACGACAAAAGAGCTAAGCGCAGCACATTGATTGATCCAATTTAGGGTGTTGAATGACCTAGGCCGCTATTACTTGCGAGCCTTGGAGGCTGCGAATGCGGACGAAAACGAGCCCTGGTATGTGCAAAATGACGACCCTAGCGCAGTGACATTGGAGCATATTCTACCAACAAACGCAGACGCTCAAGACTGGAAGCAATTCGATGAAGAGGATCGGCGACGCTTTACGAAGCGATTGGGAAATCTCTGCCTACTTACAAAGAGTGGCAATGAATCTGCGGGCAACCTTCCGTTTGAGTCAAAAACCGCAACATATACATCTTCGCCATATGCCTTAACCAACGAAGTTGGCGCATATGGCGCTTGGACTTCAAAAGAAATCGAGGCGCGACAAGCAAGGCTATCCACCTTGGCTTTGAAGGCTTGGCCGATTTAATTGCCTTGGACAGGCTTACAAACGAGCGAGGAAAGATGGAACCGTTCCGAATTGTAATCCTACGCTCGCAAGCTAACGTTCGCCTTTCTTTCGTCGCGTTCCATTTGCTGGATTCCCCAATTGATTTAGGAAAATATCTGGCGGAGATTCCAGCAGACTCTTAGGTTGGCAGCATGGGCGGATATGGTTCTGGACGAAATGGCGGAAGGCCAATTGCCGAGCATTGCTTGCGGATCGATCTGGCGTGGATGCTGCGCAGGAATTTTGCATGCGAGGGACGCGACACTAGCGGCACTTTGAATTGGACTTGTCGCGGCTCTCCCAGCGGATCTGACGTGACCCCCAGCTTTCCCCCAGCTGGGATTAGAGCCGGGCGGTTGTTTTGCGCATCAGCGCGGTTGAAGCAATGGGCTGCGTAGCGGAGCCCGTAGGGCGTAGCGAAGCAGGCCATTGCTTATCCAGTTCAGCGGCGAACGCCGCCGGTGTTGCGTAACCGAGAGACGAGTGTGGTCGCTCCCGATTGTAGTCTTCGACCCAGGCCGCGATCTCGACACGGGCATGGGCCATACTCAAGAACAGCGTCTCGTTGAGCAGTTCGTCCCGCATCCGGCCATTGAAGCTCTCGACATAGCCATTCTGCATCGGCCTTCCGGGCGCGATGTAATGCCACTCCACGCCGACCTCGCCGCACCATGCCAGCACAGCGTTGCTGGTGAGCTCGGTGCCATTGTCGCTGACGATCATGCCTGGCTTGCCGCGCTGTTCGATCAGTGCGGTCAGCTCGCGAACGACACGGCGACCAGAGATCGAGGTGTCCGGCACCGCTGCCAGGCACTCCCGGGTCACGTCATCGACCACGTTGAGCACCCGGAACCGTCTTCCCGAAGCCATCTGGTCGTGAACAAAGTCCAGGCTCCAGCGCTGGTTCGGCAGCGCCAGAACCGGAGCAGGTGCCCTTGTGCCAACAGCACGCCTGCGGCTACGTCGTCGCCTGACCGCCAAGCCTTCCTCACGGTAGAGCCTCTGGGTCTTCTTGCGGTTGATCATGATCCCCTCCCGGCGCAGCAGGATATGCAGACGGCGATAGCCGAACCGGCGACGCTGGTTGGCCAGCTCGCGCAGCTTCTCACGCAGATCGACGTCATCGTCCCGGGTGGAACGGTAACGCACGCTCTTGCGATCAGCATCGATGACACGGCACGCCCGCCGCTCGCTCATCCCATGGCACGCCTGGAGATGAGCAACAGCTTCCCGCTGCGCGGCGGGCGTCAAAACTTTTTTGCCAGAAGATCCTTCAACGCCGCCTTGTCCAGCATCGCATCGGCCAGCAAACGCTTCAGCTTCGCGTTCTCGCTCTCCAGCTCCTTCAGCCGCCGGGCATCGGACACTTCCATCCCGCCATACTTCGACTTCCAGTTGTAGATCGTCGCTTCAGATACACCGTGCCGACGGGCAAGGTCAGCGGTCTTGGCTCCCGCCTCCGCTTCCTTCAGCACGCCAATGATCTGCTCTTCTGAAAACCTCGTTCTCTTCATCTCGTCCGTCCTTCTGTCAGGGCCGGACTCTAATCCAACTTGGAGGAAAATCAGGGGGTCACGTCAGATCGATTGGCTATCGCGCCCACCTATCCCAGCCGGGAAGCGAGCGGCTGGAATTGATCTATACGCGGGGCAAAGACGATGATGCCGAGCAAGTGCGCCAAACTGTGACGCTGTGCCACACAGTCCCGCACTATGGCGGCAAGCGTTGGTGGATGATTTGCCCCTATCGCGGCATTCGCGTTGGCAAGCTCTACATTCCCCCCGGTGGCGACAGGTTCGCATCACGCAAAGCTTGGCGGTTGGGCTATCAATCGCAACGCGATACGCCGCGAGATGTGCCATTCGAGCGGCTTTTCAGATTGCAGGAAAAGCTGGGATGCGAGCGCGGCTGGGGCCAGTATCCGAGAAAGCCCAAAGGCATGTGGTGGCGGACCTACTGGCAGCACATGGAACGCTTCGGTAAATTGGATGCCGAGTGCAGCTCCGAGATGATGAATTGGATTGGGCAGCTTTCCAAGCAGTCAGAATAACACGCGTGTTTCGCACGATACCCCAATCGCGGAAGATCTGAGAACGATGTGTCTCTAAAATGGTTTAAGCATTTAACTTCTTTGCAATCTTTCAAATATAGGTAACTTCCAAACTGTTATGCGCAGGGGGCGTATGGCAACAATAGGACTTATCTATGAAATTTTCGACATGCGTGACCATCGCTGCACTTTTGGGTGTGTGCACCATTCCAGCTTCTGCGCAAGACACGGCGCAGACCGTCGTGCCCACCTCGGCTGTCCCTGTATCCGCACCGATCCAGGAAGCGCCTACTGCTAACGCAGTGTTGCGTTCGGGAACACCTGTCCAGCTCCGCTTCATGGAAACTGTCACTACGAAGGATAAGGCTGCCAGTGTCGGCCAACGAGTCCAGATGGAGGTCGCCGCTCCCATAGAGGTCAACGGCGTAGTTGTAATTCCAGCAGGCAGTCCGGCATGGGGTGAAATAACCAGTGTGCGGAACAAGGGCATGTGGGGCAAGTCCGGCAAACTCGAAGGGCGCGCTCTCTTCGCGCGAGTAAATGGACGCCAAATCCGGCTATCCGGTACTTTCGATGACAAGGGCGTCACCGTCACCGCGGGGGTTGTGGGAGCGATTGCCTTGGTTCCCGTAGCAGGTTTTTTCATGACAGGCACCAGCGCCGAGTTGCCACTGGGCGGTGAAGTTGGTGCTTTCATTGACGAGGATGTTGAGTTGGCCATTGCTAACACTCAGCCAGGCCCGATGGTTGTCGGCGCTCCTGCACCTGCACCACAACCTGTCGTCGCAGCTGACGGTCAATAAAACGAGTAAGGCGCCGATGGTTGATTCTCGAGCCGTCGCCCGCCCCCTTAGCGTCCTAATTGCAGCCATCGCTTGGCTCAGCAAGTCCTGCGGAGCGGACAACTTTGCAAGCCATAGCGCTCTTAGCCTAGCCGGTAACACAGCGGCATTTCATTTTCGCAGCATAACGAAGGCGCGAACGTTCGGCGCTTCTTTCCCCGATGCGACCCTTGTCGATGGCACGGTTTCGTCAGCCTATGAATTAGCGAGGAGGAAGGGCAAATGAGCGGACTTGCGGCAATAATGTTGGCAATGCTAGCGCCTATCCCAGCCGAGCAAGCGACCTTTTCGATTTGCGGCACCGAGCGGCGCGTTACGTGTGTAGTGGATGGCGATACGTTTTGGCTGGATCGGGTGAAATACAGGATTGCAGATATCGACGCGCCAGAGGTGAGCAACCCGCAATGCCGTGCGGAGGCGGAAGCCGCTAGTCGCGCAACCGCTCGCCTCTTGGCTTTGCTCAATGCAGGACCGTCTGAATTGCATACGCAGGGTTTGGATCGTTATGGTAGGTCGCTAACAACGGTTTCGCGCAATGGTCGCTCGCTGGGTGCTGTGCTGGTGCAGGAAGGCTATGCAAGGCAATGGGGAGATAGGCGGGGATGGTGCTGAAGGAGGGCGGCTTGTGAAGTTTTACCACAAATCGATTTGGACTTGCTGTGCTGTATTGGCGCTTGGCGCATGCAGTGAGCAGAATTCGTCTTCGATTGAGTCTGAAGGGAATTCAGGGAAGGTGACGCTTTATCGTAATTCGGAACTGTTGAGAACAATGCGAATTCACTTCGCCACGTTCGACGCGCCGGAGAGTGAGGCCTTTAATTACGCGAATTGTCAGATGGCCGCGCGGTTGCTTAATGCGAACGTCAAAGCGGTGATGGAAAGCAACGGTTCCGAAGCTGAGCCATCAGTGGGGTTCTGGTGTGAGTTAGGGACAATGCAAGAAGATGAGCCCGTGCCAGCTAGCTTCGATTCCGAATATCCCACTGAGGTGTAGTGACATCATTATGGTGTGGTAAGATTCGTGGGAGTATTCAAGAGCCTTGCAAAAATATCAAGCTTTATCAGCCTTTAAGCGAAAACCTTAGGCGGACACCCTCTCCGCCACCGATCGTTTCGGGATTATCCAATACAAGCTTCGCGATTCAAGACATGGCGATGTGCGTTGGTGTACCTTCACTGCTTGATTGCGGTTACTCTCAGAACCGGTGATCTCTGTTCCTGTTTGGTAAATCAGATGCTCAGCGCGAGCTTTTCAACCTTGGTGTAAAAATTCGGCATGTCGGTTTGCGCTGTGGCGCGCTAACTACGGGTATAAGGATCAATTCAGGAGCATAGAATGCAAATCGATGGAATCGCAGCAATCGTCACCGGCGGAGCATCGGGGCTTGGTGCAGCTACTGCCAGCGCCCTTGCTGCCCAAGGGGCCAAGGTCACGATTTTCGATCTGAATGAAGAAGCAGGTGAAGAGCATGCGGCGAGTTTCGGAGGCCGGTTTTCCAAGGTCGATGTGTCAAGTGAAGACAGCGTGACACAAGCACTCGATGCAGCAGAACAAGCGCATGGCACGGCGCGGATTCTGGTCAATTGCGCCGGGATTCTCGGGTCCAAGAAGGCGGTAGGCAAGCATTTCGTGCCGCATGACATGGCGAGCTTTCGCAAGGCGGTAGAGATCAATCTTGTCGGGACCTTCCTTACCAGTTCCCGTTTTGCGGCACGGCTTCAGCAGGCAGAGCCGCTGGGTGAAGAGCGGGGCCTGATTGTCAACACCGCCTCGGTTGCTGCATTCGATGGACAGATCGGCCAGCCTGCCTATGCCGCTTCAAAGGCGGGCATTGTTGGTATGACCCTGCCGTTGGCGCGCGAATTTGCCCGTGATCAGATTCGCGTCATGGCCATCGCACCGGGCATTTTCTGGACACCGATGCTGGCGGGCCTGCCGGATGCCGCATTGGACTCTCTCGGCCAGATGGTCCCGCATCCCGCACGCCTTGGCAAGCCAGAAGAATATGCTGATCTTGTTGTGGCCATTGCGGGCAATCCCATGCTTAATGGCGAAGTCATCCGGCTCGATGGCGCGATCAGAATGGCGCCCAAGTGATGATTGGGAAAAATCCATCGCCGCGCACAAAGGGAGGGTTGGACAATGGCTGGCAAGTTTTTTGAGCAATGGGAAGTGGGTGAGAAGATTGCCCATGAAATCCGGCGCACAGTGACGGAAACGGATAATCTGCTCTTTTCCACCATGACGCATAATCCGCAGCCGCTTCACCTCGATCTTGAGGTAGCCAAGGCAAGCGAGTTCGGGCAAATATTGGTCAATGGCACCTTCACCTTTTCCCTCATGGTAGGCCTGACGGTAGCAGACACTACGATTGGCACGCTGGTTGCCAATCTGGGGTATGACAAGCTGCGGCACCCCAACCCGACATTCCTTGGCGACACGTTGAGAGCCGAAACTGACGTGGTGGAGAAGCGTCAGAGCAAATCGCGGCCGGGATCGGGCATTGTGACGTTTCAGCACCGCTTGCTCAACCAGCGTGACGAAGTGGCATGTGAGTGCCTGCGCATGGCTCTTATACAGGGTGCCGAAGCGTGAAGATGCGAAGCCTTTTGTTTGTCCCCGCCGATCGGCCAGAACGCTATCTCAGGGCAGCCCAAAGCGGAGCTGACGCGATCATCATCGATCTTGAGGATTCGGTGTCACCTGCCAATAAACAGGCGGGCCGCGAAAGTGTGGCGGACTTCTTGCAAACTGCAAGTGAAACGCCGGTAATTGTCCGGGTCAACCCGCTCGATAGCGGAGAAACTGCCGCCGATCTTGCCGCAATCCTGCCACAGCCACCTGATGCGGTGATGCTGCCCAAGGCTGAAGGCGCGGCGAGCGTTCAAAGGCTGGTGCACCTTATGGATGGCGCGCAGATGCCCGTTATTCCTATCGGAACAGAGACACCCGCGGCGATATTCGAACTTGGCACCTATCGCGATGTGAAAACGCCAATGATCGGCCTGACCTGGGGCGCGGAGGATTTGCCGGCTGCGATCGGGGCGACATCTGCGCGCGAACCGGACGGCAAATACACTCCGCCCATCGAAACGGCGCGCAGCCTCATTCTGTTTGCTGCCCATGCCGCAGGCGTGCCTGCCATAGAGACCGTTTATCCCGATATTCGCGATCTGGAAGGTCTTGCCGCCTATGCTGCGCGCGGTCGGCGTGACGGGTTTTCGGGCATGATGGCAATCCACCCGGCACAAGTCGACGTGATCAATCATGCCTTCACTTCAACGCAGGAGGAGGTCGCGCGCGCGCGCGCGATCATCGACGCGTTCGAGCAGAATCCCGGCGCGGGGACGCTGCAGCTTGATGGCAGGATGATCGATCGACCGCATCTGCTGCAGGCCCGTCGATTGCTGGGAGAAAGCTGACCGCTGCGACGGTCTGGCTGTTCGGGCGTAAGAATTGGATGGCTTTGCAAACGACCAAGGCGCGGTCTGGAAACACGCGTTCGAACACGGGTGGCGTGGACAGCTTCGCCGCGCGAATCAGTGGAAATACGCATGCATTTCATGCTGAAAAAGCTCGCCGGAACAGACATTGGTTCAGCCTGTCGCCGTGTCCATTGCACCTTTGCCCTATAGCGGTATGTAGGGATGTCCTTTCATTTGATACGGGTTTCCAATGCTTCGCACATTCTCGCTTGTTCTCGCGTCCAGTCTCCTTGCCAGCACTGCCTATGCGCAGGTCCAGCCGCCAGCTGATCAGGCACAGCCGCCAGAGGAAACGGAAGTCACCGAAGACGAGAATACACGCACAGCGCCTCCCGCTGATCCAGCACCCGGGCAATCTGTAGAAACCGAGGCGGCTCCCGAGGCTGAAACCGCAGAAGCTGACGATGGGGCGTGGGATGTCAACAACCCGCCCGGAGCGATCATATCGCAGGTGCCCATTCAGGTGGATGAAGGCACGTGGATGGATATTGATGTCTCTCCTGACGGATCGACCATCGCCTTCTCCTTGCTCGGCGATATCTACACCATGCCGATCAGCGGCGGCACGCCCACGCGCATTGCTGAAGGGCTTGCCTGGGAAGTGCATCCGCGCTTTTCGCCTGATGGTAGCCGTATTGCTTTCACATCCGACCGGGGGGGCGGGGACAATATCTGGTTGATGAATGCGAATGGGGCGGACAAGCGCCAGTTGACCGATGAGGATTTCCGCCTCCTCAACCAGCCCACATGGTCGCCTGACGGGCAGTTTATCGCGGCGAAAAAGCATTTTACCACCGGCCGCTCGCTCGGCACCGGTGAAGTATGGCTCTACCATGTTTCGGGCGGGAGCGGCGTGCAACTGGTGGAACGGCCCAATGAACAGCACCAGAAGGAACTGGGCGAGCCAATCTATGCGCCCGATGGCCGTGCCATATATTACACTCGCAACATCACTCCTGGTTCCACCTTCATCTATGCGCAGGATTCCAATCAGGACCTGTTCAATATCGAACGCTATGATCTTGCATCGGGCGAGATAACGACGGCTGTCTCAGGCTTGGGAGGGGCGGTCCGCCCTACGCCTTCGCCCGATGGTGAAATGATCGCTTTTGTGCGGCGCGAAAACCTGCAGTCTGGCCTTTATGTCCGCAATATCGCGACTGGCGCAGAACGGCGTATTTATGATGATCTGGACCGTGACGTGCAGGAAACCTGGGCTGTTACGGGGGTCTATCCAAACATGGGCTGGACGCCCGACAGCCGTTCCATCGTATTTTGGGCAGGGGGCAAGATCCGCCGCATCAATGCGGATGGATCGAACCTGGCAGAGATTCCTTTCAGCGTGAACGATACGCGCAGCGTGCTCACAGCGCCGCATCCGCGCATCCCCGTCATCGCAGACCAGGTCGATGTGACGATGCCGCGTTTCGCCTCTGTGTCTCCTGATGGACGCACAGTCGTGTTTGAAAGCCTTGGCAAGCTTTACACCATGCCCGCCGGGGGCGGGAGCATGCGCCGCCTTACCAGAGAAGGCGGCAATGCCCGCGAAATGTATCCAAGCTGGTCGCGCGATAGTGATCAGATTGTCTATGTGCACTGGACCGATGACGGACTAGGTGAAATTCGCATCATGGGTGCGAATGGGCGCAACATGCGCACGATCACCAGCCAGCCGGGCCATTACGCGCGTCCGCAATTTTCTCCCGATGGCCGCAGCGTGGTCTTTGAAAAAGGCGAAGGCGGCTACCTCACCGCTCCTGAATACAGCAGCAATCCGGGTGTTTACCGCGTGGCTGCAACAGGCGGTACGCCAGTGCTGGTCAGCCGTGATCATGCGCAGCCGCATTTCGGCGCCGCGAATGATCGAATCTTCATGACCGGAAGCGAAGGCGGCTCGCAAATGCTCGTCTCTACCGATCTCAACGGACAGGACGCTCGCACCCACGCAACCGGAGAAATGGTGACGGGCTATCACGTATCTCCCACCGGAAAATTCGTTGCCTTCACCGAGAATTACGATGCTTTCGTTATGCCGCTGATGCCGGGCGGGCAGACTGTCAGCGTTTCAGGCAGCGGAGGCAATCTGCCTGTTGTCGAAGTGTCCGATTCAGCCGCGGATTTTGTCCATTGGGCAAGCGGTGGCGAACGGTTGCACTGGTCGCTTGGGCCGGTGCTCTACGCCGCCAATCTCGCCAATCTATTTCCTTCCGCACCACCCGCTGAAGGGGAGGAGCGCGCCAGCTTTACCCCGCCAACAAGCGGGATTTCCATGCTGCGCACTGTCCAGGCTGACAGGCATGATGGCGCACTTGCGATCACCGGCGCACGCATCATCACCATGGCGGGCGAAGATGGCGGAGTAATCGAAAACGGCACCATTCTGATTGACGGCGACATCATTTCCGCAGTCGGACCTGCAGCAGAAATCGTCATTCCGGCTGGCACGCCGACACTCGATGCAAGCGGTCGCACAATCATGCCGGGAATCGTAGATGCCCATGCGCATGGACCGGTATCGGCAGATGGCGTGGTGCCCCAGCAGAACTGGAGCCTGATGCAGGCGCTGGCGCTGGGCACGACCACTATTCATGATCCTTCCAGCGATTCGCCCTTCTTCGTGGCCGAAGATATGCAGCGCACCGGCATGATCCTTGCGCCGCGCATGTTTTCGACCGGACGCATCATTTATGGCGCGCGTAATCCCTATGCCTATGCCCAGATAGACTCGCTTGACGATGCGCTGGATCATGTCCGCCGCCTGCGCGCAGAAGGCGCGTCCAGCGTGAAGAACTACAATCAGCCCCGGCGTGAACAACGGCAGATGGTGGTCGAGGCGGCACGCCGCGAAAACATGCTCGTGGTGGCAGAAGGCGGGTCACTCTTCGGTATGGACCTGAACCTGATAGCCGATGGCAATTCGACGTTGGAGCACAATATTCCGGTCGAGTTTCTTTACGAGGATGTCCTGCAGTTCATGGCGCAGGCCAACACCAACTACACGCCGACGCTGGTTGTCGGCTATGGTGGTCTTGCAGGCGACCCGTATTGGCGGCAGGCGACCAATGTCTTCGAGCAGCCTCTGCTCAATGCCCATACGCCCCCGGCAATCCTGCGGGCTGGCAATGCGCGCCGCACCACGGCGCCCGAAGGCGATTTCGTTGATGACGATGTCGCGCGTGAAGCAAAGAAGCTCTCGGATCGCGGCGTCATCGTATCCATCGGAGCCCATGGCCAGCAGGCCGGCATCGCCGCGCATTGGGAGATCTGGTCCTTCGTGCGCGGCGGGATGACCCCGCTCGAAGCATTGCAGACAGCCACGATTTCGGCCGCGCGTTCGCTGGGCATGGATAGTGAGATTGGCTCGCTCGAAACTGGCAAACTGGCTGATCTCGTGATCCTTGCCGGCAATCCGCTGGACAATATCCGCAGCACTGAACAGGTCGAGACAGTTGTCCTTGGTGGACGCGCCTATGATGCCCGGACGCTGAATGAAACCGCCACGGGAGATGCTCGTCGCGCACCCTATTGGTGGGAGGACTAGGCGCGCAGGCCGTCTGCGGGCCTTGCTTCCGCTTTGTGGGCAGCTAGAACCATGAGGGTGAAACGTGATGGTATCTTCACATCGGACCCGCTTGCGCTGGACGTCATTGCGACGAACCCCATTGCATCGGTGGTGAGTAATCCTCGTCTGCCGGACAATCCGATAATTGCCTGCAATCAGGCATTTGTCGACCTGACACGATATGGCGAAGAAGAAATCCTGGGGCGCAATTGCCGATTTCTTGCAGGATCGGGGACGGAGCCGTGGCTAACTGACGCTATTCGTAAAGGCGTGCAGCAGAGAAAATCCGTGCTGGTTGAAATCCTCAACTACAAAAAGGATGGAACGCCATTTCGCAATGCCGTGGTCGTTGCGCCAATTTTCGACGAACGCAATGAATTGGTATATTTCCACGGTTCGCAAGTGGAACTGGAAGAGGGGGCCGAAGCGCCGATGCTCACCCGCCGGGTGCGTGCTGCGGAGAAGGTCAAGACCTTGTCAAAACGCCAGCATGAAGTGCTGACTATGGTTGCAGGCGGGCTGCGCAACAAGCAGATCGCTTACGAGCTTGGTCTGTCTGAAAAGACGATCAAGATGCATCGCGGTCTGGCGATGGAAAAACTCGGCGCGCGTAGCAGCGCAGACATGATCCGGCTGGCCGTCGAAGCGGGAATATAGTTTAATGCTCGCCGATTCAGATGTTTCCAGTCGATACGGCTTTAAGGCCAGCTTTCGCCAATTCTTACCATCTCATATCCCCTTACTGCACCGCAATCGGATTAGCGGGGTGCTTACTCCAGCCCTGTGAAGCCATTCAGAATTGTCCGATTGCGGTGTTCTTTTCTGACAATCAGACGCGTCAATTCCCGATCCGCGGTCTTTGGTCCGGTCCGATACTGTAAAGTATATCGGCGCGATCGGGCATTTCTGTAAGGATATGGCGCGTCAGCCGCTCGTAGTGGGAGATGAAGCGCACCAGCGCCTCTTCATCCATCAGGCCGGGGCCTATCGGATTGAGATCTGCCAGCTTCTGTTCCTGCAAGCGACGATTGGCGAGCACGGAATCGAAACTGTCGACCTTCAGCATCACCAGCAGATCGATCAGGCCGAAAAGCTGTTTGTAATCTTCTCCCAGCCAGTGATTGACCAGCGTCCGCCAGGTCCACTCTGGGTCTTCCTCGGCTTCCAGCAAATTAATCGGGCGGGCAAGGGCTGAGGCCTTCTCCGGCACGGCGCCGATACACCAGCCTTCAAAAAGCAGGACGTCGACTGGCCCTGAGACACGGGTGACGTCGTTGGAGCGATCATCACAGGACTTGTCAAAGTGTGGTATTTCAAATTCGCGGCCTGCCAGAACGGCTTCGATGATGGAAAATCCCATCGCCACCGCATGGGTTCCGGGCACACCCCGTGTTTCAAACAGTGGGTGGACTTCGGCTGCCAGTTGCAGTCGCTCTGCCTGTGTGAGGTAGAGATCATCAAGCGCAAGCGTCATTGCGCGCAGACCCCGTTGTTTCAGCAACACCTCAAGAAATTTGCAAAGCGTGCTCTTGCCCGTGCCCTGCGCCCCGTTGATACCAACAATCAGAGGTTTGCGGTTGGCTGCGGCACGCGCAATGCGTGTGGCCAGCGGTTTCCAATGCATCTCCACGACCTCGGCATAATCGGCGGGCAGCCGCTCTGCCGCTATCAGCAATTCGACAGGATCGCTCATGCGAGGTCGCCCAGAAGATCCGAACCGAGCGCGAGCAATATGCGTGTATCGATGCCCAGGCCGCCTGCACGAAAATCAGCGACGGTCTGCGCCAGATCCGCCAGCTTGACGCGGTGAACCGTAATGTCCTCACCTTCAACGCCGCCGCCGGGGCCGGTCTTCGTAAGTCCGCTTGCCCTGAGCAGGGTAAAGCTCTCGTCAGTCATGCCGGGGGATGAATAAAATTCGCCGATCACTGCCCAATGCGCGGCGCAATAGCCGGTTTCTTCCTCCAGTTCACGCTGTGCCGCGCGCAGCGGATCGTCATCGCTTCCGCCATCATCATCCCCGATCAACCCTGCTGGCAGTTCGAGGCATCGCCGGCCCAGCGCAACGCGATATTGTTCCACCAATACAATTTCACCGTCTTCCATCGCCAGGATTACAGCGGCGCGGATATCGCCGCTGCGGCTGACATATTCCCAGCGACCGCGGGTCTTGGCGGTGATCCATTTGCCTTCCCAGGCAATACGCTCTGGCGCGTCCATGTCGGGTATCGTCATGCAGACGGCGCTAACCGAGCGTCAGACCTCGATCAAGCGATCTGGCAATTCGTTTTCGTCATCATCGGCGCGCGGGAAATGGGGCGACAATACCTTGCCCACGTCGCGCACGCCGACAGCGATACCTTCTGCGATACAGCCCTTGCGGATTTCGGCCAGCATGTCTGCCATGGCCTCTCCCCAGACTTCAGCCGGGACAAGATCGGCAATGGAATCGTCAGCAACAATTTCTGCACGGTGTTCGCGCATGGACAGGTAGAGCAACACGCCAGTCTTGCCCTGCGTGCGTCCCTCGGCACCGACTTTGAAATGGCGCACCGCGCGTTCATGCACGCGCTGGCGTTTGAGCGGAGTGGGCACGCAGGAAAAGCGCAGACGATCCCAACTGAGCATCAGCCAAACGGCAATAAATACGAGCAGCCCCAGGCCAATTGTCCAGGCAAGCACCCCGCCAAATGTGTGGTCCACGCCCCAGCCGCCCATCAGCCAGTCAATCCTGTCGAGCAGGACATTAGGGAAGGCAGCAAATATGCTCATTGCCGTGAAAGCCGCGGCTGCCGCCCACACAAGCACCACGTCATTATAGCTGTCGGACCTGTCAGCAATGACCGGCACGATCTCTCCGCTGGTGGAAAGTTCAGCCTCTGCCACCGCGTCGGAGACGAGCTTGTGTTGCGCTTCGTTGAGGAATGCCATCAGCCTGCCTTACCAACCACCCGACGCGCCGCCGCCGCCGGACATGCCACCGCCAAAGCCGCCGAAACCACCACCGCCGCCAAATCCGCCGCCGCCACCGAAGCCCCCGCCTCCGCCCCAGTCATCATGGTCCGAAAGACCGCGCGCGACTGCCTTGCCCGCTTCCCACAGCATGATGTCGCCAACCACTCCGCCGACCCCGCTGCGATAGCGCCGCCTGCGGCCACGGCCAGAAAACATGGGGATGACGAAGAAGAACAGGAGGAAGCCGATCCAGATTAGCGTACCGACGGGGAAACCGCCCTGACTGCGCTGGTTTTCAGCTGCGGCCTGGGCGGCTTCTTCAATGGCGATGGCGTCTTCCGGGGTTTCGGCAAGGTGTTGGAGAATGGCATTGACCCCTTGTGTCACCCCGCCATCAAAATCGCCCGCCTTGAAATGGGGGGAGATCACATTGTTAATGACGCGACCGGCCATGATGCCGCCGAAATACGGGTGGAGACCATAGCCGACTTCAATGCGCAATTCACGATCATCGCGCGAGATGAGCAGTAACAATCCGGTATCGCGCTCCGCCCCGCCTATGCCCCATTCGGCAAACATCGCAGTTGCGTAGGGCTCAATACTGGCACCGCCCAGATCGGGGACGGTTGCCACGACAATCGCATGGCCGGTGCGTGCATTATATTCCCGCAGCCGCCCGTCGAGATCGGCTTCTGTCGCGGCAGACAACATGTCTGCGCTATCCAGCACCGGCCCATCAGGGCGCGGCGGGAAGTCGTAATCCTGCGCCAATGTAGGGGCCGCCAAAATAGCGGCCCACGCCATCAGCATGGGCAGGATATTGCGCAAAAGGCTGTTCATGCCATGCCTCATCCTGCGGTCCGAACTCAGTCTTTTCCTCCGGTAATGTTGTTGAATTCAACATCGGGATTCTCTTCTGCGCCTTCTGCCGCTTCGAAATATTCAAGCGCTTCCGCGCCGTGGATGATGTTGGCACCAATCGAGGAAGGGAAGGTGCGAATTTCGGTGTTATAATCGCGCGCACTTTCATTGTAGCGACCGATTTCAGTATTGATCATGTTGTTGGCCTGCTCAATCTCCACCATCAGATCGGCGAAGCGCGCATTACTCTGCAGTTCGGGATAGGCCTCAACAATGGTCCGCAGCTGGCCGAGCGCTTGCGTCAACTGGTTCTGGGAATCCTGGAAACGTTGGAATTCCTCCGGATCGGACAGATCATCGGTAGTGATATTGATAGAGGTTGCGCGTGAGCGAGCCTCGACCACGCCGGTCAGAATATCTTCTTCCGATACCGCTGCAGCCTCTACAGTCGAAACCAAATTGGGAATGACATCAGAGCGCCGTTGAAGTGCTGCCTCTACATTGGCCCATTGGGCCTTTGCAGCCTCCTCCTTCGTGGGAACCGAGTTGATGCCGCAGGAGGCGAGGGCAAGGCTGCCCAGCACCAGTGTTGCCAGCATGGCGAGACGTTTGAACATGCGCGAAATCCTCCAGAACCTGTCAGGTGTGTTGCCTGTATAGCACGGTTAAGCTCGGATACAAGGCACGGGCAAGGAGTTATCGTTCCCATGCGCCTTGCAATCAGGGCAGTTGTCAGACGGGTGAAGAAGGGCAGTACTATGGTCAAGCAGTTCAAGAAATTTATCGCGCGGGGCAATGTTTTGGACCTTGCTGTGGGTGTCATCATCGGTGCTGCCTTCGGCAAGATTGTCACCTCGCTCAACGAAAGCATGATCATGCCGGTCATTGGCTGGCTTTTTGGTGATATTGATTTTTCCAACTGGTTTTTGATGCTGGGCGAGATTCCGGAAGATTACACCGGCAGCACGACCAATTATGCCGAGCTGAAGGAAGCTGGCGTGCCAATGCTGGGCTATGGCGATTTCATCACTCAGACGGTCGATTTCCTGATCGTCGCACTGGCGCTGTTTTTCCTTATTCGTACGATCAACCGCGTGCTTGATGAGATGCAGGAACAGGCCAAACAAACCGAGGACAGTTCCAGCTCCGACGATATTCCCACAGATCCACAGCTTGATGTGCTCAAGCAAATCCTTGGCGAAATGCGTAAAAATTCACAGCCGAGTTGATTTTACAATATTTCACCACGCCCTGTCTCGTTTCTTGCGCGCTCCTGTGAGAGATTGCGCGTTCAAATTTGAACAGGACACTTCACTATGCTTTCAGAATTCAAGGATTTCATCGCCAGAGGCAATGTCATGGAACTGGCCGTGGCAGTTATCATTGCGGGTGCCTTTGCCGTAATCGTTGCCTCGCTGACGGCAGATGTCATCATGCCGATTGTCGGCGCGATCTTTGGTGATGTCGATTTCAGCAATAAGTACATGGTGCTGAGCAGTGGTGAATTGATCGAGCCGGGAATGAGCCTTGAAGCGGCGCGCGAAGCCGGAGCCAACGTGTTGGCCTGGGGCGCATTCGTGACGGCAATCATCAATTTCGTGATCCTCGCCTTCATCATTTTCATGTTGGTGCGTTACACCAAGAAGGCGCAGGAACGCTTTGAGAAGAAAGAAGAAGTGATTGAGGCTGATGCAGGTCCGACCGAGCTGGAGTTGCTTGCGGAGATCCGCGACGCATTGAAAAGCGGCGCATCACCTACACCCTGAAATTGCATCATAGGCCGGTTTGCAGCGCCTCGGCGCGCTACATACACTTCACATTAAGCGGGCAGGGCCTATATAGGTCCTGCCCGTTTCGGCGGGATATGGCGATAAATTGCGGTGTGCAATAGGCACAGCGGACCCGGGGGCAGTACCCGGCGGCTCCACCAAAAACGCTGAGAAATCAGCGCATTCTGATGGGGCCGAACTAGGATCGACGTGTGTTGAAAGGCACTGTTTTCGCCCGGGCTGAGATCCCCCGTTAAACGCTCACAACACACAAGTGCCAACGATAATGAAGCACTCGCAATCGCTGCGTAATTTGATGTCCTAACGGACTGAATTTACAAGGCTAAAGCGCGGTTGGACCGACCGGGCAACAGAACGGATTCCGGGGCTCCGGGGGTAGCTAGCAACAGAAACCCCCACCTTCACGAAATTCTGATTATCAGGAAGCGGGCTTTACCTCTCGATGCTCGCGCTCATATTTCAGGCAATCGAGGATTTTTGCGCCAGCCAGGAATACGGCGCCGGTGCAGGCAAAGAACAGGGCGTATCCGCCCCAGCCTGGGTATTCCACGATATAATCGGCCCCGCGCGAGGTTGCGCCAAGGGCAAGGGCATAGATGATCAGAAACGCTTCCCAACGGGTTTTGATAACAAACAACCTTGCAATTTTCTGAAGCATTTGTGCCCTTTCTTAACACCCTACACAGCAAATGCCGTGCCAGCCGCTAAGTTCCGCCATTTCTGATGGTTAACGCAGAGCGATGTGTAAAGCAAACCGACACCTTCGGGCGCTTCAGACAAGTTCGGATAGATGCAGCGCGTCCAGCAGACGGGCCCGTGCATCGCGGACCCTTTCTGCCAGCCTGTCGCTGCCGATCTGATCGGGCGCGATGCTTTCCGGCCAATATTGGCCGACGACATGCTCAATTGCTGATGCCTTTGTATCATCCAGCATGAAACGCTGATCGACCGCAGCGGGATCGGCGACAACGCGCAGACGCAGGCAGGCGGGGCCGCCGCCATTGGCCATGGATTGGCGCACATCCACGATTTTCACATGACGAATAGGCCCATTGCCTGCGAGCATGTCCTGAAGCCATTTCCAGACCGCATCGTTCCTGCGGCACTCCTCCGGCACTACCAGCGTCATTTCGCCATCGGTCGGGGTCAGTAATTGCGCGTTGAACAGATATGATGAGACTGTGTCCGCAAGGCTGACAGCGCGTGCAGATACTTCCACAACCTGCGCGCCGGGGCATTTTTCCTCTATCGCGGCATATGTGCCGGCCGGATCGGCAAAGGCTTGCTCGTGGGTGAAAAGCACATTTTCATTCGTCACGGCCACCACGTCATTATGGAAAGCGCCCGCAGCAATCGCCTCTGGTGCCTGTTCGACAAACAGGACACGATCTTCTGCCAGTCCATGTTGGCGCGCGATAATGCGGCTGGCCTGTTCATGCTGACGGGCGGGGAAGGGGCCGCCCATCCGCCCATAGACGAAAACTTCCAACGCGGGCGCATCATGCGCCCTTGCAAGCCGCATGTGATTGGCCGCGCCTTCATCACCGAAACATGGCGGCACCGGCGCGTGAACGGCGAAATGCGCAGTATCCGCAAAGGCGATCTGCAATTGTGCCAGCGTATCGGGCCATTCATGGCTGCGATGTGGCATGGTAACAAGGTTGGCGACCGTCAGATGGCATTTGCCGTCGGCAGTATCGGGGGCCGGAGACACTGTGGCAGCATTTGCCGTCCACATTGAACTGGCCGACCATGCTCCTGCCATCAGGGCAGGCTCTGTCGTGTCATCGGCAGCCAGCGCCTCCAGCCAGCCGACATCGGGACGGGGCAACGGCAGAAAGAACCCCTGCGCCACGCCCATAGCCATGTTGTGGCGCATCTTGGCGACGCCCTGCAGCGCCGCAGCGCGCGGGTAGGAATGTTCGCCTGCATTTCGTGTCGCGGCGAGGTTGCCGAGACTGAGGCCGGCATAATTGTGGCTGGGGCCGACTATGCCATCGAAATTGATCTCCACCAGATTGCTCATCGTAGCACGCTCCACACAGCATCGCCTTCGCCGATTTGCAGCAGGTCCGCGGCTTGCGCGTCAATCGCCACAGCGTCACCGCGCACTTCGCGGGCCCCGAAACAGCAGCGAAAATTATGCAAGTGGCCTGCGGCGATGAGCGATTTTTCGCCCTTGTCCAAAGTGGTCGATTCCACTGCCCCATGATGAGCATCGGCGATGGAGCGCACCTTGTTCGTCGGGGCTAGCATGGTCGGCCCGCCATCGAAGATATCGACATAGCCCTGATAGGAATAGCCTTCGTTCTCCAGCATGCGCATTGCTGCCCTGCCGCTGGGGTGGGGGAGGCCGATGACCTTGCGCGCCTCTTCGCTCAGCATGGCGATATAGACCGGGTGCTTGGGCATGAGATCAGCGATAAACTGGTTGCCGTGAATGGCGTTGAATTCGTCCGCCTCCTGAAAGCTCATGCCGAAAAACTTGCCACCAATCGCATCCCAGAAAGGTGAGCCGCCGCGTTCATCGATAATGCCGCGCAATTCAGCCAGTAGCTTGTTGCCAAACCGCTTGCGATGGCTGGCGATGAAAAGATAACGGCTGCGCGCGATCAGCATGCCAAGGCCACCCGCGCGTTGACCTGGATGAAGAAACAATCCGCCCACTTCGCTGCAACCGCCAAGATCATTCACAAGGCTCAACAACTCAGCCGTGATGGTACGTTTCAATTCCTGCGAATGCTGGGTTAGCGTGGTTATGCGATAGGAATAGAAAGGCCATGCCTGACCGACAGCGGTGAACAGCTGGCAGGTGCCGCGCACAGCGCCAGTGTCGGTGTCTTCCAGCACCAGCACGAAGGTTTCGGCCTCGATTTCATCTGCCGTGCGGGAAAAGGCTGCGTCAGAGTTTTTCAGCTTGGTAGTAAGCGCATTGCGATCAGGTGGGAGATTGGTGAAGCCGCCACCGGTCAGCTTGGCCATTTCATACAGATGCTGCAAATCCTGCGCCGTTGCAGCGCGTATGACAAAGCTCAAAACGGATCTCCCATGGCTAGGCGATGGAGCACGATGGCCGATAGCTGCGCGCGTTCAGTGAGAGATGGCACGATCATGAATTCTTCCGCCGAATGTATCTTGCCGCCGCGAACGCCCATCGTATCGACGACGGGGACATGATTGGCCGCAATATTGTTGCCATCGCAAACGCCGCCCGTGCTCTGCCAGCTGATTTGCTGGCCAAGCGCTGCGCCAGTATCGCGGACGAGATCAAACAATTTCTGCGCCCGCTCATCCACCGGCTTCGGCGGGCGCGAAATGCCACCATGAAGCTGAATGTCGACTTCATGCTCCTGCTCAACTTCGGCCAGCATTGTCTTGATATCCTTCGTGAAGGATTCGGCAGCCTGGGTAGTGCGCGGACGAATGTTGAAGCGCAGCACGGCATGGTCGGGCACGACATTGTTTGCCGCGCCACCATCAATCCTGGCCGGATTTATCGGCAGATCATCATGCTGCATCGCGTTCAGTTTAAGCACGCAATCGGCGGCCGCGACAATGGCATTGCGGCCATCCTGCGGATTGCGCCCCGCATGGGCGGAGCGGCCTGTAAATGTAACCGCATAATTACCGCTGCCGCCGCGCGTATGGGCCAGCGTGCCATCTGGCAGGGCAGAGGGTTCAAAGGTAAGTGCGGCATCCTTGTTCCGGGCAAGGGCATCAATCAGCGCGGCAGACGATAGCGATCCGGTTTCCTCATCAGCATTGATCATCACGTCATAGCCGACAGATTGCGCAGCCTCACTTGTCTCGAAAGCTGTAAGCGCCTCCAGAATGATAGCAAGGCCCGCTTTCATGTCGGCAGTGCCCGGACCGTTCAACGTGTCATCATCCAGCCAGGTCAGCTCCTGAAAGGGATGATCGGCGGGGAAGACCGTGTCCATATGGCCAGTAAGCAGGAAGCGCCGCTGCGCTTCTGGCCGCACTGAACAGACGAGATGGCGACCGTGTTCCTTTTCCACCTCTCGGCCATCGGTATCAACGACGGTTACAGGGGCAGGATCGTGCAAGGTGATCTCACCCGGCAAGAGGGAAAAGTCGGTAGCCAGCGCCTCTGCCACTTTGGCGAGACCCGCAAGATTTGAAGTGCCCGAATTGATAGACGCCCACGCCTGCGTGCGCGCCAACATACGCTGCTGGTCAATCCCGGCAATCAGGCCGCGCTCTTCTTGTGAAAGTTGTTTCATATGTAACGGCTCTGAAGGGGCACGCATCATGTGTCAAACAGGGCATGGGATATTGTGGCGCGAGAGGCAAGGCGGGCCGAACCAGCTCTTGCCGGCAGATGCGGATCAGCGGCGCTGATCGAGCAATTGCGCCAGCGATACGAAGTCTTCCACCAAAAGCGTTTCTGCGCGGCGCGTGGAGTCAATTCCAAGCGTTTCGAGCGCACTCAATGCGCCTTCAACCCCTTTGAGGCTCTGCCGCAGCATCTTGCGTCGCTGGCCAAAAGCGGCCTCCGTAACGCGCGCCAGAGTGGAGATCCGCACACTATCGGGTGCGGCAATCGGTTCGCAATGAATGATAGCGCTCATCACCTTGGGTGGCGGAGTAAAGGCGCTGCGATGCACCTTCATCGCCAGCTTTGCGCGAGATCGCCACTGCGCCAGCACCGCCAGCCGCCCGTATTCGCCCGAACCTGCAGCCGCCACGATACGGCGGGCGACTTCTTGCTGAAACATCAATGTCAGGCTGGTCCATCGCGGCGGCCATGTCTGATCGGACAGCCAGTTGGTGAATAGCAACGTCCCGATATTATAGGGTAAATTGGCGACAATGGCGTAAGGTTCACCCATCAGATCATCGTGATTGATGCTAAGCGCATCATCTTCGATCACACGCAATTGACCGGGGAAAGCCTCCTGCAATTGGGCAAGGGCGGGGATGCAGCGGCTGTCGCGTTCAATTGCCGTAACGCGCGCGCCAGCCCTTAAGAAAGCGCGGGTCAGGCCGCCCGGACCCGGTCCGATTTCCAGCACAGCCTTGCCCGCAAGATCGCCCGGAATGGCAGCGATGCGATCCAGCAATTGTTCGTCGAGCAGGAAATTCTGGCCCAACGCCTTTGAAGCCGAAAGGCCATGCGCCTTGATCACTTCGCGCAGGGGCGGCAATTCAGCCATGGGCGCGCCGCGCCGCCATTTCGCCTGCCATCCGTATTGCGGCGATCATGGCGTCAGCACGCGCAATACCCTTGCCTGCAATGTCAAAAGCGGTGCCGTGATCGGGAGATGTGCGTACAATCGGCAGGCCCAGTGTCACATTGACACCTTCATCGAAATCGAGTGCCTTCAAGGGGACAAGTGCCTGATCGTGATACATTGCGATGGCGGCGTCATAGCTGCCGCGCTTGTGCGGTGCGAAGAGCGTGTCAGCGGGATGCGGTCCCGTCACATTGATGCCGTCTGCCTGCAATTTGAAGATTGCGGGCGAAATGATTTCAATCTCCTCGCGGCCCATATGGCCATCCTCGCCAGCATGGGGATTGAGCCCTGCAATGGCTATGCGCGGATCGGAAAGGCCGAAATCGTCCTTCATCGCACGGGCCACAATGCGGGTCCGGCGCATGATCAGCTCTTGCGACAGCCGCCCGGGAACATCGGCGAGGGCACAATGCACCGTCAGCGGAACAGCGCGCAGCGAAGGTCCGGCTAGCATCATAACGGCGTTTTCGCGCGCAATTTCGCAGGCATCGGCGCAGAACTCCGTCTGGCCAATGAAGCCCGGCGCGATTTGTACGATGGCGGATTTTGCTACCGGTGCGGTGACAATCCCGCTGCATGTGCCTTCGCGCACCAGAGCAACTGCTCTCGTAAGCGAAGCCAGAGCAATCTGTGCTGATGCCGCATCGGGATGACCGGGAAGATAAGCGCCCTCTGGCCCTTCCATGGTAGGAATTTCGTTTCCAAGCGGCAGATGCGAGAGAACCTGGCTGCCACCGATCACACGAAACGGCGGTAGATCGAATTCTTCACGGCGTGCCCATGCCGCTGCGATAATTTCGGGTCCGATGCCCGCCGGATCGCCCAGCGATATTGCAAGGGGCGCGGTCGGGGCGGCGCGCTTCGCTGTCACAGTGTCAGCGACCTGACCCTAGTCATATTCAATCACGGCATCGCGGCGAAGATCGCGAAGATAGCGCTGGGCACGGCGATTGATACGCTCTTCTTCGATCTGCTCCATAATGGCGGCCACGCTAGGTCCGGAAGTGTCAGTAGGATCGTCCCGGCCGCACAGCATTAACACGCGGATGCCCTCTGTCAGATCGCCGAATGGCGGGGTGACCTGCCCGACGTTGAGTTGCAACATGATGCCCTGCAAAGCCTCTGGAAGCGCGCGGACTGGAATTCCGTCATTGTTGACGGTGGTGGCACCAATGGCGGCGGCGCGCGCATCTGCATCACCGCAGCCATTCATGGATTGCACCGCGCTGATGAATTCGGAACCGCGCTGCTCTGCCTCGGCCTCGGTAATTCCGGCCGGGAAGGCTATGGAAATCTGCTTGAGGCTGAGCAAAGCGTCACGCGGATCGGGCATGCCGATCTGGCGCACGTCAATCATCAGCAGAATGGAAAATCCGCCCGGAATTTCCAGTGGGCCGACCAGCTGGCCAGGAGTCATCTGCGCGGCAGCTGCTTCAAGCTGCGGCTGTTGCAACTGGGCGAGCCTGATCCATCCAAGGTCGCCACCGACCACAGCGCTGGACGCTTCGGAGAACTGCCGCGCATAGGCGACGAAACTGCCGCCAGCACGAAGCTGTTCAATAATCTGGTTGGCATTGGCTACAACCTGATCGCGATTGTTGGGATTGGCGGAAAGGAAGATCTCTCCGAGCCTATATTCTGTCGTTCCGCGAGATTCCTGCAAGCGCTCCCACAGATCAGTCACTTCGCCTTCGGACACATTCACGAAGGGCGCGATATTGCGGCGCAGCAGATTGTTCCAGGCTAGCTCACCCTGAATCTGACGCTTCACGCTGCGTGACGATGATCCGATCGAAGTGAGATAGGCGTCCAGTTCGGCAACGCTCATTCCACGCGATTCGATAGCAAACCGTTCATAAGCCTGATTGACTTCTTCCGGTGTGACAGGAAGTTCCAGGGCAGCAGCCTCCTGCACCTGCAAGGTTTCATCAATCAGATTGCGCAGAACCTGCAACCGCAGCCGCGCGACTTCTTCAGGCGGGATGGCAATTTCTTGCGCAGCGAGGATAAGTGCAACGCGGTGATCGACATCGGTGCCCGTTATGATGGAGCCATTGACCCGCGCCGTGGCGCGGCGTTCATTCGGGTTGTTCGGCTGAACGATGAAAGAAATGTCTTCGGGCAGGTTAAAGGAGTCATTAGAGCTCGGTTGGGCCTGCCCCTGCACACCGGTACTTGTCAGCGATGACATGATGAATGCGGCGCCAAGGCCGGCGAGCGCAAATCGAGTGGTTTTCTTCGCGAAGACTTTCACGTGTTTCATAATCCTGTCGACGACGCGGTAATATTGCGCCCTATAATGCGATGCCTAATGGAAAATCCCGGCTTAACCCTAGCTGAGCCAATGGCTGTCCCATCCCCCCTAGCCAACTGTGTCCGCAGTTCCAAATCACGCGCGCAAACTCTTTGCTGTGCATCGTGGATAGTGCCTAGATGCCGATGTTGCGGAGTGAGAAATAGACGCGGAAGCTGTTACCGCTCTGGGCATCGGCAAGCTCGATATAATCGCGCCGCCAGGTGAAACCGAATTCAAGGCAGTCATCAGCGTAGGCGATGCCCAATCTCGTCCGTAGCGGTTCGAAGCCATCGGCTTCCAGCGTCGGATCTTCGTCGCGATTGGTAAGATTGACCACGGCCGAGCCGAATACAGACCAATGGCGCGCAAAGGCGACACGGCCAGCCAGCCGCACTTCCTCGCGATCCTGAAGATCTTCCAGCGAGAAATCGATATCGCGGTTCAGCCGCAGATAGCCTATTTCCGCATAGGTGCGATCCGTGCCGACTGTCGCGTCAACCTCGTTCCGGCGCACACCCAGATTGTCTTTGTCGAGCCGGAAACGGTGCGTGAACTTGACGAAATCATTATATCGCACTTCAGTCCGGCCGACGAAATCGGAGAATTTTTCGTTCAATCCGGTTCCGTCAGGAAACAGCGTTTCCTCGTTCGTCAGGCGGTAGGATTGCCCGATAGTCGTCTTAATCCGCCAGCCGGGGATATTGGCCTGCCAGTCGAGGCCATAGGTAACGCGAACGCCGTCTTCCACGCGGTCATAGCCAGAAAAACGATTGAGCGCGAAGAGGTTGGAATCTTCAAGATCAATGGCGCGCGCATCTTCATTGGGAATGTCCAGATTACGGATTTCAGGCGAAGCGACCATTTGCACACGCGGAGTCAAAATCTGTGTGCCGCCAAGAAATTCACCGATAAATGGCCATTTGACATCCACAGCGGCGGTCGCGATGCCGCGCGCCTGCCAGCCGCTTTCGCCGCGATAGCTTGGCGTAAGGGTCAATTCGTTCTGATCCGAATGATAAACATCGCCGCGGACGAGACCTGTCAGGGTGATCTCCTGCCCCATTTGCGTTATGCTGCGCAGATCCCAGCGTGCACCAGTGAACGCCCTCTGGGTATCCTGCCCTTCTGCCCGCGTGACTGCGAGCGTATTGGCCTGTAATTCCACTGTTCCGCCAAAGACCGGATCCTGCAGCCGATAGCGTGCATCTATGAGCGGCAAAGCCCAGGGCACCCGCCCTTGATCGGTGCTTACCAGCAGCGCCTGCGTTGCCCATCCCGCAATCGAGATATAGGAATTTTCATCGATCCGCTCCAGCTCGATCGTGGAACGGATGCGGTCATCACGGCTGATGTCGTAACGCCGCAGGAAGGTGCGGTCGCTGGCAACCCTGATGGAACCGGACGCTGTCCAGTTTTCGTCCAGCTGGAAGCGGCCATTGGCAGCAAAATAGCCGCGAAAGTCATCTTCCGATGAAGGTTCGGAGGCATTAAGCGGGATGCGTGAACCATATGTCCCATATCCGGTTATCTGGAATGCGCCATTGTCCGTCAGATGGCGATATTCCGCAGACAACATTGGTGCGGCTTCGGTAAAGACATAGCCTGTCAACGTCAGATCGCGATTGTCGGCGATCCGCCAATAATAGCTGTCGCTGATTTCGACCCCGTTAGAAGCGGTAAGGCCGATATCGGGAATGAAAAACCCGCTGCTTGGCCCGCCATCGGCGCGCAAGGTCACCCCGATTAAAGGCAGGATTCGTGTGCCGAACAATTCCAGATAGGCGCCGGAAAAACGGATGCGCGCCGTTTCGTCATCGTAGAATACCCGCTCTGCCGTGATGCGCCAGCTGGGACTTTGCGGGCATCCTTCATCATCCACCACGGGGCAGGAAGAATAGGCCGCACGGGTCAGTTCGATATCGCCACCGGCAGTTCGCGTTGCCTGTTCGGCAGCAAGCCGGCCTCCCTGTCGGAAAGCGAGCAGCAGATTGCTCATCGCGCCTGCCTCAAGTTCATCGGTCAGCGTGACGCTATCCGTGAACAGCTGGTTGCCATCCTTGTCCACCAGACGGACATTACCGCTCGCCACGATTTCGCCGGACTCGCGATCCCACGAAACGGTTTCGGCATGGACCGATTGATCACCTGATTTCAGCAGGACATTGCCGGACGCGGTGATCGTGTTGGTTCCCTGGTCATATCCCAGGCTATCTGCTTCAAACCCGATCTGGCGCTGTCCGCCTTCGTTGAATTCGGGAATTACCGGACCGATTGGCGCTGGGCCTGCATCCCCCGCCGGATCGTCACTTGTGTCCTGCGGGTCTGGCAGGTCCTGCGCATTCGCAGCGGAATACGAACAGGCAAGCATCGCCAATGCCGCAGACGCGGTGGAGAAATAGCGACAAAATGTGTGCGGTGCCTGCATGGCACCGGGAAACGAGCCGGGGAGCATGGCTTGCCTATCGCACCGTGCGCTCTTAACTGCAACGACAGCTTTGCAGGGTGAACGATCCTGCAGGAATAGCGACTGACTCGAACTCCCGGAGCCGCCATGAATATCGAATTTCGCCCCGACCTTGAAGCCGCCAGCCCGCACCTTGTTGCGCGTGTCATCGATCAGGGGAAATTGCCTGCAGGCTTGCCGCCCACTGTCGCGAAAGGGGCACAGGCATCGCGCTTTACGGGTAAGCCGGGGCAGATATTCGAAGGCTTTTATGAGGTTGGTGGTGATGTTGTGCGACTGGCGCTGGCTGGTGCAGGCAAGAAAAATGACAAGGCACGGCACGCCGCGCTCGAAAAAGCCGGCGCTGCACTTACTGCAAAATATCTTTGTAGCGGCGAAAAGGAAATGGCGCTGGATGTCGCCTCCAGTGGATTGGACGCAGAGGAAGCGGCCGCAGTGCTGACAGGTGCGCGCCTGCGCGCATGGCGTTGGGACGAATATCGCACCCGCCTTCGTGACGAACAGAAACGCACCCTGGCCAGCATCGTGGTCGCAGGCGCGCCAGATGGCGCAGAGGCTGCGTGGGAAGATGCGGAGGCAGTGGCCACCGGTGTCGAATTCACCCGCGAACTCGTCGCTGAACCAGCGAATATCATTTATCCCGAAAGTTTTGTGGAACGCTGTCAGGGCCGGTTTGAAGGCACTGGGGCCGAACTGGTCGTGCTGGATGAAGATCAGATGGAGCAGTTGGGCATGGGTGCCTTACTGGGTGTGGGGCGCGGCTCGGCACGAGCATCGCGCATTCTGGCGATCAAGTGGATGGGTGGCAAAGCTGGTGAGGCACCCGTGGCCTTTGTGGGCAAAGGCGTCACTTTCGATTCCGGCGGCATTTCAATCAAACCGGGTCCCGGCATGGAAGACATGAAGTGGGACATGGGCGGCGCGGGCGCCGTGGCAGGTGCAATGCTTGCACTTGCTCTGCGCAAGGCCGAGGCGAATGTCGTGGGTGTCTGCGGCCTGGTAGAAAATATGCCGGACGGCAAGGCCATGCGTCCCGGCGATGTTGTTACCACCATGTCCGGCCAGACAGTCGAGGTGCTCAATACCGATGCCGAAGGCCGGCTGGTCCTGTGCGATGCGCTCACCTGGGTACAGCGCGAATTCAAACCTGCACGCATTGTGGATCTCGCCACATTGACAGGCGCGATGATGATCGCGCTTGGTTCTGAACATGGCGGCGTTTTTTCCAATGATGACAGCCTTGCAGACGATCTGCTTGGCGCGGGCAGGGAAGCGGGCGACAAGCTGTGGCGTTTCCCGCTCGCACCTGAATATGACAAACTGCTCGACAGCCCCATTGCCGATATGAAGAACATCGGACCGCGCTTTGCCGGATCGATCACCGCTGCGCAGTTCCTTCAGCGATATATCGAAGACGATACGCCCTGGGCGCATTGCGATATTGCCGGGATGGTCTGGTCCGACAAGCCGGGTGCCACCTGGGACAAGGGCGCAACCGGATTTGGCGTGCGCCTGCTTGATCGCTTCATCCGCAACACTACGAAGGCGTAGGCCTTCAATGGCGCGCATGCAGCGCAAGTCGGATCTTCCGAGCAAGGTTTGCGTTGCATGCGGCCTGCCATTTGCGTGGCGAAAGAAATGGGAGCGGGACTGGGACAATGTCCGGTTCTGTTCTGAACGATGCCGGCGAAACAAGCCAAAAATCTCGGCATGCAATGAAACCGCAGGGCGATAGATGCGCGTCGATTTCTACCTCTTGTCCAGCGATACTGCAGCGGCTGCCATCGTCCTTCTGTCGAGGAAGGTTCGCGAAGCGGGAGAACGATTGGTAGTGGTTGCCGATGATCTGGAACTGATCGAAGAAATCTCGCGCGGATTGTGGAGCGCTTCGCCCGAAGCTTTCCTCGCCAACGGGATTGCGGGCGATGCGCATGATGCGCGCCAGCCGATCCTCCTTTCCGATGAGATCAATCGTGTCAACGGGGCAAGTTTTCTGCTGATTGCCGACGGACAATGGCGTGAACCAGGCGACGGGTTTGCACGCGTTCTCTACCTTTTCGACCAGCAAACCATCGCTGGGGCGAGAGCGACCTGGAAAGCGCTGCAAGATCGTGAGGAGCTGGAATGCAAATTCTGGAAGCAACAAGGGGCAAAGTGGGTCGAGGGGCCCTGAACAGGGTTTGACGCTGCACCAATTGCTGCCAATCTGGCTGCAAGATTTCTTACAGGAGAGGACATCATGCGCATATCGGGAATAGCCCTCGCGGCGATTCTGCTGGCATCATGCGACAGCAGTGCAGGCGACGAAAACGAAATCAGGATGAGCGATGACGAGGGCAATGAAAGCATAGTGACCAGCAGCACGGCGGCGGTTGTCCTGCCCGACGGTTTCAGCATTTATCCGGGTGCCGCGATAGAAAGCACGACGACCATGAGTGGGGCCGATGGTGAAGGGCAGCTTATCATCATGACCAGTTCCGCTTCGCCCGAAGACGTATTGGCCCATTTTCGCGAACAGGCCGAAACCGCCGGCTACGAAATCGATATGGAAATGAGTACGGGCAAGGCGCATGTGATCGCTGGAAAGCGCGCCGATGGCGAAATGTTCACCGTCAATGCAAGCGCGGCGGAGGGTGATACGACTGCCATGCTGATCATCGGCAAGGAAGGCAGCAACTAGCAGAAGGCTTGCCGAGAGAGGGCAGTGGCGCTATCGGCGCGCGCAACCTGCGTTTCCACGACATCTCTCTGAAATCTCTCTAAGGAACATCCCATGGCGGTTACCCGCACTTTTTCGATCATCAAGCCCGATGCCACCCGCCGCAATCTGACCGGCGCAGTCACCAAGATGCTGGAAGATGCTGGCCTGCGCGTCATCGCTTCCAAGCGTATCCAGATGACAAAAGAGCAGGCAGAAGGCTTTTACGCCGTGCACAAGGAACGTCCCTTCTTCGGTGATCTGGTTGCATTCATGACCAGCGGCCCGGTTGTGGTGCAGGCCCTTGCAGGTGAGGACGCCGTGCTGCGCAACCGCACGATCATGGGTGCAACCAATCCCGCCGATGCCGACGATGGCACGATCCGCAAGACTTTTGCGGAAAGCATCGAAGCGAATACCGTCCACGGTTCGGACAGCGACGAAAACGCCAAGATCGAAATCGACTTCTTTTTCGACGAGAACGAAATCGTCGGCTGATATCGACAGACATATCGCGCATTTTGAGGGCGGATCGTGTCAGGCTAAAGGGTCTGCGCGGTTCGCCCTTTTGCTATTGCGTGGGTGCGGCGTTCTTGACGGTAGAAAATTGCACGATCTGCCCCTTGTGCGCACCAAGTTTTGATAGTCCCGGGCGGGACTGTTCCTGCCGCATTGCGGACAGTATCGCGTTTGAAATGGGCAAATTCAGATCGCCATAGACCTGCGTGATGGCGCTTTCCCAATCGGTATCAAGCGCGTCAAACTCCACCTGGGCGAGCGGGCCGTTGAATGCCTTCAGTGCCTGGTCCATCCTGTCTTCGCGCAACGCGATCTTGCGGGCGACCTCCGCCTCGATCCACACAAGATCGACCGAGTTGGACTGGATCGTCATCTGATTTGCCACAAGCGACACCGCGCTGCGGATAATCTCCGCATGATCGCGCCGGGTCATCACGACGCGGGCATTGGGAAACTCACTCAGCAGTGAAGGAAGGTCTTCAGCAAATTGCGGCACTTTGAGCACGCGTGGGCGATTTGAATTACCGTGGAAATGTGCGTCAGTACGCAGGATGCGCGCAAATTCGCGATAAACCGGTGCCGGGTCGCGCGTTTCTGAAAATGCGCTGAAACCGGGGATTCGCCACTGCGCCTCATAGGCACAGTGATCGAGCGCGCAGGCGAGCCAGCCCAATTCTTCATCCGCGCGCGTAGTGCCGAAGGGATGAATCGAATCGAGCCACGGATCAAGAGTGCGGGCAAATAGAAGGGACAGCGCGGACCACGCGGGCCTTGTATCAGGGCGGCGCGGGACCGGTAGCCAGCTGTCGCAAAAGCGCGTGGCGGAATGCGCCGGATCGGCGGCGAGCAGACGGTGCACTCGGGTCGTTCCGCTGCGCATCTGCCCGACGACAATTATCGGCGCGACCAGCGGGTGATCGACCACTTCCGGGCGGCTTCGCCACATTTCGCCAAGTTCCAGACGCTGGCGGATGACGCGCACCAATTGTCCATGTGCCATGGTGAGACCAAGCGCATTGAGCTGCGCTTCTGCACTCAGCGATTCGGCAAGCACTTCCAGGCGAAGCCGGAAATCGGCCTTCTCTGCATCGCCCCTTGGCCCGCGCTCGCCTTCTGCTGGCACTTCGAGCTGCGCCTTGCCCCACAGGATATCGGGATCAAGCGATGGACGTGTTGCGATACCTTTCGCCCAAGCACCTTCCAGCCAGCCGCATACCCGATCGACACGAGGAGAGCGGGCGAGGGGGTGCGGACGCGGTGGAGGGCTCATGCCTCAGAACTGGTCCGCAGCATCATGCAATTTCGTGAGCCGCTTGGGTGCGACCATACGCCAGCTTCTGCGCAACCATTCGCCGACATTGTCCCAATCAACATTTGCTTGGTTGAGAATGATGCCGATCCAGCCACTGGCGCCATAATAGGCAGGCTTGTAATAAGTTTCGGGCGCTGTTTCGACGAGACCAGCCAGTTCATCCGGCCCGCTCGTCTTCACCAGCAGGGCGATATGTTCGCTGCCGTGATGCCTACCATTGAAATGGGCGAAATATTTGCCGCTTTTGCCGCCGCATCGCCAGCCCGGCGCGCCGTGGCTTTCGCGCTCTTCCGCTTCGGGCAGAGCCAGTGCCAATTCGCGGGCGCGTTCCAACAGCCAGTCAGCGCGGTATTGCCGTCCCACATATTCGGCCACCATGCGCGGGTAGAGCTGGTATTCGGCAAGGATCACCCGCCGCGCGAGGCTGTCTGCCGTGTCATCCGGCAGAATCGCCACCGGCACCTGCCCCAGTACTGGCCCGCCATCAAGTTCCGATGTCACGACATGGACCGAACATCCGCCGGACGCATCGCCAGCATCAATGGCGCGTTGATGCGTATCGAGGCCCTTGTATTTAGGGAGAAGCGAAGGATGGATATTCACCATCCGGCCTTCCCATCCGGCGACGAACTCCTCGTTCAAGATGCGCATATATCCGCACAGTGCGAGATATTCGGCCCCGCTATCGCGCAAGGCGCAGTGCATGATCTTCTCGTGCTCACGGCGATCCATGCCGCGATGATCATGCGCGAAGGTCGGAATGCCTTCTGCCGCTGCAATCTTCAGGCCGGGCGCGTCCGGGGCATTGGAAGCGACGAGCACGATTTCATAGGGGCAATCAGGCAGGCGCGAATGGAACAGAAGCGCGGACATTGTGGTGCCATTACCCGATAGCAGGCAGGCGATCCTGGCCTTGGTCATTGGTTCATCGCCACGACATTGGCGAAAAACGGCTCACGCATCATGCGCGGCTTCCCAGTCTGCCTTGCCCGACCATGTGCCAGCTGATCCGCGTACGCTGCATCCGCGCTGGCCGGCCACGATTTCACCAATGGTGAATACGGTTTCGCCAGCATCCGTCAGCGCTGAACTTACGGTTTCGGCCTGATCTTGGGTCACCGCCATAACCATGCCCACGCCGCAATTGAACGTGCGCGCCATTTCGCCCGGCTCGATATTGCCCTGAGCTTGCAGGAAAGCCATCAATCCGCTCTGCTTCCAGTCATCGGCATCGATGATGGCCCGTGCGCCTTCGGGCAGAACGCGCGGAAGATTTTCCAGCAATCCACCGCCGGTGATATGCGCCAGCGCGTCGATCTGTCCGGCCCGGACGATTGGGAGGAGGTTTTCGACATAGATCCGTGTGGGTTCGATCAGCGCGTCTATCAGCAGGCGGTCCTGGTCGAACAGGGCAGGGCGGTCGAGCTTCCAGCCCTTATCTTCTGCAAGACGCCGCACCAGTGAAAAGCCATTTGAATGAACGCCCGAACTTGCCAGCCCAAGCAGCACATGGCCGGGTGCGATCTTGTCACCAGTCAATTGTTCGCCGCGTTCGACAGCGCCGACGCAAAAGCCCGCAAGGTCATAATCGCCTGCAGCATACATGCCCGGCATTTCCGCAGTTTCGCCCCCGATCAATGCGCATCCGGCTTGCTGGCAACCTTGCGCAATGCCTGCAATCACCCGCTCGGCGACGCCGTTATCAAGTTTTCCCGTGGCGAAATAATCGAGGAAGAACAGCGGTTCTGCACCCTGCACGATCAAATCATTGACGCACATGGCGACCAGATCGATGCCAACGCTGTCATGCCGATCATTTTCTATGGCAAGCTTGAGCTTGGTACCCACGCCATCATTGCCCGCGACCAGCAGCGGATCCTTATAACCTGCAGCGCGCGGATCGAAGAAGCCGCCAAAGCCGCCGATTTCGCCATCTGCGCCGGGACGCATGGTGGCCTTGACCAGCGGGCCGATTGCCTTGACGAGCCTGTTGCCCGCATCGATCGACACGCCGGCTTGCTCATAGGTGTAGGAGGTCGGTTTGGAACTCATGGTCCTGCCATAGGCTTTCGTGCTTGGATTTCCACTCGCCTTTAGGCAAAAGGCACGGGATTTCCCCGATGAGCGTATTTTCTCTCCCCTCCCGCCTGTCTTCAAGGCACCTTCCGGCCCTTATTGGCGGCGCGGCCATCATGCTTTTCGGCCTGGTGGCTGTGGTGGCCTTGTTTGCGCAGATTTCCGGCGAACGCGGTATCGCCCCTGTGGCGAGCAGCACGGATATCGACATTGGCGGGATAGAGGTGAATGCAACGGGCGATTCGGCAGAGGAGGCGCGCGCCAATGGCTGGCGGATGGCCCAGCGCATGGCTTGGGAAGAACTGGACGGTCCGGACATACCCGATTCGCGCCTCGATTCGCTGGTTTCGGCCATCGTAGTGGAAGAAGAGCATATCGGCCCGCGCCGCTATATTGCGCGCCTGGGTGTGATTTTTGATCGCCAGCGCGCCGGATCATTGCTTGGTTCTCAAGGCAGACGAAGCCGTTCGGCGCCAATGCTGACATTGCCGGTCATGATTTCGGGCGGCACGCAAACCATGTTCGAAGTGCGAAATCCGTGGCAGCGTGCCTGGGCTGAACACCAGCTTGGCGCCAGCACCATCGATTACGTTCGGCCCTCTGGTGCAGGCGGGGAATCCTTGTTGCTGACCTATGGCCAGACCGGTCGCCCCAGCCGTGCCTGGTGGAACAATATTCTTGACCAGTTCGGTGCGGCAGATGTGCTCGTTCCGATTGTTCATCTCCAATGGGAATGGCCGGGCGGCCCTGTGAAGGGGCATTTCACCGCGCGATATGGGCCGGACAATCGCTATCTTGGCGAATTCACCATGCAGGCGCAAAACGCTTCGCAACTGCCCGCCATGCTCAATCGGGCAGTGCAGCGGTTCGACCGCATGTTCTCCGCTGCGCTTGCATCGGGAACCTTGCGGCCCGACCCGACGCTGACGCTCGACAATCTGGAAATGAGCCCGGAACTGCGCGCCCTGCTCGAAGAAGCGCGCCGCGCCGAGGAGGAAGAACGCTTTGCCGCAGCCAATGACAGCGACACTAGCGGGGACGAAACAGCAAGCACCTTAACTGGCGACACGGAAGCTGATCCTGCGCCTGCTACCTCCTCCGCCTTCTCCGTGCAGGTCGCCACACCTGATGCCGCGTCCTACGACAATGCCCTGACGCTATTGCGCGGCACACCGGGTGTCGGCGGGGTGTCCGTGACATCCACGGCGATTGGCGGTGCATCGGTTCTGCGCGTGAGCTATCGCGGCGAGTTATCCGCTCTGGCCGAGACGCTGCGTTCGCGCGGCTGGGCGGTTAACGAGGGGCAGAACGCGCTCGGTATTTCGCGTTAGTCTCCGGCAGGAGCGGTGTAGATGGAACAGATCGCCCTACCTCTGAAGGCCGGAAACGGCCCTGCCGGCATCGTGGTGGGTTCTGCCAATGCGGTCGTGGCAGAGGCGCTTACCATGCCCGAAAGCTGGCCGTTTCGTACTGCTGTTCTCACTGGACCACCGCGTTCGGGAAAATCGCTATTTGCGCGCTGGTTTGCCGAAAGCGGACGCGGTGAGGCGATAGACGATGCACAGACCCTGCTCGAAGATGCCGTCTTCCACCGCTGGAACAGGGCGCAGGAAAGCGGCACGGCGCTGCTGGTCGTAGGCGGAGAACCGCCATGGAATATTGCCCTGCCGGATCTGCGCTCACGCCTTGGCGGCTCGCTCCAGCTGGAAATCACCCAGCCCGACGATGTAATGGCGCATGAATTGCTGTTGTCGCTGGCTGATGAGCGGGGCTTGTTGCTGCCCGTGGAGGGGGCAGATTATCTCGTGCCGCGCGCCAGCCGATCTCAGGCAGAGCTGGAGCGACTCGTGGCGATGATCGATCGCTTGTCTCTCGAACGAAAAGCCCCACCTACGCAAGGCATCTGGCGTGCCGCGCTGGAAGCCGTGCACGGCCCTGTGGAGCCGCGCTTGCTTTGATCGAGTTTTGATGGGAAACTTGTAAACATCATGTTTGAACAGCTGAAACTCTATCTGGACTCGGTCCATGTCCGCGACCCGGCACCGCGCTCTCGCTGGGAAATCCTGCTGTACCCTGGCGTTCTGGCGCTTGGCATGCACAGAATTGCCCATTGGTTGTTTGAAGCGGAGATGTATTTCCTGGCCAGATTCGTCAATCATACCAGCCGCTTCCTTACCGCGATCGATATTCATCCCGGTGCCAAGATCGGCAAGAACCTTTTTATCGACCACGGCTTTACCGTTATCGGTGAGACGGCTGAAATCGGGAACGATGTGACGATTTACCAATGCGTTACCCTGGGCGGGACCAATCCCACCAATGGCGAAGGCGGTAAACGTCACCCTACCTTGTGTGACAATGTCATCATAGGATCGGGCGCGCAGGTGATCGGGCCGATCATCGTGGGTGAACGGGCGCGCGTGGGCGCAAACGCCGTGGTAACGGACGATGTGACAGAGGGCGCGACCATGATCGGCCTCAAAGCGCGATCCACGCTAGTTCCTGCAGAGGAATGGATGAAGGAATTTATCCCCTATGGCACGCCATGCGACGAACCGTGCGAGCCTGGCTCTGATGATCGCGTGCAGGCGTTGGAAAACCAGCTCGCCGCACTGTCGGACCAGATCAATGCGCTGCGCAAATCGCTGCCGCCTGCCGATACCGACAATGTCGAACGCGTAACGGCACGCAAGAGCGGCACGCAGAACTGATGGGGCCGACCTCCGGCGCTCCTAATATCCTCCCATTTCCCGGCAATCGCGCGCCTTTGCAAACGGGTTTTGATCGGCATGAATTGACCCGCATCCTCGATCTTTATGGCCGTATGGTCGCAGCGGGGGAGTGGCGTGACTACGCGATGGATTTTACCAGGGATTGTGCCGTGTTCGCCGCTTTTCGCCGCACAGCGGAGGTGCCGCAAATGCGGCTGGAAAAGCGGCCATCGCTGCGCAACCGCCAGGGCATGTGGACGCTGTTTGGCGAAGGCGTGCAGGTGCTCAAACGCGGGCATGAGCTGGCGGGCGTGCTCGCCCCGATAGAGCGGCGCTTGGTCAAGGCAATCGACGGCTGATTTGAGGCAAGACCGTCAGGCGGGGCTGTATTGGAAAGCCTATATACCTGCCTGATCGAGTGTCTGGAGCGCCTGCGCCAATTCATCATAATGGTCGATCATGATATCGCCGTCCAGCTCGGCAACCGGAACATCGTGATAGCCGAAACGGCAAGTCACCACCGGGATGCCGGCATTGCGCGCCGCGCCTACATCAAAGGTGGAATCGCCGATCATCACTGCGCGTCCGTCGCCGCAATCACTGATGGCGGCGTGCAGCATGTCCGGTTGGGGCTTGGACCTTTCGCGCCCAAGCGTATCGCCCCCGTAAAGCGCGGTAAAGTGATCTGCCATTTCGAGTCTGGCCAGCAGCCGACGCGCAGCGTCTTCAGCCTTATTCGTGCAGACAGCCAGCGTGCAGCCCTGGCGGCGAAGCTGACCGAGCGCTGCGACACAGCCGGGATATGGCACGGTATTATCCGCGATATGTTCCACATAATGGTCCAGCAGCGACTCAGTCAGTGATGCGAATTCGGCATCCTCGACCATGCCGCCGGTCGCCTCCAGCGCCCGCTGCAGCATCAGCTTTGCTCCACCGCCAATAAATGTCCGCGTCATGCTTTCGGGTACCGCGCGTCGTCCGGCAATCGTCAGGGCGTGATTGACTGCAGGAGCAAGATCGCGTGCGGAATCGACCAAAGTTCCATCAAGGTCGAACAGGACGATATCAAAGGGAAAATCTGCCATGTCGCCCGCGCTGATAGACGTCTATTTGTAAACCGCAATGAATTGATGGCGCAACAGTTTGAAGGCGCCGCGATTTGGTGGCATGGCCCGAAGAATGAACGAAGCCGACACACAGCACAGACCGATCGCCGCGATAATCCTTGCCGCAGGTAAGGGTACGCGCATGAAAAGCAGCCGTCACAAGGTGCTGCATGATGTGGGTGGCAGGCCGATGATCGAACACTTGCTTGCCAGTGTAGAGGCCCTGGCCCCTGCCAGCCTCGTCACCATCGTGGGCGAAGCGCGCGAACAATTGCATGACCAATTGGGAAAGCGCACGCAATTTGCAGTGCAGGAACCGCAGCTGGGAACAGGCCATGCCGTGCAACAGGCCAAGGACGCGCTCAACGGATTTTCAGGAGATGTGCTGGTCCTTTACGGCGATGTGCCCTTCGTTTCTACCAGCACAATGCGCGCGATGGTTGATCGGCTCAACGCCGCGGACTCGCCGGCCGCCGTGGTGCTGGGTTTCGAACCGGCGAACCCGCTGCGTTATGGCCGCGTAATCGCATCCGGCGATCACATCGAAAAGATGGTGGAATGGAAGGACGCGAGCGAGGTGGAAAGGGGCTGCACCACGTGCAATTCCGGCTTGCTGGCTGCCCGCGCGGAAGATCTGTTTGCGCTGCTGGACCGTGTTTCCAACGATAATGCCCAGGATGAATATTACCTCCCGGATATCGTCAACATCGCAATTGCCGACGGACGCAATTGTGCAATTGTCAGCACGGACACGCCCGATGAAGTCATTGGCATAAACAGCCGCGCCGAACTGGCGGCTGCAGAATTGCAGTGGCAAAATCTGAAGCGGGCCGATGCGATGGAAGCGGGGGTGACTTTGCGCGCTCCTGAATGCGTATATTTCAGTTATGACACCCAGATCGCAAGCGATGTGGTGGTGGAGCCACATGTCGTTTTCGGCCCCGGCGTAACTGTGGAAACGGGCGCGCATATCAAGGCGTTCAGCCACCTCGAAGGCGCGCATGTTGGTGAGGATGTGGAAGTTGGCCCCTACGCTCGCTTGCGTCCCGGTGCCGTGCTGGAAAAGGGCAGCAAGGTCGGCAATTTCGTCGAGATAAAGAAGGCTACCATCGGCGAAGGCGCCAAGGCAAGCCATTTGTCCTATATCGGTGATGCAACCGTGGGTGCGGATGCCAATATCGGTGCAGGCACAATCACCTGCAATTATGATGGCTATTTCAAACACAAGACCGAAATCGGGCCGCGCGCCTTTATCGGATCGAATAGTGCGCTGGTTGCTCCGGTCAAGATCGGTGCCGATGCCATCGTTGCCGCCGGAAGCACAGTCAGCCGCGATGTCGGTGATGGCGAATTGCGCATGGTGCGGGCCGAACAGCTGGTAAAGCCGGGCTGGGCAGATCGCTTTCACGATACGATGAAAAAGAAAAAGGCGGAGCGCAAGTGAGCGATCGCTATGATGGCAAACCGTTCCTCCGTCTGCTCGATTCCTATGTACTTTCGGCAATTGGCGCACTCGACCAGGCGAACGAGGACTGGTTGACGCAGAGTGAGCCGCATTTCCGCCATACCTTTGGCGAGGAAGGCAGTTGGCGGGAAATCGTCGCCAGCCGCATGCAATTTCCGGAAGCGATGGAAGCATCCATTCTTGAAGTCTGGCAAAAGGGCCGGATCAACTTTTTATGGGATAGTGGCGCAGAACCGGATGCAGTCCAGTTCACGCACACTTTTGTCGACACCAATTTCCCGCACTGACGCGGAAGAAGGCCAGAACCTATGTGCGGAATTATCGGAATTGTTGGTCAAACCAGTGTGGCAAGTCGGCTTGTTGATGGGCTGCGGCGGATGGAATATCGCGGTTATGACAGCGCCGGAGTCTGCACACTTCACAATGACGAGATGATCCGTCGCCGGGCTGAAGGAAAGCTCAACAATCTGGTCGAGGAACTGGCGGGCAACCCTGCGCCGGGCACCACGGGCATCGCACACACCCGCTGGGCCACGCACGGCGCCCCCACGCAGAAGAACGCTCACCCGCACGCCACCCCGCAGGTAGCTCTCGTGCACAATGGCATCATCGAAAATTTCAAGGAATTGCGTGACGAATTGCGCAAGGGCGGTCGCAGCTTTGAAAGCGATACCGATACAGAAACTGTCGTTCACCTGATCAGCCGCGAGATTGAAAATGGCGCTTCGCCGCAGGATGCCGTTGCCAATGTCCTGCCACGGCTGCGTGGTGCCTTTGCGCTGGCGATTGCCTTTCGCGATCACCCAGACCTGCTGATCGGGGCACGGCTCGGTTCGCCGCTGGTCGTCGGACATGGCGAGGGTGAGATGTTCCTCGGATCAGACGCGCTGGCGCTCGCCCCGCTCACGCAGCAGATTTGCTACCTTGAAGAAGGTGACTGGGTCACCATCACAAAGGACAGTGCGACGATACGCGATGTCGAAGGCAAAGAGGTGCACCGCGATGTGCGCGCATCGGGCGCGTCGGCTGTCGCGATGGAGAAAGGCAATTATCGCCACTTCATGCAGAAGGAAATCTTCGAACAGCCGACCGTCGTAGCGCAGACCCTGCATTCCTATTTGCGTCCGGTCGAACAGCAGGTGGCATTGCCACAGATCGATTTCGATATTTCCGCGATAGACCGTGTCACGATAGTGGCCTGCGGCACCTCCTATTATGCGGGCATGGTGGCGAAATACTGGTTCGAACGGTTCGCCCGTGTTCCCGTTGATATCGATTTCGCTTCCGAATTTCGTTATCGGGAACCGGTGCTGCCCGAAGGCGGGCTCGCCCTATTCATCAGCCAGAGCGGCGAGACGGCAGATACGCTGGCGGCCTTGCGCCATTGTCGTGAACAGGGGCAGGTTATCGCTGCCGTCGTCAATGTGCCCACCAGTTCCATGGCGCGTGAGGCAGACCTTTTGCTGCCCACCCATGCCGGGCCGGAAATAGGTGTCGCATCGACCAAGGCGTTCACGTGCCAACTGGCCGTGCTTGCCGCGCTTGCTGCGCATTTCGCAGTGAAAAAGGGCCGCTTGTCCCGTGCGGAGGAGGCGAAAATTGTCGATCACCTTCTGGAAGCACCCGCCTGCCTGAATGCGGCGCTCGATCATGATGATGACATTGCCGCGATGGCGCATCTCATCGCGCCCGCCCGCGATGTTCTTTATCTGGGACGTGGGGCCGATTTCCCATTGGCGCTGGAAGGCGCGCTGAAACTTAAGGAAATCAGTTATATCCACGCAGAAGGCTACGCCAGCGGGGAAATGAAGCATGGCCCGATCGCGCTGATCGATGAAGAAGTGCCGGTTATCGTTCTCGCTCCATCAGGGCCGTTGTTCGAAAAGACGGTGTCCAACATGCAGGAAGTGCAGGCTCGCGGCGGCAAGGTTGTGTTGATTTCGGATGCGGAAGGAATTGCGCAGGCAGGAGAGGATTGCATGGCAACGATCCAGATGCCCACTGTCCATCCGCTGATCGCGCCGCTGGTCTATGCCGTGCCGGTGCAACTGCTGGCCTATCATGTCGCCGTGCTGAAGGGCACCGATGTCGATCAGCCGCGAAATCTGGCGAAGTCCGTTACCGTGGAATAGCTGCGCCGCGATGGCTGCGAACCCCATAGCATTTACGTAGCACTAACCATTCGTGCCTATTGCGTGGGATGTGAGCAAAAATCCTGCCGGACTACCGAAATTGCCGCTGCGCCTCGGCCCGCTGCAAGTGATCGGTCTGCGCGACCCTGATGAGGGTGATTGGGCACGGCTGCGTACTTTGCAATATGCCGATTTATACAAAAGCTCGCGCATACGGTTTGCAGGCCATGGCATTGCGGCCATCATGGTTGCCGCGCTCTATCTGCATACGATACCCGCATGGATCCTCGGCATATGGTTGATTGCTTTGCTGGGTGCTGTGGCAAACAGTGGCCGAGTGGACCGGCATTTTGCCAATATTTCCCGCAGGCAGATGACCAGGTTGGAATACCGCAAGCAGGCAGGCACCGTCGCCTTGTGCGCCGTGCCATGGATAACGGCTCTGCTATTTTTCGCGCCGGTTGGATCATCAACCCAGCATTTTGGATTGTGGACGCTGGTTGCCATGCTTGTTGCCGGCGGTGCCGCAACATCGAGCACTGCGCCGATTTCAACAATTGTATTCGATCTGATCGTTGGTGTGGCGGGCGTTTCCTCTTTCGTGATTTCGGGCGATTACGTCTTCGGAATTGCCAGCTTTGCCTTCGTCGTCACTATCGTTGCAGGCGCGTTGAATTCTGCCCGCACTAATCTTTCCGCGCGCATCGCGGAAGCTGGCGTCGCAGAAAAGGACGAGGTGGTTTCCCTGCTGCTGCGTGAATTCGAGGAGAAGGAATCGGACTGGCTGTGGCAGGTGGACAATAATCGACGCCTGCGCTCCGTCAGCCCGCGGTTTGCCTTTGCGTTGGGCCGCGAACCTGCTGATGTGGAGGGTGAACGCTTCATCCAGCTCATCGGCGGTGACAATTTTGAAAGCGGGGACGTGCCCCGCAGCCTGCACGATCTGGTCGAGCGGCTGAAGCGGCGTGAAAGTTTCTCCAATTTGCTGGTGCAGGCAGTTATCGGCGAACAGCGCCGCTGGTGGGAGCTTTCGGGCACCCCGATCCGCGATTCTGCTGGCAATTATGTAGGTTTTCGCGGGGTCGGTTCGGATGTGACAGAACAGCGAGAAAGCGACGAGAAAATCGCCTATCTTGCGCGTTACGATACGTTGACTGGCCTGCCCAACCGCCTGATGCTGACGGAGGCGCTGGGCGAAGCGATGCGCTATTCAGCGCAGTGGCGGACGCGTTGTGCCTTCCTGATGATCGATCTCGATCGCTTCAAATCGGTCAATGATTCGCTGGGGCATCTGGTCGGAGACAGGCTGCTGGCCAAGGTTTCCGAACGGCTCAACAGCGTCTGCACTGATAACGAAAGATGTGGCCGTCTGGGCGGTGACGAATTTGCCGTGGTGATCCGCGATGCAACCGATCACACGCGGGTGGACCGGATTGCCGAAACGATCATCGAACATCTTTCCCAGCCTTATATCGTCGATAATCACACGCTCTTCATCGGGGCGAGCGTCGGATCTGCCATTGGTCCTCGCGATGGGCAGAGCGTGGAAACGCTGATGCGCAATTCCGATCTCGCGCTTTATCGGGCGAAGGATGATGGCGGCGGTGTGCATTGCACCTATGTCCCGTCACTTCATGCCGATGCCGAAGAGCGCCGCACGCTTGAACTTTCGCTGCGCCATGCCATCGCGAAGGAAGAAATGCATCTTAACTTCCAGCCGGTCGTCAATGCGCAGAGCGAAGGAATCGTCAGCTTCGAAGCCTTGCTACGCTGGACAAGCGAAGAGCATGGCATGGTCAGTCCTGCCAAATTCATCCCGCTGGCCGAAGATACACGCCTGATCGTCCCCATCGGTAAATGGGTGCTGCACGAGGCATGCCGACAGGCAACGCGTTGGCCTGAAGAGATCAAGGTTGCGGTCAATGTTTCCGGCGAACAGCTTCTGGAACCCAACTTCACCGCCACCGTGGTAGAGGCGCTTGCCGCAACCGGATTGCCTGCAAACCGGCTGGAGCTGGAAGTCACGGAAAGCGTGTTCCTGCGGGATGGACGCACGGCGAATGAAGCGCTGGAAGCTATTATCGCGCTGGGCTGCTCCATTGCTCTGGATGATTTTGGCACTGGCTATTCTTCGCTCGGTTACCTGCGTTCAATCCGCTTCTCCACTATCAAGGTCGATCGCAGCTTTGTGCAGGGCGCGGCACAGGAAAGCCCGGAAAGCATCGCAATTATTCGCGCCGTGGTGGCAATGGCGCAAAGCCTGGAAATGCAAACCACTGCAGAAGGCGTGGAAACGGTCGAGCAGGCGGACATGATCCGAGAGCTGGGCTGCACCAAGATCCAGGGCTATTATTTCGGCCGCCCGATGGAGGCGAGTGAGGCCTATTCGCTTGTGGCGAAACGCCGCAATGCTGCCTGACAGGCTATCGGGGCTGAGCGGAGCCTAGCGGGGTTCAGCGCAGCAGAACAGGGTCAGGCGTTTTCCAGTAGGCCGAGAACGCTTTCGAAAAGCCGCCGTCCGTCACTGCCGCCATGCGCATCCTCGATGGCGCGTTCCGGATGGGGCATCATGCCAAGCACATTGCCCGCTTCGTTAAGAATGCCAGCAATATCTCTGCGTGAGCCATTGCCATTTTGCATATAGCGGAATGCGACACGGCCATCCCCTTCAAGCCGATCCAGCGTTTCATCATCGGCAAAATAATTGCCATCATGATGGGCGACAGGAATACGAACTTCCTCGTCGGCGGAATAGGCGCGGGTAAAAATGCTTTGCGCATTTTCTACCTTCAGTGAGACTGTTCGGCAGATGAAGGTCTGGCCGGCATTGCGCATCAGGGCACCGGGCAAAAGCCCCGCTTCCGTGAGGACCTGAAAGCCATTGCAAACGCCCAGCACCGGCACGCCGGATCGAGCGGCGACAGCAATCGAACGCATGATCGGGCTGTTGGCCGCCATCGCGCCGCTGCGCAGATAATCGCCATAGGAAAAACCGCCGGGAAGGGCGATGAAATCAAGACCCTTGGGAAGATCGGCATCGCCGTGCCAGACCTTTACCGGATCGCTACCCGATACATCCCGCAGCGCGACCCACATATCACGGTCACAATTGGAACCGGGGAAGGTGACGACGGCGGTCTTCATGCGGCGACCTTTTCGATTCGGTAGTTTTCAATAACTGTATTGGCGAGCAGCTTTTCGCACATCTCGGCGATAGCGTCATCGCTGGTGTTGTCCGCCAGTTCCAATTCGATCAGACGACCGATGCGGACATCATCCACGCCGGCAAAACCAAGCCCTTCCAATGCATGATGAACGGCGCGTCCCTGCGGATCGAGAACGCCGGGCTTGAGCGAGACGTGGATGCGGATCTTCATGAAAGCGGCCTTTCGCATGGATTAGCGTTTGCGCGGAGCCTATGGCGCTTGACCGCGCTGTCGGCAAGAGTGTGCGGAAACCCAACCCCCATCTCAAACGATATATAGGTGCAGGTTTGATAATGAAACGCGGGAAGGACACCAGATGATCGCCACCGAGAAATTCACCTTTACCGGCAAGAACGGACAAGAGCTCGACGGTCGGCTGGAATTGCCTCTTTACGAGAAACCGCACGGCGCGGCATTGTTTGCCCATTGCTTTACCTGCACCAAGCAGAGCCACGCTGCGACACGCATTGCCTCTGCCCTTGCGGCAAAGGGGATTGCAGTGCTGCGTTTCGATTTCACCGGACTTGGGGGCAGTGCAGGCGATTTTGCCAATGCCGGATTTGTCAGCAATGTCGAAGATCTTGCTTGTGCCGCGCGGGCGCTGGATGACCGCGGCCTGCCGCCACTGCTGATCATTGGCCATTCACTGGGCGGTGCGGCGGTGTTGGCGGCAGCAGAGCATATCCCGCAGGCGCGCGGCGTCATCACGCTCAACGCGCCTTTCGATACCAGCCATGTATTCGAACATTTCGGCGATTCGGTTGAACAGATTGAGGCTGAAGGCGAAGGCGACGTCATTCTGGGTGGGCGCAAATTCCGCGTTTCGCGGGAGTTTCTGGAGCAGGGCCGCGGCCAACCGCAGGAAACCCGGATAGCCGATCTTGGCCGCGCGCTGCTGGTCATGCATGCCCCGCAAGACGATACTGTTGAGATCGACAATGCCCGTCAGATTTTTGAAGCGGCGCTCCACCCCAAAAGCTTTGTCACGCTGGAAGGGGCGGACCATCTGCTGACCGAAAGCGGATCGGCAGAATATGCCGCCACCATGATTGCTGCCTGGGCAACGCCGTTTTTGGCAGATCTCCATTCAGAAAAGCGTGCTGATTTTGCAGGAACGGTGGAGGTGTCCACCGCAGGCGGTAAGTTCGCGCAATGGGTGCGCACGCCCACACACCAGTTCATCGCTGACGAGCCGAGGGATTTTGGCGGATCAGATCACGGGCCGACGCCCTATGATCTCCTGCTTGCAGCGCTGGGTACCTGCACCAGTATGACCATGAAGATGTATGCTGATCGTAAGAAGATCCCGCTTGAAAATGTGCGGGTCGAACTGGAACACAGCCGTGACCATCATCTCGATTGTCAGGATTGCGAGAAGGGGGGCGAGGCCATTCAGGTGATCGACCGCGCGATAGAATTGTCGGGCGACCTAACGCCCGAGCAGCGCAGAAAGCTGATGGAAATCGCCGATAAATGCCCTGTTCACAGGACTATAAAGGGCGATTTGCACATTCATTCGACCGAAATCACCTAATTTCGAAAGCTGATGATGAAAGGGGTGGCGGGACTGAAGACCTGCCACCCCTTTCCTAACCTATTCGTCAGATGCTGCGTCGTCATCTTCTGACGGTGCAACGAGAATGCGCGTATCGGCGCGCCGCTCTGGCACGAGATATGTTTGCGCCAAGGCTTGCAGCTCTGCAGGTGTAAAGCTGCGCAACACTTCTGATTGCTGGCGCACCCGGTCTAGCCGGTCCGCTTCGCTCTGCGCAGTAGATGCAACGTCAAGCCAGAACCCATTATCTTCTCTGGCCAGACGAATTCTCTCAAGCACGGGCTGGCGGGCGCGCAGCAGGAAATCCTCGCTGACGGGCGTTTCGCGTAATTCGGCTGCGAGCCGTGAGATAATATCGCGCACCTCGTCGGTCTGCGCCGGATCGATGACGGCAGACAGGCTAAGCGTGCCGAAGTCGACAAAGTCCGAACTGGTCGATGCCGAGACAGAAGGGCTGTATGTTGCGGCCAATTCTTCCCGCAGGGTTTCCAGCGCCTTCAGTCGCACAAGACCGGCCAACAGGGTCAGGCCCATGTCCTCGCGGAAATCACTATCGTCGCGTGTGTGCCAGATGCTGCCGATCAATGCCTGATCGTCCTGTCCGGTGTGGGTGTAATCATTCACCTCATCACCTGAAAGATCGACATATTCGAGCACGCGCTTGTCCGCATATTCAGTGAATTGCGCATTGCGCGCGGGCAGGGCACCGAAACTTGCTGCCACTGCGGCGATTGCTTCATCGGGGTCGATATCGCCCACGATGCCAATCTCGATCGCTCCGTCAGCTGCTGCCGCCAATAGCGAATCGCGCAAGCCCTCACGGTCCACTGCGTCAAGGTCTTCGCGGGTTGGGAAGGCGACATAGGGGCTGTTGGCGATCTGTTCGCCCGCTCGCAGGCCAAATACCTGCGAAGGTTGAGACAGGATCTGGTTCCAGACCGCGTCAATAACCGCCTCAAATCGCGCGTCGGCCTCCGGGCGCATGCCAGGATCGGTGAGATAGGCGGCGCTGATCTTCATCTGCGTCGCCAGATCTTCAGGCGTGGTGACGCCGCCTGAATTGAAATAGTCCGTACCATTGCCAATGCCGGAAGTGATCTGTTTCCCGGCCATCAATTCGGTGATTTCATCGAAACTGTGCTGGCCAAGCCCGCCGACCTGGGATGCGATCTGGAGATAGATGCCTGCTGCAGTGGGATGCACGTCTTCAAGCGCAAAGGCACCGCCGTCCATCCGCACGTCAAAGCGCACGCGGCCGGGTTCAAGATCAGTCTGCTTGATGTTGAGGCGGACGTTATTGGCAAAGGTGACGGTGCGAATGCCCAGATCTTCGATCATGGTGTCGGCGGCGATGGTGCCGGGCATGTCACCCCAATTGTCATAAGCAAAGACACTGATGGCCACGTCTTCCGGCTCTGCCACCGCGACCGTAGTGCTGGTATTATAGGCCGCTGCCACAGCGTCCACCCCGCCTTCCAGTTCCTTTGCCGTCACACGGACAAGCGGATGGCCTTCGCTCCACAAATAACGGAAGCGCGCGTTGACGGCATCAAGGGTCAATTGCGGACGCATCTGCTGGAACATTTCCAGCCGGTATGCCGGATCGGTTACGAAGTCGTTTTCTGCCGCGACATTGACGATGGCCATGGCCAATTGGCGGTTATTGCGCGCCTCTGCCTGCGCGGCGCCGCGTTGCAACGCGCTTTCAATAGTGGTCAGCGCGTAATCGAGTTCGGATGGGGTGAAGCCATATTCCAGCGCCCGCCGCAATTCCTGTTCCGCGATGGCAAGGCCTTTGGCCCATGTCCCGTCGCGCGTGCTGATGCTGACAGCTGAATAATCGGCCACGCCTTCATCGCTGGCCGTGCCAAAACCACCGCCCAGGATCGGGCTGTTTTCACGATTGGCGATGCGGGTAATGCGCCTGTCGAACATGGTCTCGGCCAGGCTCTTGAGCTGATCCTTGTAGCGTTCCTCTACAGTGTCCAGCGGATCGGTATAGGGCCGCAACTGATAGATCGCGACGCTAGAGCCGATGGCGGGATCGACAAAAGTATCGAACGCTGTCTCTCGGCTCAGATCGACTGATCCCGGTGCTGGAATGGCCCCGGCATCGCCGCGGGGCTGCCAATTGCCAAAACGTTCGCGAATAGCCGCTTCCATTTCCGCAACATCGAAATCGCCTACTGCCACCAGCGTGGAATTTTCAGGGCGGTAGAAGCGGTTATAAAGACCCTGCAGCCGTTCTGCCGGCGCTTCGCGCAGCACCGCGTCAAGGCCGATGGGGAAGCGGGTGTTATAGCGTGTGCCGGGAATGCGGAATTCAAACATGTCGCGGTAATTGCGCAGGCCTGCCGTATCGCGCAGGCGGCGCTCATTCACCAGGATTTCCCGTTCCCGGTCAACAGCTTCTGGCGTGAAGGTCAATTCGCTGGCTGTTTCGCGCAGCAAGAAGAGCGCGGTATCGAGGCCTTCCTCATTCGCATTAGGCACATCCAGCAAATACACCGTCTCATCAAAGCCGGTGTAGGCATTGGTATCCGGTCCGAAAGCGAGGCCAAGCCGTTCGAGCAGCGGGATCATTTCGCCTTCGGGTACATTGGTGGAGCCGTTAAAGGCCATGTGTTCGATGAAGTGAGCCAGCCCTCGCTCATCTTCCCCTTCGCCCAAAGATCCGAAATCGAAATGCATCCGGAAGGAGGCTGAGCCTTCGGGTGTGTCATTATACCGGATGGCATATTTCATGCCGTTTTCCAGCGTGCCATAGGTGATGGAGGGATCGGGCACCACGTCGCTCGCCTCAACGCCCCAGCCTTCTGCCGGACCTTGCTGCGCGAGCGCGGGTGCAGAGATCGCGAGCGACAGGGCAAGGGTGGTGGTCGAGATTGTTGTGGCAAGAAGACGGCGGATGGTCATGGAGCTTTTCCTCTCAATTCAATGAACGGCGTCAGTAAGTGGAAGCTGCGCGCCCGCATTTCCCCCGATGACGAGAGATTATGCACAGACAGTGCCGAAGGCGCAAGCGCGACATTCGGCCATATCCCATTGAATTATGACAATTGCTTGACCGGAGCGGTGCTGGATTTGCGCTCCTTTGGAAGGCGCCTATTTCTTGGGCTTGGGCGATGTCTGGCGCAGGCGCGAGCGGTGGGCATTCATGTCGAGCACTTCGCCCGGAGAGCCATCGTCCTCTTTCTGCAACAGGCCGAGCCGGCGAGCGACTTCCTGATACGCCTCTTCCTCGCCGCCCAGATCGCGGCGGAACCGGTCCTTGTCGAGCTTTTCGCCTGTGTTGAAATCCCACAGACGGCAATTGTCGGGGCTGATTTCGTCAGCAAGGATCACACGGCTGAAATCGCCATCGTAAATGCGGCCGAACTCAAGCTTGAAATCCACCAGCCGGATATCGATTGCGGCAAACATGCCGGACATGAAATCATTGATGCGGATCGCCATTGCGGCGATGTCCTGCATTTCTTCATGATTGGCCCAGTTGAAGCAGGCAATATGCTCTTCGGAAATCAGCGGATCACCAAGCTCATCCGACTTGAGGTAATATTCGATAAGCGTATGCGGCAGCATCTCGCCTTCTTCGATGCCCAGCCGCTTTGAAATAGAGCCGGCCGCGACATTGCGCACCACGACTTCCAGCGGAATGATATCCACCTGTCGCACCAATTGTTCACGCATATTGAGACGGCGGATAAAATGCGTGGGGATGCCGATATGAGCAAGGCGGGTAAACACATGCTCGCTGATGCGGTTGTTGATCACGCCCTTGCCGTTGATCGTGCCGCGCTTTTCAGCGTTGAAAGCGGTGGCATCATCCTTGAAATACTGGATGATGGTGCCCGGTTCGGGGCCTTCATACAGGATCTTGGCCTTGCCTTCGTAGATCTGGCGACGGCGGGACATGGCAGTAACCTTATTGCAAAGCGCTAAGGGCGCTAGAAAAACGAGCGCCCCAGCATGGCAAACCAGGTTTGCCGCGGCCGGGGCGTTGTGAACGCTAGCGCTATACACCCAAGCATGCAGGCTGGCAATCGGGCGACATTGCGCTGGGCCTGCAGATGACTTTCCAGCACTTCAGGTGCTTCGGATACCTCCTGCAAATAACCTTTGCTGCGCCCCTGGCAGAATAAATCTGCGCGGTTAGACGGGCAGCCAAGGCTTTCCTACATCAGTCATGCGAAACCTTCCCCCGTTCTATGAAGTGGCTCAGGGTCGCGCGTTGCACCAACACGCTGAATAGCACAGCGCCAAATGTCGCCGCCAGCAGCAGATCGCGAACCAGCCCTTGCGGCAAGGACAAAGCGAGCGCGACGGATATGCCGCCGCGCAGTCCGCCCCACCACAGGACGCCCCAGGCGCCATCGGCCTGGGGTTTGGCGGCGGGCACGACGCGGGTGGACAAGGTCACTGCAGCGGCACGGGCGAACAGGGTGATGGGTATCGCCGCAAGCGACAGCCAGAACTCTTCAACTTCCGGCACCAGCGCGATCATTTCCAGGCCGATCAGCAGGAACAGGACTGAATTGAGCAATTCGTCCAGCACTTCCCAAAACTTGATGACATAATCGCGGGTCATGGCGCTCATCGCATAGGTTACGCCGTGATTGCCGATCATCAGCCCGGCCACCGCCATCGCCAGAGGTCCGGACAAATGAAGTGCGGTGCAAAGGGCATAGCCGCCCATCACCACAGCCAGCGTGATGGTCACTTCCAGCGCATATTCATCCAGCGAGCGCATGGCACGAAATCCGAGCCAGCCGAATAGCAGTCCGATCAGCAGGCCGCCGCCGGCCTCGATCGCAAATAGCCGCACGCCTTCCGACAGCGAAAAATCCTGCCCCGTCACCGCGGCGCCCAGCAGGATGGTAAAGACCACAATACCCACACCATCGTTGAAAAGACTTTCGCCCGCGACGCTGGATTGCAGGCTTTCCTCTACCTTCTCTTCCTTGAGCACGCCCAACACCGCGACCGGATCGGTGGGAGAAATCAAAGCGCCGAAGACAAAATACCAGATCGGTTCTATCGGCAGGCCCATCAGCAGGCCAACGCCCCATGTGAGTACGCCGACGACGACGGTGGAAATGATGACGCCGACGGTCGAAAGCAGCAAGACCGGCAACCAATCCGCCTTGAGCCGATCCAGATCAACATGCAGCGCGCCAGCGAACAGCAGGAAGCTGAGCATGCCCTGCAGCAGCGTTTCGGTGAAATTCATCTCCACCAGCAGCCGCGCAACAGTGTCATCGAGCGTGACCCCTGGAATAAACCTGTTGGCCAGCAGCAGGCCAATGGCTGCCGCAGCGCCGATCACCGTCAATCCCACGACATGCGGGAGCTTGATGAAGTGATGGTTGAACCACCCAAACAGGGCAGAAGCGACCACCAGCATTGCGGCGATGTCGAAGGGCGATATTGCGGCGGATGTTTCGTGCATGGCTGGGGATTAGACGGCCTGACGACGTAAAGCTACATCGTGACGCAGCACAAGCAGATGCGTGCTGGCTCTTCTAGGCCGCAGCTATACGAAGAAATATCTGGCCGGATTGAGAGAGTGGTGCCCGGGGGCGGAGTCGAACCACCGACACGACGATTTTCAGTCGTCTGCTCTACCACTGAGCTACCCAGGCATCGCTACGACATCGAGCATCTTCGAAGTGCCCGGTGAGCGAATGAAGCGCGCCTATGGCGAAGCGCAGGCCGCTTGGCAAGACCTCAGTTCAGTCTTCCTGCGCGATATCTTCAGGACGCGCCGCTTCACCGGGCAGGGCATATCCATCATTAAACCACTGCGCGAGGTCGCGATCACGGCAATGGCTGGAGCAAAAGGGCGTGAATTCCTGCGTACGGGGCTTCCTGCAAATCGGGCAGGGCCGGGCTTTGGCTGCGTTGGTCATCGCGGAATAAGCTGGGCATGCGGGGCGTCGAGCGCAAGGGTGGCGTCGGGCCGCATCGACAGCTCCTTGCCTGTCCGTTGGCGGAGTTTGCCCAGCCAGTCTTCGCTCAGGCGCGCCATGACAGCGGGATGCGCGGCAAGTTCGATTCTGCCGGGACCGGTGAGCGTTTCAGCACGGCGCAGCAACAGGCGCACTGCTGCTCCGGCGCGATCGTGCTGGAATAGGTGCAATATCGATGGGCGTTCAAATCTGGCGACGATCTGAACGAAGCCGAAGCCGTTCATCGCAGTGCGTTCGTGATCGAAATCCGCCAGGGCCGCTTCCAGCGCAATATCCACTGTCTTGCGGTCGGCCTTCGCCTCAAGCGTGGGGAAATCGATACCGATCATGCCGCCCATGCCCAGCAGCGTAATGGCGCGTGCAATAGGCTCGACTGCGGCAAGTGCAAGATCGCGCGGAGGTAAATGTCCGTCAACATCGACCATGACCATCGCTGGAGTAGGTGCAAAATGCAGTGATCCGCCGGAAAAGGATACGGTCCCCTCAAATGCGAGGTCGCTAATGTTCTCCCAATCGCCATGCGCAAATGCAAATATCGTGCGTGCGCCTGGTAGAATGGCCGTGAGCGCCGGGGCTGGCCGTTCGGGCTCTTGCGTTGGCCGCACCTGAGCCAGTTTTATGCGGTGCGCCTCTCCCATGGCGGCGCGGGTAACGGCAAAGCGCATCCTGGCCCCTTCGCTTGCATGGCGTGGCAATTTGTCTACCAGCGCTTCTTCCCCGTTAGGGAAGACAGCATGTCCCCGCGTCGATCCTCTCGTTCTGGAAACAAGCAGGCCCTCCACCACAGCGCCCGGTTCAAGCCCGCCCGGCCAGCGCAGACGTGCAGCCATCACATTGCCATCCCGATAGAAAAGCGCGCGTTCCTCGCCGATGCCCTGCTCTACAAGCCAGCCGTCAGCAGCCGCATCAGCCAAGGGAAAATCCGGCAGCTTTCAGCACATTGCGCGTCTCATACAGCGGCAGGCCAATCACGCCGGAGTGGCTGCCCTGTATCCAGGGAATAAGCGCCTCTGCCGCGCCCTGTATCGCATAGCCGCCCGCCTTGCCGTGCCATTCCCCGCTGGCGATATAGGCGTCGATCTCCCCCTCTGTCAGACGCTTAAACTTGAGCTGCGTCTCGCTCAGCCTTTCGCGCAGGCTACCATCAGGACCGGCAAGGGCGATGGCACACCACACGCGGTGCCGCCTTCCCGAAAGGAGTTGGAGACAGCGCCTTGCTGTCGACTCATCTTCTGCCTTGGGCAGGATGCGCCTGCCGCAGGCCACCACTGTATCGCCAGCCAGCACATGCGATGTGGCACCTTTGACGGCCAGCGCCTTTTCGCGCGCCATGCGGATGGCATAGGTGCGGGGCAGTTCCGCCTTGATTGGCGTTTCATCGATATCGGCGGGGGTAATGCCATCGGGCGTCACCCCGAGCCGCGTGAGCAATTCACGTCGCCGCGGGCTGGCCGATGCAAGAATGAGGGAGGGGCCGGTCGAAGCCATGCCCGTGCCGATTAAGGGTTATACCCCGGCGGGCCGCTGCGTCCCGGCATAAAGCGGTAGGTGATGCGTGCCTTGGTCAGATCATAAGGCGTCAGTTCGCACAGCACCTCGTCACCCACGAGCACGCGGATACGGTTCTTGCGCATGCGCCCGGCAGTGTGGCCGAGAACCTCATGGCCGTTTTCGAGCTCTACCCGGAACATCGCGTTGGGCAGCAGCTCCACTACCTTGCCGCGCATTTCGAGGAGTTCTTCTTTAGCCATCCAGTTTCTCTAGTCCTTTGCGTGATGTGTGAATATTGGCGTCGGGGGCGCATAGCCGCCTCCCTTGCAAAAGGGAAGAGTGCGCTTGCGTGTAACCATCTCGTTCATATGGCCGCAATTGTATTGCGACAATTTGTTACTTTGCTCCGCTTGCCGCGGGCAGCGCTCTGCCACATATGCCAGGCATAGGTGGGGACCAGACAAGTCAATTCAAGGATTAGACGTGAATATCAGGATTTCCACCAGCTTGGCGGCAATTGCCGCAGTACTTGTTTGCCCGCCCCTTTCCACCGTCGCTCTGGCAAAATCTGCGCCCGCAGCCGCGCAACAGGCTGACCAGGATCCGGAGACATCGCCTGACCCTGTGCAATCGGAAGACGATATCAATGAGATCGTCGTTTATGGTGCGCGGCTGATTGGCCGCGTGGATGCGCCGCAGCCGCCCATCCTCGAACTCGATCAGGAAGATATTGCCGCTTATGGCGCCGGTTCCATCGCCGAGCTGATAGAGGCGCTGGGCCCGCAGGTTTCAAGCGGGCGCGGCAGAGGGTCCTCCGGTCAGCCGGTAATCCTGGTGAATGGCGTGCGGATTGGTTCTTTCCGTGAATTGCGCAGCTATCCGCCCGAAGCGATAGAGCGCACCGAAATCTATAGTGAGGAAGTGGCGCAAAGCTTCGGCTATTCGCCGGATCAGCGGGTGGTGAACATCATCCTCAAGGACAAATATTCCAGCCGCGAGCTGGAGCTGGAATATGGCCAGCCTTTTGACGGCGGCTATTCCACCCAGCAAGTCGAAGGCACCTATCTGCGCATCGACGGGCCAAGCCGCCTCAATGTGAATGTGGAATGGGACAATTCCAGCAGTCTGACAGAGGGCGAGCGCGGCGTTGAGCAGTCCATCGGTAGCCATCCGATCATCGCAACTGATCCTGACCCGGCAAATTTCCGCAGTCTGGTAAGCGACTCGGCAGGGGTGGAGGCCACAGTCAACTGGAACACCGCCCTTGGCGACAGTGGCAATCAGTTGAGCCTCAACGGCACCTATGAACGCAATGACAGCCTCAGTTTGCAGGGCCTCGATTCAGTCGTGCTGGAAGATCCTTCGGGCAATACTGCCCTGCGCAGCTTTAACCCCGCTGATCCGCTGGCGGTAGACAGGCGGACGAACAGCTATTCAATTGGCAGCACATTCAACGCGGGATTTGAAGGCTGGCAGGTTACCGGCACGCTTGACGGTACCTATTCCGATACGCGCAGCCGCACGCAATTATCGCTCGACACCACGGCTCTGATGGACGCGGCGCTGGCCGGCGATCTGGCGCTGGACGCTGATCTGGGCGAATTTGCCGAGGCTGGTTTTGACGAAACGCAAAGCGAAAGCTGGAGCCTGAGCGCACTTGCCACAGCCCGCGGCTCTGTCATCGAACTGCCCGCAGGCGATGTGCAGATGACGCTGGATGCCGGATATGACTGGAACGCCATTGAGAGCATCGACACGCGCAATCCGGGCGTCTTGACCGATCTTTCGCGCAACCAGTTTTCCACCGGTGTAAATGTCTCGATACCGATCACGAGCCGCGATTATGAATTTGGCGGCGCCATTGGCGATGTAACGCTCAACCTCAATGGCGGGATCGACGAGCTTTCCGATTTCGGCACTTTGTTCGATTGGTCCGCAGGGCTGACCTGGGGTGTGTTTGACGGGATCACCTTGAGTGCGACCTATATCGCCCGCGACAGCGCACCCACGCTCAGCCAATTGGGCAGCCCCGAGATAGTGACACCCAATGTCGCGACCTTCGATATTGCGAATAATGAAACCGTGCTCGCCACGGTCATCACCGGCGGCAATCCGGATTTGCCCGCACAATCGCAAAATGATTGGAAGCTGGGTCTTAATTGGGAATTGCCCTTCATCGATCGCGGCAGCTTCCAGATCGAATATTTCAACAACCATTCTGAAAATGTGACAGACGGCTTCCCGGTTTTGACGTCCGCAATCGAGGCGGCATTTCCCGACCGCATAGAGCGTGACACGAACGGCCAGCTGACCCAACTCGATCAACGATTCGTGACCTTTGCGGAGCAGGATGTCGAACGCCTGCGCTTTGGTCTCAATCTCAACGGGCAATTTGGTGGCGGTGAGGAAGCGACTGGGGGCAGGCAGGGACGTGGCGGAGGCGATGCGGCTTCTGCTGGCAGACAAGGCGGTGACCAGTCCGGCAGACCGGCTGGCGCGCGCGATCCTGAACGCCTTGCCGCAATGCGCGCCCAGTTCTGCGAATCCGAACCCGATGCATTGCTGGCGCAGTTCAATGCCGCATTGCGCGCCGAGGCCAATGGCGAAGCTGCGCCGACTGGTCCGGACGGCGAGCCGCTCAGCATTCCGGGCAGGATGCTCCAGCGGCTGACCGGTGAGGATGGGAAGATCGATCCTGAACGTTTTGCCACGATGCGCGAGCGCATTTGTAGTTCCGATCCTGCGCAATTGGCCAGAGGTCCAGGCGAGCGCGCTCCGGGTGCAGGAGCACAGGCTCGCGGTGACAGGCAGGGCGGGGGCGGCCAACGTGGCGGGGGCGGCCGTGGCTTGGCCCGCTTGTCAGGGGGCAGTGACGGTCCACCGACAGGTCGCTGGTTCCTGAATGTCCAATATGAGCTTGAGCTGGAAAACAGCGTGCTGATTGCACCGGGTATCGACCGACTCGACCTGCTTGAAGGAGATGCCCTGTCAGGCGGCGGCCAACCGCGCCATTCGATAAATTGGCGCAGCGGCGTATTTTACGATGGCTACGGCTTGCTGCTGTTCGCTCGCTATACCGGAGAATCCAATATCGCGGGATCGGGTCTGCCCGGCAGCACCGATTTGATGTTCCACAATTATGCTACGGTCAATATCCGCAGCTTCATCGATCTTGGAAAGCGCGATAAGCTGGTGGCAGCGGCGCCCTTTTTCGAAAACACGCGAATAGGTTTCGATATCGACAACATTTTCGATACCCGCCAGCGCGTGACGGATAGCAATGGGGATACGCCGCTGCGCTACCAGCCGTTCCTGATTGATCCGACCGGGCGTTCCTTCGAAATCGAATTCCGCAAGCTGTTCTGACAATTGCCAGACGGAACCGGGTTACAGCGCCTGTGCAGCGGCATGGGCGCTGGCCCACGCCCATTGGAAATTGTATCCGCCGAGCCAGCCGGTCACATCCACCGCCTCGCCGATCACGAACAGGCCGGGGACCATTTTGGCCTCCATCGTTTTTGACGATAGCTCCGCTGTCGAAATGCCGCCTGCGGTAACTTCGGCCTTGGCAAAACCTTCGCTGCCATTGGGATGGAAGCGCCAGTTGGACAATCGCTCCCCCGCGTTGCGCAAGGCCTTGTCCGGCAAATTGCCAAGATCGCCTGACGCGCCCTGATCTTTGTGAAGCTGCTCGCAAAGCTCATCGGCCAGCCTGTCAGGCAGAGCTTCGCGGATGATTGTGCGCAGGTGCAGCGCGGGCGTTGCGCGCTTGGCATCGATCAGCCAGCCGGGCTCGCGATCTGGCAGGAAATTGATGGCAAGGGGGTCCCCGGCTTTCCAATAGCTCGAAATTTGCAGGATTGCAGGTCCAGACAAGCCGCGGTGGGTGAATAGGGCAGCTTCGCGAAAGCGTGTTTTGCCTGCCGCTGCCTCGACATCGGCTGCAACGCCTGACAGTTCACGGAACAGCACTTCTTCGCCGCCCAGCGTCAGCGGGACCAGTGCAGGCCGCGGCTCCACTATCTTGAGGCCGAACTGCCGTACCAGCCGATAAGCAAAATCGCTCGCTCCCATTTTGGGGATGGATGGTCCGCCGGTTGCGATAACGAGGGCAGGGGCGTCAAAGCTGCCATATTGCGTTGTGACCCGATAGCTTCCGCCCGTATGCTCGACACTGGCGACATGTTCATTGTTGCGGATCGTCACCTTGCCCGGGCCAGCGGCACATTCCTCCAGCAGCATATCGACGATCTGCCGTGCCGAACTATCGCAGAATAGCTGGCCAAGCGTCTTTTCATGCCAGGCGATGGAATGCTTCTCCACCAGGCCGAGGAAATCGCGCGGCGTATAGCGGCTGAGCGCCGATTTTACGAAATGCGGATTGGCCGACAGATAATTTGCAGGGCCAGCGTTGATATTGGTGAAATTGCACCGTCCGCCGCCAGAGATGAGTATCTTCTTGCCGACCTTCTCACTGCTTTCGAGCACCAGCACGCGCCGCCCGCGCTGCGCGGCCAATGCTGCGCAAAACAGGCCGGCTGCCCCGCCGCCAAGAATTATCGCATCGTAAGTGTCAGACAATCAAGCCTCGCTGCTGAAAGGGTACCGCCGCGGGTGCGCAGCGAAGAAGAACAGGATGGTGCCAACCGCGAAAATCAGGCCGAGCATCTGGAACGCCTTTGCGCTTGCATGACTGGCAACCCACAGGGTGGCGACAGCTGCCAGTAATGCGATAACCAGATGCCACCATGGCGTTTGATCGCCATCCCTTCGTTCCAGCACGGGCAAGGCCAGTGCAGAAAGCAGATAGGTGACCAGTCGGGACAGCGTGCTGGCCACCGCCAGTGCAGCAAACCCGCCCCAGAAGCTGAAAAGAATGGCAATACCACCGTAAAAAAGGATCGAAACGTCTGGCGTCTGAAAGCGTGGTGACACGTGGGCAAAAACGGCAGGAAGTGTCCCTTGTTCTGCCATGCCATAGGTCATGCGTGGCACGACGATCCCGCCATTGAGTGTATTTGCCGCAACAGAGAAGGCCGCAGCCAGCGAAATCACCACCACGCCCGCTTGTCCGGCAATCTCTCCGGCGGCAGCAGCCAGCGCGCTCTCACCGCCACCTGCATCGGGCGCGATTGCCAGATATGCCCAAATGACCAACATGTAGAAAAGCGCGACTGCTGCCAGCGTAGTCATCAAGGCGAGCGGAATGGTGCGGCGCGGGTTGCGCAATTCACCAGCCGGAAAATTCGCATTCTCAAACGCCATATACGCATAGAATGTCAGCAGAACGACGCTTTCAAAATCAGTGAATTGAGGAAGGGTTAGGCCCACTGCGGGGTCATGGGTAAGCAGGCCGACGATGGTCAACACGACAAGCGGCGCAAGCTTGATTATCGTCATTGTCCCAAGGACGCGAACCGATGCGCGCATTCCCACCAGATTGATCACGGTTACAAAGGCGATGAACGCGATCGTGGCGACAGAGCGCAGAAAGGGATCTTCAAGAGCAGGAAACAAGACCGCCAGATAAGCGATGGCGACATGCGCATTTGCCGCCACGGCCACTACGGCTGAAGCGTAACGCATCCAGCCCGATTGAAAGCCGGCAAATTTCCCGAAAGCGGCGTTGGCATACAGCACTGGCCCGCCGTGACCATCGAACCGCATGGCCAGGGCCGCAAATACCCATGCCAGCGGCAGAATGATCAATGCGCCCAGCAGCATCATCCACGGGGCGAAATTTCCAACCGCGGCTACCAGAATGGCCGGCATGGCGAAAATGCCAGAACCGATCATGCCATTCACGGGAAACAGCGCCGTGCCCCAAAAACCTACCGTGCGCGGCAGCTTATCCGCTGGGTTCATGAAATTTCCTGCCCGTTCAATGGAAAGCAGCACGCTGCCCTGTGGGACGCGCCAGCGCAAGCTTTGCCAATTGATCTATCACCTCCTATCTCGTGGCTGATGTCGCGCAGCAAAGCAGGTTCTCCGCCCGATCCACGGGGCAAGGAGCGTTTCAATGAAGAACGCGCAGCCTATACGGTAAAGGGCAATGCGCAGCCTGATCTGGACGGTGGCATCACTGCAATCCGCGAAGTGGTCAAAACGCTGAAGCCCAAGCCTGGCGTTTACCGCATGATCGATGCGCGCGGCGATGTGCTATATGTCGGCAAGGCGCGTAGCCTGAAGGCGCGGGTGGCCAATTACACGCAGATCAAGGGGCTGACGAACCGCCTTCAGCGCATGGTTTCGCAGACGCGTGGCATGGAAATCGTGACCACCAATTCAGAGGCCGAAGCGCTGCTGCTGGAAGCGCAGTTCATCAAGAGATTTCGCCCGCCTTACAATGTGTTGTTGCGCGATGATAAGAGTTTCCCTTTCATCCATCTGCGCGAAAGCCACGATTTTCCGCGCATCATGAAGCATCGCGGAGCGCGCAAGGCTAAGGGCGCATATTATGGCCCCTTCGCCAGCGCGGGATCAGTCAATACGACGATCAATGCGCTGCAGAAACTATTCCTCCTAAGGTCTTGCACAGACAGCTTTTTTGCACGTCGGGATCGACCGTGCCTCCTGTATCAGATCAAGCGGTGCAGTGCGCCATGTGTCGGGCGGATCGACAAGGAAGGCTATGATCGGCTGATCCGCGAAGCGAAGGATTTCCTTGGCGGCAAATCGGGCGCTGTGCAGGCGCAGATAGAACAGCAGATGGCGCAAGCGGCCGAAGCGCTTGACTTCGAAACTGCAGCGCTGCTGCGTGACAGGCTGCGGGCCGCGACTTTCATTCAGGGATCGCAGGCCGTCAATGCCGAAGGGGTAGGCGATGCCGATGTTTTTGCCCTGTCGGCCAAGGGCGGCCATGTCGGCATCCAGGGCTTTTTCGTGCGCGGGGGGCAGAACTGGGGTCATCGCGCGTTTTTTCCCAGTCATGTGCAGGATGTGGAAGACGCCGAAGTGCTGGCGCGCGTGCTTGCGCAGTTTTATGAAGAGGTGCCGCCGCCGCCGCATATCCTCGTCGATCGCGAATTGCCTGAACAGGCGCTGCTTGAAGAAGCTTTTGCAAAGCTGGCGGGGCGCAAGGTCAGCATTTCCATCCCGCAGCGCGGCGAAAGGCGCCGCCTGATGAAGCAGGCCAGCCGCAATGCAACGGAAGCGCTGGACAGGCGACTGGCTGAAAGCGGTACACAGGCAAAGGTCATGCGCGAATTGACTGAATTCCTCGAATTACCGGAGGTGCCCGCGCGGATCGAGATTTATGACAACAGCCACATTCAGGGCAGCAAGGCAGTTGGCGCAATGGTGGTGGTGGGGCCAGAAGGCTTCATCAAGAACCAATATCGCAAGTTCAATATCAAGAGCGCGCAGACCAATGACGATTTCGGCATGATGCGCGAAGTGCTGGAACGCCGCTTTTCCCGTGCCATGAAGGAAGATCCGGACAGGGAGAAGGCGGGCGTGTGGCCTGATCTTGTGCTGATTGACGGCGGCAAGGGGCAAATGAGCGCCGTGCGCGACACGCTGGAGGAATTGGGCATAGAGGACGTGCCGCTGATCGCGATTGCCAAGGGCCCGCATCACGGGCGCGAAGGGCGCGAAGTATTCCACTTTCCCGATGGACGTGAAAAGACGCTGCCAACGAATTCGCCGGTATTATTCTACATGCAGCGCCTGCGTGACGAATCGCACCGCTTTGTCATTGGCGCACACCGAGCCAAGCGCAGCCGCGCCATCACGGCATCTCCGCTGGACGAAATCCCTGGCATCGGTCCAGCGCGAAAACGCGCATTGCTGCTGCATTTCGGCACCGCCAGCAAGGTGCGTGCAGCCGCGCTGGCCGATTTGAAACGCGTGCCGGGCATCAGTGAGAGCGGCGCGCAGAAAATCTACGATTTCTACCACGCGCGCTAACATTTTGACGCAGATCAAGGTGTTTGTGATATGGTGCGCGCATAGGTGGTGCAGGAGGAATGTCATGCGATCACTATTGCTTCATGTTCACGATGAACCGGCCTTCGATGCACGGTTGCAGGTCGCTCTTGATCTGGCGCGCGCATTTAAAAGCCATCTCACATTACTGCACACCATACCTTTCACTATGGTGATGCCGATTGATCCCTATGGCATGACTGCTGCCGAACTCTCGCCCTCTGCCAAGGTCGCCGCAGATGAATTTCGCATTCGTATCGAAGCACGGCTGACAGGCGAGGATGTCGCATGGGACTGGGCCGCGGAATTTGGCTTGGCTTCGTCACAGATTCTCGAACATGCGGCGCTGAGCGATCTGGCGATACTTGGCGCGGGCAATAGCGATGACAGCAAGAGCGCATCAAAACTGGCGGGAATGCTGGCAATGCAATGCCGGACGCCGATACTGGTGGTGCCGGATAAGGCGCGCGGAATAGATCCCGGCGGTGCGGCAGTGGTCTGCTGGAACGGATCGCAAGAGGCATCGCGCGCCTTGCGCGCAGCTGTGCCCCTGTTGCAGGCGGCCAGCGCGGTCACGCTCATCCAGGTCGCGGAAACAGACGAACAGGAAGAAGGATTGTTGCCGCCGACGGCAGCCGCCCGCTTCCTCAACCGGCACGATATCGATTGCGAGATTGCGGAGATCGCAAGGGACGGGCGCAATGTTGGCGCCCTTTTGCGTGATGAGGCGCAAGCGCGTGAAGCACATTTCATGGTGATGGGCGCCTATGGCGTGCCTCGCTTGTTCGAAACGCTCTTCGGCGGTGTCACCCGCACTGTACTGACCGATCCCCAAGTGCCCGTGCTACTGGCGCACTGAGCATGCCAGCAGCCCGTCAGTTTACGCGCTGCAATTGCAAGTCATGGAAATCATAGGAGAAATCGGTGAGGTCGGAGATTGCCTGCATTGTCAGGCCGGTCACCGCGCCATCTTCCACCAAAAAATCGACATAGGCATCAGCCTTCAACGATGAATCGGGCCAGAAAGCGGCAAAGCGATTGCCGGAAAAATGCGTCAATGCGCCATCCAGAATTTCCGAACGGCTCATATCGATAAATAGCCCATCAGCGTCCTGACTAATATGGACATCCCCATACCAGGCATCCCGATAGGTGCCAGCATAGGCGGGAAGCGCAAGGTCAGGCGCGCTGGGGGCACCGGGCGCCTGCACCATGTCGGCGATCAGGACTTCTCCGTTTTGCTCTGCCGACCTGAAAGCTGCGCCCAGATCCGCAATCAGATCACGCTTCTCATCTGCAATAAGCGCGTTGGCAATGTGATAAGTGAAGCTGTGTGCTGCCGGTCGGTAATCATTCGACGATGCGAAAATCGCGATACCTTTTTCGGGCAGCAGAATCAGATTGCTGACCACGCCCGGCGCGCCGCCTGAATGGCGCACCATCAATGTTCCCTCGTAATCCTGCACGAACCAGCCCAGCGAATAGAGCGCGAGGTGGCTTGAGCCGCTGGCCTTCAGAAAGCCGGGAGCTGACACTGGCGTCACCCCTGTCCAGACTTCTGCCAGCTGCGCTTCGCTGAGCAGGCGCTCGCTCCTTTGTGTAACCCCGTCATCCAACCAGAATTTGGCCCAGGTCATCATGTCGCCTGCGGTGCAGAAAATGCCGCCAGCCGCAGACCATGTGGGAGAGAATTGCAGCCGTTCGTCCACCGGCACGCCGGCGTCTGCGTTGGCGGCGCGTTCATGCCCTGTCACAACCGACATTCCTTCAGGAATACGGTCCATCTGAGCAGCGCATCCCGTCAGGCCGATGGGAACAAGCAGTTCATCGGTGACGAAATCGGCCCAGCTATCTCCGGAAACCCGCTCCACAATTTCACCCGCGACGATGTAGAGCAGATTGTCGTAGGCGTAGCCGTCCCGAAATCCGGTGGATGGGCGCAAATGCGGCAGGGCGGCGATTACGTCTGCCGGGGCTGCATTGCCATCGGGCCAGATGAGCAAATCGCCTGCGCCGAGCGGAAGGCCGGATCGGTGCGTGAGCGCATCGCGCACGGTGAAATGTTCGCTCACCCACGGATCATACATTGCAAATTCGGGAATGTAGCGGCGCACAGGCGCATCCCAATCGACCTTGCCGCGATCCACAAGGATTGCGAGCGCTGTAGTGGTGAAAGCCTTTGAGATTGACGCGATGGGAAAGGCCATGTCGGTGGTGACAGGGCGGTTGCTGCCTTCTTCTGCTGTGCCCAATGCGCCGAGATACACCATTTCGCCATCGATCAGCACCGAAGCGACCATGCCGGTGGAATCGTAACCTTCAAGGGTTCGCTGCAATTCCGCTTCGTAATCGAGCGCGGGCCGGCTGACTGGCGCGACAGCAGCGACGTCCTGTGCCTGTGCAGCCGGAGATATGGCGGCCAGCGTCAAAGCGATCAAACTTGCCAGAACTTTCATCCCGCGCGAATTTCCCATTTGAGATCCGGTGTCAAAGGTGCCGCAACATACCTTCCTGCGTAACACTTGCCACCAAACGCCCATCGCGTGAAAAAATTTCACCTCGGGAAAAGCCCCTTGCGTGGCCGGACCACGGGCTGTCAGTGCGAAAGAGGAGCCATTCGTCGAGCGAGAAATCCTCGTGAAACCATACTGCGTGATCGAGGCTGGCCCCTTTGACCTTCCCCTGATGTAACGCCTTCCCGGATGGCTGGATTGCCGTTGCGAGGAGCTGGAAATCCGAAACATAGGCCAAGACCGCGCGATGCACTGCCAGATCGGTTGGCAATGGGGAAATTGTGCGAAACCACACGTTGCTGACCGGCTCGCGTGACTGCGGAGATTGCCAGTCGCGCGGTTCTACTGATCGAAAATCCACTGGAAGGGGTCGTTCCAGAAATTGCTTGATCCGTCCTTCTGGCAAGGCCTCGGCCATTTCGCGGCGAATTACGGCATCTGGCACCAAGTCCTCTGGCGGTAGAACATCGGGCATCGCGGGATGTTGGTGGCCCGGACCTTCCACCACCTTCTGGAAAGACGCGACAAAATTGAGGATAGGCTTGCCCTGCTGGCTGGCCACAACGCGGCGATTGGAAAAGCTGCGCCCGTCCAGATCACGTTTTACGCGATATTCGATAGGCAATTCATCGCTGCCCGAACGCAGGAAATAAGCGTGAAGCGAATGGACAGGGCGATCCTGGTCTACAGTGCGGCTGGCTGCGCCAAGTGCCTGCGCAATGGCTTGCCCGCCAAACACACGTCCGGTTCCGTCAGGCCGTCTTCGGCCGATGAAAATATCCGGACCGGTGGCCTCCAGATCGAGGAGAAAGACGAGATCGGCGACAATCCTTTCGGGCGTCGGTTTTTTTTCGGGAAAGGCATCCATCAATGTTTCCCATGCTCGCAGCCAGCCCGTGCGTCAAGCGAGCCCGGGAATCTTGCGCGCAATCCGCATAGCTGTGGCTTTTATGCGATTGCGTGCTGGCCAGCGGCCCGGGGCCCTGGGTTTCAGGCCCCACCGGCGCAACATATTGTTGAGCGCACGCGCATCGGCCTCTGCAAAGCTCCATTCGCTGCGCCAGGTTACCGACAGTGAGATTGAAACTTCCTTGCCATTGCGGACATGATGGGGCGCCATCACGGGCACGTAAATGGCATCCCCACGATAAAGGTTGAACCTGTGGCCATTGCTGGAAAATGCGTCATCCCAACGCAATTCGCGTGCGCCGCCTGTATGATAGGCCTCATGGCTCTGATCAGGCGCGAAGCACGAATCACCTGCCGGATAGACCGTCATCGTCTTCCTGCCGCGCAATTGCATCAGGATATTGTGTTCAGGATCAAAGTGATAGGGTGTCACGGCATGGGGGCTGGAAATGAAGACAAATCCTTGCATGTCCATCATCTTGCCCGTGCGCGGCTCCACGACCGGGCGGATTTCTTCCAGAAGATCTTTCAATAGCGCGGCATAGGGCGCTATTTTCTCGATATTCTTCAGCACGGCCCAACTGTTTGATGTTGCAATAGAGTGTATGGTTTCCCCGATCGTGAGGCCATTGCCTTCGGGTTTGCCATCGACGCCGATTGGCACATCACCACGGTTATATTCGACCTTATCGGCTGGCAGGACTTCACCAAGCATCGCCAGCGCATCGAGATCGAGCAGTGGATGGGACATCAGCCGATGTTCCAGCTTGTGGGCACCTTCGGGATAGGAGAGCTTGAAGCTGTCACGCGAAGTGGCTGGGAAGGTGCGTCGGGCGCTCGTCGACCGAGTGCGGATGGAGCGGGTCATGTCTGTCATGCTGATACCGTCATGTTAAGTGGCTTGCCACGCCCCCGCGTTTCATGGCGGGCGAGGGCGGCAAAGATGGCACGGCGGACCGGGCCCCCGATGCCGATGGAATGGCGGGCGATGGTGCGCCGCTCGCGCCAGAAATGGTCGATCATCGGATGATCCTGCGCTGCGCAGCTATCGGTCCAGATAATGTCGTCGCGATCCAGCATGGCAAGGTTTTCCCGCTGAAGAAGCACACCAGGTGAAAAACGGGCAAAATCCTCGTCAAATGCGGTCTTGAACGAAAAGGCGCCCGGCGCGGTGAGGAAATTGGCGAGCATCGCAATGGGCTGGCCATCCAGTGTCATGGCAAAGCGTTGCAGCCGCCCACGCTGCGCAGCACCTTCCAAAGCACCACAAAACAGACTTTGCGTAGCAATATCGCAGGCGAGGGCAGAACCGGATTTGCCTTTCCAACCGCGCCGCTCCAGCGCGAGGAAATTCTGCGACCAGTCTGCAATTGCGTCAGCATTGTCCAGCTTCTCCACCTCAAGCGTGCCCATTTCGGCAAGGCGGCGTTGCTGGCGGCGAAGTTCCTTGCGCTTCTTGGTCGACAGCGCCTGATCGAAATATTGTTCGGAAGTGTCCGTGCTGGATAACATTGCGCGCGTTTCAAGCATGACGGTTGCGGCCGGGCGCGCATTGTCCTTCGGCGTGAGATAGGTTTGCAGCGCATCATGCACCGGCCCGGTGGTGGGCATTTGTGTGAGGTGCAGGAAAGCAGCCATTCGCGGGCGGCGATCAGCCCAGCTGAACAGATGTTGCCAGAACATGCGTTCAAACCCCCGCGCAACCAGCGGAGTGCCGAGGAAGCAATTATCGTGCACCCAATTGCGCAGATGTGGCACGGGATAGCCGTAATAGCGGTTTTCCCTTTTGACAGGCATCAGCCCGAAAAGCCTGCCGTCCACTTCCAGCTTGAGTATGGTCACGCTGCCCTGCGGATCGAGCGCATCGAGCGCAGGAAGCATGAACCAGCTTTCGAAGAATGGATTGGGCTCGGCAACGATCTGGGCGAGAGCATCCCATTCGGAAATGCGATCCACTGAGGACATGTCACGCCAGTCACATGCCGAAAAAACCGCCTGTGTTCCGCGCAGCGCACCATGAACGCAGCCATCCCCTGCCAGGGGGAACCCGCGCGTTTCAAGATGAAAATGTTTGCCCAATGGCCTGTGCTTACTCGTTGAAGGCGGGATGCATTCACCCGCTGCACAGTCTCTGCGCCATTCCCCGCCAAGGAATGGCTAAGCGTTAGGGTAAAGAAAACCCTGCCCGGATTGCTCCGGACAGGGTTTCAGGTGCCGAAAATTCGGCGGTTTCGCCGTCAGGCAGCGTTTGCAGCCAACGCTGCCAGCAAAAGCAGCGCGACGATATTCGTAATCTTGATCATGGGGTTCACGGCAGGACCGGCAGTGTCCTTGTAAGGATCGCCAACCGTATCGCCCGTCACCGCAGCCTTATGCGCTTCAGAGCCCTTGCCACCGTGATTGCCGTCTTCGATATATTTCTTGGCATTGTCCCATGCGCCGCCACCTGCGGTCATGGAAAGCGCCACGAACAGGCCGCCGACAATCACGCCGAGCAACAAGGCACCTAGTGCGGCAAAGCCGTTTTCCTGGCCTGCAATGGCGGTGATGACGAAATAGACCACAATCGGTGCGAGCACCGGCAGCAGCGACGGAATGATCATTTCCTTGATCGCCGCCTTGGTCACGAGGTCCACCGTGCGAGCGTAGTCAGGCTTCTCGGAGTAATCCATGATGCCCGGCTTTTCCTTGAACTGCTCGCGCACGTCCTTGACCACATCGCCCGCAGCGCGGCCAACAGCGGTCATGCCCATCGCTCCGAAGAGATAAGGCAAAAGCGCGCCGAGCAGCAGACCGACGATCACATACGGGTTCTCAAGGCTGAAATCGACATCCGCATTCGGGAAGAATTCGGCCAGATCGGTGGTGTAGGCGGCGAACAGGACGAGTGCGGCAAGACCGGCAGAACCGATGGCATAGCCCTTGGTCACAGCCTTGGTAGTGTTGCCTACCGCGTCCAGCGCGTCTGTCTTTTCACGCACGCTTTCATCCAGACCAGCCATTTCGGCAATGCCGCCGGCATTGTCGGTGACAGGACCGTAAGCGTCCAGCGCCACGACCATGCCTGCAAGTGCCAGCATCGACGTCGCCGCATAGGCAATGCCCATGAGCCCGGCGAGCTGATATGCGCCGATGATACCGGCCACGATGGCCAGCGTCGGCAGCGCAGTCGATTCAAGACTGATGGCCAGACCCTGGATCACATTGGTGCCGTGGCCTGTTTCAGACGACTTGGCGATAGAGCGGACCGGACGGAAGCCGGTGCCCGTGTAATACTCCGTGATCCAGATAATCACGCCGGTGAGCACCAGACCGATTACCGAAGACCAGAACAGGTCCATGCCGGTAAACACGGCGATGGACGATGTGCCTTCTTCCGACAGCGGAGCGCCCGGATCGACTGCGCCAAGATTGGCATCGCCGAACGGGGTATTCATGTCGCCCAGCGCATAATGGATGACGAACCAGATCAACGGGACGGACAGAACGGCCGTGACAAGGAAGCCCTTGTACATTGCGCCCATCACATTCGTGCCGCCGCCAAGGCGCACGAAATAGGTGCCGATAATGCTTGTGACGATGCACGCGCCGCCGATCAGCAGCGGCAATGCCATCATCGGCATAAGCATATCGCCGAGGCCCTTCATCAACAGCGCGGTCAGGACCATGGTTGCACCAACGGTGACAACATAGGTTTCGAACAAATCGGCAGCCATGCCGGCACAGTCACCGACATTGTCGCCAACGTTATCGGCAATAACGGCAGGGTTGCGAGGATCATCCTCGGGGATGCCCGCTTCTACCTTGCCGACGAGATCGGCGCCGACGTCTGCGGCCTTGGTGAAGATACCGCCGCCAAGACGTGCGAAGATGGAGATGAGCGAGGCACCGAAGGCGAGACCGACAAGGCCGTCAATTACTTCACGGCTGTTGGCCGCATGGCCGGCGGGGCCGGTCAGATACCAGAAGAACACCGCAATCGCGAGCAGGGCAAGGCCTGCCACCAACATGCCGGTTATGGCACCTGCGCGAAAAGCCAGGGTAAGACCCTGTTGCAGGCCCGTCATCGCGGCTGCTGCCGTGCGCAGATTGGACCGCACCGAGATATTCATCCCGATAAAGCCCGCCACACCTGAAAGGATGGCGCCGATGATGAAGCCGATGACAGGAATAATGCCGAGGAAAATCCCGACCAGCACCGCGACGACAACACCGACAATCGCGATGGTTGTATACTGGCGTTTCAGATAGGCTTGCGCGCCTTCCTGAATAGCCCCGGCGATTTCCTGCATTTTTTCGTTGCCGGGATCGGCACCGAGAACCTGGCGGCTGGTTATAAAGCCGTAAACGACGGCGAGAAGTCCCAGCACAACTGCGATAAGTACGAGGTCCATGACCTTTTCGTCCCCTCTCCAAAATGAAAACGGCCCGGTTTGCCGGGTCCGCATATGTATCAGGGCTAGGGAAGTCGTTCCAATTCCACAAGCGCAAAGCGCCAGTTTCTTACAGAGAGAGGCGGATACCCCCCTATTTGTGCATATATCCCAATCCATCGGAATTGATGATTGGTTCACCATCCAGGAACAGCGGGGCAAAACCCCTGGCCTCCACCGCGCCTATTCGCGTGGCCTGAACGGGAGGAAAAGTGCCTTCCGGCAAGGTAAACAGCAATTCGTAATCATCGCCCCAGCGAAGGCAATCATCGCGCCGTGCCTCATCGGCCACGGGCACATCAGCACCCTGTATCGCAAAGGAAGCTTCGCTCGCTTCGGCCATGCGAAATGCGTCGAGCAGCAGGCCGTCCGATATATCCATCATGGCAGTGGCGAGCGGGGCGAGGTCGAAACCTTCCGCCAGGCGCGCCATCGGGCGGGAATAGGCTGTCGCATCGGCTCCGGTGCCATCACGCAGGGCCTCGAAACCCAGCATGGCCTTGCCAAGGACGCCGGTCACAAAAATCGCATCACCGATCCGCGCACCAGCGCGCGCGGGGACTGGCGTATGCGCTGCCTTACCGATCGCTGTCAGCCCCATTGCCTGCCCACCCTTGCCATCGGGCGCGCCTGCCACCGTGTCTCCGCCCAGCAGCGGCACACCGTAATGCGACAGTACATCGTCCAGCCCTTCGACAAAGGCATCATCGCCAGCGCTCAGCATGTAGCCGAGCACTACGCCCAACGGCTCTGCTCCCTTTGCGGCAAGATCGGAAAGATTGGTGGCGACCAACTTCCATGCGACATCGGCCATGTCCTGCCCTTTCAGGAAGTGGCGGCCTTCCACCAGCATGTCATGCGTTATGACGAGAGTATGATCACCCAATGACAGGACGGCGACATCATCTGCCAGTCCACGGGCTCCCTCATGCAGGGGCAGATGACGGAGAGCTGCGATAAATTCCGTTTCATTCAAGGCATCAACCCCCTCGACATCATTAACCTGCCAGATCAGACCCTAATCGCGCGCATCCTTGCCGATTGCATCCAATATGCCGTTCACGAACTTTGCTTCACGTTCATCAAAAAAGGCGTGGGCGACATCGACATATTCGCTGATGGCGGTGGCCTTGGGCACATCGGCCCGGGCGAGCAATTCATAGGCGCCGCAGCGCAGGATTTGCAGCATCGTCTTGTCGAGGCGGGCGATCGTCCAGCCCTGCGCCAGTTTGCCTTGCAACGCGGCATCAATTTCATCCTGCCGCGCAATCGTGCCGGACACGACGTCGTCAAAGAAATCGACCTCGGCCTCTTCATATTGATCGTCTTCGATTTCCTTGCCCAGCCGATGCTGGTGGAATTCATCAAGCAGTCGGGCGGTGGCGGTCTTTTCCATATGGCGCTGATACAGCGCCTGCACGGCGGCAAGGCGCGCGGCGGAACGGTGGCGGGATCGGGCGGGCTTGTTCATTTGAGGCGCACTTTCACGCTGGCGGCATGGGCGGGAAGCCCTTCAATTTCTGCAAGGGCGGCGGCGGCTGGCCCGATGGTGCGCAGGGCGGCTTCATCTAGCTCGATAAAGCTGGTGCGTTTCATGAAATCCAGCACCGAAAGGCCGCTGGCAAACCGCGCCCTGCGCCCAGTGGGCAGGACATGATTGGGTCCGGCGACATAATCGCCGACGGCTTCCGGAGTATGACGGCCAAGAAAAACGCTGCCCGCGTGGCGGATTTTTGCAAAGATCGCTTCCGGATCGTCAACGGCCAGTTCAACATGTTCTGCCGCAAGGCGATCAGCGAGGGCGGGGGCCTGTGTGGCAAGATCGTCCACCACGAGGATTACGCCGTGGTTTTCCCAGCTTTCATGCGCCGTGCGCTGCGTCTTGATCTGCGCCAGCAGCACGCCGAGCGCATCTTCGACCATTTCACCAAATTGGGCATCGTCGGTAATCAATATGCTTTGGCTGGCGGGATCGTGTTCGGCCTGGCTGAGCAGGTCTGCCGCAAGCCAATCGGGGTTTGATTTATTGTCCGAAATGACGAGGATTTCACTGGGCCCTGCCACCATGTCGATGCCGACCACGCCGTAAAGCTGGCGCTTGGCTTCTGCCACCCAGGCATTGCCGGGGCCGGTGATGACATCGACCGGTGTGATCGTTTCGGTGCCATAGGCCAGCGCGCCAATCGCCTGCGCCCCGCCGATGCGCCAGATTTCCTCGATACCGCAAACATGCGCGGCGGCGAGCACCAGATCGTTGATTTCTCCCCTTGGCGTGGGCGTGGCCACCACCAGTCGCTCTACCCCGGCAACCCGCGCTGGAATTGCATTCATCAGCAGGGATGAAGGATAGGCAGCGCGCCCGCCCGGAACATAAAGCCCCGCCGCGTCTACGGGCAGCCACTTGGCGCCCAACCTTACGTTCTGCGCGTCGCGATAATCGCGGTCCTGCGGTCGCTGGCCCTCGTGGTAGTCGCGTATCCGGTCTGCGGCGAGTTGCAACGCCTCCTTCGTTTCCGGCGCAAGCTCATCATGGGCAGCACGGCACTGGTCTGCATCTATGCGCCATGTGGCAGGATCATCAGACAACGCGTGCTTGTCCAGCCGCATGGTCATGTCGCGCAAGGTATCATCACCGCTCTGACGCATCTTGCGCAGTATTTCGCGCACGTCATGCGCCACAGTCTCATCGCTTTCCCGGCGATCGTTCACGATGCGGGTGAATTTGCGTTCGAAATCCTCATCACCGATATGCAGGCGCTGCATCAGGCAGCATCCTTCATCGTTGCAGCGCGGAAGGCATCTACCAATGCGGCGACGCGTGGATCGGTTTTCAAGGCGGCGCGGTTGACGATCAGGCGGCTGCTGACCTGCATGATCGTATCCTTTTCCACCAGCCCGTTGGATTTGAGAGTCTGACCGGTCGACACCAGATCGACAATGCGACTGGCCAGTCCGCTGTAAGGTGCAAGTTCCATCGCGCCGTTCAGCTTGATACATTCCGCCTGGATGCCCTGCCGTTCGAAATGGCGGCTGGTTATATTGGGATATTTGGTGGCAACGCGCAGGTGGCTGGCATTGCCGGACGATGTTTCAATCGGCTTTGCAGGTTCCGCCACCGACAGGCGGCAGGCGCCGATACCCAGATCAACGGGGGCGTAAAGCTCCGAATAATCGAATTCCTCGATCACGTCCGAACCCACGATGCCTGCCTGTGCCGCACCGAAGGCGACGAAAGTGGCAACATCGAAAGCGCGTACACGAAAGATACGCATGTCTCCGCTGGTATCGGCAAAGCTGAGCGAACGGTCTTTCTTGTCGTGAAAGGCGCTTTCCGGCACGATGCCTGCACGTTCCATCAAGGGCACGGCCTCATCGAGGATGCGGCCTTTGGGCACAGCAAAAATCAGCGGTCCGAAGCGCTGGTTTGTTGAAGAAATGGATGGGGCAGCTTGTGTCATCGCCGCGCGATGTAGAGGTGATGTGGGCAAAGGGCAATGCGCAGCTAATGGAGTGCAAATGAGCGAGGAACCCGCGATCAATAAAGTAAGGAGCGTGGCGGAAGCGATTATCTGGCAGGCTGATCACGCCGAGAAGGCAGGCGCACCAAATACCGCGCGGCTGGTGCGGGCGCTGCTGGCTGTCGCGCAAACCGATACCGCGATCGGTCGGCGTATTGCCAATTGGCAGGGGTTGACGCTGGAACACGCCATGCCGTTGCGCATTGCGGGCGGCTTCCACTGGCTTTATCTGACCGGTGACGAACCGCGGCTGGGGGAAATATATCAGGGCCTGATAACCGATCAGGGCAGGGTGGATGCGCTGGCCACCGAAACAGCGCGCACATTCGATCATGTGTTGTTGCCGTGGTTCGACAGTCCGCCACAAACCAATGAAGCGGGGCGTTCTGCCAGCATTATGGCAGCCCTGTTGTGGCTATCGGACAAGGTGCAACCCGCGTTCGAACTCAACGAAATCGGCGCGAGTGCGGGCATCAATACGATGATGGGCCGGTTCCGTTTCGACCTTGGCGGCGTAAAGGTCGGGCCTGGTCTGTCATCCATCCTGATTGAGCCGGAGTGGCGCGGCGATCCGCCGCCCGCAAATAGTGCTGAAGTCGTCGAGGCGAAGGGCTGCGACATCATGCCGGTGGACCTGATGGACGAAGCTGCGGCGCTCCGTCTCAAGGCTTATATCTGGCCCGAAGCGACCGCCCGCATGGCCCGCATGGATGCTGCCATCGCAATGGCCGGACGCGCACCGCCAGAACTGGTGCGGCAGGATGCTGCGCAATTTGTAACAGAGAGACTAGCTGAGCCCCAGCCAGACGGCGTGACGCGCGTATTGTTTCACACGATAATGTGGCAATATCTGCCCGAGGCAACCCGCAACGTCATCACGCAAGCCATGAAAGCAGCAGGCGCACTGGCCACGGCGGATAAGCCGCTCGCCTGGATTTCGCTGGAAACCAATCGCGAAACATTCAGGCATGAATGCCGCGTTCGTTACTGGCCGGGAGGAGATAGGGAAGTGCATCTTGGCAATGCCCAACCGCATGGCGCCTGGGTGGAATGGATAGGCGCGGACTAGGCGATTTTTCAAGAAATGCGCCTATTGCCGCATTAACGGCTGACGTCACTCATGTCAGACACCCTTGCTGGGGACGCCGAGCAATTCGATGGTGAACAGCAATGTCGCGCCGCCGGGAATTGGTCCGCGACCGTCCAGCCCATAAGCCTTTTCAGCCGGGATTACGATTTCCGCCGTGTCACCAACGCCCATATAGGGCACCGCGATTTGCCAGCCCTCTACAAGGCGAGAAAGCGGAAAGGTCGCTGGTTCGCCGCGCGAAACTGAGTTGTCGAACACTTCGCCATCGGTGAAACTGCCAGTGTAATGAAGGGTGACTTCGTCGGCCACCGTGGGCGCGGGGCCTGTGCCTCCGCCAGCGATGCGGCGAAACATGACGCCGCCTTCCAGCCTGTGCCAGCCATCAGCTGCGCTCAAAATGTGGAGGGCGGATTGCTGATTATTGTGCCAGGCAAGACTGCCTGCAGCACCTGCTTCAGGCCCATCCTGCGCGGCGGCGGGGATCGCAAAAGATAGAGCGGCAAAAATGGTAAGAGCTTTTTTCATCGCACCTTCCTAGCCACGATCTCCGGTTACGCATAGCAAACCGTCGTGCGCGGGCCATCGGGCAGGGGCCGCTTGCCCGTTATTGTTCGTCCAGTTCATCGTAATGGCGGAAGATGCCATTCTCGTTGAAATCCAGCCGCTGCTCGCTGGCGAGATATTCGGCGAGGCTTTCAATTTCCGGCACTGCGCCTTGCAGCCCTTCGAGATGCGGCCAGCTGCCCTGCATTGTCTTCATGTAATTGGGGAAGGCATAATCAAGCCCCTCCATCACCTGGAACAGGCTGGTGTCGACATGGGACCATTGCTGGCCAAGGCAAAACGGACCGCCGCTTGTCGCAATCGCATTGTCGAAGTGAATCAGATGTTTGGGGATGCGCTGGGCGCGGAAATATCCGGCCTTCTCAAACGCCGAATCCATCTGGTCAGCATAGAAAAGTTCGCTGGCAACGGGGTGGTGCACGCTATGCACCTCCTCAACCAGATCGCTGATATCCATTTGCAGCTGCAATAGCTGGAGATCGGTTTCCATTTCGCCCGATCCGAGTCCTTCCTTGTCGGACAGATATTGCAGGATGAGCGCGGTCTGGCCGATCACCACCTCGCCATCCACGATATAGGGCGGCGCGTAGGGACGTCTGCCTTCCAGCGCGTGCATATGTTCCACAAGCGCATCACCGCTTTGTTCGCGGGCCATATCGGCATAATCGATTTCGCCTGCTTCGCAGAACAGGCGAACAAATTCACCGCGGCCGGGAATTTCAGGCCAATACCACAGATCTATGCTCATGCGCGTTCTCCCGGTGCGTTGCATTTCATTGCAAATGCGTGGACGCGGTTGCCCGGAATATCGCCCAGCGCGGCAAGCACCAGCCTTTGCCTCTGCAAGCGGTTTTTGCCCGCGAATGCCGCGCTTTCCACCACGACGGAGAAATGACTTTCACCGCTGCCATCATCGCCAGAATGGCCTGCATGCTGCGCGCTGTCATTATTGACTTGGAGGTGGGTGGGGGAAAGAGCCTGCCGAAGCAACTCCTCTATCTCTGTTTGTATTGGTCCGCTCATACCGCATGACTTGGGGCTTCACTTCGTGCGGTGCAATCCCCATTCAGGGTTGTTCATGCGAAACCAACGGTTCCACGGACGCTACGAAAGCGATGGGCGAGAGTGCGAGCATCCCAGATGCAGCGAGGCCGGGGAATTTCGTGCGCCAGGCCGACAGGGCAGTTCCTTCGATGGGCCTGGGCAATGGCGCTGGTTCTGTCTCGATCACGTGCGTGAATTCAACGCCGGTTATGACTGGTTTGACGGGATGAGCGCGGATGAAATCTATGCCGCGCAATCTCCGGCATCAGGCTGGCAGACCGAAACGCCTGCTTTCCGCCCTACTGCCGGCATGGATGGCAAGCCGCGCTGGGCTGATTTTGCCGACCCTCTTGATGCGATTGGTGCGCGGGCAGGCGATATCAAACGCGCGGCAAGGGGCCAGAACCATGAACGCTACAGCCGCTTCACCCCGCGAGAGCGTGAAGCGCTGGGGGCAATGGGGCTGGGGCCGCAGACGGATCGCACCAAATTGCGCCAGCGATATTCGGAACTTGTGCGCCGCTATCACCCTGATCGCAATGGTGGGGACCGCAGCCATGAATCGCGCCTCCAGCGGGTGGTGGAAGCTTATCAATTGCTGCGCGGGTCTGATGCCTTCGCCTAGACACGTTGCCTGAATGCCCAGCGCAATGTGCCTCCAAGTGCGCCTGTGACCAGCCTGGCGGGAAAGGCGCCAAGCCCCGGTGGATCAAGATCCAGCATGGTCCGGGCAAAGGGCGGGATGAGAGCGGTGGCGGCATTGGCGAAGAACGGCTGCACCGCGCCAGCTGCCCCTTTTGCCCTACCATTGATGATAAGCGCAGCAACTTCGCGCGCCTCCGGGCTGGCACGTAAGTCGCTGCGCATTTCACGGAAAATACTCATTGCCTCTGCCTTGGTTTCAGGCACGGGATCAGCGCCCAGCCTTTTCGCGATAAGAGCGAATTGGCGGAAATATTCGTCCTGTTCATGCATCGGCATGTCAGGTTGCACATGGACCAGCCAGGCTTCCAGAAACATCATTGCTTCTGTCACATGTACCCAAGCCAGAACGCGCGGATCGGTGGCGCTATACGGTGTGCCATCGGGCAGGGTGCCGTTTATCTTTGTGTGAATGCGGTTGACCCTTTCTATGGCCGCTTCAGCATCGTCTGAATGGCCATAGGTCGTCACCGCGATAAAGCGCGCAGTGCGGCGCAATCGGCCATGCATATCGGCACGAAAATCGGAAAAATCCAGGACACCGCGCAAGGCATGGGGGTGAAGCATCTGCAATAACAGTGCTGCCATGCCGCCTACCATCATGCTCACCACATCGGCATGGACCATTCTGATGGGACTATCCTTGGCAAAGAAGGCCATGTCAGATGGCGGGACCGGTGCCTCTCCGCCGGGCACATCGTTGAAAACCCCGCGCACGCCTTCGATCAGCTTGAGGCGAGCATATTCGACGGGATCGAAACGAGGCAGATCGGAATTGGCCATGTCTGCAATGTGGACCAAGCAAGGCCGCAATGCGAGTGTTCAGCCTTCGATAGTGCCCATGGAATCGCGATAGGCTTCGCGCGTCTGAATGCGCTGCTGATAGGATTTGAAGCTGTCGCGCGCTTCCATCGTGCCGAAGTTGAGGCCCCAATCCACCTGGCTGCCGACATAGACATCGGCCATGGTGAAGCGATCGCCGCAGACGAAATCATGCACCTTGAACCAATTGTCGAGCGTATCCATCACGCGTGTAAAACTGCCAAAGCCAACGGTGCCTTCCTGTTTGGCATCCTTCGGCTCCCATCCCATCGCCTTGTTGGAAATGGCGGTTTCGATTGGCCCTGCCGCAAAGAAGAACCAGCGGAAGTAATCCGCCTTTTCTTCCTCATGCGGCAGGAGATCGGATGCTTCCATTTCAGCAAGGTAGTGACATATTGCTGAAGCTTCAGTCACGACCCTGTCGCCTTCCGACGCGTGGTGGATGATGGTCGGCAGTTTGCCCATCGGATTGGCGGCCAGCAAGGCGGCGGGTTTGGCATCCCATTCGACTATGGCGAGTTCGGGCGATACGCCCACTTCGGCAAAGGCCCATTTGGCTATCAGTGCCCGGCTCATCGGGTTGAAAAACAAGGTGTAGCGGCTCATCCCTTTTACCCTCCTTCATCATCGCGAACAGATTTCGGCTGTCCCGCGCAGACTCCTCATCTCTCGGTAGACCAGATTTCCCCATGACATTCCAAACCGCAGCATGCTTGGCGGTGCCACTGACCAGCTATATAGCATACATCTGTGTTGCAGCGCGCCAGCACCGCGTCTAGGCATCATGGTGATGAACGAGATGACCAGCAAATCCGAAACCGGCACCACCGTGATGACCGCTCCCGATACTGAGATGGACGTGCGCGACACGTTCGGCATAGATATCGACATGAAGGTGCCTGCCTTCTCAGAGGCAGACGAGCGGGTGCCTGATATTGACGAAAGCTATGTGTTCGATCCGGACACGACTCTGGCGATACTTGCGGGGTTTGCGCATAATCGCAGAGTGATGATCCAAGGTTATCACGGCACTGGTAAATCGACTCACATCGAACAGGTGGCCGCGCGGCTCAACTGGCCTACCATCCGCATCAATCTCGATGCGCATATCAGCCGGATCGATCTGATCGGGCGTGACGCCATTGTCCTGCGCGATGGTCTCCAGGTAACTGAATTTCGTGAAGGCCTGCTGCCATGGGCCTTGCAGCACCCGGTTGCGCTGGTGTTCGATGAATATGATGCTGGTCGCCCGGATGTGATGTTCGTCATTCAGCGCGTACTGGAACAAGCAGGCAAGCTGACATTGCTGGACCAGAACCGCGTCATTCGGCCCAATCCCTATTTCCGGCTGTTCGCCACTGCCAATACGGTGGGGCTGGGTGATACAAGCGGGCTTTACCACGGCACGCAGGCTATCAACCAGGGCCAGATGGACCGCTGGAATATCGTGGTCGGCCTGAACTATCTCTCCGCCGAAACCGAGCGGGAGATTGTCGGCACGAAGACCACGCTGGATGACAAGCTGGTGGCCGATATGATCCGCGTTGCCGATCTTTCGCGGCAAAGCTTTATGAATGGTGATATTTCCACGGTAATGAGCCCGCGAACGGTCATAACTTGGGCGCAAAACACAGAGATTTTCGGGGATCCGGGTTTCTCCTTCCGTCTCAGCTTTCTCAATAAGTGTGATGAGGCGGAACGTTTGCTCGTGGCGGAATTCTACCAGCGGGTATTCGGCAAGGAATTGCCGGAGAGCGTTGTCTCCAAGGCTTGATCCCAAGCGCTTAACGACAGGGGCGACTGCGGCGGGGCTTGTGCATGGCGCGGGTGTCCAGCTATCTGTTGTAATTGCTTTTTTCGGGATGGGCGCGTTCTCATGATCAGACTGACCGCTTTCGCAGCATTGGCAATTTCCCTGTTGGCAAGCCCGCTTGCCGCAGAGAATCGCATTGCCGATCGCGCCACGCTTGAACAAGATGTCCGCATATTGGCCGATGATGCGATGGAGGGCCGGGAAGCCGGGACCCCAGGCTATGACAGGGCGGCGGATTATGTCGCGGGCCGTTTTGCCGACATTGGTTTGCAACCGGGGGGTGACGACCAGACGTGGTTCCAGCATTTTCCGCTGGTGCGCCATTCGCAGGCCAGCGACAGTCGCCTCGCAATCATTGATGCGCACGGACGCGCGACAAAGGCCAGTTTTGGCGAGGATTTCGTCGGTGGCGGGCTGGCAAGCGCAGGTGGCCCTGATGGACGCGGCGATGTCGAAGCACCGATTGTGTTCGTCGGCTACGGCCTCGAAATGGCCGAATTAGGGCATGACAGTTTTGCCGATGTCGATTTGGACGGGAAGATTGCGATGTGGGTCTTCAGCATGCCGGATGATATTGATCCGCTGCTTGCCATTCACCTGCAGCAGGCAGGGGCAGATCGCTTTGCCGCGCAGGGTGCTATCGGTTCAATCTTGCTGTGGACGCCAGAGCTTGACGGCCGCTCTCCTTGGTTGAGCGGGCGCAGTTATGTGGGCGATATCGGCGGTCTCACCTGGATCGGACCGGATGATGTCCCGTTCGACAGGGCGGGCGATATGCAATTCCAGCTCATCGCATCGCCTGAATTGTCGCGCAGCCTGATGGAAGGTCAGCAATTCGGCTGGGACGATATCACGGTTGCGCAGCTTGGCGGCATGATGCCAATGCCCAGTTTCGATACCGGCATGTCTGCCCGTGTCAGCTATGCCAGCGCATTCGAACCGGTGCTGGAGACCAGCAATGTCATCGGCATCCAGCAAGGCACGGACCCCAGCCTTGCAGAACAATATGTGGTCGTCACCGCACATCTTGATCATGTGGGGGTTTCAAACAATCCATGCCCTGATGGCGACATGATCTTCAACGGCGCGATGGATAATGCATCCGGCGTGGCCACGATGCTGGAAATGGCGCGTCTGCTGGTTGCCGATCCGCCGCGCCGACCTGTGATGTTCGTGGCGTTGGGAGCGGAAGAGAAGGGACTGCTGGGGTCATCCTATCACGCTGCCAATCCGGGGCTGGAGCATGGCGAATTGGCGGTCAATGTCAATGTCGACATGCCGATCCTGACCTGGCCGTTCAACGATATCGTTGCCTTCGGAGCGGATCGTTCCAACATTTGGCGCGCGGTCGGATCAGCGGCAAGCGCATATAATGTGAAGTTGGTGCCAGACCCCAATCCGGATGAGGCATTTTTCTTCCGGTCAGACCAGTATTCCTATGTTCGGCAAGGCATTCCTGCGGCCTATCTTGACCTGGGTTTCGGCAATGGCGGTGATGTGGCGCAGACTGCGTTTCTCGACAGGCATTACCATCAGCCATCGGATGAGGCGGATGGCATCGATTATGAGCAGCTTGGCCGCTTTGCCGACATTGCGTATCTTGTAGCGCGCAATGTTGCCGACATGGACGAACGCCCTGCATGGCTTCCCGGAGATTTCTTTGGCAGCACTTTTGGCGGGCCAATTGCGGGCGACAGATAGCCGCGGGGGCAGGCGCTCACTCAGCATTAATATCGTGCGCTACAGCCAGGATAGGTGCAGGCTTTTATAAGGCCCGCATCGGCGCGGCCGATTCCTCTTAGGAAAGCCACAGATCAGATATGATGCCGGATTTCCTCTCGCCAATACTGTATTATACTGTTAACACAGTAGGGTGAACGAGATGTGGTGGAACCCCTTTGCGCGGCGCAAGCGGCAGGATGCAGCGGACAATTGGTCACGGCGCGATGCCGCGCTGGAAAACGCCCCGTGGACCCCATTGCACGATCTTGATGATGGCGATTGGGAGAGGACGACGCGCCCCTATCCTGGGCATTATCCGGCAGCATCGCGTTACAGCAACGGCTGGCGCAGCTTCATTCCGCAGCGTCTTCGGGATCGTTCATGGCTGTGGTGGATCAGTCGTTACATTGCGGCGGTGATCATGCTGCTTATCGTTCTGGTCGGCTATCTTGCGATTACCGCACCACTTTCCAAAAGCCTTGAGCCCATTGCGCCGCCGCAGATCACACTGCTTGCCGCCGACGGCACGCCGATTGCGCGCAATGGTGCCGTGGTGGACGATCCGGTTCTGGTCGCCGACTTGCCCGAACACGTCATTCAACCCTTCCTCGCAGTCGAGGACCGACGGTTTTACGATCATTGGGGCGTCGATCCGCGCGGGGTCGCACGCGCGGCCTTCACTGGGGTTGGCGGTGGCTCCACCATCACCCAGCAGCTTGCCAAATTCACCTTTCTGACGCCCGAGCAGACCCTGACGCGCAAGGCGCGCGAGGCCCTGATTGCCCTGTGGCTGGAAGCGTGGTTGACCAAGGACGAAATTCTCGAACGCTATCTCTCCAATGCATATTTTGGTGACAACAGATATGGCATCCGCGCAGCCAGCCTGCATTATTTCTACCGTCAGCCGGAAAATCTGAAGCCTGAACAGGCCGCGATGCTGGCAGGCCTCTTGCAGGCGCCCAGTCGCCTTGCCCCGACCCGCAATCCCGATCTCGCGGCCGCACGTTATGGGCTGGTCAAGGGCGCATTGGTTGCTGCAGGCTTTATCACGCAGGCCCGGGCAGATGCGATGGGGGTGCCCGCACTGGATGTGCGCTCCCGCAATGATTTGCCAACCGGCACATATTTCGCAGACTGGGCCCTGCCAGAAGCGCGCAAGATGAGCGATATTTCCTATTCCCGAGAAACCCTTACCACTACACTCGATTCAGGCCTGCAGGACATTGCCCGCCGCGTGATCGAACGTGCACCATTGGGCGATGCGCAAGTGGCCTTGGTGGCGATGCGCACCAATGGTGAAGTGGTCGCAATGATCGGTGGTCGGGATTATTCGCAAAGCCCGTTCAACCGCGCAACCCAGGCGCGCCGGCAACCTGGCTCCACATTTAAGCTGTTCGTCTACCTTGCCGCCTTGCGCAACGGGTGGAGCGCCGACGATATGATCGCCAATACCGAGTTTTCGCAAGGCAGCTATCGCCCCGGCAATTCAAACGGGCGGTATTCAGCGCAGATCAGCCTGCGCGATGCCTTTGCCCAATCTTCCAACGTGGCCGCTGTGCGCCTGTTCAATGAAGTGGGAAGTGAAGCGGTTATCGAAACTGCACGCGAATTGGGTGTAACATCCGCGCTGCCTGCCGGTGATCCCAGCCTTGCGCTGGGCACTTCGACAATGAATTTGCTTGAACTTACCGCCGCTTATGCCGGTGTTGCGGGCAATAGCTTCCCGGTTGAGCCGCGCGCCTTCCCGCAAGAGGAAACCGGCTGGTTCGATTGGCTGATGAGCGGCAGGGGCAATCTCAACTCGCGCGATCATGACGATATGGAAGACTTGCTGCGCAGCGCCATTAATCATGGAACCGGAAAGGCGGCCATGCTCTCTGTGCCGAATTTTGGGAAAACCGGCACTACGCAAAACAATCGCGATGCGCTGTTCGTTGGCTATGCGGGTGATCTGGTGGTGGGCGTATGGATCGGCAATGACGATAATTCACCGCTCAGCGGGATCAGTGGCGGCGGACTGCCCGCACGCATCTGGCGCGATTTCATGCGTGGTGCGCTGGGCGCAAGTGCGGCGCAGCCGGGGCCGATGCCTTCGCCCGATCCAAGTGGTCCCGTGGAGCCGATGGATGTGCCCGATCTGGAAGATATACCCCTTGGCGATGGCCACCATCTGATTATTCGTGATGGAGAGGCGATATTGGTCACGGATATAGATGGCGTGCCGGTAGAAGTCGGCATGCGTGACGGTGATTTCTCCCTCGAAGTGGACGAGGAGGCCGCCCAAAGCAGGCTGGAGGAAGAATTACGGCGCGAGCCGGAGCCCGCGCCGTAACTTCCGTTTCAGGCCTGCGGAGTGACGAGATATTTCTCGCCCGTCTTCATCTGCGCATAATCCAGAAACGCAGCTTTGGTCAGCATTTCGTCAAGGCCGACACGGGTTTTGTAAGAGCTGGCGAATGTCGTTTTCAATCCACTGACCACGCGTTTGCGCATCGAAGTCAACGTGGACATGTCGCAGCTGGCAAGGAAGGGCATCAGCAGCCAGCCTGAAACCGTCCATTGAAAACCGAATGCTGGGGTGAGGATGGTGGGAGACTTGTCGAGCCTACCATAAATATACATTTTCTTCGGCTGGTCAGAGCCATAGCGGTTGAATTCAGGCAATTTCGCCGCAGCCACGCGCTCCATGGCGCGAAGGCAGCTATCTGTCATAGTGCCGCCGCCGATCGGATCGAAACCCAGAAACGCTTCGGTCTTATCAATTGCATCGGCCAACGATTGCTCGAAATCGCTGTCCGAACTGTTGACCACATGGACTGCACCTTGTGATTTGAGCAATTCGGCCTGCTCCTGCTTGCGCACGATATTGACCAGTTCCAAACCATCCTCTCGGCAGATACGACAGAGCATCTGGCCAAGGTTTGATGCGGCAGCGGCGTGAATGATGGCATTGTTGCCTTCGCGTTTGGCCGTTTCCACAAATCCCAATGCCGTCATCGGATTGATGAAGGAGCTCGCCCCCTCTTCAACGGTGTGATCGCCAAGCGGAATGCACATCTTCGCATCGGCCAGCGCATATTCGCCAAAGGCATTGCCGGGCACGCAGGCGACGCGCTGACCCATCAGGGCCTGCGCCATTTCACCGTCACCGGCCGATATGACGGTTCCGGCACCTTCATTGCCAATGGTTTGCGGCACGCCGTGGCGAGCGGCCTGCAAGGCGGCGGCCTGCGGGTGAACTTGCAGCTCTATCCGTCCCGCTGAATATGCCGCGCCTTCAAGGTCAGCGCCGCCTGTCATCAGGAAAAGATCCGATGGATTGATCGGGGCCGCTTCCATTCTTATCAGCACCTGGTTCCCAGTAGGATCGACGAATTCGGTCTCTTCCAGCGCGAGTATCATCTTGCCATCTGGATAAAGCGTGGACGTGAGTTGCCGGCCTGTGGTCGTCATATGATGTTCTCCTCTGACTCGTCTTCGTAACGCGCGGCAACGAAATATAGGCCTTCGGGCGGCGCATTCAGCCCCAATGCGGCGCGATTTCTCGCTTCAAGCGCGTGGGCGACCTTGTCCACACGCCACTGGCCTTGTCCGACAAGAGCCAGCGTGCCTACCATTGAGCGCACCTGATGATGCAGGAAACTGCGCGCCGCCGCGCGAATAATGACCGCGTCGACCTCTCGCGACACATCGAGTCGGTCCAGCGTCTTTACGGGATCATTCGCTTGGCAATGGGCAGACCGGAAAGTGGTGAAATCGTGCCGCCCGACAAGCGATTGTGCGGCGTCATGCATCGCCGCATGATCCAATGGTTTTGCGATATGCCAGGCCCGTCCTTTTTCCAGCGTTAGCGGAGCGCGGCGATTGCGAATGCGGTATTCATAGCTTCTGCCAATGCAGGAAAAACGCGCATGCCAATCATTCGGTTTGTGCTCGCAACCGATAATGGCAATTGGATCGGGACGCAGACGCGCATTGAGCGCTTCCATCAAGCGGAATGGCGCGATGTCCTTTTCCAGATCGAGATGGCAGCGCATGGCAAATGCATGCACGCCGCTGTCCGTCCGTCCTGCGCTGTGCAGCGTGACATTCTCTCCCGTCACTTTTTTTGCAGCTGTTTCAATTGATTGCTGGATGCTGGGGCCGTGTGCCTGTCGTTGCAGGCCAAAAAACGGCGTGCCATCAAACTCCACGGTGAGGGCAAAGCGCTTCATGCAAGCCTGGTCCCGGCTGCAATCTTCCTGCCTCGAAGGAAATCTTCCAGTGGCATGGCGGGCTTTCCGGCGCGTTGTAGGATGACAGGGCGTAGCGCGCCAGTGCCACAGGCGATGGTAAGCGATCCGTCCAGCACGCTGCCGGCATCGCCTTCATCATCCATGGTTTCTGCAAGAAGAAGCTTGATCCGCTCTCCTTCAAGTTCAAACCAACTCCCGGGGAAGGGGGCAAAGGCACGCACTTCACGTTCGAGAATTTCTGCAGGCTTGGTGAAGTCCAGACGAGCCTCTGCCTTGTCTATCTTGGGCGCATAGGTGGCGAGGGTATCGTCCTGCGTTTCAGGCTGGAGTTCGTCCAGACGCGCCAGCGCCTCCACCATCAGGCGTGCGCCTGTCGCGGCCAGTTCATCATGCAATTCGCCAGTGGTCTTGCGTGCGACCGGCATCGCGGATTTCAACAGCATCGGACCTGTGTCGAGACCCTGCTCCATGCGCATGATCGTGATGCCTGTCTCCTTGTCACCTGCCTCTACGGCGCGATGTATCGGAGCCGCTCCGCGCCATCGTGGCAGGAGCGATCCGTGGACATTGAGACATCCCAGAGGCGGCGTTTCCAGCACGGCGGCCGGCAGAATCAGTCCATAGGCAGCCACCACCGCCACATCTGCTCCAAGCGCAGCAAATTCGGCTTGCGCCTCTGCGTCTTTCAAGCTGACGGGATGCCGCACCGCGATACCCAGCCAGTCTGCCCGCGCATGGACGGGGGAGGGCCGCTCCTGTTTTCCACGGCCGGAGCGGCGCGGCGGCTGACTGTAGACGCAGGCAATATCGTGATCTGCCGCCACCAGCGCATCGAGCGTTGGCACTGCAAAATCGGGCGTTCCCATAAAGACTATGCGCACATGGCACCTTTCTATCCGTTGCGTGGGGCCCTATCTGGCGGACTATGGCATCGCAAGAGATCGAAAATCTGAGCCAGGCGCTGGCGCGGCTACCGGGCCTTGGTCCGCGTTCTGCACGCAGGGCGGTTCTGTGGCTGGTGAAACACCGTGAAACCGCGCTCAGACAGATTATTGATGCGCTGCAGATGGTTCAGGACAAGCTCGTTGAATGCGGAACCTGCGGCAATGTCGATACGCGCGATCCATGCAGCATCTGTGCCGATCCCCGCCGGGACCGCAAGAGCATCTGCGTGGTAGAGGATGTCGCGGATTTATGGGCGCTTGATCGGGCGCGGCTGTTTACCGGGTGCTATCACGTGCTTGGCGGCAAGCTTTCCGCCCTCGACGGTGTGCGGCCTGAAGACCTCGCTATCGACAGCCTGATGGGCCGCGTGTCGCAAGGCGATGATGATGGCACCATGATCGAGGAGGTTGTATTGGCGATGAATGCGACGCTGGAAGGGCAAACCACGGCCCATTACATTGCAGAGCGGCTGGAGGAATTTCCAATTCGCATCACTCAGCTCGCCCACGGCCTGCCGGTCGGTGGTGAACTCGATTACCTCGACGAAGGCACGCTGGCGCAGGCATTGCGCGCAAGAAGGCCGCTTGGCCGTGATTGAAACTTTCACCAAAACGCACTAAATTAGCACCTATGGCTATACGTGAAATTCTTGAAGCGCCGGATCCCCGGCTAAAAATCGTGTCTTCTCCCGTCGAAAAGTTCGATGAAGGGCTGAAGACGCTTGTCGATGACATGTTTGAAACGATGTATGATGCCTATGGCATCGGCCTCGCCGCCATTCAGGTGGGGGAGCCTATTCGTCTGCTCGTAATCGATTTGCAGGAAGAAGATCCTGACGCAGAGCCAGAAGAATGTGAGCATGATGGCACGAAACATACGCACCAGCCGGTGAAAAAAGATCCGCGTGTTTTCGTGAACCCTGAAATCCTCGATCCCTCGACCGACAAGGGCATCTATCAGGAAGGGTGCCTGTCAGTTCCCGATGTTTACGCCGATATCGAACGCCCATCGCGCTGCCGTGTGCGTTGGCAGGATCTGAATGGCAAGCAGCATGAGGAAGACATGAGCGGCATGCTGGCAATATGCATCCAGCACGAGATGGATCATCTCAACGGCATATTGTTCATTGACCACCTCAGCCGTCTTAAGCGCGGCATGGCGCTGAAAAAGTTGCAAAAGGCCCGCCAGGCAGCCTGATACGTTTGCGCATTATCGCAAAGATGAAGGGCCGCCCCATCGGAAGCGGCCCTTTTCTTTTGTTGATGCATGCATCCTAGGCGGCAGCAGCTTGCGCCCCGCCTTTGGGGATGAGCGCGAAGGCCAGTAAATATAGCGCGCCGACAACCAGCAGCAGATTATTGTAGCCGGTGAACAGCGCAGCATATTCAAGGCAGCCACCAAGGATCGTGCCCAGCAGGTTCACCGCAAATGCAGAGCGCGTGTCACCACTTTCACGGAAACGCTTAGCAAAGGCCACATTGGCGATGAAGATCGGGACAAAGGCAAGCAGGGTGGCGGCAATCAGGCGCGGCGCAAACGCCATGCCCAGCAGCCATTCTTCCGGCACGAAATATGCTGCCAGCAGGGATGCGAGCATCGCGCCATAACACCAGCCAATCGGCGGAGTTTTGAACTTGCGCGTCACTTCCACAGCGCCCAGCACGATAATCAGCACGCCGCCGAAAACCAGCGCATTGACGAACCAGGTGGTGCCGAACAATAGCGCAAAGGTCGCGATGTTCTTCGTTTCGAGCAGCATGAAGGCTGCGCCCATGAAAAACAGATCCGCATAAGGGCGCATTTCGCGCAACGGTCCGCCCAGTGTGCGCACTGTCAGCAAGGATGCCGCAAGGATCAGGCCCAGCGTGACGATGTAAAGCGGCGGGAAATTGTCCCCACGGAAATAGATGAACGGCGCATTGTCTACCGCAGGCGCCATATCGGCCTCTACACTGACAGGCGCCCAGGTTTCCGCGCATTGTTGATCCGCAGGGGTCAGGCCGACGGTGATGACAGCCTGCGCATCATCAAATTTGTCGACACAGGGCGCATGGCCAAATGCGGTGGCGGCGGTGTTGGCCAGTCGATCAATCAGCCAGTCTTCGCGATAGTAATTATACATCGCAAATGTGCCGCCGTCATTCAGGCGTGAACGCACGGATGCCAACGCTTCTTCAGTGAAGAGAAAGCTCTCGAGACGGATCTGCGAAGCGCCATTCACCAGCGTCAGGCTGTCAGGCAGGGCGAAAAGGATAAAGTCATATTTCTTGTCCGTTCCTTCAAGGAAAGCGCGGCCATCATTGATATGACGTGTGACACGCGGGTCCTGATAAGGCCGATCAATATTTCCATCGACACCGATCTGCATGATGCGCGGATCGATATCGACAGCGTCCACGCTGCGGGCACCGTTTTCCAGCGCCACAGCAAGATCGGAACCGGAGCCTGCTCCGATGATCAGCACATCGCCCAATTCGCTTGCGGCACGGCGTTCATACGGTGTGAAATAAATGGAATATCCCATCTCGCGGCGCAGGCTGCTTGGCGCCATCACCTGGTGCGGAACACCATTGGCGCGAATTTGCAACACGCCGTCAATCGGAGGATCACGCTCAAGCGTCTGGATCTTGTAATATGGCGACCAGCTGATGTTTTCATCTGTGCTTTCATTGAACAGGATAACAAGGAGCGGCAGTGCCCAGGCAAACATGATCAGCCGACGGTTCTTATCCGCGAGCGCAATGTATCCAAGGCCTGCAATCAGACCCCAGATGAGAGAAGGAGCATGCATGAAACTGAGGACAGAAAAGGCGACGATACCTGTCAGCGATCCAATCAGGTCCCAGCGATAGGCTTTGAGCGCGGGCAGCTTGGCAAAGCAGCGGCCGACCAGTTCCGCGGGGCCGGCAAGTATGATCGCGACCAGACAGAAAATCAGCGGCAATGCCAGCCAGGCAGGCGGGCCGGCCATTTCCAGCGCGGTGAAGTAGATAATATCCTCACCTTCGCGCTGAATGCTCATCGGGTAACGGATTACGCCGATTGTAAGCAGGGTGAGTAATGGCAGTGACCACGGCCAGATAGACCAGCTCTTACGGCTGATGAGAAAACCGGCGCCGATGCCGAGAAATGACCCCAGCAACACGAAATTCGAGAAGTAGGAGAGGTGGATGACGTTGGAGCCAAGCCAACGGATCAGCGCCAGCTCCACGAACAGCATCAATCCGGCTGCAAGCACAAGGCGCGCAGCAATGCTGTTCTCACTTTGCGTCGTTTCTGCGTCTGGGCTGCCCCCATCTGTCTGTCCGGCAAGCGCCGCCGAATTGTTCTCGGCAATATCCACGTAGATTCCCCTGATAATCCTGCTGTGGCCTTATCGGGGATATGGTTAAGAACGTGCTAAAGGCGAGCCTATCGAAACAGGCTTTGTGTCCGGCTGCCGCCTTAACGGCAGGCGGGCACACAGTTTAGGCGTTTGCTTTTTCTACCATGCCTTCAAGCGCCTTCACGCAATCCTCCATGCATTCACGGCACATCTTTTCGCAACGGCGGCAATGCGCATTATCATGCTTGGCGCATTCTTCCGCGCAGACTTTGCAAGCGATGATGCAGGCTTCCAGCAGAGATTTGATGACGACCGTGTTGCCATGCGTGCGGCGCGCGGCAACGGTGCTGACTGCCTGGCAAATGTCGGAGCAATCCGAACATTTGCGGATGCATTCCGACATATCGCCGCTTTCCGCATTGCAGGCATCCACGCAGGAATTGCAGATCGCGGCGCAATACATTGCGTGTTTCACTGTCTCTGCCAGTTGCTCGTTATAATCTGCACCCACTTGCGGGTGCTCTGAAATCATTTCCTTGATAGACATGGTTCTCTCCTTGATTGTCTTAACAGCGAACAAAAAGCACCGCAGTTCCAAGGAACCGGTTCAGTAATTGGCGGATTGAAAAACCATGCTTTCAGATTCTCTCATGCTCGAAATCGCCGATATCGTTGCCAAGCTGTTCGAGCTGGCAGGAATTGGCGTCATCGTTATCGGCGCGGTTTTTGCCCTGCTGAAATGCGGCGCCGACATTGCCGGAATAAGTCGGCCCCAGGCGGTGGCAGGTGATCGCGATTCCATTGCAGCGTTCCGCAAGACCTTGGGCCGCTCCATTTTGACAGGTCTGGAATTGCTGGTGGCTGCGGATATCATCCGCACTGTCGCGGTCGAGCCGACAATGGAGAATGTGCTGGTGCTGGGCGTGATCGTGCTCATCCGAACATTCCTCAGCTTCAGCCTCGAGGTGGAGATTGATGGCAAATGGCCTTGGCAGCATGCAGCGGCGAAGAATGAGGAATGATTGCGGGTGACAGATGCGCAATTGTGCATGGGCAAACTTGCGCGCAGTAACCTAGCGCGATAAGTTCGCCTTTCGTTCCCTTTCTCTCCGTAATCCCTCCTTTTTCATTCGGATAAGAGCGCCTGCATGGACACCACTGTCATATTCCTCGTTGTGCTTGCCATTCTCACGGGGGCATTAGGCTACTGGCTCGGCGCCCGGCCTCTTGCCGGATTGCAGAGGGAAAAATCCGCGCTTGAGGAGCGAGGTGTCTCTCTGGAGGAACGGGCGCAGGCTCTCGAAGGTGATTTCAAGCGGGCGGGGGCGGAACTTGGCGCGGCGCAAATCGAAATCGCGACTCTCAAAGCCAATGCGGAAAACTTCGACAAGCAGATAGATGCGATGAAGGCCGCCAAGGACGATTTGCTCAACCAGTTCAAGGCGACCGGAGCAGAGGTGCTATCACGCGCACAGGAAAAATTCATCGCCGATGCCGCTGAACGGTTCGGCCATGCTGAAAAGGCGAATAAGGAAGCTGTCGCCAGCCTGCTGAAACCGGTAAATGACAGGCTTACCAAATATGAAGAGCAGGTTGGCTCGCTAGAACGCCAGCGCAGCGATGCATTTGCGCGTTTGCACCAGCAAATCGAGACGATGAGGCTGGGCCAGGAAGAAGTACGCCGTGAAGCGCAGCGGCTGGGCAATTCGCTGACCAATGCACCCAAGGCGCGCGGGCGCTGGGGTGAACGCGCGTTGCAGAATTTGCTCGAACAATGCGGGCTTGCGCAACACACCGATTTTCATCTCGAACAATCGCTTGAAACGGATGAGGGCCGGCTCCGGCCCGATGCCATCGTCAATGTTCCGGGCCAGAAGAAGCTGGTGATCGATTCCAAGGTCTCGCTCAACGCGTATCAGGCCGCGTTCGAGGCCGATGACGATGACGAAAGGCAGCGCCATCTCGCGCTCCACGCCAAATCCATGCGCAACCATGTGCAGACGCTGGGCGCAAAAAGCTACCAGAGCCAGTTTGAAGAAGCGCCCGATTATGTGGTGATGTTCGTGCCGGGCGAACATTTCGTCGCCGCAGCACTCGAAGCCGATCCGCAGCTATGGGATTTTGCCTTCGATAACAAGGTATTGCTTGCTACACCGACCAATTTGGTTGCCATTGCCCGCACCGTGGCGCAGGTGTGGCGACAGGATGCTCTGGCCAAGGAAGCGCAGGAAATTGGCCGCATGGGGGCAGAGCTTTATACTAGGCTCGAAACCGCTGCCGGACATCTGAAGCGGGTTGGCGGTGGGCTGGAGACAGCGGTGTCCAACTACAATAAATTTGTCGGCAGTTTCGAGCGCAATGTCCTTTCCTCTGCCCGTCGGATGCAGGAAAAAGGCATCGAAATCGGCAAGCGCGAGATTGACGATATTCCACAGGTGGAAGGCACGCCGCGTTACACCGCTGCGGACTTGACTGATGAAGAACAATCCCTTCTTTTCGCCAGCCAGGCGCAGCAAAAGGAGCCAGATGCATCATGAAATTCGCCCGCAAATGTGGTGTGGCAATATTCGCCGCAGGGCTGGTTTTAGGCCTTTCTGCCTGTGATCGATCCGATTCCCCTTCAAAAAAGATTGAACGTGCAGCCGAAGATGCCATTGGCGAACTGAAAGGCGAAGACCTTCCGCCGGTGCCGGTTGGCCGCTTTGCACCGCGCGATGAATGTCTCGATCAACCCGGCGCAAGTGAATTTCTCGGATCGCTGGATAGCGCCGTGCAGGCTCGTGACGAACAGGCTTTCCTCGCTCTGGTTGCTGACGATGTCATTCTGGATTTTGGCGGAGGCTCGGGGAAGGCGCTCCTGCGCGAACGGCTCAAGGATGACGATCTGGCGTTGTGGGATGAGTTGAATGAACTGATGACGCTCGGCTGCGCATCGGACGGTGCGCGCATTACGATGCCGTGGTATTTCGCGCAGGATTTTCCTTCAACGCCAGGTGCAGTTGCAATTGTGACAGGGGAATCCGTGCCTCTGCTTGAAGTACCGGAAGACACCACCGAGCCACTGGCGCAAATTTCATGGGATATGGTTGAAGTGTCTTTCGAAGACACAGCGCAGCATGAAAATTTTGCCAAGGTCAGCTGGAATGATGGCAAGGCGGGAACGCGCCCATATGAAGGGTACATTGCAAAAGACAGGCTGCGCTATCTCATTGATTATCGTGTCATCGCTGCGCGGCGCAATGACCGCTGGAGCATCACGAATTTTATCGCAGGGGATTAGTGAGACCTGTTTCAGGTCGCGGCCGTAGCTGCCTATCCATCTAATGAAGCAAGCACTTCATATCCCAGCACCGCAGCAGCCACCGCTGCATTAAGGCTGTCTGCCCGGCCGCGCATGGGCATGGTGACGCGCAGATCACATGCTGCCTCATATTCTTCCGGCAGACCGCGTGACTCGTTTCCAATCAGCACAAAGCACGGTGCCGAATAGGGCGCGCCGCGATAAGCTACGGCATCGCGCAGGCTGGCGGCGACGAGCTGGCCCGGCAATTGTTCTGCATCGCCGCGCAGCCAGCGCAGGAAATCTGACCATGGAGCTTGCGCAACTTGTTGGGTAAATACTGCACCCATGCTTGCCCGCACGGCTTCCACGCTGAAGGGATCTGCGCAATCGTCTATCAGGATAAGCCCACCTGCGCCCAGCGCGTCACCTGTGCGCAGCATCGTACCAAGATTTCCAGGATCGCGCAGTGCCTGTGCAACCAACCAGATTGATGCATTGCTTCTGTCGATCAGCTTGAGGGAGGTATCAAACTCGGCAAACATGCCTGCAACGATCTGCGGGTTATCCTTGCCGGTGATCTTGCCAAGAATGTCGGGCGTCGTTTCGATTATCTCTCCGCCCGCTTCGTCCACCGCCCTTTCCAGCGTCGCAAGCAAAGGATGGGGATCTCGGGCCTCCGCCATCACCAGCATCTCTGGCACGCGCCCGCTGTCCAGCGCATCTGTCAGCAGTCGCAAACCCTCGACAAGAAACTTGCCTTCGCGCCGCCTGTGCTTCTTGTCGCGCAGGCTGCGCAGATGTTTGACGGTGGGGTTGGAATAGCCGGTGATTTGCCTGCGCATGCGACGCGCCGCTCAATCTTCGCCGAAGCCGGCTTCCACCAGCGCCACCAATTCGGCCAGCCGTTCCGGTGCGCTTTCACCTTCAACCGATACGGTCACGGTATCGCCCTTTGCGGCACCCAGCATCATCAGGCCCAGGATCGAAGCACCCAGCGCCTCGTTACCGTCCTTCGCGACAATCACCTTGCAGCCGTTCATCGCGGCGGCAGTGGTAACGAATTTGGCACTGGCCCGCGCATGCAAACCGCGCTTGTTGACGATGATGACGTCCTTGCTGTGCCCGCTCAAGACCTGCACTCCTTCAGGCGTGCTGACCGAGAAACTCGGACGCGATCGTGATGTAATTGCGCCCGGCATCGCGTGCGGCCTCTGCTGCCTGTGACAGCGACATGCCTTTGCGCGCGCCAGCAAGGCGGATGAGCATGGGCAGGTTGATACCAGCAATGACTTCCGTTTCGCCTGGTTTGAGCAGCGAAATTGCGAGGTTTGACGGTGTGCCGCCAAAAAGATCGGTCAGCAGGATTGCACCGGCACCGCTATCGACACGGCTGATGGCATTGGCAATGTCGCCGCGGCGTTGCTCCATATCATCACTGGGGCCGATACAGATGGCGGCGACATCTTCCTGTTCGCCCACGACATGTTCCATCGCAGCGACAAATTCTTCAGCCAGGCGGCCGTGGGTAACGAGAATAATTCCAATCATCGGGAAGACAGGCTCTCCGGGCACGAAATCTTGTGTTTTTCAGGAATGTGGCTTGCCATCACTTTAGCTCTGTACCTTCCACCAGCTCCGCAGCGCGAGATCCCAGATTGCGATGCAGGACCGTGGGCGAAAAGCCCCCATCGCGCAAGACCTGTGCCATCTTCTCCGCCGTGTATACAGAACGGTGTCTCCCTCCGGTACAACCAAAGGCAATATTGACATAGGCTTTACCCTGATCGGCATAGCGCGGCAGCAGTTCCAGCAGCAGGGCGCTGATCTTGTCAAAGGTCGAGGCGAAAATGGCACTTTTCTCGATAAATTCGCCCACTGGTGCATCAAGCCCGGTCTGTTCGCGCAGATCTTTCTGCCAGTGCGGATTATCGAGAAAACGCATATCGAACACCAGATCGGCAGTTGGCGGTTTGCCGCGCGCAAATCCAAAGCTGGATACGGTGACAGTCATGTCCTGCGGGGCGGTTCGCGAAAATTGCTCGCGAATCGTCTGCTTCAAATCATTGGTGGTGAAATCGCTAGTGTCGATCAGCACATCGGCCCAGCGGCGCAGCGGGGCGAGCAATTCACGCTCTGCCGCAATGCCTGAGGCCACCGGAAAATCCTGCGCAAGAAAATGGCGCCGCCGCGTTTCGTTGAAACGGCGTTCAAGTTCATGTCCGCTGGAATCGAGAAACAGGGTGGTGATGGCAACATCACCGTCCTCCACCCAGGCTTTAACCTGTTCAATGATTTTCGCTGGCACGAAGCCGCGGGTCCGGCAATCAAACCCTATTGCGAGCGAATATCCGTCCTTCTCGCGTCCAACCAAGCGTTTAAGCAGGCGGATCGGAAAATTGTCGATCGCTTCCCAGCCCAGATCTTCCAGTTCGCGCAGCGCGGTAGTTTTTCCGGCACCAAGCATTCCGGTGACGAGCAGGATGCGTTGCCGCGTATTCGTGGTCTTCGATACCATCGAGGCGATGTGCGCTTTCGTTAAGCGAATGTGAAGAGCAGACTTAGGGTAGCCCGTGGATTTCCAGTGCCGCTTCGGTTCGCAGGGCCAAAACATCAGTGCCGGGGAAGAGATCGACCTGCGGAACCCGATGCCCCAACAATAATGCCTCGCCATGGCCCAATGGCAGACGCTCAGCCGAATTGGACAGGTTTATAACGATGGCTATTGGAGCAACAGTGGTCGGCACTTCGAGCAGCCCGACATTGCGAATTTCGATCAGACCCTCTGTATTGGGCGGCGGCGAAGCGATGACGCGCGAACCATCCCATTCAAGGGTAACGCCATCGTCACCGATCAATTCTCCCCCACGATCTAGCAGGGTGAGGGCAAGGCTGGATTTACCGCTGCCAGGTTCCCCAAGGATAAGCAGGGCGCGACCACGCATGGCAACGCAGGTCGCATTGGATAGGATTTCAGCCACGCTGGAAGGACTTTCTCATGTCATGCATTACCGTTGGACCGTGCTGACGGCAATTCGAGGACGAGGCAGGCCCCGCAGGTCCCCTGTTCTTCGTCATCGACGCGTAGCGACCCGCCATGCGCTTCGGCAATGGTTCGACCGATGGCGAGGCCAAGGCCGCTGTGATTGCCGAAGCTTTCTTCGTCAGGGCGGTGCGAATGAAAGCGGCGAAAAATCTTTTCGCGTTCGTCTTCGGGAATCCCCGGACCTTCATCGCAAACCCGCGCCTGCACCCTATTATCGACATTATCGAGAGAGATGATGATGCGCCCGCCGTCGGGTGAAAAGGACACTGCATTGTCGAGCAGGTTTTCAGCCACGCGTTCCAGCCGTATCGGAACGCCCATGACGCGTGACGGCGTGTTGTCGCGATGCACCTCCAGCACGCAGTTTTCGGTTTCGCCGCGCTCTTCTTTTCTGGCGACGACATTGGCGAATAATTCGCACAGATCGACGGGTTCGAAGGTCGCGCGGCTCAATTCCGCGTCAATCCGGCTGGCTTCGGAAATTTCGCTCACCAGGCGATCAATCCGGCGAACGTCATGTGCGGCCACGTCAATCAATTGCGCACGCAATTGCGCATCATCGACCTTGGACATGCTCTCAGTGGCGCTGCGCAGCGATGCGAGGGGGTTCTTTATTTCATGCGCCACATCAGCGGCGAAGGTTTCGACAGCATCGATCCGCTGGCGCAGCGTGGCGGTCATATCGGAAACGGCGCGGGCCAACTGACCGATCTCGTCACCGCGCTGATGCATGCGGGGCACTTCGATATCGCGTTCGCGGCCAAGACGGACACGCTGTGTCGCGCTCACCAATCGTCGCAAGGGATCGATGATGGTGGAAGCAAGATAAAGCGAAAGCACGATGGACACGGCAAGAGCGAGCAGGATGATTGTCATCAGGCTGCTGCGCGCCGAGCGCACGGCCTGGGTGATATCTGCGGCGTTGCGGGTGGTCAGCAGGCTGGCGCCATTGATACCGACAGGGGCAGCGGCATTGATGACCGGCGTGCCATCCGGAGCGCGGCGCAATTCGATCTGGCTCAGCCCTTGTTGCCGTACGCGGGCAAGCTCGGGCCAGGAATCTGCAGCGGTGTCGGGCGGCTCGGTATAGGGTGGGGCGGAAGGGGCACCGACAACGAAGTTCACCGCATTATCTGTCCATCGGGCGAAGTCTTCAAGGAATGGTTCAGCCACGGGGTCATCGAAGGCAAAACTTGGCTCATCAAGCTCGAAACTGTCTGCAATCATTGTCCCGCTTGCATCATACATGCGAAGGCGCATCTTCTGTTCGCGCCCGATCTGGCTCAGCAAGGCTTCCTGTCGTTCTTGCGTGGCCCCCGCCAATGCCTCTGCAGTGATCTGCGCCTCGATCCGGGCCAGCTTGAATCGTTCATCGAGCAATTGGCGGCGATAGGAATCAAGAAAAAACAGACTTCCGGCCAAAACCAGCAACGGGATCAGATTCACTGCCAGAATACGCTTTGTGAGCGACTTGCCGAGGGGAAATGGAAGCCGCTCAAACCCGCTCGTCGACATCGGATTTTCAGCCATCCGAGAAACTGTATCCGGCACCGTAAAGCGTTTCGATTGCGCCGAAGTGCGGATCGACACTGCGGAATTTACGCCGTAGCCGCTTGATGTGCGAATCCACAGTGCGATCATCGACAAAGACATCGTCAGGGTAGGCGGCATCCATCAGCTGATTGCGGCTTTTGATCACACCAGGACGCTGCGCCAATGCCTCCAGCAGCAGAAATTCGGTGACGGTCAGGCTGACCGGCCCGCCTTCCCAGGTAACCTGATGGCGCGCCGGGTCCATCGACAATCGTCCACGAACTATAAGACCATTATCCGGCGATGCAGGGTCGCGCGTGGCTTCCTGTCCTTCCTCAACCGGCGCAGCGCGGCGCAGGATCGCCCGAATGCGCGCAAGCAGAAGGCGTTGGCTGAAAGGCTTGGCAATGTAATCGTCGGCGCCCATCGCCAGCCCAGCTTCTTCATCTTCTTCCTGATCCTTGCTGGTCAGGAAAATAACCGGCAGATCGGATTTTGCGCGCAGGCGTTGCAGCAATTCCATGCCATCCATGCGCGGCATCTTGATGTCGAATACGGCAAGATCAGGGGGATTTGATTGCAATGCCGCCAGTGCCGCCTCGCCATCGGAATAGACGCGCGTGGCATAGCCTTCCGATTGCAGTGCAATGGACAAGGTCGTGAGGATATTGCGGTCATCATCTACCAGAGCAATGACGCGCTGACTTTCAGCAGACGCATTGTCATCACCGGACGCATCAATGGCCTTTCCGGACGGTTGGGGAGATGGATTTTCGTCTATTTGCGTCATGTTTGTTCCTGCCTGACTAGGGACTAACTTTTCGCGACGCATTGCACAACTTTGTTGCAGGCTGGCTCGCAATAAAAGCGTGTGATCGCAACGCGAGTGGAAACGTCGAAAAATCGGCTATTCCTTGAGCCGCGAAATTGACGCGGCACCATGCCGCGATTATGCGCTAGGTTGAACCCACGCAAATGCATGCGCTTTTCAGCCATATCTGCTTCGAGGAGCATAACCTTGTCCGCTACGCTATCCGTTCCCTTGTCCGCACAGGGCATTGAAACATCCGCCACTATCCATGCCAATCTAAACCGGCCCGAACTTGTAGAATCCGCCGTCGGCAATGGTGAGGGACTACTGGCGCAGGGCGGTCCACTGGTGGTCGAGACCGGCAAGCACACCGGGCGTAGCGCGAAAGACAAGTTTATCGTTCGCGATGCAGAAACTGAAGACACGGTATGGTGGGACAATAATGCTTCCATGTCGCCAGAGCATTTCGCCGCGTTGAAGCAAGATTTCCTCGCTGCGCTGGCAGATAAGGAAACGCTTTACGTTGCGGATTTGTTTGGCGGATCGCAGCCGGAACATCGCGTGCGTGTTCGCGTGGTGAACGAATTGGCGTGGCACAATCTCTTCATCCGCACGATGCTGTGTCGTCCGACGGCAGCTGAACTGGACGGCTTCGATCCCGAATATACGATCATCGACCTGCCAAGTTTTCAGGCCGATCCGGAGCGGCATGGCACGCGCAGCGGAACGGTGATCGCGGTTAATTTTTCGGAAAAGCTGATCTTGATCGGTGGCACGGAATATGCCGGCGAAATGAAGAAAGGCGTGTTCGGCATTCTCAACTATCTGCTTCCGCCCAAGGGCGTGATGCCGATGCATTGCAGTGCCAATACCGGTTCTGACGGCAAGACCGCAGTTTTCTTCGGCTTGTCGGGTACCGGAAAGACCACGCTTTCCGCTGACGCGAGCCGCACGCTGATCGGCGATGACGAACATGGTTGGTCGGATACGGCAGTCTTCAATTTCGAAGGCGGTTGCTACGCCAAGATGATCCGCCTGTCTGAGGAGGCGGAGCCGGAGATATACGCCACCACCCGCATGTTTGGCACGATCATGGAAAATGTCGTGATGGACCCGGAAACGCGGGAGATGGATCTGGACGACAATTCGCTCGCTGAGAATTCACGCGGCGCCTATCCGATTGATTACATCCCCAACACCAGCGCCGAAAACCTTGGCCCAGTGCCGAGCAATGTCATCATGCTGACTGCTGATGCATTCGGGGTCCTGCCTCCGATTTCGCGGCTGACACCGGATCAGGCGATGTATCATTTCCTGTCGGGCTATACCGCCAAGGTGGCCGGAACCGAAATCGGCGTGACAGAACCGGAAGCGACCTTCAGCACCTGCTTTGGTGCACCGTTCATGCCGCGCCATCCTTCTGTTTATGGCAATCTGTTGAAGGAGCGGATTGCGGCAGGTGGTGTGCAATGCTGGCTACTCAATACCGGATGGACCGGCGGAAAATACGGAGTTGGTCATCGCATGCCGATCAAGGCTACCCGCGCGTTGCTGAACGCAGCTCTCGATGGCGATCTGGACAATGTAGAATATCGCAAGGATTCCAATTTCGGCTTTGACGTGCCCGTCAGCGTCCCTGTTCTGGAACAGGCTGGCATCGATCAATCCATTCTTGATCCGCGCAGCACATGGGCGAACCCTGACGAATATGACCGGGCCGCTGAAAAGCTCGTCCAGTTGTTTGTCGATAATTTCCAGCCTTTCACTGAGCATGTCGATGAAGGGGTTCGCCAGGCAGCGCCGCAGCCTGCCTGATTGGCCTTTGCCGACGCGCATAAGACAAGAATTTACAGTTGAAGAGGAGTGCCCCGCCCGGTGTTGACGCCGGAGCGGGGCCTTTTTTGTGTCACGCAAAACGTCTAGGGTGCCCCACAATTAGAAACATTCAGAAGATCGAATGATGAGCTTGCTAGACGGTATTCTTCGCAACATTGGCGGCGCGCCCGATGACGTGGCAAATCTGGCTGAGAAAGTCGGCATCGATCCCAAGATGGCGAAAAAGGCGATCGCTACGCTGGGGCAGACGCACCAGATGGAGGGCGATACCGTCGAGCTCGCCGCTGCGAAAACCGGGATGGAGAAGAGCGTGCTTTCGCAGATTGTCGAGCAGGTTGGCGGCGAAGGTTCGCTGGGCCAATTCGCCAATGCGATCAAGAATGATCCCTCCAGCCTAATTGGGATTCTCGATAAGGACGGGGACGGCAATCCGCTGAACGATATTGCGGGCATGGCTTCCGGCCTGTTTGCAAAGAAATAGGATGAGCCTGGCGCAAACCCTTCAGCAGAGTGGTGTTGTCGAAAGCATTGCGCGCGAGCTGAACATTGATGAGCAAACTGCGCGAACTGCAACGGGCGCGCTTCTTCCGGCCATTGTGGCGGGCATGGGGCGCAGCTCTACTGCCGGTGGCGGGTCAGCCGATCCGCTTGGCGGACTTGGAGGATTGGCAGGGGCGGTTCTGGGCGGCTCTGCAGGCGGGCTGGGTGGCGGATTGCTCGATGCTGTCCTCGGCAGCAAGCCGACCCCGGTGCAATCCGGCAATGACATTCTGGGCAGCATCTTCGGCTCGAAGGATGTCAGCCGTTCCGTGGCGGGCGAAGTCGCCCACGTAACGGGGCTGGACGAAAGCCTGCTCAAACGCATGTTACCAATCCTTGCGATGGCAGTGATGGGCTATCTGGCGAAACAGGGCCAGCAGGGTAGCTCGTCCGGCAGTGGCGCGGGCGGTCTTGGCGGTATCCTGGGAACTATCGCAAGCGGTCTCGGCCGGCGCTGAGCCGGGCTTTTGCCCCGCAGGATCTGCGCGTCAGGGGGAGAGCGCGGTGTGGACGGTGCCGAACAGCCCCAGGCCAATCAGCATGGCTGCGCCTCCGCGTGAGCTGAAGCGCTGCCACGGCACCGTTGAGCGTGGCACCATGGTCAGCAGCATTGCACCAATCGCACCGATTACCAGAAACGTCATGAACATGAGGCCAGTCCTTGTGTCATGGATTAAGGAAACTGGCACAGTTTTGGTAAAGATGGCGTGCAGAACATTGGTTAATCCTGCTTAAGGCAATGTCTTTTGGATTGCTGGATTAGCTGCCGATATAACGCGTGATATTGCCAGCCAGCACATCAAGCGGCACGTTCCCGCCATCGACCACGGACTGGTTGAAGTCACGCAAGTCATATTGACCGCCCAATGCCACAGTCGCGCGTTCGCGCTGTCGCAGGATTTCCTGCTTGCCGACCATGTATCCGGTGGCTTGCCCCGGCCAGCTGCAATAGCGGTCAACTTCGCTTTCGACTTCCTCGCGCTTATTGCCATTGCGATCCATGAAGAAGCGAATTGATTGTTCACGACCCCACCGTTTGTGATGAAGCCCAGTGTCCACCACCAGGCGGCACGCACGAAACGCCGCGCCCTGGAGATAACCCAATTGCCAAGCGGGGTTATCCTCATAGGCGCCCAGCTCATCACCCAGTTGCTCGGCATAAAGCGCCCAGCCTTCGGAGAAAGAATTGAACGCAAGGATGGAACGGATCAGCGGGAGCTGGTTGGAATATTCGCCTTCCCAGACATGGCCCGGAATGGTCTCGTGGTGGACCAGCGTGGGCAGGTCATAGCGGCGATGCAGATCAGTCGTGCGCAAATTGATCCACATTCTTCCCGGCACCATGCCATCGACTGAACCAGCTCCGCCATAGGCGGTGGGCGCGCCCGGCTCTTCTGCGGGTGGCAGGCGGCGCACTTCCAGATTGCCTGGCGCCACGCGGCGAAATGCCCTGGGCATCTGTGCGCGAATCCAGTCGACCCGTTCCTCGATGAATTCCATGATTTGCGCGCGGCCCGGATTGCCTTCAGCAAATTTGAAACGTTCGTCTTCGGCAAGTTGCGTCATACGTGTGCCGACAGAGCCATCATTGTAACCGATATCGCACAGGATCGGGTCCATGCGGGAATGGATGTCCTCCAGGGTGGACAGGCCCAGTTCGTGAATCTCGTCCGGTCCCATGTCTGTCGTGGTGCTGGATCGCAGCGACCAGGCATACCATTCATCACCCCGGGGCTGTGACCAGATGCCGGGATCGCTATCGGCCGATGCGCGCTGCACCTGCAATTCGGCCAGCTGCGCTTCTAGCGCCGGAGTGATGCTGCCTGTTACGATGGTCTTTGCGCGATCACCCCAATTGCCTGCAATGCCCTTTTCAGCCGTGCGACGGGTGAGCGATTCTACCATCGCGCCGCCTGATCGTGTATCGGCAATCTGGCGGCGCATCTGATCGATCGCCTTGTCCAGAAGGAAATCCGGCGGCACCACGCCGATCGCGCGGGCCTGCTGGATACGTTCTAGCTCACCAGCCAGAACGCCGGGCATCTGGTTTAATCTCGCGACATAGGCTTCTGCGTCGGCGGCGCTCTCTATCGGATGGCTTGAATCCATGAAGCGCGGCAGATCAATATAGGCGCCGACATTCTGAATTACCGCGTAAGGTGCGGTGCGCCAGCTTCCGACTGGAATATCGCCATAGGGCAGGGCAAATCCATCAATTGCAGTGGCATAGGCGCTTTCTACAACTTCAAAGCTGGTGCGCGTAGCAGCCTCGAGCCCTTCTTTCGGAAATGCGCGGGCGCGTTCCAGATCGGCGCGCAGTGTGGCCGCATATGCATTCTGACCTTCCAGAGAGGCATCGGCAAGCTGGCTGCGCAGCGCCGCATGAACGCCGGTATCAACGCCTAGCGAGGTGGCGCGCGTCGGCTCATGGCGCAGCAGGTTCCAGGCGATATCGTCCAGCAATGCTTCTGCCGCGACCTGACCCGAGGCGGTGGCTGGCGTGGTGACACAGCCCGGCATCACGGCAAGCGCGGAGGTCGATCCCAGCGCCGCGATGAAGGAGCGACGGGACAGCGGAAGATCGTTGATGTGTTGCATGGTGTAACTGGTTGCCGATGCAACCGTTGGCGTCAAGCGTTCCTGAAAGCCTTTAACTGACCGACTGCACTGGCGACACGCAATGTCTGAAGCTAGGGAGGTTTCATGTTCGACTTCATCATTTCTGCTGTCATACTAGCGGCCGCCGCACTTTTTGCTGGCGCCGTTTATTTGCATCGCAAGGGCAATAGGAAGCAATCGCTTTTAATGGCGGTGTTGGCAGTGGTGATGATGGTGAATGTGGCAATCTGGATCATCCCCACCGAAGGCGGCGGATCGCTTGCGGAATCCGCCGCCAAGGGAGAAGGTGGATAGATCGCCTTAGTCGGGAATTTGCCAGGTGACGGTGCCGGTATAGGTGCCCACCACGGTTTCTCCTGACGTGCTAGTTGCCGGATCGAAACGCGCGCGCCGTTCAATCAAACGGCAGGTGGCGTTGTCTAGGCTGGCATGGCCGGTAGAGCCGATGATTTCGCAGGCATTCACGCGCCCGTCACTCCCGACCACAATCGGTAACGGGCGAGCCGCGCGTACGGCGCGGTTTGAGAGGGGTCTGACGAGGTTTGAGAGGCAGGCTGGCTGGTCACAATGCCAGCCAGCCTGCCAGCCTTCATCGGATCAGGTAATCGGGCAGCTCGGGTCGAGTCGGAAATCGAGATAATTGTCGACCGATTTCATCAGTTCTTCCTGCTCGTTTTCGAAGAAGTGATTGGCCCGCGGTATCTCATCATGGTGGATGGTGATGTGCTTTTGCGTGCGCAGCTTTTCGACCAGCTTCTGGACGGCCACCGGCTGCACAACCGTGTCGGCAGTGCCCTGCACAAATATCCCGCTGGCGGGGCAGGGGGCAAGGAAGCTGAAATCATACATATTGGCAGGCGGTGCGATGGAGATGAAGCCGCGAATTTCCGGACGGCGCATCAGCAATTGCATGCCTATCAATGCGCCGAAGGAGACGCCGGCTACCCAGGTCACCTGCGCCTCTGGGTGAATCTGCTGCACCCAGTCGAGCGCGCTGGCAGCGTCGGACAATTCGCCGATCCCGTGATCGAAGCTGCCCTGGCTGCGGCCGACGCCGCGGAAATTGAAGCGCAAGGTGGCAAAACCACGATTGACGAAAGTCTTGTAGAGCGATTGGACGATCCGGTCATTCATCGTGCCGCCGCCCTGTGAATGCGGATGCAGAATCATCGCGACGGGCGCGCGGGGGCGCGGACCGGGTGAGAAGCGACCTTCGAGACGGCCTTCGGGGCCGGGAAAAATGACGTGCGGCATGGGCGTATTGGCCTTGCTGGAATTGATATGGTCCGACCGACTGGCGCGGTGGAAGTCGGCGGCTATATAGGGATTATGCCACGTTTCGCAATTGTTCTGACATGACTCGCATTTATCTGGACCATGCCGCCACCACTCCGCTGCGGCCAGAGGCGCGCGTCGTAATGGAAGAAGGCTTCGCCATCTGGGCGAATCCATCCTCTCCCCATGCAGAGGGAAGAGGCGCCCGTGCTGCGCTTGAGGATGCACGGCGACGGTGCAAGGCGGCGCTCGGCTGGGAAGGAGAGCTGATTTTCACCAGCGGCGCGAGCGAGGCTGCGACGCTGGCATTCGGCAATGCCAAGCTTGCGCATACATGTGTCAGCGATGTGGAGCATGATGCGCTTTACCACTTCGTCCGGGACTCAGGTGCCGGGGTTTTGCCGGTCGGACCTGATGGCAAGGTCCAGTTTGAAGCTGCGACAGGCGACGATCGCTCTCTGATTGCGATACAGCATGTGAATTCCGAAGCGGGCACGCGGCAGGACATCGCGCTGCTGGCAGAGGGTGTGCATGATGCATCCGGCCTACTGCTTGTTGATTGCGCGCAGAGTGCGGGGAAGCTTGATATTCCCCTTTGTGCGGACATGGTCATCCTTTCGGCGCACAAATTTGGCGGACCTATCGGCATTGGCGCTTTGCTGGTGAAGGATTTTGCCATGCTCAATCCTTCCGGCGGGCATGAACGTGGCTATCGGCGCGGGACCGAAAATTTGCCCGGTGCACTGGGCATGGCGGCCGCACTGGAACAATGCGACTGGGAAACCACATCAAGGCATCGCGCTGATTTTGCAGGCAAGCTTGGCAATGACCTGCAACGGATTGGTGAACAGGTCGATTATATCCTGCCCCTTACCCACCCTGAAATGAGCGCGCAGGCCCTGCTCATCCGGCTAGATGCGATGGGTTTTGCAGTTTCGGCAGGCAGCGCATGTTCCTCTGGCTCACTGAAGCCCAGCCGCGTTCTGCAGGCCTTCGGACTGGATGAGGGTATTGCGCGGCGCACCATCCGCGTTTCGCTCGGCTGGAACACCAAGCCGAATGACCTTGATGCCTTCACCGACGCATGGGCGTCACTAGCGTGATAATTCGCGGGTTGCGGGTTTGGTTTCACCTGTAATCAGACTATAGGCTGCATATGATATATCTCGACTATCAGGCTACAACTCCGCTCGCGCCAGAGGCGCGTGATGCAATGTTGAAATGGCTCGACGGACCGGACGGCAGCGGCTTCGGCAATCCGCACAGTCCCCATCGCATGGGGCGCATGGCAGCTGCTGCGGTTGAACTGGCGCGCGAACAGGTTGCCGCACTACTGCCTCCGGGTGGGAAGGTGCATTTCACCGGAAGCGCTTGCGAGGCGATCAATCTTGCAATGCGCGGCGCTCCGGGCAAGGGCGCAATAAGCGTTACGTCAATAGAGCATGCCGCCGTGATCGATACGGCCCGCGCGCTGGGTAATTGCCATGAACTCAACGTCGGCGCGGACGGCCAGTGCAATGTCAAACAGGATATTCCCGCCAATACAAAGCTTGTCGCCGTCATGCAGGTGAACAATGAAATCGGCGTTGTCCAGCCGACAGTTGAATTTCATCGGAAGGCGAAGGAGGCTGGCGCCCTGTTTTTTACCGATGCAGTGCAATCAGCGGGCAAGATGCCAGTGACCGGCGCTGATCTCATAGCCATCAGCGCGCATAAGATGCACGGGCCAAAAGGCATCGGTGCGCTGTGGGTGCGCGATGGCATAGAGCTTGATCCGCAGATCACAGGCGGATTGCAGGAAGATGTCCGATCAGGCACGCTCTCCCCTGCATTGTGCGCCGGATTTGGTGCCGCAACCGCCATTGCACTGGAACGGTCGGAGGAAGATGCAGCGCATGCACAGGCATTGTGGGATCGTGCGCGCGAATTGTTTCACGAATGGACGCTCAACGGCAGCGCAGAGGCGCGCTGGCATGGCAATCTCAATATCCGCATGGACGGCATTGACGTTGCCCGTTTGATGAGCGATTGCCGCGACATCATGTTTTCCGCCGGTTCTGCGTGCGCCAGCGGATCAGGGCGGCCAAGCCATGTGCTCAAGGCCATAGGTCTGTCGGATGCACAGGCGAAATCGTCGATCCGGCTTGGCTGGGGACGCTATAGTTCGATGGAAGAGCTTGAAGCCGTCGCTGGAATGATTAACAATGCTGCAGCGCAGCAGGGATAGGCACGATCAGGATTACCTTCATTACCCGAGATAGCGAAAAAGTAGAGGTAACCGCTTCGCCGGGCGATCGCCTGCTGGAAGTGGCGCAGGCTGCCGGAATGCCGCTGGAAGGGACATGTGAAGGGCAGTTGGCCTGCTCAACCTGTCACGTCATCGTGGGGCGCGAATGGTTCGCCAAATTGCCCGAAGCGATTGAAGATGAAGAAGATATGCTCGACCTTGCAGCCGATGTGCAGGCTACCAGCCGCCTGTCCTGCCAGATTGTGCTGACTGAAGAACTGGATGGCCTGATCGTCAGCATCCCGTCCGGCAGTGTGGACGTGCAAGGCTTCTGAAACCTGACCTGATTGACAAAATGCGGCCCTGCGGCAAATATTGATTTGTGCAGGGGGGAGCATGATGACCACAGCAATATTGCGCCGCAATAATGTAAATGTGCGCGGCGATGGTTCGCGTGCGATGGTATTTGCCCATGGCTTTGGCTGCGATCAGACAATGTGGCGCGATGTGTCCGATCATTTCGAAACAGAATTCAAGGTTGTCCTGTTCGATTATGTCGGTGCCGGCCTCTCGGATTTATCAGCCTATGACGGCGTTAGATATTCCACGCTTCAGGGTTATGCCGATGATGTTGTGGAGATCGGCCGCGCGTTGGATCTGCAGAATGCAGTATTTGTCGGCCACTCGGTCAGTTCAATGATCGGGGCACTTGCCGACATTGCCGCGCCAGGCATGTTTTCCGATCTCGTCATGGTAGGCCCGTCGCCGCGCTATATTGATGATGGTGATTACAAGGGCGGGTTTTCGCAGGATCAGGTCAATGAATTGCTTGATTTTCTGGCAGAAAATCATCTGGGCTGGTCTGCCGCGATGGCGCCCGCTTTTGTCGGAAATGCCGAAAGGCCTGAATTGGGTGAGCGGCTGACCAATAGTTTTTGCAGCACCGATCCGGATATTGCCCGCGAATTTGCCGGCGTGACTTTCTTCTCGGACAATCGAGAGGATTTGTGCCGCGTCAAAGCGCGCAGCCTTGTACTCCAGTGCCAGCAGGACATCATCGCGCCAGAGTGTGTTGGCGAATATGTCCATGCCCATCTGGAAAATAGTGAATATAAATTGCTCGACGCAACCGGCCACTGCCCTAACCTTAGCGCGCCTGCCGAGGTCATTGCAGCCATTCGAGCCTTTGTCTGAGCCGGGGCCATCGGAGGATCTTCAGGATCTCTATGATAACGCGCCATGCGGCTATCTGTCGCTGACGCCTGACGGCCATATCGTCAAAATCAATGCGACCTTGCTTGGCTGGCTGGGTTACAGCTCGCAAGATCTGATGGATCGGCACGTCCATGATTTTCTCAGTTTCGGCGGCAAATTGGCGTTCGAAACGCATCTCGCGCCGCTCCTGCGCCTGCAGGGCTTCGTGCATGAGATAGCGCTTGATTTGGTAGATGCCTCCGGCGAAAAACTGCCCGTTATCGCCAATTCGGCTGAGCGGCGCGGGGCAGCAGGAGAGCATCTTTTCACCCGCATGACAGTGTTTCGCGCAGTTGATCGCCGCATGTTTGAGCGCAACCTCATGGATGCTAAGGCCAAAGCAGAGGCGCTGGCGCAGGAAGAGCACGAAGCAACCATGCTGCGCGAACAGTTTATTGCCGTGCTGGGCCATGATCTGCGCAATCCGCTGGCTGCGCTGAAAGCGGGAACGGGCCTGTTGCGCCGGCCATCCCTGGATGATGCCATGCGCGGCCGTGTTCTTGAAGAGATGGAGGCAAGCATCGCTCGTGCAAACGGACTGATCAGCGATGTGATGGATTTTGCCCGCGGGTGGTTGGGAAGTGGCCTGCCTGTCGATCTGCTGGATGGCGCTCCGGTGCGTGAAGCACTGGAGCAGGTGGTGATGGAACAGCGTCGGATCAGCGATGACAAGACGATTGAAGTCGCACTTGATTTGACCCATTCGATTAGATGCGATTCCCGCCGGATCGCGCAATTGGCGGCCAATCTGTTGGCCAATGCAGTCAGTCATGGGTCGGCAAATCAATCGATAAGACTGTCAGCTTCCACAACACCCGACAGCTTTGAGCTTTGCGTCTCCAACTCAGGCGAACCCATTCCCGAAGATGCGCAGAACCATTTGTTCGAACCCTTCTTTCGCGCCGATTTTTCGGCCAGAGAGAAGGGCTTGGGGCTGGGGCTGTTCATCGTGAATGAGATCGCCAGCGCACATGGTGGATCAATGAAGGTCACGTCTGACGCGCAGGAAACCTGCTTTACATTCGCCATGCCGCGCGCCACCAGCGATTAGACCATCGCTGTCGGCGCGCAATCAGGTGGTCGTGGCCGCGATGCTGGCCGCACCACGCCTCCCGATCCGCCTGAAGCCATAGATGCTTACGCCAATGGGAATGGCAATTGTGCCGAGCACGATGGCAATAGCCAGCAGATAACCCAGAATGCTCCCGATCGAGCCAATCGCTGTTTTGACAGGTCCGAGAAAGTCATTGGCAGACGCTGCGGCGGTCGAATAGTTGATATGGATGCGGGTGAAGGCCACGCGTTGCCGCATTTCCGCCAGCCAGCTGCGCGCCTGATCGATCTCTTCGTTGATCTGGGCGACGCTGCGTTCGGCGGCAACCAGTTCCTCGACACTTCCCTGCCGCGTGCGCAGGACTTCCATCATGCGATCGCGCAAGGCAATCCGGCTGCGCAGGCGCGCTTCGGTATCGACCATGTTCTTGGTCAGATCTTCTCCGGTAATTGCCGCTGAAACCTGTTCTCCGCCGGTATGTTCAGTTGCGGAGCCAAGTTGCGCGCCGAATGATCGCGCCTCATTGGCGATCACGGCAAGTTCCAGCCGTCCGCTGGCATAACCATCATCAATCCTGCCAGAACGGCTCTGCGACACGATCTGGCAGACATAGGGACCTTTCGTCTCACACATATCGGCGTGCCGTTCCTGCAAGCTGGCAATGTCCTGCGCTCCAAGGCGAAAGCCATAATCGTAGATATAGGCCATGCGCGGCAGGCTGATGGGAATATCGGGCCGCGTTTGCAGGGCCGCGATCTCGGCTGACCCGGCTGTGTCTGCGCTTTCGCTCTCGTCGGCCTGAAGCACGCTTTCGTTAACCATTTCCGGTGATGCCATGTCGGTCGTAGTGCGGGGTTCTGAATTATCACTGCATCCCGCGAGAGATATACAAGTCAGGGCTACACCAATCAAAAAACCTCTCTGCCGCATTGTGGCCTCCTTTTTGCCATAATTTCGCCATATTTGCCTTATTTGAGGCATCAAGGCAAGCACGCCACGTTTTCTGGGTGATGGCAGTCGACGAAAAAGGCCCCGCCGCATCGCTGCAACGGGACCTTCTCCAGCCCGATATCCTGGGAGGGGGGTGAGGATCAGGCGGCTTTTTGTGCGTCTCCGGATGGATCCGTCTGTTTAAGCTGTGCGATAAGCGCATCGCAGAAAGCGGGAATGTCTCCCGGATTGCGACTGGTGATCAGATTGCCGTCAATGGCCACTTCCTTGTCGACGACATCAGCTCCGGCATTGGCCAGATCGGTGCGCAGGCTCGGCCAACTGGTCACTTTCTTGCCGGTTATGACATCGGCTTCAGCCAGCAACCATGGTCCGTGGCAAATTGCGGCGACAGGTTTGCCCTGCACGCAAAAATCTCCGACCAGTTGCACGGCCTTTTTATTCATGCGCAGAATATCTGGATTGATTTGGCCGCCGGGCAGCACCAGCGCATCAAATTCGCTGGCTTCCGCTTCATCCACGGTGAGATCAACCGAAACGGGATTCCCCCATTCCTTGTCTGAAAACCCGCGAATTTCGCCATCTTCGGGGCTGACGACAATCGCCTCATACCCTGCGTCTTCCAGTGTGGCCTTGGGCTGTTCCAGTTCGGATTGTTCAAACCCGTCTGTCGCCAAAATCATGATACGTTGCGGCATGGAGCGCGCTCCTTTCGAATATTTGCTGTTCGAGACCATAACGGGTGGGGAAATCGCTTCGTTCCCCGCTGTCCCGTAGTTCGTGCCGGTGGTAGGGCGAATTGCATGGCGACAAGCGACGACACTAATGTTTCCGAGAAGGGTATCATCCGGGAGCCGTTTGAAAGCGCTCTGAGCGAGCGCTATCTTGTCTATGCGCTGTCGACCATTACTGCGCGTTCGTTGCCTGACCTGCGCGACGGGCTGAAGCCGGTCCACCGCCGCCTGCTGTGGACCATGCGCCAGCTTAAATTGTCACCCGACAACGCCTTCAAGAAATCGGCCCGCGTCGTGGGCGATGTGATTGGCAAATATCACCCGCATGGCGATGTGGCCGTGTATGATGCGATGGTCCGGCTCGCCCAGCCGTTCACACTGCGATATCCGCTGGTGGAAGGGCAGGGCAATTTCGGAAATATCGATGGCGATAACGCGGCGGCCTATCGTTATACCGAAGCACGTATGACCCGCACTGCCATGCAGCTGATGGCGGGTCTGGACGAAGGCACGGTTGAATTCGTCCCGACATATAATGGCGAGGAGGAAGAGCCCGAGCTGATGCCTGGGCTGTTCCCCAATTTGCTGGCAAATGGGGCCAGCGGCATAGCGGTGGGCATGGCGACCAGCATTCCCAGCCATAATGTCGCAGAAGTGCTGGATGCAGCCGAGCTGGTCCTGTTCAACAGGGACGTCACCCATGCAGAGCTGATGGCGGTTTTTCATGGCCCGGATTTCGCCACTGGCGGTCTGGTGGTGGACAGCGCCGATGCAATTTCGCACGCTTATGAAACTGGGCGCGGCAGTTTCCGCATGCGCGGACGGTTCCACGCGGAAGAAGCAGAGGACAAGGCGGATCGCGAGGCGGGGATAGAGCGGATAAAGGGCGGTGCTTACCAGCTCGTCATTTCCGAAATTCCCTATCAAGTGCCCAAGGGCAAGCTCATAGAGCAAATTGCGGCGGCGATTTCTGACAAGAAACTGCCCATACTGGAAGATGTGCGTGATGAAAGTGATGAGCAGATACGCATCGTGCTGGTTCCGCGCAGCCGTAATGTGGACCCTGAACTACTTAAGGAATCGGTCTATAAGCTGACCGATCTGGAAACGCGTTTCTCGCTCAACCTCAATGTGCTCGATCACACGCGCACGCCGATGGTGATGGGTCTGAAGGAATTGCTGACCAGCTGGATAGTCCACCAGACTGAAATTCTCCAGCGCCGCACTTCGCACAGGCTGGCCAAGATCGCGGACCGGCTGGAGCTGCTTGAAGGCTATATCATAGCCTTCCTCAATCTTGACCGGGTGATCGCGATCATCCGCACAGAAGATGAACCCAAGCCCGTGATGATGGCAGAATTCGGGTTGAATGACCGTCAGGCCGAGGCAATCCTGAACATGCGGCTGCGGTCTTTGCGCAAGCTGGAAGAAATGCAGCTACGCGGCGAGAAGGACGATATTCTCAAGGAAAAGGAGCAGCTTGAAAAGCTGCTTGCGTCCCCCGTCCGCCAGCGAACCCGCCTGAAAAATGACATGGCGGCGCTACGCAAGGAATACGGACCCGACACCAGCATCGGTGTCCGCCGCACGACCATTGCCGAGGCCACTCCCACAGTGGAATTCAATCCCGATGCGATGATCGAGAAAGAACCGGTAACGGTGATCCTGTCGCAAAAGGGCTGGGTGCGCGGCGCCAAGGGGCATGTTGATCTGGGCAAGGATGGTTGCGGCGATTTCAAATATAAGGAAGGCGATGGACCGGCATTTGCCGTTCACTGCCAGACGACCGACAAGATCCTGCTGGCAGGCGATGACGGGCGCTTTTTCACGCTTGGCGCGGGCAAACTGCCAGGTGCCCGCGGCTTTGGCGAGCCAGTGCGCAATACGCTGGACATCGAAGCCAGCACGCGGATCATCTCACTGATCGTCCACGAAAAAGGCAGGCAATTGCTGCTGGCTTCAACGCTGGGCAAGGGCTTTGTCGCCTTGACCGACGAACTTCTTGCTGAAACGCGCAAGGGCAGACAGGTCGTCAATCTGAAGGGCGATGCAAGACTGACAGTCGCCCGTCCAATCGAAGGCGCGCATGATCATGTCGCCGTGGTGGGTCAAAATCGCAAGCTGGTGGTTTTCGCGCTCGAGGAAATGCCGGTGATGACGCGCGGGCAGGGTGTGACGCTACAACGCTATCGCGATGGCGGCCTCTCCGATGCGAGAACTTTTACGCTTGCCGAAGGGCTGAGCTGGACAATGGGCGGCGATACGGGCCGCACCAGAACTGAAGGCGACATCGGCATGTGGAAAGTTGCCCGCGGCGCTGCTGGCCGCATGCCGCCCCAGGGCTTTCCCAAGGACAATCTGTTCTAACTTTCTGCAAATTGCCGCAGGCATAAAAATGGCCGGAAGGATTGCCCTCCCGGCCATTTTTTTCGGTATGCTTTGTTGGCTTAGCCGCCAACCGCGGCCATGATGTCTGCCATGTTGGCGAGAACCATCAGCTTGCCTTCTTCATCGAGCGCCAGCAGGTTCTTCGGCAGCGTCATAGGCTGGTCGGCATGGGTCAGCACGACATCATCGGCATTGACTGTTTCGATCGTGCCAAGCGCCTGCGCATCAGCGGTAATAACATCGGCACCCACCACGATGGCAGCGGCAAGGGCAGCTTCCTGCTCTGCAACGATCTGCGCCCATGCAGTGTCGAGTTCAACCTTGGTCGTGTTCAGCGTCCAGACGCCTTCGCGTTCGGCAAAGGCATCGGTGCCAAGCGGAATCTGGTGCGTGCCAGTGTCGACGACAACGGTGGAGCCGTCATTACTTGCAACAGTGCCGATCTCTATATCATCATTGCCCACGATCGTGACACCGGCGTCCTGCGCCATTGCCGGAGCGGCGAAGGCGGTGGCCATGGCAGCGGCGGCGGTAAGTGCGAAACGGTTCATACAAAACTTCCTCTAATGCCGGGCCTTTCAAGCAAGGCTCCGGTTCCAAAAATCGTCCGACAGCGCCGGAATCTCAATTCGGGTGGCACACCCCCTAAAGGCAGACACAGCCGAACACTCAATCGCGTTCGGACCCGACGGAATGAAGGTCTAGCAAACCCTCATGAACACTCCCTGCACCAATATTGCAGTCGATTTCAACCCCGGTGCCGCAGCCAGAAAAACCCGACTTCAGGGCTTGAGTGCATCATCCAGCATCTGCGCGACCCTGTTGCGGTCGGGGAAACCCTCCGCGATCCAGCGGTCTTCTACCATGCGCAAGATGCGGGCAACTTCTGGCCCCGCGCCCACCTCGCGGGCAACGATCTCGCCACCTTTCAGTGGAAATTCAGGGATCTGCCAGCTTTCGATTAGATCGCTGGACAGGCTTTTCAGAAGCAAGAGATCGCGCGCAATTATCATGCCTTCTCGATAGGCGAGGGCATGGGGGTCGTCTGGGACGCTGCTGCGTGTAGCCAGCCGCATGAGGTGCTTTCGCTGGGAACCGGAAAGGCGCAAGCGCGCAGCGATCTGTTCGGCCACGTGCCGATCGGGCGGAAGAAGCGCAGCAAGGCGGCGAATGGCCGAAGGCGCCGCATCTTGCTTTTCCTCTGCCTTCAACAGGTTCTCCAGCGAGGCAAGGCCGCTTTCTCCCGCTTCGGGAAGGATCACTGGCAAGACGCCTTTTTCCTGCATGCGCGCCAGCGTGGCATGCGGATCGGGAAGTGCCAGTATCGCGAGCAATTCCATCGCAATGCGTTCCCGGCTGAGACCTTTCAGCATGGGCGCAAGCTGGGCGCAGGCGTCCTCCGCCGCTTCATCCAGCGCCGCACCGAGCCGCGCCTGAAAGCGATAATATCGCAGGATCCGCAAGTGATCCTCACGGATACGTTCGCGCGCATCACCGATAAAGCGCACGCGTGGGATGACCAGATCGGCCAGGCCATCAAAATAGTCCGAAATCTCCAGCGTTACCGGATGGGTGAACATTGCGTTGATGGTGAAATCTCTTCGCGCGGCATCGTCACGCCATTCCTCTGCGAAGGCGATAGTCGCCCGGCGGCCGTCGGTGGCGACATCCTTGCGCAGCGTCGTAATTTCCACATTGCCCATGGGTAACACTGCCGTGACCGTGCCGTGTTCTATCCCTGTTGGGATGGCGCGAATATCTGCCTCGGCCAATCTCTTCATGACCGTGTCGGGATGCAGTTTGGTGGCGACGTCGATATCCTTCACCGGCAATCCAAGCAAAGTGTCGCGGACTGCTCCGCCAACCCAGCGCATATTGTGTGACCCCAATGCCGTGACGAGCGTTGCGAGGTCTTCTCGATTGGTCCAGTCGGCTGCCGGAAGGCTGACACTATCCAACCAGTTCCTCCCAAGCCATGCGGTGTGACAGATTGGCGATGATTCCTGCGGTGATGCCCCAGATGCGATGATCCCCCCAGTTAATCTCCGTATAGGGAAGTTCCAGCGTGCCGAAACGACCCATTTTCTGCTCATGATTGCGCTGATCCAGCAGGTGCTGCAACGGTGCTTCGAACCAGCCTGCCACTTCGCGCGTATCGGGACGTATTTCGATATTTTCGGGTACCATACCCAGCACTGGCGTAAGCCTGAAACCCGAGCCGGTGACAAAGCTTTGGGCGTGGCCAATGACACGAACCTGTGACGGCTCTATCGCCAGTTCCTCATGGGCTTCTCTCAGGGCGGCGTCGACGACATCTTCGCCCTGTTCCAGCTTTCCACCGGGGAAAGCGACCTGACCGGGATGGTGCGCCATCGTCTGGGGTCTGTGGGTCAGCAACAGGCCGGGGCCGCCTGAGGATTTCGGCCGGTCTGTCACGGCCATGAGCACAGCAGCATCGACCAATGGCTGCCTTGCCCAGTCGCTATCATCGCGTAATCCGGCTATGCCGACATGGTGGCTTTGCGCAAACAGTTGGGAAAGGCGATCGAACAGTTCGCTCATGCCGGAACCAGCGCGAAACATTCGTTAAGACTCGTAACCTGGAGCGGTGCATTATCATACTGCCCGGACAAGGCATGTTCGGCCAGGTCCAGCCAGGTCGACCGATCCAGCCGCGCTTCGCAGCCATGGCGCACCATGAGATAAATGGCAGGCGATTGCGGATCGCCCGAAGCGCGCAGGGGATTGTCCGGCCCTGCAACCACAAGATCATCTGTATTGAGACGAAAGGCGAGCGCGCCGTCATCCACCTTCATATCAACAGCGATGAAAGCGGCATCCTCGACTTCGATGGTTTGCTTGTAATGCGGCGTTACCAGCCAATATGTGCCATCCGCCTCGCGCCGTAAAAGGCTGGCAAAAGCGCGCACCATGGCGGCCCGAGTAATCCTGCTGCCATCATGATACCAGCTGCCGTCTGCTGCGATGCGAATGCCGCTGGGTTCGATTGCGGGCGGATCCCAGCTTTCAAGGGGAGGCAATTTGCGCGCAGCAACCAGTTCGGCCACATCGGCAAGGGTCAATCCTGCAAGTTCAGGAGGTGGATCGTATGGCATACTATTACCGATGCCAGAACGCGTCAGCCAATCCAAGGGCCAAGCGTGCCAACCTCAGGAAGTATGGCCGGATTATCCGCTCGCACAAGCAGGCGATGACGTTCAAACGGGCCTGGCAAGGCCCACTTTTGAGTCGGCCCGGAAAAAAAGCCGAACCGTTCATAATATTCCGGATCGCCGATCAGCAATTGCGGCAAGCGGGCAGCGGGGTCGAGCGCATCTGCCATTGCTGCCATCAGCACATGGCCAAAGCCTTCGCTCTGCCTCTCAGGCACTACGGCGACCGGTCCGACCATCAAGATGGGGTGGCGTCTGCCCGTTTCATCCGTCAGCGCAAGCGGCCAGACTTGAATTGTGCCGACCAGCATTTCCTCTGTATCCAGCGCGCCAAAGCTGAGCGCGGGCAGCCATTCGGTCCCCTCGCGCACCTTGTAGGCAGTGCGGCGGTGGCGATCAGACCCGAAAGCACGGTCGAGCAATTCGTCGATCATCGCAGGATTCACCTGCGCGAGCGGAATGAGAGTAGCGGTTGCGGTATCAGTCATGGGACGCGCGCCGATAGGGCGTCGAAACTGTCATGGCAATTGTTTCTGTCGTTACCTTTTATGGCTCAGGATGCGGGGCTAAGGCGGAGCAGCCGCCCGCCAACCCCGTCTTCGATCACCCAGATTGCTCCATCAGGCGCCTGTGCAATGTCACGCAGGCGATTAGGAAATTCATATCGAGCCGCCTCGTCCGCGCTGTTGGCAGCTGAATTCACCGTGATCCGGCTGATAGACGTGGTCCGCAAATTGGCTATCAGCAGATGGCCACGCCAATCGGAAAACATATTGCCCGTGTAAAAGATCATGTCCGCCGGCGCGATAACTGGGGTCCAGCCGATAGCAGGCCTGGCAAAACCATCGTCTGCGCTGTGATCGGCGATATTGCTGCCATCGTAATTATTACCGTTGGAGCGCAGCGGCCAACCGTAATTGGCGCCGCGGGTGACCTTGTTCAATTCGTCTCCGCCTGCAGGACCATGTTCGATTTCCCACAAATGGCCGTCAGGCGCAAAGGCGATGCCCAAAATATTGCGATGGCCATATGACCATATCTGGTCAGTCGGGGAGCCGCGATCGGCAAAGGGATTTCCGGCTGCGGCTGTGCCATCCAGATTGAGGCGGACGATAGTGCCCAGATTGTTCGACAGATTCTGAGCCGGGTCCTGTTCCTGCCTGTCACCGCTGGACAGGAAGAGATATTGTCCATCCGGCGAGAAGGCGATCTTGTGCGAATAATGACCCTTGCTTTCAGCAGGGCGGCTCTGTCGCCAGATTTCGCTGAAGCCAGTAATCCTGCAATTGCTTGGCGCGGCACAATCCAGCTTGCCCCGGCCCAGCGCAGCCACGGTCATATTGTTGCCTGCATCCTGAGCCCAGGTGAGATAGATCGTTCCGCTTTCGGCGTAATCAGGGCCAAAGGCCATATCGCCCAGACCGCCCTGCTTTTCATCGACTACTTCTGGCAGCCCGCCTGACACCGCGCCTGTAGTGCCATCGGCGGGTTGGTAATAGCGGAGATTTCCGCCCTTCTCAGTGATGAAAATGCGACCCGTTTCCGGCTCGAATGCAAGTGCCCAGGGCCGGTCCAGTGTTGCATGGCTCGAAGCGGCGAATGGCGAGTTGCCTTGCAATGCGACAGCCTCACCTGCCATCATGCTGTCTGATACAGCAGCGCTGGTCGCATTTGCAGTATCCCCCGATTGCGAACCTGTGCAGCTTGCGAGGGCGAGCGAGGCGGAGAATATGGCAGTACCAAGGAACAGATTGCGCATGTTATCGGGAACGCCTTTTTCTACCTTTTGTGCCGAGCTTGGCCCGCAGCCGCTTGTCGCCGGTGTCGATGAAGCGGGGCGCGGGCCGCTTGCCGGGCCAGTTGTGGCCGCCGCGGTGCTGCTGTGCAAGCCCGCTCCGCCCGGGATGGACGATTCCAAGAAGCTCACCGCCCGGGCGCGTGAAGAGGCGGAACAGAAAATCCGTGAAACATGCGCTTATGGCATTGGCGTGGTGGACGTGGCGCAGATTGACGCACTGAATATCTTCGGTGCAACAATGCTGGCGATGAGCCTGGCGATGGAGCAGTTGTGCAAGGCGCTCGGCCATGATGATTGCGCGACGCTGATTGATGGCAATTTCACCCCGCACGACCGTTGTGACCGCTGGCGCTGGCCGGCCGAAGCCATTGTGGGCGGTGACGGGCGGGAACCCGCCATCGGCGCGGCAAGCATCCTCGCCAAAACCTATCGCGACCGCATTATGGTTGAGGCGGCGCAGGACCATCCGCATTACGGATGGGAACGTAACAAGGGTTACGGCTCGAAAGAGCATATGGAGGCTTTGCGCCTGCACGGTCCCACGCCGCTGCACAGGCGCTCTTTCGCTCCCGTCGCGCAACTTGAGATGACGCTTTAGCGCAAGGCTTAGCGCGAAGGCGCTGGTTTGCATCCGCCATATTCAGGCGCGAGCAAATCTCCTTGCATTGCGGCCAAGCCCTGCCGCTATCACGCGATCAGATACTCCGTTCGATTTTTCCGAATTGAAGCGGGCGAGTCCTTGTGGCCACACCCCAGCATATCGAGTCCGCGCCGCACGCACAGTCTCTACATCTTGTGCCGGACTCCTTTCGTTCCGCTCTAGTGCTGGTGAACGCGCGCAAATTTGCTGCTTGACCCCGCCGGTCAGAGGACTCACACCCTGTGGATAAGTGGAGGGAAAGTCCTTGGGTGAACTGACTAAAATTCGCGCACCAAAGCGCAAGACGAAGCATGCGGGCGTCGACAAGGCGGATTTGCCGCTGGGGCAGATACTGACAGGTGATTGCGTGGCTGCGATGCGCAAATTGCCCGATGCCAGCGTCGATCTCGTCTTCGCTGATCCACCCTATAATCTCCAGCTTGGCGGCGATCTCAATCGGCCAGACGGCAGCCATGTCGATGCCGTGACGGATGATTGGGACCAGTTCGACAGCTTTGCTCTTTATGACAAGTTTACAAAGGACTGGCTGACAGAGTGCAGGCGTGTTCTGAAGCCTGACGGCGCATTATGGGTGATTGGCAGCTATCACAATATCTATCGCGTCGGAGCGATTTTGCAGGATCTGGGGTTCTGGATCCTCAACGATGTCGTGTGGCGGAAAACCAATCCCATGCCAAATTTCCGTGGCACCCGCTTCACCAATGCGCATGAAACGCTGCTGTGGGCGAGCCAGGGGGAGAAATCGCGCTATCATTTCAATTATCGGGCGATGAAAACGCTCAATGATGAATTGCAGATGCGGTCCGACTGGACCTTCCCGATCTGTTCGGGTGGGGAGCGTTTGAAGGATGACGCCGGCCATAAGGCACATCCCACGCAAAAGCCTGAAGCTTTGCTTTATCGTGTGCTGCTGGCAACGACCGAAGCGGGCGACGTTGTGCTGGATCCGTTCTTCGGCACCGGCACTACCGGAGCAGTGGCAAAGCGTTTGGGTCGTGAATGGATCGGCTGCGAGCGTGAAGCCGTCTACCGCAAGGTCGCCCATGCGCGGATCGAAAAGGAATTACCGCTGGATGAAAGCGCGCTCGCCACGATGCAGAGCCGCAAAAGCCAGCCGCGTGTCGCCTTTGGCGCGGTGGTGGAGGCCGGATTGCTCAAGCCCGGCGCCGAGATATTCGACAAGAAACGCCGCTGGAAAGCTAAGGTGCGTGCCGATGGCAGCGTGGAATGCGGCAAGGAAACTGGATCAATTCATGCCGTAGGCAAGAATTTGCAGAATGCGCCAAGCTGCAATGGCTGGACGTTCTGGCATTATGAGGATGGCGGCGAAGTGAAGCCGATTGATGCGGCACGCGGGCTGTATCTGCTGGCGGCAGAAGACTGAGCCCTGCGACAGAAGACGAAATGACCGACACACTCTATATCCATCCGCTCACTTTTGTTTCCGGCCCGCAGGCAGTGGAAGGCGATGCCGTGCGGCTGGCCGGCGGCATGGTCTATGCGCGTGAATTTGCCGTGGTCCTGCGGCGTGACGGGGCCATCATCCAGCGTGAGATCGTGACGCGCGATGGCGTGGAAGAGGTCTTCGCCCGCCTGCCCGATGATGTTGGACCAGAAGCCGAAGCGCAGTGGTCCGATTTGCGCAATGCACATCTCGCGCTGGAATTGGGCGGACGCACCATTCGGCTGGACCAGCCGCAGGTAATGGGCGTGCTCAATGTAACGCCGGACAGTTTTTCCGATGGCGGCAAGTTCATGGACGATGCGGATGAAATGCAGGCCCATGCTGCCGCAATGCATGAAGCCGGAGCAGCAATCATCGATATTGGCGGCGAAAGCACACGTCCCGGCGCAAAGGCGGTGTGGGAAGGCGAGGAAATCGAGCGTGTCAGGCCGGCGATCGAATATTGCGCCGGCATGGGCGCACCCGTCAGCATAGATACGCGTCGCCCCGCAGTGATGGAAGCCGCATTGGAAGCAGGCGCGCACATCATCAACGATGTATCCGCGCTGCGCTATGATCCGCGCAGCCTTGAATTTGCAGCCGCGAGCGGAGTTCCCGTAATCCTGATGCACGCGCCCGGCAAGGGCGAGGATTTGCACGCAGGTGGCGATTATTCCGCCGTTGCATTCGACGTTTTCGATTTTCTGAAACAGGCGCGAGACGGGGCGGTGGAGGCTGGGGTAAGGCGTGCCAATATCATCCTTGATCCGGGCATTGGGTTTGGCAAATCATTGGCGGACAACCTCAATATTCTCAATCATTTGCCGATGTTCCACGCCCTGGGGCAACCATTGCTTTTGGGTGCCAGCCGCAAACGTATGGTTGGCGCGCTCAGCAATGAAGCTGCTCCGCACCAGCGCACCGGCGGATCGCTGGCGCTGGCGCAATTGGGTATGAATGCAGGCGTGCAATTGCTGCGCGTGCACGATGTGTTCGAAACTGTGCAGGCACGCAATGTCTGGCGCGGCTTGCGTGACGCTGCGCTTACCGATTTCGGCGGTTTGGCGAATTAGTCAGTGCGTGGCGAAACGCCGGACGTGCCGATCAGGCTGCGTTGTCGATCCCAAGATCTGACAGCTTGCGATACAGAGTAGAGCGGCCGATGCCGAGCCGGCGGGCAACTTCCGTCATGCGGCCGCGATAATGGCCGATGGCAAGGCGGATAACATCGGCCTCGATATCTTCCAGCGGGCGTAGATTTCCATCGGCACAGTATAATTGCACACCAGCACTTTCGCGCAGCGGCACTTCGGAAGGCTCAATCTCGCCGACGATTTCGCGCAATTGCGGGAAATCGTCGCAGGTCAGCGCATCACCATCGCAGAACACGGCGGCGCGGAACAATACGGCCTGTAACTGGCGGACATTGCCCGGCCATTCGAAAGCGGACAGCAATTGCAGCGCATCGGACGTGATGCCAAGCGCACGCAGGCCGGGCTGTTCGGCAATCCTGCCAAGGAAATGACGGGTGAGGGCGGGCACGTCTTCGCTGCGTTGGCGCAGCGGCGGTAATTCAATGGAAGTGCGTGACAGCGCGGTCAGCAGGTTTTCGCGGAAATGGCCCGTTGCTACCAGATCTGTCAGGGGCAGATTGCTGGCGGCGATGATGCGCACATCAACCTTATAGGCATATTGCGCGCCGACAGGTTTGACCTGACCGGTTTCGACCACATCGGCGAGGCGATCCTGCAAATCGGAAGGAAGGCGATCAATCTCGTCGAGGATCAGCGTGCCGCCATCGCAATGTTGCAAGGCGCCTGTCTGCTGCTCGAAAGCGCCCGGGAAAGCGCCCTTCTCATGGCCGAAAAGGACCGATTCCAGGCTGCTGGCAGGAATACCTGCGATATTGAGCATGCGCAGTTCGGTTTTTGTGCGCGGACTAGCGGCATGCATGGCGCGGACGAGCATTTCCTTGCCCGTGCCGCTTTCGCCTTCGATCAGCACGTGGCCCTGTCCGCGCGCAGCCTTGGCAGCCTTTGCCAGCGCATCGCGAAATGGTGGAGCGGTGCCGACCATGGCATCGAAATCGAGCTTGGCCGGCATTTTTTCGCTGAGCGGGGTTAGTTCATCATGTGGTGAAGCGCGCGAGGTGGAGTTGCGCAGCGCCTGCATCAGGCGATCGGGCGCGACCGGCTTGACGAGATAATCGGTTGCGCCAGCGCGCATGGCTTCGACCGCAAGCTGGGGGCTGGTGCTGGTTGTCAGCATCAGGATCGGCAGTGCAGGGCGACGCTCCTGCAATTCAGCGATCAGTTCACAGGCCCGATCTCCCGGCACCCATTGATCAAGAATGATGGCGGACAATTGCATGCCCTGGCGTGTACCCAACGTGGCGATAGCGGATTCGGAATCGCTCACCACCAGCGTCCGCCAGCCTTCACGGCCCGCAAGCGCTGAGATGAGGCGACTTTGCGCCGGTTCATCGTCGATCAGCATCAATAATCGCTGTTCGGTATCGGCCATGCATTCCCACCAGTAAGGCCCGGGACATCCGAGCTAAGATCCAGAATTTAGCAAGCAGACGTAAAGAGCCCATTAAGCACGCCTTGAATGGCAATTAACCAAATCTGCATAGCTATTCAGAGCGGTGAGTGGGCGGAGAGACTTGAGAAGGCGAACAGTTGCGGATACAGCAAGGGCCTGTTGAAATTTCCTCAACCCAAGGGGCTACATCGCAAAATGAGCAATCCGCACGATATGAACGCCGCACAAGGCACCTATTCCAGCTTCATCGGCACACTGAAATGGTCAGTTCCGTTGATTGCAGTGATTACATTCATTGTCATCCTTCTGATTTCCTGATCGTCCGAAGGAGGCAATAGCCAGATGCGGATCGCAATTCTTGCAGAGCGGGCGCCGGGCGAAAGCCGCGTTGCGGCCACACCTGAAACCGTCAAGAAGCTCACCGCATTGGGCGCAACCATGTCAATTGAAGAGGGCGCTGGCCAGGCAGCGTCCATTTCAGACGAAGACTATCGCGATGCAGGTGCACAGGTGCTGTCGGCAGCCAAAGCGGTAGAGGATGCCGATATCGTGATGGGTGTGCAGGCACCCGATGTGGCGGCCTTGAAGGGCGCCAAGGCTGGTGCCTGGGTCGCTGCAGTTTTTGATCCATTCGGCCAGAAAGATCGCGTGGATGCCTATGCCAAGGCAGGGTATGAAGCGTTGGCGATGGAATTCATGCCGCGCATTACCCGTGCGCAAAGCATGGACGTGCTGTCCAGTCAGTCCAACCTCTCCGGCTATAAGGCCGTGATCGCTGCGGCCAATACCTATGGCCGCGCATTCCCGATGATGATGACCGCGGCAGGCACCGTCAGCGCGGCAAAGGTGTTTGTGATGGGTGTGGGGGTTGCCGGCCTCCAGGCGATTGCCACTGCAAAGCGGCTGGGCGCACAGGTTTCCGCAACCGATGTGCGTTCTGCCACAAAAGAACAGATAATGTCGCTCGGTGCCAAGCCGGTCTTTGTCGAAAGCGTCGAGGGGATAGAGGGCGAGGGCAGCGGCGGCTATGCCACCGAAATGAGCGAGGAGTACCAGAAGGCGCAGGCAGAACTGGTGTCCAGCCATATTGCCAAGCAGGACATTGTCATCACTACCGCCCTTATTCCGGGGCGGGCCGCTCCGCGGCTGATAACCGATGCGCAGATCGCCACCATGCGTCACGGCAGCGTGGTCTTTGATCTCGCGGTTTCGCAAGGGGGTAATGTTGAAGGCAGTGTAGCTGATCAGGTGATCGAAAAGCACGGCGTCAAGCTGATGGGATTTTCCAATACGCCCGCGCATCTCGCAGCAGATGCCAGCGCGCTCTATTCGCGCAATCTGTTCAATTTCCTCAACGCCTTCTGGAACAAAGAGGCAGGACAGCCAGTGCTCGATGAAGAAATCGGCGATGCAGTACGCCTCACCAAGGGCGGTGAAGTGGTGAACGAGAGACTGAAGGGGTAGGCCAGATGGACTTTATTTCAATCCTCTCGATCTTCGTGCTGGCCTGTTTCGTCGGCTATTATGTGGTGTGGTCGGTTACGCCTGCTCTGCACACACCGCTGATGGCGGTCACGAATGCTATATCCTCGGTAATTATCGTGGGTGCGCTGATCGCTTCTGCGGAAGCGGGGAGCTTGCTTGCAAAGTGGCTTGGGCTGCTCGCCGTCGTGCTTGCCAGCGTCAACATCTTTGGCGGATTCGCCGTGACCGAGCGTATGCTGGCCATGTACAAGAAGAAAGATAAGTGATGGGGCTATCGTTTCTTGCTGCAGGTGCGGATGGCACCGGCGTAAATCCCCTGGTCGCCCTAGCCTATCTCGCTTCAGGTGTGTTCTTCATATTGGCGCTACGCGGGCTTTCCAGCCCGGCGACCAGCCGCAGGGGTAATCGTTTCGGCATGATCGGCATGCTGATTGCGGTGGGCACCACGCTAATCACCCATGATATCGCCAATATCCTCGAGATCGCCGTCGCTATCCTTATCGGCGGACTGATTGGTTTTACCATCGCGCGAAAGATCGCGATGACGCAGATGCCAGAACTGGTGGCCGCATTCCACAGTCTCGTTGGCCTTGCTGCCGTGCTGGTCGGCTGGGCGGCCTATCTTAATCCGGGTGCATTTGGCCTGCTGGTCGATGGCGGCATTTCTGCAGTGAGCAAGGTTGAGATGGGCCTTGGTATCGCTATCGGTGCGATTACCTTTTCCGGTTCCGTCATCGCCTTTGCCAAGCTTTCAGGCAAAATGAGCGGCGCGGCAATCCTTTTGCCCGCACGCCATGTCATCAATCTCGGCACGCTGGCAGCGATTATCGTACTGACCGCGCTATTCGCCATGGCCGCTCCGGCGGAGACTTTCCCGCTGATTGCTGGGCTGACCGTTCTGGCTTTCATCATCGGCTTCCTGCTCATCATCCCAATTGGCGGGGCGGATATGCCGGTCGTCGTGTCCATGTTGAACAGCTATTCCGGCTGGGCCGCTGCGGCGATGGGCTTCACGCTGGGCAATACGGCGATGATCATCACCGGCGCACTCGTCGGCAGTTCGGGCGCGATTCTCAGCTACATCATGTGCCGCGCCATGAATCGCAGCTTCATCAGCGTTATTGCAGGGGGTTTTGGTGCCGAAGCCTCTGCTGGCGGTGGCGCAGCGATCGAACAGCGCCCCTTCAAGCAGGGGAGCGCAGCCGATGCGGCCTTCATGCTTGAACAGGCAGAAAAGGTCATCATCATCCCGGGATACGGCATGGCCGTGGCCCAGGCACAGCACGCCTTGCGCGAAATGACCGATGTGCTTGAGGAAAAGGGCGTGGAGGTGAAATTCGCCATCCACCCTGTTGCCGGACGCATGCCGGGCCACATGAATGTGCTGCTTGCCGAAGCAAATGTGTCTTATGACAAGGTGTTTGAGCTGGAGGACATCAACTCAGAATTTGCGCAGGCTGACGTCGCCTTCATTATCGGCGCGAATGACGTGGTGAACCCGGCTGCAAAGACCGACAAGAGCTCGCCCATCTATGGCATGCCGGTGTTCGATGTGGACAAGGCCAAGCAAGTCTTCTTCATCAAGCGGAGCATGGGCGGCGTGGGCTATGCCGGGGTTGATAACGACGTTTTCTACATGGACCAGACGATGATGCTCTTGTCTGATGCGAAGAAGATGGTTGAGGAAATCGTCAAGTCGATGGACTGACAAATCACTGTGCAGGCGTGTTTAAATACCGATAGACAATAGCTAACTTTCGTGACGAGTGGATTGCGGGGTAAACCGAATTGACTCCGCTGTTAGTCCCGCCATGATTGACCCGACACGAAACGGTGTTGGACAATCAATGGAGTTGGGACGCATGAAATCCATAAAATTCCTTGCACTTGCAGGCGTGGCTGGTGTTGTGACGATAAGCGCGCCGGTAATGTCACAGCGTAGTGAGAACGCGGCTACGCAATCACAGGGCCGCATTGCGGGTCAATATATCTGTGTTTTCGATCAGAACGTAGTTCGCCGTGGCCAGGTGACGGCCGCCGCTAATCGTGCTGCGAATGCGCAGGGCGGCCAGGTGCTCTATACCTACAGCAATTCCATTCACGGTTTCGCCACGCGTGCTTCTGCTCGCGGAGTGGAAAACATGCAGCGGGCCAACCCCTGGATCAATTATTGCGTGCAGGATGAAATCGTGACGCTTGCGCCGCCACCCGGACGCGGCAATGGCAGCGGTGGAGGTGGGGACACCTCTGCCCAGGAAACGCCATGGGGTATCACCCGCGTTGGCGGCTTTATCGATGGATCGGGTTTTTCACGCAGGGCATGGGTGCTTGATAGTGGCATCGATCTGGATCACCCCGATCTCAACGTGGACACCGCGCGCAGCAAGGATTTCACCGGAAGCCGCAAGGGTGCAGAAGATGAAAACGGCCATGGTACGCATGTCGCCGGCACTATTGCTGCTATCGACAATGCCATTGGAGTTGTCGGCGTAGCTGCGGGCGCACCCGTAGTGGCTGTGCGCGTGTTAGATCGCCGTGGTAGCGGTGCCTACTCCGGCATTATCGCTGGTGTCGATTACGCCGCCGGAAATGCTTCAGCAGGCGATGTCGCGAATATGAGCCTTGGTGGCGGATCCTATCAGCCGTTGAACGATGCTGTTCAGGCTGCGGCTGCGGGCGGTCTTCACATGGTGATCGCAGCGGGCAATGATGGCGCAGATGCGAGCAATTATTCACCCGCCAGCGCATCGGGTAACCGTGTCTATACGATCAGCGCGATTGACCAGAGCGACAATCTGACAAGCTGGTCCAATTACGGCGCGCCGGTCGATTGGGCAGAGCCAGGCCTCGGCATCACGTCTACCTGGAAGGGTGGCGGATATGACACCATTAGTGGCACCTCCATGGCTGCTCCGCATGCGGCCGGCATCCTGCTGGCGACCGGCGGAACGCTACGTGTCGATGGTTATGCCGGTAATGACCCGGACAACCAGCCGGACCCGATCGGCAAGCGCTGATCTGCTGAATTTTGAAATAACCCCCGGTTCCGGCCATCACGATGGCTGGTTCCGGAGGACATCTCGCGCTAAAGACCAGCCGAATTGCAAATTTGGGGGCAAGAACTCTTGCGTAAGCTGGGCCTGATTGGCGGGATGAGTTGGGTTTCAACCCATCGCTATTACGAACGTATCAACAAGATGGTGCAACGCGAGGTTGGCCGACGATCCTCCGCGCCCATGCTCATCGAGAACCTCGATTTTGCGGAATTATATCAATTGCAGACCGAGGAAGACTGGGAGCGTGGCACCAGGATTCTGATTGATTCTGCGCGAAGGCTGACCGATGCCGGCGCTCAAATGATTATCATCGGGGCCAATTCCATGCACCGCGTTTATCGAGATGTGCAGGCGCAGGTCGATGTGCCGATCCTTCACATTGCCGAATGCGTTGGCGAAAAAATGGCGCAGGATGGGGTGAAGCGGGCTGCCTTGATCGGCACGCGTAATGTCATGACCGAAGGGTTTTATCGACGCCGTCTTGTGGCACATGGGGTGGATCTTCTGCCGCCGCAGATGGAAAGCGTCGAACAGCTTGACCGGATCATTTACGAAGAACTCATGCTGGGTAAACCGCGCAAGGATTCCGAACGTCTATTGCGTTCCATGTTCACCCGTTACCAAGCCGATGGCGCGCAAGCCGTGGTGCTGGCCTGCACCGAACTGGAGCTGGTGGTCGATGTCGACGCGAATGTCGTGCCCATCTATGATTGCATGCGCATCCATGCTGACGCTGCCGCGCGGTGGATTATCGGCGGCGAATAGAGCTTTTCTCAAGGCATTTCGCGGCGTTCGCGCCTTGTTCCCGTTGTCACAGGCGTAGCGCTCTCGTAGCGACAATGACCATGTCCCGCGCGCCCTATGCTGCTGATCCCGCTGCCAGTCGCGGGCGCGAATTCTCCCAGGCTGGTGACGGGACGAATGGCGCGGTGCGCGGCCCCCGCACCGCTTTCCAACGCGACCGTGACAGGATAATCCATTCAATTGCCTTTCGCCGTCTGGCGGGCAAGACGCAGGTTTTTATCGCGCCCGATGGCGATCACTATCGGGTGCGGCTGACACACAGCCTCGAAGTGGCGCAGATTGGCCGGGTCATTGCCCGCGATCTGGGTCTGGACGAGGATCTGACAGAGGCTTTGTGCCTGGCGCACGATCTGGGTCATCCGCCATTTGGCCATTCAGGCGAAGAAGCACTGGATGCAGCGCTGGAAACAAGAGGCGGCTTTGATCACAACGGCCACACCCTGCGCACTGCGATGCGGATAGACAGCCCCTATTGCGGAATCCCCGGTCTCAATCTCAGCTGGGAAGTGCTGGAAGGTCTTGCCAAGCACAATGGCCCTGTCAAATCACCGCAATGGGCTCTTGCCGAGCTCGACACAGCATTCCCATTTGATCTCGCACGTTGGCCTTCGCTGGAAGCGCAGTTGGCCGCGCTGGCGGACGATATTGCTTATGACAATCACGATATTGATGATGGCCTGCGTGCAGGTTTCCTGCATCTGGATGAACTCCTGCAGCTGGATTTTGTCGCCGATCAATGGCGCGAAGTCGAACGGCGTTATCCCGGCGCTGACCGTGAACAGCAATTGCGAGAACTGGTGCGCACCCAGATCGGGGTGATGGTCAATGATCTTCTGGAAACCACCCGCAGTAATCTGAAGGATGTGAACGCGATAGAGGACGTGCGCAATGCAGGCCACGCATTGGCCACATTCTCTCCAGAAATGGCCGGGCAGGAGCGGCAGCTGAAGCGGTTCATGTACGAACGCCTTTATCATCACCCGGACCAGCTACGCACCGCAGGGCGGGCAAAGAATGTCATTGCGAGGCTTTTTGCCGCATTTGATCAGAACCCCGCTTTGATGGCCCGTGGCTGGGCTGAGCGAGTTCCTGCCACGCAGCCTGAACGCGGACGTCATATCGCTGATTTCATTGCCGGGATGACGGATAATTATGCGATGCGGCAATATGGGAATATCTTCGGATCAATACCGGAAGGATTGTCCAATGTCTGACGCAATAAACGCGAGGCGACAGGTCATGCTTGTCGGCGCGACCGGATTGATCGGCCGTCACATCATTGCCCGAACGCCGGATTTGCCAGAACTGAACCTGCAGGGGCTTTCGCGCCGCGAGATCAATTTTACGCCTGGAACGCGGATGGAGCTTGTGCTGTCCGATACGTCGGGCTGGGCGGATGCAATCACTTCGCTGCAGCCGGAGACGGTACTTTGCGCGCTTGGCACAACGCATTCAAAGGCCGGCAGCGACGAAGCATTCCGCGCGGTGGATTATGAATTGGTAATGGAAGTCGCCCGCGCGGCAAAGCAGGGCGGGACGCGTCATTTCGTGCTCGTTTCATCAGTTGGCGCAAACCTCATGTCGCGCAGTTTTTACCTGCGCACAAAGGGCGAGGTCGAGCGCGATGTAAGATCACTGAAGTTTACGCGGCTCGACATTTTAAGGCCGGGATTGCTACGCGGATTTCGCGAAGGAGAAACGCGGCCAGTAGAAGGATTGGGCCGGCTGCTTGCTCCGGCAACCGACATTTTCTTACGGGGCGACAGGGCGAAATATCGCTCCATCCGGGCAGGTGTGCTTGCCACAGCGGCGTTACAGGCAGCCTATGAAAAGGCGGGCGGACAATTCGTTCACGAACATGATTCAATCATGCGTCTTGCCAATCGGTTCGAGCGCGAACATCTGCCTGCAGATGATGAATAGGAGCCGGCGTTGAACTGGGACTGGATATTTCAAGCTGCCAACATCTGGGCGATGGCTGCCTGGGGCGCGCTTCTTCTGCTCCCGCGCGGACCAATCATCATGTCGGCGATTTTCTATGCGGCGATGGGCATGCTGTGCCTTGCCTACACCGTGCTGCTGATCCTGCTGCAGGGCGCCTGGGTCGATCCCGGCGCGCAGGCTGATGCGGCTTTTGTTTCCTTCACTTCGCTTGAAGGCGTCCGCGCGATATTTGCATCCGATGCAGGCGTCACGCTAGGGTGGATGCACTATCTCACTTTCGACCTGTTTGTAGGCATCTGGATATCGCGGGATGCGGACGCCAAAGGGTTCTCACGCTGGGTCCAGGCCCCGTTTCTGCTCCTGACGCTGTTCTTCGGACCGGCCGGCTTGCTGTGGTGGCTCGCCCTGCGTGAAAAGCGGGCGCGCAAGGGTGCACGAAGGAAGATGAATTGAAGCGTTACGCACCAGCTACCCTGCGCAATCGGGAGCCGATTGCAGATGTCCTGAGCAAGGAACTGCCAAAGAAAGGTCTGTTGCTGGAAATTGCAGCAGGGACCGGGGAGCATGCGGCGTTTCTCGCCGAGCGTTTCCCTGATCTTGACTGGCTGCCTACCGATCAGGATGCAGAAGCAATTGCCTCCATCGCGGCTTGGCGGGTCGAAGGAAGCTCGCCCAATATGCTTGCTCCGCTAGTGCTGAGTGCGGCATCGCCAGATTGGCCCGTAAAGGTACCGGACGCGATCTTGCGAGCGAACAAGCAGCCTGACGTAATTTCTGATGTGAATTCAGATGGTAATTGGAAATGCGATGCCTGTCTTTGCATCAATATGGTCCATATAAGCAAATGGGACGCGACAATCGGATTGTTCAGGGGATGCTCGCAGGTCCTCACTACAGATGCACCCCTCATCCTCTATGGGCCCTATCTCGAAGAGGGTATAGAAACAGCGCCATCCAACTTAGATTTCGACCGCTCATTGAAAATGAGGAACCCGGTGTGGGGTCTGCGTAAACTGGAGGACGTTGACCGATTGGCTGAGGAATGGGGTTTTCAACGAACTGCTCGCTACCAGATGCCGGCCAACAACATCATGCTGGTTTACCGAAGAAAGCCAACATAGCCTTTATGAGGCTCTTGCGGTTGGTTTTGTGCCCTTCTGACAATATCGGCAAGAGAGCCGACATTCAGCTAACGATCCGATTGCGGACTTCAAGTCAGCGGCCTAGGCTTGGTGGTTGCGAACAGCCTTGGATGCTCCACCAGATGTGCTCGATGATGGCGAACAGTCTTTCGTCGTCAAAGTAAGGGAGCTTGGTTGGTTTCGGACGAGTGTTTTCGGCGACGATGAAGGTCCCGGCTTCTCATTCACCACGGGCTTTTGGGTGAACGCGAGCCAGCCTGAGGTCATCATTTTTAGCACGAAGGACGACATCGCTCACGATGTATTCGGCGACCTCTTCCGCGATGCCAAGGCAGGCAAAACCTTGCCCGTTGGTGAGCGAACGGATGCCGTCTTTGCCAATCTACCCGCCTACGCCTTCCTCGTCGCCAAGAAGCACTACCGAGATTTGCTCGGCTGGAGCCGCTGGTTCTACGGCGGCGATGATTTCGCCTGCCTGCAAATAGCTTGGCCAGACAGGGCTGGGAAATTTCCTTGGGAGCCAGACTTCGACACTGAGTTCTGTGAGGACCAGCCGGACCTTACAGAGCGAGGATGGGCGAACGAGATTGCGGACTGAATGTCTGCTTCCCACCCCAAAATCGGTCATTCACGCTTTCTGGCGCAGCGCCCGCAAGCGGACTTTCAAGACGATGTCTTGTCTGAACATAGTCCATGGCCCGCGCGAAGCGGCTGGTGCGTGTTTGACGGGGCAGGGTGGGTATTGCCAGTAGGGGCGCCTCTGAATTTCTAGAGGCGTTTCTCGAAGCTGATCTGGAGGCAGCGCCCTTAAATCTCGCTTTAAGGCCAGCTCCATTCACGCGATCCGCGTTGGGATTTGCGCAATAGTGATCGGACGGATCAACTGCTGCCAGCGAGGTTGAAAGCAGCCGCAGAATTGTAGTGCCAGCCAACGATTCCGTTCTGGCGTATCGCAAGACGAGAGACGCAAAGCGCCCGCCAGATAGCTCCGGCGGGCACCTTGCGACTCTCAAAATTGGGGAAGTTGATCAGATGGCGCGATCGCCAGCTTCGCCGACGGATTCTATGTCCTGGCCAAGGCCCTTGACGGTATTGCACGCTGGTAGAGTCATCATGGAAAAAAGCATGATGACAGAAGTGATAACCTTCAAGACAACCTCCGATATTTTGGCTAGATAGCGCGCTCGCCAGCTTCGCCAACTGATTCAACGTCTTCGCCGACGCCCTGCACTGTATTACATGCCGTGGCCGACATGGCGAGAACACCTGCGGTAACCGCGAGAATTAATTTACGTGCCATTATATGGCTCCTTTGCTGATCCCTGCCAAAAATGCGGGACGATGCATAGAAAACCCGCAAATCAGCATCAGGTTCCGGCCACGTCTTTTTCGACGATGAAGCGATGCGAGCTTGTGACACGCTCTCGCCATGCGATGATCACCCCGGCAGCGATTACCAACGGCGCACCGACCCATGTCGACGCAGGCGGGACGGTGGCAAATACCAGCCAGCCCAGTAAAGTCGCCCAGATGAGGTTGGAATAGTCCATGACGATTACGCTGGACACCTTGCCAAAGCGCAGCGCCTGCGTGACCAGCACCTGCCCCCAAGTACCCGATAGGCCAATTCCCAGCAGCAAGAGCCATTGATAGCTTGTCAGCGATTTACTGACCCATAGCATAGCGGGAAATGCCACGATTGTGCTGGTAACTGAAAACCAGAATACAATCACCATCGGCTTTTCCGTCCGGCCAAGATCGCGGATCTGGATTGATATCAATGCAATCATGAATGCGCCGCCAAGTGCAACCATTGCGCCGAACAGCGGTATGTGACCTCCACCCGGCTGCGCAATGACGACAATACCGGCAAAGCCCGCCAGCACCGCGGACCAGCGCCATATGCCAACGGTTTCGCGCAGCAAGATGATTGAAAGAAGCACTGCAAAAATTGGGGCGGAAAAGCCTAGCGTAGTGGCTTCTGCCAATGGCAACAGGATCACACCGCCGAAATTGCACACCATTCCTGCCAGACCGTAAATCGCCCGGATGCCATGCGCCCTGGGTCGCCGAGTCTTGAGCAGGATCACACCACCCGCCATCATCGCCCAGGCGAGAAGGATGGGGATGGAAATGAATTGCCGCCAGAATATCAGTTCGGCAATATGAATGCCGCTCTCTGCAGCCAGCTTGATCAGCACCGCCATCACGGCAAAACCCATGATACCGAGCAACCGCACGAGAAGCGCCAGCATTGGCCTGTCTGTATGGGTCTCGGTCACGCAAACTCGCATAGACCAGACTGGCCGGCGATCAAGGCTGACGCGCCTTGCAAAAGCCATTGTAGGGCGCGGGTGCGGCAACCATATGCGGCGCAATGCACTGGCCCGATTTCATCCTTTTTGCGAGCGATGCCACGCGCTATGCGCTGGCGGGCGCTGCTATGCTGCTGGTGTCAGCCATTGCAATCTGGGGCGATCACCGCCGTGCGCGGCGCAAGCATCCCGATAACGTGGGTATCATGCCGTGGCGCGATATTGCAGCGCTCAGCACATTTGTCGGACTGGCGCTGCTGGCCTTTGGGGTTGTGGGCTGGCTGAAAGGATAAGCAGACGGAGCCCCGCCTATAGGCACGCTTCCAGATAGGCCTGGTCGAAGCCGAACTGGCGCGCTTTTTCAAGCGTGTATGGCCGCAGGCCCGATGATCGGAATTCACCGATGATCTTGCCGTCTTCGCCTTCGTCGAGATATTCGAACGCGAACAGCTCCTGCGTAACGATCACATCGCCTTCCATGCCAATCACTTCGGTCACATTTGTCGTGCGTCGTGAACCGTCACGCAAACGTTTTACCTGCACGATAAGATCAACAGATTCTGCGATCTGGCGGCTGATGGCTTCTTTGGGGATCTTGATGTCGCCCATGAGTATCATGTTTTCCATACGGCCAAGGCATTCACGCGGGCTGTTGGCGTGAAGTGTACACATCGATCCATCGTGGCCAGTATTCATGGCGGCAAGAAGATCGAAACATTCCGCGCCACGAATTTCGCCCAGGATGATGCGATCAGGACGCATACGCAGGGCGTTCTTCACAAGATCGCCAATGGTGATGGCGCCCTGGCCTTCAAGGTTGGGAGGACGCGTTTCAAGCGGCAGCCAATGGGGCTGTTGCAGACGCAATTCGGCGGCGTCCTCGATCGTCAGCACACGTTCGCCCGGATCAATCATTTTTGACAGCGAGTTTAGCATCGTTGTCTTACCCGAACCCGTACCGCCTGAAATCACGACATTCATGCGCGAGGCACCGGCGATTTTCAGCGCGGTACACATCTTTTCATCCATCGAACCCCAGTTCTTGAGGTTATCTAGCGTGATCGGCTTTTCCGAAAACTTACGAATGGAAATCGCGGTGCCACGCAGGGACAGCGGGGGCACGATCACATTGACACGCGAACCGTCTTTCAAACGGGCGTCGGCCAGTGGCGTGGTTTGATCGACGCGGCGGCCAACCTGGTTCACAATGCGCTGGGCAATCTGGAACAAATGGCCTTCATCGCGAAATTTGATCGGCGCGATGATCAGTTTGCCCTTCTTTTCGATGTAGGTCTGATCGGGGCCGTTGACCATGATATCGGTCACATCCGGATCGCCAAGCAATTCTTCCAGCGGGCCGAAGCCTAGCAATTCGTCAATCAGTACCTTTTCCAGCGCGAATTGTTCGCGCCGGTTCAGCGTGACCTTCAATTCAGCCAGCACTTCCATGATGATCGGGCGGAACTCTTCGGACAGCTCTTCCTTGCTGAGAGAGGCTGCCGCTTCGGGATCGACACGTTCGAGCAGGCGCGGCAGCACCTGTTCCTTGATCTTGTGAACGCTTGCTTCGAATCCGCCGACCTCTTGTGTTTCATGAACAGCATTGGCGCGATCGGAAAGACGGCTCATCGCATCGTCATTGCGCGAACTGGCAGAGTCTACCGGCGCACCTTCGGGCGGCACAGGCGGGAATTGGTCGCCACCGGGGGGAGGCGCATCGGCCTTCTCGGCTGGAGCAGGCCCGGGGGAGCCTCCGCGCATTGGCTTGGCCACGCCGAAGCTCGGACGCGCACCATTGCCCATTCCCCCAGCTCCGTTCTTGCGTCCAAAAGCGCTCATTCGATGCCCCTCAAATTCTACCCACATTACGCCTTCCAGACAGGAAGCCGCCTATTCACAAACCGTCCTCGTCGAGTTTGGTAAATATTTTGCAAAGATTACTGGTCTCGCGACCATGATTTCACTCGGCGCGCCCGCATTTGTGAGCTTGGCATGGCCAAGCGGCTGAGCCATAGCCATGTATCATGGGGCAAGGTGTGATCGCATTTGGGGCGTATGACGTCGGCAAGCCGCGTGTTCGGCTGCTGATTGACGCGTTGAAGAAGTCAGATAGGCTTGAGGCGGAAATTCATGTTTCCGTGTGGCAGGGCGTGGCCGATAAATCTGTTGCCGGGCTTGCCCAGTTCGTCGGCGCGGCATTTCGATATTTGCTGGGAATGCCGAGGGCGCTTTGGCGGTTGTCGAGGCATTCCGGGACCGCGCCTCTACTTCTTCCATATCCCGGAACGCCCGAAATTTTTCTTGCTGGACCAATTGCTCGGGCAAGGGGGCGCAAGGTGGTGCTGGACGCTTTCCTGCCGATCCATGACACCATCATACGTGATCGACAGATGGCGAGAGAAAATGGGATTGTGGCTCGCTTCCTGCGATGGTTTGAAGAAGCTGGCTTGCGACAGGCTGACGTTATCCTCGTCGATACAGACGCTCACGGTGATTTCCTGTCGCGCGAATATGCCATCCCGCGACAGCGTTTCGAGACTATCGTCGTCGGCGCAGAAGCGCTGTTTCATCAGCCGCCCGAGCCAGATGATTTCGAAGATATCCTTGATCCCAACGAAACCACGCCAATTATCCTCTTTTATGGACAATTTATTCCGCTTCACGGGCTCGCCACCATTCTGGAGGCAGCAAAACTGACGCGCAGTGAAGCGTTAAGGTGGATTGTGGTGGGTAGCGGACAGCAGGAAGATCTTGCGCGGAAGTTTGTAGCAGAGAACGGTAGTGGCAGGCTGACCTGGGTGCCATGGGTGGACTACAGAAGACTTCCTGCACTGGTTGCGCGAGCAGACATATGTCTTGGAATATTTGGCGGATCCGACAAGGCAGCGCGCGTCATTCCAAACAAGCTGTTTCAGGCACTGGCGATGGGCAAGCGAGTTCTTACGCGATCGAGCCCTGCGCTCGACCCATTGGCAGAGGGTTTCGCTGAGAGGATCGTGACTATTCCCCCTGAAAACGCCGCAGCATTGGCTGAGGCTGTTTGCGATCTGGTAGGGCGTAGAGAGCCAGCCAATGCATCTTTACTAATTGAACTAGCAGATATATTGACGCCGGAAGCAGGCGTAAGCCGGCTTATTACACGTCTGGCGCGCGAGTAAAGGTCAAGGTTAAACCTGCGGCGAGAAAATCTGCGCAGGTCACCAATACGCGCGAAAGTAGTGCCACTATGGTCGCATGTGGCAGTGGCATTAAAACAGAAAGTAGCGCGATCATGGCCGTTTCGCGTGCGCCAAGGCCAGCTGGTGCAAAGAACACCAGGAAGCCGGTAATCCACGCCGCGGCGTAAATTGCGGAATATACCAGAATATCTTCAGGCGCTACCGGGACTGTGAGGCCGCGCGCCAGCAATAGGAGCATCGCTCCACCAGCCAGCCAAGTGCCCGCTGATATTGCGGTTGATGCGGCAAGACGTAAAGTGCTCGGCACAGTGTTTAACTTCGCAAGTGAAGCGATGCGCAATAGGACAGCAGGGAAAAACACTACGAGGGGCAAGAGAGCAGAAGCGGCCCAACCCCAGCCACCGGGCTGCGTACCGGCGAATGAAAACGGCAGCACCGCCAGTACCAGCACACCGCCAGCAACGATGGCTGCAAGCAATGCAAATGCGAAACTGGCAAGAACTCCGCGTCTGCTCATCCCCTCATCATGTCCCAATTGCGCCGCGGCAAGAAACTGCCAAACGCTGCCGGGAATGTACTTCCCGATTTGGCTGAAGAAAAATATGCGGAGGGCTGGTAGAGTACGCAGGGCGACATCCCCTTTCTTCGCCAGCACCATCCACGCCAAGAGGGAAAATCCGATATGCGCGCACGCCGCGATGGCAGACAGTGCAATGTCTCCGTAACCAAACAGGCGAAGCGCCTCGGTAACTTCGTTCCAGCGAGAATGAAGCAAATATGCAGCACCAATAAGCGCTGCGGCGACGAACCCCGCTTTCAGGAAAAACGCCCATCGCGGGCGCTGTGCTCTGGTTTCAACAACCATCGTGATCAATCGAGCTGTGCAATTGCGATCAGGCCGAGGCCGCGGTCCGGGAAGGCGCGCTGCAGTGCAATGGCAGGTAGGCTGACCAGCCGCATAACCGCCGCTGTGAAACTGCTTTCGGGTTGAAATAGCCGTCCCGATCCAGCAGTACGCTCGGCAAAATTCTTGTCCGCAGCGCCTTTACGAAGCGTGCGGCGCGCGATCAGATTACGCGCTGTTTCCAGAAAATACCCTGCAGGAAAATTATATTGCGAGATGTCGACGACGCGAAGTCCCACGCCTTCAAGCAGGTTTTTCATTTCTTTCCGGTCATAGCGGCGATAATGTCCAACCATTTCGTCCCAATCACCAAGGCGTTTGGAATCAGCAGGCACGCTAAGCACAAGATGTCCACCAGGCCGCAGATGTTCAATCCAGTCTTCCAGAGCGGCTCGATCATGCTCGATATGTTCAAGGACTTCGAACGCGCAAACTGTGTCGAAACATTCGGAACTTGAAAGCTCGCTGCATTCTATATTACGGAGTTGAACGCTACTACCAAGCTGTTGTTGAGCAATGACAAATGATTGATGATCAGGTTCGATTGCAACGACACGCTTAGCCCGCCTTACCAGCCTGCCAGTGAACGCGCCTCGGCCACAGCCCACTTCCAGCACATCTCCTAAATCCGTGGGAAGCTTACGGCTTAGCGCGTCCCACCTCAACGAAGGGCCTATGGCCAAAGGTGTGGATCTAGAACCCGGCATAAAGCGGCCCCGGCTCTAGCGGATTGCTTGGCGGCTGGAGGTTGTCGCCCCAGATCAGTCGCGCGTCCTGAGCACCCGGCACTTCCAATTGATAATTGGTGCGGTCCAGCTGGATGACATCGCCGGGTTGCAGTGCCTTTCCGTTGATGATGACTGGCGCGTCTCGCACCGTATATGGTCCGGGCACCTGAAACAGGGCATTGTCCGCTGCCATGCCTGCCGGAAGTCTCTTGCCCGCGATCCAGATGAAGGGCGCAAACTCGATATAGCTGTTGCGCATCGATTCATTATCTTCGGCGACCAGCAGCGTGTCATCCCCTTCGAGAAACATCACGCGCAATGTCCACCAGTTTCCGATAACGAGGGGGACGACGTCGGCTTCCAGCGCTTGTGTATATTCGGGGACCCCGTTTTCGCGATACATGTTCATGCCCCAGGGGGTCATGAATTTATTCCCCTTGGGCCATGATCCCATCATGTAATTGTGATCGATATAGGTCACAGGCTGAGGGAAGATTTCGCGGATGTTTGCCTCCAGCTGACGCTGGCGATCAATAATGGTGCGATTGTCCACCAGGAAGACGCCCAATGCGATGGAGGCGAGGGCGGAAGTCAGTATCATCGGGGCGAACCGTCTGCGTGCCCAGACCAGCGCGGGGATACAGCCCAGTGCCACAGGGGCGAGGATAAAGGCGTAGAAATATGCAGCGGTGTTCATGTAATAGAACGGCGTAAGAACTGGCAGCAAGAACCCTGTCAGCGCGATCTTTTCTGCCCTTGAGCGGTCTGAGCGCCAGATCAATATGGGCGCGGCAACAACGGCCAATGTAAAGATCGGCGCCAGCATCATCGCCTTGATCGCCATCGTCCAATAGGCCGGCAGGCCGATGAAAAACATCCACGATATCGAACTGCTGAAAAGACCTGTGCTTGCCGCGATATTGCTCCGCTCGGCAGTGACGCTGCTGCTGTGCCAGAGAAACATCAGTGCGAAAAACAGCACTGCGCAGGCAACGCAGGCGACGAGTCTGATAAATTGGGACCGAGACCAGTCGGATTTCATCAGTCGAAAGACCGCAAGACCGGCAAAGGCCGGAAAATAAAGGATGACCTTGATGGTCACCATCGTCCCGAAAGCGGCCAGCAATCCAAAGCCGGCAATCGCTCTCCAGTCGAGCCTGCTGCGAGCCATCACTGCGAGCGCTCCGGTCAAAGCTGCTGTGGCCATGGGATCGACACGAAAAGAATTGCCATGCTGCAGCACATAGCCTGCAGAAAGATACAGCAGCGGGACGAAGAGCGCGGTGATATTGTCAGTAAACCGCTGGGCGATGAGATAGAGCGACCACAGCGTCACGATTTCAAACGCCAACATTGTGACGCGGGCGGTGACAATGTGATCAATATTGCTGTCAAACAGGCCGGGCAGCCAGAAGAAGATACGAGTATTCAGCGTCTGTAGGGGGCTGGTGAGACGGCCCTCGGCAAAATCGGCCACTTGGTGATAGAAAAAGAACTCGTCCCAGTTGATGGCGCGGGTGAAGGCGAAAGACAGCTGGGCCGCAATAAGGACGATTAGTGCCGCAAACGGCCAGACGGCGCTGTCCGCGTCACGCCACCACGATTTTGAGGTCGCAGGCATTTCCTTTCCGGCCATTGCAGCATTTGTCACGAAGTGCGCTTTCGATCCGGCTTAATGCGGATCACGCTTACCGGTTCCTTTTGCGCGGCGTCCTTTGTGGAACGAGCAAGCGCTGCAATGCTGTCCTCCAGCGAGCGGGTGCGGGCGAGGTTTTCCTCGATCAGCTTGCGATTGGCGGCAACCAGATCGGCCAGCATGCCGAGTATGGCCACCAGCGTACCCAGCACCAGCAGCGCACCGCCGATCACCAGCGACTGGATATGTCCGCCACCCTCGCCATTGGCGTAAAACCACAGAAAACGCACAATTGGCAGCAGACCGATAAAGGCGATCAGCGTTCCTGTGCCGACGAAGGCGCGCAAGGGTTTGTGGGCGGTGAAGGTACGCGCCATGGTGATACCCGTTTGCAGGATAAAGCGCGGCACTGATTTGAACAGGCGGCTGGGACGCACCGCGGCATGCGTTCGCACCGGCACTGTCATGATCGCCATGCGCTTGCGCCCGGCCTGGATCAGCATGTCCGTTGTATAGGAAAATTCAGTCGTGATATTGATGCGCTGCGCCGCGTCTCTGCTGATCGCCCGAAAGCCGCTGACAGCGTCTGAAACATGTGTTCCGGCAAGGCTTTGTACTACGCCGCTGCCGATGCGCTGGATAAGCCGTTTGAGCGGTGAGAAATGCGCATTCTGCGAAACGCCGCGGTCGCCTATGACAATATCTGCGCGGCCATCCACTACGGGGGTAACCAGCGCGGCGATGTCGGCGCCTTCATATTGCCCGTCACCATCGGTGTTGACGATAACATCCGCGCCTTCAGCCAATGCGCGGTCTATTCCGCTGCGAAAGGCCGCAGCAAGGCCCCTATTGCGGCGGTGAGTTACCACGTGATGCGCGCCTGCTTCCAGTGCGATCTGCGCAGTGCCATCGCTGCTGCCATCGTCGATCACCAGATATTCGACCACGTCGATACCGGCCACGCTGCGTGGCAAGGCAGCAAGGGTTGCAGGCAGGGTCTCTGCCTCGTTGAGGCAGGGGATCTGAATGATGAGTTTGGTCAATGCTGGCCCCCGCGGCGAAGCTCTGCTTTAGGCTTATCGCATCCCTTTGTTAAGCATGTGTGTTTAACACGAGGTAAAGGATGTTGTCGGGTCCATGATGCATCCTCGAATTATCGTGCCGAAATGTTGATCATGGGTTTAGCGCAGCCTAAGCCGCGCATACAGGATCACAGGGATACCAACGGCATGCGACAATCGGACAGGGCGGGGCTGCTCTTCGCGCTGACCGGCTTCTGCCTCCTTTCCGTTGGCGATGCCGTGGTGAAGGGACTGGACGGAGCCTGGACCCCTGCTGCCGTAGCGGGCTTTCGTTACATCCTTGGCTCCATTGGCCTTTCCGCACTGCTGGCGGCCCGTCAGGGGACAGCGCCATTTCGTAACATTCCCAAGCCGATGATCCAGCTTTTGCGAGGTATCAGCGTTGCAATTGCTACCATCGCATTTTTCGCCAGCGTCTGGCTTATGCCACTGGCCGATGCGGTGGCGCTATCCTTTACCCAGCCGATGATCACCGCGATGCTTGCGGCATTGTTTTTGGGCGAGCGTTTGCGACTGTCTACGATCATCGCGATCTTTATCGCCTTTGCGGGCGTCCTTATCGTTCTGCGCCCCAATTTTGCCAATATCGGCCTTGCCGCCTTACTACCGCTTTTGGCTGCGCTTGGCATTGCCTTGCTGATGACTGCCAATCGCGCTGCCAGAGGCGCGGGAAGTGCGCTGGCCATGCAAGTATATGTCGCCATCACTGGCTCTATCGTCATTACGGTGGTTGCAATTGTCGGACACGTCAGCGGTATCGAATCTCTCCGTCTGTTCTGGCCAGAATGGCATGTGATGGCCCGCGTTGCATTTGTGGCATTCTCTGCAAGTGCGGCACACTGGTTGATCTATATGGGGACCGAGCGGGCAGGGGCGGCGACGATTGCCCCGATGACCTATGGTCAATTGATTGTCGCTACCCTTCTGGCCTGGCTTTTCTTTGACGAGATGCCTGATGCTGTCGCGATGCTGGGTGCGGGCCTGATCGTTATCGCCGGATTGTGGCTGTGGCATGCGGGGCGCAATACAACGCCTGCGGCAAAGGCGCGCTGATCAATCGCGCCTGATCCATGCGGTGAGCATGCGGTTGTGCATTTCGACGGTCAGCTTCTCCTGATAATCCTTTGCCAGCGCTGCTCTTACCAGCGCGGCGGCGGCTTCGTTCTGCACCGTCATCGGCCTGCTGGCGGTGACGATGGCACCGGGCCGGGTTGCAAGAATGCGCGTGACTTCACCTGCCTGGTCAATTCCCAGCGCCTTTGTTTCAAGGGCATTATTCAGATGATCGGGATAAACAAAGCGCGTCGGGACGCAGCTGCCCGTCATGCGATAAAGCGCAGTCGGCCCGTCCCACAACCACAGGCAATTTTCGGAAGATGCTACATGCGGCGCAATCGCGCTGGCAAGCGCCTTTGCCGTATCGCTTTCCGCCAGCGACTGCTCGCGCCGATCGGGCAGGGCGAGCAGCGCGAGGAATGCCGCCGCCAATACTATGCCCGGTCCGAAACTGAGCGGGCTGCGGCGATCGAGAAGTGGCAACGCAACCAGTGCAGCAGGCGCGGCCAGCGCGGCGTAATAATAGAGATAGACCGTGCCCGGCAACAGCACGCTCGCCAAGGTGGAAGCTGCCCAGCCACCATAAAACAGCCATGTGATAAAGGGTTCGGGCCGCGTGATGCGAAGGGCGCCATATATGCCGCCAATTACGAGAATGGCGATGGGCGAGATGCCAAGCCAGTGATCGTCTGCCCAGCGGCCCTGCGGTGCAGGCAGCCGATCAAAGAATGAAAGGACATTGGCAAACAGCCATGCGTCAAATTCTCCGATTGAGGCATAAAGCAGCGCGACGAGAGCTGTCGGCAACAAGCCAAGCGTGACAAAAGTCGCGCCCAGCCCGATTATGCGCGCGGTTGCCGCGCCGCGCCTGTGTTCAACCCACACCGCGTAAAGGCCGAAAAAGGCGCATTGCGGCAGAACCGTATATTTGATCTGCAAGGCAAGTCCGCCCAGCAGCATTGCCCACATGGCGCGGCGGGTAAAAGCGGGGTGATCGATATCGACCAGCAATGCCGCCATGCCGAGCATCAGCGGCACGAAGAACACCTCGCTCTGTCCTGAATAGCTGGCATAGGCGCACAGCAGTATCGTCCCGATCGCAGCTGCGATAGTCGCCGAGAAGCGCCCCACCAGCCGGCGCGCCAGCCTGTAGGTGAGATATGCTCCGGCCAGCGCAAAGGCAGTTGCCACGAGTTGATAGGCCAGCGGTCCCGGTCCGAACACAGCATGGGCTGTGCCGAAGATCGCGAATAATCCGAAAGGCTTGCGGTCCCACCAATCGACGAAGGGCAATTCGCCATAGGTCATGCGCCAGCCGATAAAACTGTAAAGCTGCTCGTCGAAATCGGCGACCGGATCGCCGAACCAGATGGCGCGCGTAGCAAGCACGAGCAGGGCGAGCGCGGCAAGCGGCACGACATCGCCGCGCAACAGCACAGCGAGCGGCCCTCGCTTGTCCTCCTGCAATGCTGCTGCCATCATATTCATCGCGTGCGCTTCTCCGGTTCACTCTGCCATGGCGCAAACGTGGTTAAGGAAGCTTTATGACCTCTCCCGGCGACGTTGTGTGCTGGCTGTGTGAACGCCCGCTTGGTAGTAAAGTGCAATTGCATCACATCGTGCCCAAGGCGAAAAAGGGGCGCGCGACAGTGCGGGTGCACCCCATCTGTCACCGCACCATCCATACGCATTTCACCAATGCAGAACTGGCGCGCATCGATGGCGAGCGCGGACCATTGCGGGAGCATGAGGAAATCGCCAAATTCCTTCGCTGGATAGCAGGCAAACCGCCTGATTTTCATGCGCCGACGCGCAGTGCGCAAAGGTGACAAAGGTGACACTGCGTCACCCTGCATGAGTCGATTGATTATCGAACCGGACCAATGGTTTGGCGCGCGAAGTTGAAAGGTGACACTTACACCAGATTTTTTCCAATTCATGCGATTACAGCCCAAGCAAAAAGGGCCGCAACTTTCGCTGCGGCCCTTGTTGTAGGACAGAGATTTTACGAAGGATCAGCCGTCGACGTGTTCGGCCAGCACAGTCAGGCCGTTTTCGCCAACCTCGGCAAAGCCGCCGCGCACTTCGATGCTTTCCGGCTCAGCGCCTTCGGTCTTCCAGACCTGCACCGCGCCATCACGGATAGTCGACATGAAAGGCGCGTGGCCTTCCAGCACGCCGAATTCGCCTTCGCTACCGGGGACGACCACCATGTGAACGTCTTCGGAGCGGACCAGGCTGGACGGAGTGACGAGTTCGAAATGTAGTGCCATGTTATCTTCCAATGACCTCTCCCTTCTGCAGGGAGAGGTGATGTATCAGGCGTCTTCAGCCATTTTCTTGGCCTTTTCGACCGCTTCTTCGATGCCGCCGACCATGTAGAAGGCGCTTTCGGGAAGGTGGTCATATTCGCCATCGACGACGGCCTTGAACGATTTGACCGTGTCTTCCAGCTGCACGAATTTACCGGGGATGTTGGTGAACACCTCGGCCACGTGGAACGGCTGCGACAGGAACTTCTGGATCTTGCGGGCGCGCTGCACGGTCAGCTTGTCTTCTTCGGACAGCTCATCCATCCCGAGAATGGCAATGATGTCCTGCAGGCTCTTGTATTTCTGCAAGATTTCCTGAACGCGGCGGGCAGTTTCGTAATGCTCCTGACCGACAACGCGCGGTTCGAGAACGCGGCTGGTGGAATCGAGCGGATCGACAGCGGGGTAGATGCCCAGCTCCGAAATCGCGCGGTTCAGCGTGGTGGTCGCGTCAAGGTGGGCAAACGATGTGGCAGGGGCCGGATCGGTCAAATCGTCGGCCGGCACGTAAATGGCCTGCACCGAGGTGATCGAGCCCTTGTTGGTCGAGGTGATGCGTTCCTGCAAATTGCCCATGTCGGTCGACAGGGTCGGCTGATAGCCCACGGCCGAGGGAATACGGCCCAGCAGTGCGGACACTTCGGAACCGGCCTGCGTGAAGCGGAAGATGTTGTCGACGAAGAACAGCACGTCCTGGCCTTCCTGATCGCGGAAATATTCCGCCATGGTGAGGCCGGACAGGGCCACGCGGGCACGCGCGCCGGGAGGCTCGTTCATCTGGCCGAAGACGAGGGCAACCTTGGACCCTTCGGAGATGGCTTCGCCAGCGTCGTTCTTGGCAATAACGCCTGCATCGAGGAATTCGTGATAAAGATCGTTACCTTCGCGGGTACGTTCACCCACACCGGCAAAGACAGACACGCCGCCGTGGCCCTTGGCGATGTTGTTGATCAGTTCCTGGATCAGCACGGTCTTGCCCACGCCGGCGCCGCCGAACAGGCCGATCTTGCCGCCCTTTGCGTAAGGCGCGAGAAGGTCGATGACCTTGATGCCGGTGACGAGAATGTCCGCTTCGGTCGACTGGTCGATGAAGGCGGGGGCCTCTGCGTGGATCGGCATGCTCATGTCCGAACCGATGGGGCCGCGTTCGTCGATGGGTTCACCGACCACGTTCATGATGCGGCCCAGCGTCTTGGGGCCGACAGGCACGGTGATCTGTGAGCCGGTTGCGATCACTTCCTGACCGCGGGTAAGCCCATCCGTGCCGTCCATCGCGATGGTGCGGACGGTGTTTTCACCAAGGTGCTGCGCGACTTCGAGAACGAGCGTGTTGCCGCCATTCTTCGTCTCAAGCGCGGAGAGGATTGGCGGTAATTCGCCCGGGAATGCGACGTCGACAACGGCGCCGATGACCTGGCTGATCGTGCCATTGGTCGTCTGGTTGAGTGCAGGTGCGGTGGCCATGATGTGTTCCTGTGGCGTAGTAATGGGCTGAAATTGTGTGGTCGGCGCAGTGCCTACAGCGCGCAGACCGTTTCGGGATCGGTGATTTCCCACGCATCGCCGGCTTCATTGGCGGCAAGCGTTGCGTCGTTACGCAGGTAATCGTCTTCCCCAAGGCCAAACTCGCACGAAACGGTATCGGCACCCATCGTGCGGCGGCAAACGGCTGTATTGACCGGCTTCAGGTCAGGGCAAGTTTCCGCCAATAAGGTGGTGAGCAGCTCCTGATCGGGCGCGGGAAGGGTCGGTGTGGGTTCAGCAGCGACGGTGGGCGTCGGCTCCGGCGCGGGCGCAGGTTCTTCCCCGCAAGCTGTCAGCAGCGTGACGGAGGCAAAGATCGGAAGAAGTAGATTTGAATTTTTCACGTTTCGATTTCCCGCTTAGAGCGCTTCTGCGCCGGCAATGATTTCGATGAGTTCAGTAGTAATCGCGGCCTGGCGGCTACGGTTATACTGGATGGTCAGTTTGTCGATCAGATCGCCCGCATTGCGTGTGGCGTTGTCCATCGCAGTCATCGAGGCCCCTTGCTCGGATGCCTCGCGTTCGAGCAAGGCGCCGAACAGCTGTGTCTTGACGTACCGCGGCAGTAATTCAGCGAGGATGGCTTCCTCATCCGGTTCGTATTCGACCACCGCATCCGATGCGTCCTGCGTTTCAGGAGCGGGCACGGGCAGCAATTGTACCGTGGTGGGATCCTGTGCCAGCGCGCTCTTGAAAGTTGGATAGACGAGGTGCGCGACATCGAATTCACCGGATTCGAACTTGCCGATCAGTTCATTGGAGATGGCGTCGGCTTCTTCGAAACCGATGTTGCGGACGCTGGATGTATCATAGCCCGCACCGATGGATTCGGGATATTCGCGGCGCAGCGGCGCGCGGCCCTTTTTGCCGACGAGGTAAAAGGACACGTCCTTGCCTTCTGCTATCAGCGCGCGGGCCTGCTTCTTCGCTTCTTTCACGATATTGGCGTTAAGACCGCCGCACAAGCCCTTGTCGGTGTTCACGACCACCAGCAGGTGGCGCTTGTCCGATCCGGTACCGCGCAGCAGCAATGGCGCACTGTCACTACTTACCTTGCTCGCGAGCGAGCCCATGACCGACCCCAGACGCTCCGCATAGGGACGGGCAGCCTCGGCAGCCGCCTGCGCCTTGCGCAGCTTTGCCGCGGCGACCATCTGCTTGGCCTTGGTGATCTTCTGGGTCGACTTTACCGACCCGATACGATCTTTCAGTTCTTTAAGGCTGGCCATTTCGGCTCCCTAGCTCTCTATCAGGCTTACGCGAACTGCTTGGCAAAAGCGTCGAGTGCGGCGACGGTCTTGTCCTTGGTGTCGCCTTCGAACTTGCCGCTTTCACGGATTTCTCCGAGCACGTCGGCATGCTCATTGCGCATGAAGCTGAGCATGGCGGCTTCATATTCGGTCACGCGGTCAACAGCGACGCTATCGAGATAGCCATTGGTCCCGGCGAAGATCGACACGGTCTGCTCTTCGAACGGCATCGGGCTGAACTGCGGCTGCTTGAGCAATTCGGTCAGGCGCGCACCGCGGTTGAGCAACTTTTGCGTCGAGGCATCGAGATCGGAGCCGAACTGCGCGAAGGCAGCCATTTCACGATATTGCGCCAGCTCCAGCTTGATCGAGCCTGCGACCTTTTTCATCGCCTTCGTCTGCGCGGCACCGCCCACACGGCTAACCGACAGGCCGACGTTGATGGCCGGGCGGATACCCTGGAAAAACAGATCGGTTTCGAGGAAGATCTGCCCGTCCGTGATCGAGATCACATTGGTCGGAATATAGGCGGAAACGTCACCCGCCTGCGTTTCGATGATCGGCAGAGCCGTCAGCGAGCCGCCGCCGTTTTCATCGTTCATCTTCGCCGCACGTTCGAGCAGGCGAGAGTGAAGGTAGAACACGTCGCCGGGATAGGCTTCACGGCCCGGAGGACGACGCAGCAGCAGCGACATCTGACGATAGGCAACGGCCTGCTTGGAGAGATCGTCATACACGATCACGGCGTGCATACCGTTATCGCGGAAAAATTCACCCATTGCAGCGCCGGTATAGGGTGCGAGATATTGCAGCGGCGCAGGCTCGGAAGCGGTTGCGGCGACAACAATGGTATATTCCATCGCGCCGTTTTCTTCGAGCTGCTTCACGATCTGAGCAACGGTGGAACGCTTCTGGCCGACAGCGACATAGATGCAGTAGAGCTTCTTGCTCTCGTCATCGCCGGCATTCACGCCCTTCTGGTTGATGAAGGTGTCGATTGCCACGGCGCTTTTACCGGTCTGACGGTCACCGATGATCAATTCGCGCTGGCCACGGCCAACAGGGACCAGCGCGTCGATAGCCTTGAGGCCGGTCTGCACGGGTTCGTGCACGCTCTTGCGCGGGATGATGCCGGGGGCCTTGGCTTCGACGCGCTCACGCGTGATGTCTGCCAGCGGACCCTTGCCGTCGATCGGGTTGCCGAGCGCATCGACGACGCGGCCAAGCAGACCCTTGCCTACAGGAACGTCCACGATGGTGCCGGTGCGCTTGACGCTGTCACCTTCCTTGATGTCCTGGTCAGAACCGAAGATCACGACACCGACATTGTCGGCTTCGAGGTTGAGGGCCATGCCTTCAACGCCATTGGCGAATTTCACCATTTCACCGGCCTGAACCTTGTCGAGGCCGTGGATGCGGGCGATACCGTCACCCACCGAGAGAACGGAGCCGACTTCGCTGACTTCGGCTTCAGTGCCGAAATTGGCGATCTGGTCCTTGATGACCTTCGAAATTTCTGCGGCGCGGATTTCCATTATTCGAACCTTTCGGGTGCGGCAGTGTCAGGCGCTTTTCATGGCCTGGGCAAGGGAGTTGAGACGGGTACGGATCGAGCTGTCGATGCGCTGCGATCCAATAGTGACGACGAGCCCGCCCAGAAGGTCGGGATCGACGCGCGATTTCAGTTTGACGGTGCGGCCTTCGCGGGCGCGCAGCTTCGTTTCCAGTGTGGCAATCTGTTCATCGGTCAGCGCATGGGCGCTGGCGACTTCGGCCTGCACTTCACCGCGCTGGGCGGCAGCGATAGTGGCAAAAGCGCGGATCATGCCGGGCAGGGCAGACACGCGGCGATTGTCCGCCAGCACGCCGAGAAAATTGCGCGTCAGTTCGGACAGGCCGAGATGCGCGCCAATGCCGGACATCACGTCGGCGATTTGTGTGCGGCTGATTTCCGGATTGCGGATCAGCGCACGCAATTCATCCGATTCGCGCAATGCGGCATCGAGTTTGTCGAGATCAGATTCGACAGCGGTGACGGTCCCCGCCTCGCTAGCGAGATCGAATAAGGCACTGGCATAACGCCCTGCCAGACTAGCCTGTATACCGGCGGAAAGCTCCACGCGAGAAGTCCTCTTGGGTCCGAGAAACGGAAAAAAACGGGTGCTGTGGAATCGAATACACCAAGGCATCCCTCCAAAGCTGGCGCGCGACTAGCATCGGGTGGCGGGGGATGCAACCCGGTGGTGAGCCACTTGTACCCCGCAGCATTGCCCTAGTCCTGCGAAGCGCTGCTGTCAGAGGGTGCGCAGGTATAAACCAGTCGTTCATTCGGGCTTTGCGGCAATGCGGCCATGATGGCGGATTGGTGGCTGCCCAGTTCACGTGCAGCATCTTCTCCAGCGCCGCATGATGGTGCGCGGTATTTTCCGCGCGCGTTGCGGGCCGCCGTCATCAATTGGCGATCGAGCAGATAGCGTTCCATCACCAGTTCACCCGCAAGCGGATCGAAACTGTTGACCGATACCGCCGCTTCGCTCGACGGGACGAAGATCCGGGTCCACTCGCCATTTTCAAGTCCATATTGCGTGCGCGCATTGACACAGCCTTCATCCGACCAGCCCAGTTCGATATCCTCGGCCGGATCGCCGACGAAGCGGCTCCTCGCGGTATCCAGCACGCAGACAAGGTCGCCTGCGCCGGATCCGCCGCCATTCGGTGCAATCGGGCCGGCCTCGTCATTATCCATTGCAGCGCGCAGCAATTCTTCAACGCGGGTATCGACCTGGTTGAAGGACGGGCGGGTAAACCAGGCAAGAGTGGCACCGACCACCGCGATCAAGGCCACTGCACCAGCCGCCGTGCGCAGGCGCATGTCTTTTTGTATATGGCCAAAGGTGGCGAGCGCGACTGCACCGCACGCTATCAGCAGCAAGAGGAATGCCAGCGCCAGCTTGTTGTCACGTTCGTCCATTACCGCAAAGCCGATAGTGCGGCGCATTTCCGTAGTGCGCTGCGCCAATGCGTTGGCTTTATGTTCAGCGATACGTTCGGCAGTGGCGCGCGCCTCATTTTCGCGGACGCGCTGTTCTGCATCGAGATCGGCAAGGCTGCGGCATTGGGATGAATTCATGCGCGGGCTGACGCCATTGGCGCGCAGGAAGGGCAGCAATTCACGGGTGGAAACGGCGAAGAAGAATTCTGCATCGGACCCGCCGCTCTCCGCGCCGAAGGAATTGACGCCCATCACCCTGCCGCATTCATCCACTAGTGGTCCGCCACTATTGCCCGCCGCAATCGGCGCTGTGTGCAACAGTGTATCGAAATCACGGCTGGGGCGGCGGCCTGAAAGAAAGCCCGTGGCGGTAACGGGGGGCTGGGCGCGGAACATGTCCGAAAAGGAAAGGCCCTGCGCCCTGTCCACATTGAGTGGATAGCCAATGGCCATCACCGTGCCTGTCTGCGCCGGATTGCCGGAAATGGTGAGAGGCGGCAGACCCAAAGGCTCTGTCGCCTCGATCAGGGCAAGGTCATTGCGCTTGCTCACCGAAACAAGCCGGGCGTAAACTGCACGATCACCATCGGCAGGGACGATGCCGATAGACAGCCTGTCATCCGCCACCGCCTGCGCCACGACATGCGCATTAGTGACGATGCGTTCGCCGCCCACGGCAAAACCGGTGCCGTGCGATATAGGAAAGATTTCCTCCCCGTCGCGGCCAATGATGACCACGCGCACCACGCCGCGCGTTGCGGCCTCTATATCGGCAGGGTCAGCCAGCGCCGGTTTGGGGTGCAGGGCCAGAATTGCGACAAGCAGCGCGAGCGATGTGAGAATCCGGTGCATCACCGGCTTCTGTACCCTTCATGACATTGACCGCAAGCTTCGGGACGCGCAGCTATGTGGGGAAGGTTAGAAAGGCAGCGAAGGAGACAATTGATGCCATATGCCATCCTTGCGCTGCCGAAATGCGTGGCTCGCCATGATTGATCAGGCCCTTTCGGATGATGATTGCTGGCGCATTGCTCTGGCGAAGGATCGCCGCTTCGATGGCGTGTTTGTAACAGGTGTGCATTCCACCGGTATTTATTGCCGGCCCAGCTGCCCTGCGCGCCCGCCCATGCGCAAGAATGTGAAATTCTATGCCAATGGTGAAGCTGCCGAAGCTGCCGGATTACGTGCCTGCAAACGCTGCGCGCCAGACCAGCAAAGCCGGGAAGAAGCCGCGGTGAAAGAAGCGCTCGATATAATAAGGCATGCGGAAGCTCCTGTTTCGCTGGAAAGGCTGGGCGCGATCACCGGCTATTCCGCGACCCATTTCCAGCGCATCTTTACGCGCGCAGTGGGCCTTTCCCCCGCTGCCTATTCCCGCGCATTGCGGCGCGAACGCGCTGGCGAGGCGCTGGCGCAGGAAGAGCGGGTCAGCGATGCGATATATGCGGCAGGATATTCCGCACCATCGCGCTTTTATGAAGACAGGAAGGGCATCGGCATGAGTGCAAGCGAGTGGCATGAGGGCGCCGCCGGAAAGGTCATTCACTGGTCCGTGATTGAAACCAGCCTTGGCGCACTTCTGGTGGCGGCCACCGACAGGGGCGTATGCTGCCTATCCTTCAACGAAGGCGAGGCAGAATTGCGCGCCCGCCTTCCCAAGGCCGAGCTGGTCGAGGGCGGGGAGGATTTTCACGCGCTTTTCAAAGCGGTGACCGATGCGGTCGAGCAGCCCGGTTCAGGACGGAACATCCCGCTTGATGTCAAAGGCACCGCCTTCCAGCAACGCGTGTGGCAGGCCCTGCGTGATATCCCGCCAGGTGAGACACGCAGCTATGGCGAACTGGCGGCGGCATTGGGCAATCCGCGTGCAAGCCGCGCGGTGGGCGGTGCCAATGGCGCGAATAACATCGCCGTGCTCATCCCCTGCCATCGCGTCATCGCAGCAAATGGGGCTTTGGGCGGTTATGCCTATGGACTGGAAATCAAAGCCGAGCTTCTACGGCGGGAGAAAACATAGATCTTGCTGCGCTGCATCCCCTGGCTGGTATGAATGCCGGGACCGCTTGCCAAAACACTGCGCGCGCGCCATCCCGCGCCTATCATGCGAAAGGCGGGAATGATGGACGATCATTTGGAAACTGGGGCACTGAAAAGGCCGATTTGGCTACGCATCTGGCAATTCCCGCTGGTGTCGATGGTGGTGGCGCTGGTGCTGGTCATCGGCGTGGCGTGGTTGAGCAGCCTCGCGGTCGAATATGTCATTGATCCCAATGTGACAGGGCCGCTGGGCCTGTTTCTTGGTGTCATATCGCTGATTGCACTGTGCCTCATCGTTTACAAATTGGCGATACGGCGCCTGGGTGCCAAGAAGCATGACGATCTGCCCTTTGACACGATCGCGCTACGCGACACTGTGCTCGGGTTTGCCGCAGGCACATTGTTGATCAGTTCTTGCGTGGGGCTGGCGGCACTTTTCGGCGTCTATCGCATCACCGGTTGGGGCAGTTTTGCCCACTGGCCTGAAATCCTGATCCTGACCGGTCTTTATGCAGGCTTTTTCGAGGAACTGCTGATCCGCGGCATAGTGCTGCGCTGGCTGGAAGAATTGACCGGAAGCTGGATTGCGTTGGCGCTGAGTTCGCTCCTCTTCGGCTTACTTCACGCAGGCAATGATAATGCGACATTCTTCTCCTCTTTCGCCATCGCGGTAGAGGCGGGGATATTGCTGGGCGCGGCCTATATGCTCACACGCTCTTTATGGCTTGCGATGGGCCTTCATGCAGGGTGGAACGTGGCGCAGGGCCTGTGGGACGTGCCGATATCCGGCAATGATTTTTCCGGCATCGTGAATGCGCAGATGGAGGGCCCGGTTTTGCTGTCAGGCGGCGGTTTTGGGCTGGAGGCGACCATATTTACGCTGGTGGTTGCAACCGGCGCGGGTATCTGGATGTTGACGCGCGCAGCAACTACGGGCCGTATCGTCAAACCGATCTGGAGCCGCAAGGGCCAGGCGATTACCGCCTATTGATCGCGTCCAGCCGCTGTTTTTGCAAGGTTCAGGCGTGGCAAGAAAATCCTTTGCATGGCACCAGAGTTGGCGAAGGTAGAGCAGAGGGCGGCACGGCTTCGCACCGCCCGCCACCCTTGAAGATGAAAGGTCAGTCGACCTCGCAACCATATTTCTCTACTTCGGCTTCAAACTCTTCCTCACGTGCATCCGCGTCAAGATGTTCGCCCGGATGGTCGGGGCGGACTGCTTCGATGCGGAAGGCATGGCGATTTCAATGTGCTGAAGGTTAATCCAGGTTAGGGCGAAGCCACCTTTCCGCAATTGAGAGATCCATTCCGCGCCGCGCGGCATAGTCTTCCAGCTGATCGCGGCCGATGCGGGCCACGCCGAAATAGCTGGCGTCCGGATGGCCGAAATAGATGCCGCTTACCGCGCTGGTAGGCAGCATGGCATTGCTTTCGGTCAGCACCATTCCTGCATTTTCGCCCGCGTCGAGCAGGTCAAATAGAATGGGTTTCAGCGAATGGTCGGGACAGGCGGGATAGCCCGGAGCGGGGCGAATACCGTCATAATGTTCGTGGATAAGATCATCAATAGAGCATGCCTCATCAGGAGCGTAGGCCCACAATGTCTTGCGCACATGCTGGTGCAGTCGTTCTGCAAAAGCTTCGGCAAAGCGGTCTGCCAGGGCCTTGAGCAAGATGTCGGAATAATCATCATTATCGGCGCGGAAACGTTCCAGATGCGGCTCAATACCGTGGATAGCCACGCCAAAGCCACCGATGAAGTCACCTTCGGGATCAATGAAATCGGCCAGGCAGTAATTCGCCCGATCACGGCTCTTGATGACCTGCTGGCGTAGCATGGGCAAAAGCGTGCCGTCATCCAGCCTGATATCGTCGCCCTCTCTGCGGCATGGCCAGAAGGCGCATACGCCCTTGGCAGTCAGCCACTTCTCCCCGACGATGCGCTGCAACATGGCATCGGCATCAGCCTTTAGTGCGCGGGCGCTTTCGCCAACAATCTCATCTTCCAGAATGGCGGGATATGTGCCCGCCAGTTCCCAGCTGCGGAAGAATGGCGTCCAGTCAAATGCCGAGACAAGATCGGCCAGATCCCAATCATCGAAGCGGTGCAGCCCCGGCTGCGCTGGCGGCGATGCCTTCTTCGTGAAATCCGCAACAAAACCGTTGGCGCGCGCATCTTCGAGAGGGTGGAGCGGGCTGGCCTGCTTGTTTGCCCGCTTATCCCGCATTGCCTGATATTCGGCTGACGTATCGGCCACCAATCCATCGCGCTGGGTATCTGACAAGAGCCGGCTGGCCACGCCCACGGCGCGACTGGCATCGAGCACGTGGATCACCGGGCCATCATAAGCGGGATCAATCCGCAGCGCGGTGTGGAGCCGGCTGGTGGTTGCGCCGCCAATCAGCAGAGGAATGTCCATTTCGGCGCGTTTCATTTCCTCTGCCACTGTCACCATTTCATCGAGCGAAGGTGTAATAAGACCCGAAAGGCCGATAATATCCGCCTGTTCTTCGCGTGCAGTTTCAAGGATTTTGGACCACGGCACCATGACGCCAAGATCGATCACTTCATAGCCATTGCACTGAAGCACCACGCCGACGATATTCTTGCCGATATCGTGCACATCGCCTTTTACAGTGGCCATGACGATCTTGCCCTTGGCCTTGCGATCTTCAGGCGCGAGCTTGTCTTTTTCTGCCTCGATAAAAGGGATCAGGTGGGCGACTGCCTTCTTCATGACGCGGGCCGATTTGACCACTTGCGGCAGGAACATCTTGCCGCTGCCGAACAGATCGCCAACCACGTTCATGCCGTCCATCAGCGGACCTTCGATGACCTCGATCGGGCGATCGGCGGATTGGCGCGCTTCTTCGGTATCGCCGACGATATGCGCGTCGATGCCTTTCACCAGCGCATATTCCAGCCGCTTGGTGACAGGCAGACCGCGCCACTCGGCGGCGGCTTTTTCCGCAACCGCATCGGTGCCGCGAAAGCTCTCGGCAAGGGCGATCAGTCTTTCGGTGGCATCGGGGCGGCGGGCAAGAACCACGTCCTCGCACGCTTCGCGCAAGGCGGGGTCAATCGTGTCGTAGACATCGAGCTGGCCCGCATTGACAATTGCCATGTCCAGACCAGCCGGAATGGCATGATAGAGAAATACCGAATGAATAGCGCGGCGCACCGGCTCATTCCCGCGAAAGCTGAAACTGAGATTGGATAGTCCGCCACTGGTCAGCGCATGGGGGCAGCGTGCCTTGATCTCGCCCAGCGCCTCGATGAAATCGAGGCCGTAACGGTTATGTTCTTCCATGCCGGTAGCGACCGCGAAGATATTGGGATCGAAGATGATGTCTTCTGCCGGAAATCCATTGGCGACCATCAGCTTGTAGGCGCGTTCACAGATATCGACCTTGCGCTGCGCCGTATCTGCCTGGCCGGTTTCGTCAAAGGCCATGACCACAGCGGCAGCACCGTAATCGCGGCATTTGCGGACCGCCTGAAGGAATGGTTCCTCCCCTTCCTTCAGGCTGATCGAATTGACGATCGGCTTGCCCGAAACGCATTTGAGCCCCGCTTCGATCACTTCCCACTTGGAACTGTCGATCATTACCGGAACGCGGGAAATATCGGGTTCGGCTGCGATCAGCTTGAGAAAAGTGGACATGGCCTCGACTGAATCGAGCAGGCCTTCATCCATATTCACGTCGATTACCTGCGCGCCGTTTTCAACCTGCTGGCGGGCGACTTCGACGGCGGCGGGATAATCGCCCGCCATGATCAGCTTCTTGAAGCGGGCAGAGCCGGTGACATTGGTGCGCTCGCCAATGTTGACGAAACGCGCGGTAGAAAGATTATTCATGGATCAGGCGGCAATCGTGAAAGGTTCTAGTCCGGCAAGGCGCATCTTGGCCTCACGTGCGGGGATGGCGCGCGGGGCGACAGCATTGACGCGCTTTGCCATCGCGGCGATGTGTCCGGGCGTAGAGCCACAGCAACCGCCAATGATGTTTACCTGACCGGCATCGGCCCATTCGCCAACCAACCCGGCAGTGGTGTCTGGCTGTTCGTCATATTCACCCAGTTCATTGGGCAGCCCCGCATTGGGATAGGCCATTAGCAGCGTATCCGCGATGGTGGAAAGATGCTGCACATGCGGACGCAATTGATCCGCGCCAAAGCTGCAATTGAGGCCGATTGTCACCGGATCCGCATGGCGCACCGCATTCCAGAAGGCTTCGACCGTGTGGCCGGAAAGATTGCGCCCTGAAAGATCGGTCAGTGTCATGGAAAGCATGAGCGGAACGTCCTGCCCCAGTTCTTCCGCCAGCCGGCGCGCAGCCATCACGCCTGCCTTGGCGTTGAGCGTGTCGAAAATCGTCTCGATCAGGATAAAATCCGCTCCGCCTTCGACCAGCGCCTGTGCCTGTTCCAGGTACACCTGGGTAAGGAAATCGAAGTCGATTTCACGAAAGCCGGGGTCTTCCACATCGGGGCTGAGCGACAGGGTCTTGTTGGTCGGCCCGATGGCGCCTGCCACAAAGCGCGGCCTGCCATCGGCCTGTGCAAATTCATCGGCTACTTCGCGGGCAATATGGGCAGAGGCGATATTGATGTCGCGCACCAGCTCTTCTGCGGCGTAGTCTGCCTGACTGATGCGGTTGGCGGAAAATGTGTTGGTGGAAACAATGTCCGACCCCGCCCGCAAATACGCGCGGGTGATGTCCGCGATCACCTCTGGCCGCGTCAGCGCGAGAATATCATTATTGCCTTTCTGATCCGCGCCAAGGCCCAAATTGCCAGCATAGTCTGCTTCGGAGAGCTTGCGATCCTGGATCTGCGTGCCGAATGCGCCATCCGATATGAGGATACGTTTCGCGGCCTCGGCCAGCAGGCGTTCACGCGCGCCCGGCCCAGTCTTGATTGCATGGTTCATGCGCTTTTCTCCAGCGGGCGGCGGCCCAGCAAGTGGCAAATGGCATATGCCAGCTCTGCCCGGTTGAGAGTATAGAAGTGAAACTGGCGGACCCCGCCTGCATAAAGGCGGCGGCACAGCTCTGCCGCGATTGTCGCAGCGACAAGCTGGCGTGCGCCGGGTCGTTCATCCAGCCCTTCAAACAGGCCATCCATCCAGTCCGGGATTACCGCGCCGCATTGTCCGGCGAATTTGCGCGCCTGTGCGACATTGGTGACCGGCAGGATTCCCGGAACCATCGGTGCGTCAATTCCGGCTGCACGGCATTTCTCGGTGAAGTTGAAAAAGGTCTCGGGCGCGAAGAAAAACTGGCTGATTCCGCGTGATGCGCCTGCATCGATCTTGCGCTTCAGATTATCGAGATCGGCCTGCGGACAATCGGCATCGGGGTGGGTTTCAGGATACGCGGCAACCGAGATTTCAAAATCGGCCACTTCCTTCAATCCGCGCACCAGTTCTGCTGCATTGGCATAGCCATCAGCATGGGGAATGAAAGGCGCCCCCGGTTCACCCGCATCGCCGCGCAGAGCCACGATATGGCGCACGCCGGCTTCCCAATAGGCTTCTGCGATTTTCTGCGTTTCGGCGCGGCTGGCATCGACGCAGGTAAGATGCGCAGCAGCCGGAATGCCTGCTTCGCGGATCAGACGTGTTACCGTATTATGCGTGCGTTCGCGGGTGGAACCGCCTGCACCATAGGTGACGCTGACAAATTCAGGGGAGAGCGGGGCAAGCTGCTGCACCGCTTCCCACAATTTCTCTTCCATCTTCTCGCTCTTGGGGGGGAAGAATTCGAAACTGACTGCAATGTCGCCCGGCAGGCCGGAAAACAGCGGCGTGTCACGGGCGGTGCGCACCTCATGCTCAGGATCAAGACAATCGGCAATTTTTGCAGGCGCTGATAGGGGGGCGCTCATGAAGCGACCTTTCTGTTGGAAGAGGCAGTGGCAGGCAGCGCGAGGCGGGTTGCGGCCCAGATTTTGACGGTCAATTCGCGTCCCGGCACTTCAACCGGCGGGGCAGGTTCGAATCCGGCGGCACGAAGCATCTTGGCCATGGTGGCATCGGCAAAGCCCAGCCGTGCATGGGCATGGCGCTCACGCAGATCATCGCGTTCGTGACGGGCGAGATCGACCACGGCGATCATGCCGAGCGGCTTGGTCACCCGCGCCGCTTCGCACAGGGCAAGCGCGGGGTCCTGCGCGAAATGCAGCACCTGATGCAGCAAGACGGTATCAAAGCTGTGGGCGGGGAAGGGCAGGTCCGTGAAATCGCCCTTTTGCAATTCCACCTTTTCCGGCCCCAGGGCCTGAAGCCGGGCGCGCGCCACGCGCAGCATATCCAGGTTCTTGTCGAGCGCGACGATGTGATCGGCATGGGGCGCAAGCAATTCAGCGATACGGCCCGTGCCGGTGCCGATATCGAGCATACGGCCCGGTGGTCTGTCTGCCAGCACCCTCAGCAGAGCTTCCTCACTCGCCTTTTCCGGCCCGTGGATTTCACGCAAAGTGTCCCATTCATCGGCATGGCGGGCGAAATAGTGGTCGGCTTCTTTTTCACGCGCTGCCCGGATGGTGGAAAGGCGTGTACGGTCGGCGCTGGCCTGTGCTGCAAATTGCGCGTCTTCGCTTTCGCCGAATGCCAGCAAGCGGGCAATTGTTTCGCCCATCTCCGATGGGGCAGCATCGCGCAGGAAAACGGAATTGCCTTCCTTGCGCCGCTCAACAAGGCCCGCATCGACCAGACGGCCGATGTGCTGCGACACGCGCGGCTGGCTCTGGCCGAGCACTTGCGCAATTTCGCCCACGGACAATTCCATCTGCGCAACCAGCCGCATCACGCGCAGGCGTGACACATCGGACAAGGCACGAAAGGCGGCTTCGAGTTGCATGAATATAAGTATATAACGCAATTGTTATATTGCTAGCATTATTGCGGTTTCTTTGGAAACCAGACGAATGGCAATTCAGACAAAGCTATAGGGGTCGATGTCCACGCCAACGCGCACGCCGGGGGGATGATCCAGTTGGCCGAGCCACTGGCGGATCACCTTTTGCAATTCAGCGCTGCGGCGCGCGTTTAACAACAGGCGATAGCGATAGCGATTGCGCAGCAAGGCGAGCGGCGCGGGGGCAGGGCCAAGGATCATCACATCGTCCAGCCTGGGGCGGGAATTACCGATCCTGTTGGCAGCCTCGCGCGCTTCGGCATCGTCCTCGGCCGATACGATGATAGCGGCCCAGCGCCCGAAAGGAGGCGCCCCTGCATGGCGGCGTGCTTCTGTTTCGGCATCGTAAAATGCGTCACGGTCGCCCGCTTCCAATGCGGCAATGACAGGCGCATCGGGATGGCGTGTCTGGATCAGCACTTCGCCCGGCTTTGCGCCGCGACCCGCGCGCCCTGCAACCTGCGCCACCTGCTGATAAGTGCGTTCAGCAGCGCGCAAATCACCGCCTTCGAGGCCAAGATCGGCATCAATCACACCTACCAGCGTCAACTCGGGAAAGTGGAACCCCTTGGTAACAAGCTGCGTGCCCACGATGACATCAATCGCTCCGCCCTCAGCCATGGCCACGAATTGCGCGGCCTTTTCCGGCGTGTTGATGGTATCGGATGTGACCAGCGCCACGCGCGCATCGGGCAGCATTTCGGCCACTTCATCGGCGATCCGTTCCACACCCGGACCGCAGGCGACAAGGCAATCCGGCTCTCCGCATTCAGGGCATTTTTCCGGTGTCGCGGTCTCATGCCCGCAATGATGGCATGACAGGCGCTGGCTAAGCCGGTGCTCGACCAGCCATGCACTGCAATTGGGGCATTGGAAGCGAAATCCGCAATTGCGGCACAGCGTCAGCGGGGCATAGCCGCGACGGTTGAGGAACAGCAGCGATTGTTCGCCCCGCTCCAGCCGTTCAAACATGGCGCGGCGCAAGGGGGCGGCGATCCAGCTTCCACGACCGGGCTGTTCTTCTGTTAGGTTCACCAGCCGGATTTCAGGCATTTGCGCGCCACCAAATCGGCTTGGCAGATCAAGCTTCTCATAAGTCCCGCTGGTTGCCATATGCAGGCTTTCCAGCGCGGGTGTGGCGCTGGCGAGGATGACGGGGATCGCTTCGAAATGGCCGCGCATAACCGCTACATCGCGCGCATTGTACCGCACGCCGTCTTCCTGCTTGAAGCTTATTTCATGCGCTTCGTCGACCACGATAAGACCGAGATTGGCATAGGGCAGGAACAGGGCGGAACGTGCGCCGACCACAACCTGCGCTTCCCCCGATGCGATGGCCCGCCATGCGCGGCGCCGCTCTGTCGATTTGAGCGAGGAGTGCCATGTCACCGGGGCCGCTCCGAAACGGTTTCCAAAGCGTTTGAGGAAGGCTTCTGTCAGCGCGATTTCAGGCAGCAGGACAAGCACTTGCCTGTCGTCCTTCAGGGCCTCTGCCACGGCTTCGAAATATGTTTCGGTCTTGCCAGATCCGGTCACTCCGTCGAGCAGGATGGGCGCGAATTTTCGCGTCGCAACAGCCTCCACCAACCGGGCAGAGACCTTGCGCTGGTCATCGCTCAAATCGGGTTCGTCGAAATCGTGGCGGGCGCGGGTGTAGGGGCGATCAACATCCACTTCCACCGGCTCTAGCGCGCCCTGGTTGACGAGGCCGCGCAGCACGCCTTCGCTGACGTCGGCAAGACCGGACAATTCTCGGATTGTCGCCTGCTCGCCTTCCAGTGCCGCGATGGCGCGTTCGCGCTGCGGGGTCATGCGATCCGGCATTCCGCCTGACAGGCGATATTCGGTCATGGTGGCCGGGCCGCGCAGCGCGCCGCCGCTGGCGATCACCATGCGCGCAACCGCCGCCAGCGGTGCAATGTAATAATCTGCCGTCCATTCAATCAGCCTGCGCAATTCTCCTCGTATAGGCGGCACATCCACCGCGGAGAGGAGCGGGCGCAGTTTTGCTTCGGGTACGGAATTGGCAGGCAGGCGATCCTCCTCCCACACAATCCCGGTGACCTGGCGCGGCCCCAGCGGAGCGATGACGATCTGCCCATATTCGACATTCATGCCGGCAGGCACCTTGTAATCAAGCGGACCGAGCGCGGCGTTCATCATCAGTAGTCTGGCACGGATTACGGGCATGTGCGTTATATGGGCGCTGCGTCGTGCGCGCTGCAAGGAGAGGAAACGCATTATGACCGAATTCGCAGCCCCATCGGCCAGCCGTCGCAATTTCATAGCCGGGGTCGGCGCTGCAGGTGCAATGTTTGCGCTGCCAGCCTGCCAGTCTTTCGGCGGTTTCAGCCTGACTGATGCGGTGCGCCGCATGCTTTACCTTTCCAGCGAACGCGCCTTTGCCCGGCTGACGGTGCCGGGCGGCTATTGGGATGATGCAGTGGCCGATATCGGTCTGCCAAATATGATCGGCACGCGCGGTTCTGTGCTTGCCGGCATTCTCACATCATCGCTGTTCAAGGACCGGTTGGTAGATGCCTTTGCCGATATCGCAATCGTGGGCGCAGAACGCGCAGCACCCATTGTGACCGATGCGGTGCGGGTCATCGGCATCCAGAATGCGATGGCGCTGATAAATGGCGGGCCGACGGCGGCTACAGGCTTCCTGCGCAACGAACTTGGCGTGACGCTGGTTGAAGCAATGGTGCCAGAACTGGGGCAGGCCATGCGCATCGCGAACGAACCGCTGGTCGGTGAATTGCTGGCGGCGGCCACTGGCGTTGATATTGCAGGTGTCGCGCAAAACCTGTCGCGCACGGTCGACAATGTCATCTGGAATGAGATGGGCATTGAAGAAGCTGCAATCCGCGCCAATCCGCGTGCCACAAATGATCCTCTGCTGATTGGCGTGTTTGGTGCTGGTCGCGCTTTGTGACTGCAGATGGCGGCGAATTGGCAAGCTGCGCAAGGGGCTAGCTATCGGCACAGCCCCTTGCGCCTTTTGTGCCGTGCTTTAGTCAGCGCCCTGCATGGCTGACGAATCTCCCATAGACCGTTTCAAGCTGGCGCTGACAGGCGCTGCCCGCGCTATCGCGCATGACCCAGAGGTTGAGATCGGCTTTACTGCCGACGCTGCTTACGAATCGGGCAAGACAGTGCGTGTGCCCATGCCTTCGCGTAATCTGAGCGCTGCCGAGGCGAGCGAAGCGCGCGGATTTGCCGACAGTTTCGCGCTGCGTCTGCGCCATCACAATGCTGCTATGCACATGCGACAGCGCCCGCAGGATGGCGAGGCGAGAGCCTGTTATGACGCCATCGAACGCGCTCGATATGAAGCGATCGGTGAGACGGAATTTGCCGGTATGCGCGATAATCTGTCAGCGATGCAGGACCAGCGCATTGCCGGAAGCGCGATAGCCCGCGCCGAAAGTGCCGACGATGTGCCGCTCGATGCAGCGCTGGGTCTGTTGCTGCGCGAACAATTGACGGGCCAGCCAATCCCCGAAGCGGCGCGCTCGGGCGTGGACATGGTGCGCGACTTTATCGAAAGCCGCGCTGACGAAGATTTGCAGCAATTTGGCGATGCGCTGCATGACCAATCCGCTTTCCAGAAGCTCGGTCTCGACATGCTGCGCCATCTCGACATTGCGCCTGCCCAGCTGGAACCCGAAGACGGTCTGGATGACGAAGACGGGGATGAGCAGGACGTCGAAGACGATACCTCCGAAGATAAGGATGATAGCGACAGCGATTCCAGCGATCAGCCGGAAACCCGCGCCGAAGGGACAGAAGGCGAAGAGGGTGACGGCGAGGAGCAGGATGAGCGCGAGGCCGATGGCGAAATCGGCGAAGGCGATCCGGGAGAAGATGGCGATGAAATGATGCTGCCCCAAAGGCGCAATTCGCCGTGGCAGGACATTCCTGAAACCTTCGATTATCAGCCCTTTACCGAGGAATTTGACGAGGTGGTGGAGGCCACCGACCTGTGCGACGTCGAAGAACTTGATCGCCTCCGCGCCTATCTCGATAGTCAGCTGGCCGGATTGGCTGGCGTGGTCACGCGGCTGGCCAACCGCCTCCAGCGGCGGCTGATGGCGCAGCAGAACCGCAGCTGGAGCTTCGATCAGGAAGAAGGCCTGCTTGATGCCGCCCGGCTGGCCCGCGTGGTGGTCAGCCCTGGCCACTCTCTCAGTTACAAGGTCGAACAGGAGCAGGAATTCAAGGACACCGTCGTAACGCTGTTGATCGACAATTCAGGTTCCATGCGCGGAAGGCCCATTTCCATCGCCGCGATCAGCGCGGATATCCTGGCAAGGACATTGGAAAGGTGCGGGGTAAAGGTGGAAATCCTCGGCTTTACCACTCGCGCCTGGAAAGGCGGGCAGAGCCGTGAAAAGTGGCTGGCCGATGGCCGCCCCGTAAATCCCGGTCGCCTCAATGATCTGCGGCACATTATATACAAGAAGGCGGATGAACCCATGCGCCGCGCGCGCCGCAGCCTTGGCCTGATGATGCGCGAAGGTCTGCTGAAGGAAAATATCGACGGCGAAGCCTTGCTGTGGGCGCATGAACGCCTGCTCGCCCGGTCCGAAGATCGCCGCATCATGATGGTCATTTCAGACGGCGCCCCAGTGGACGATTCAACGCTCAGCGTGAACAATGCGGGCTATCTCGAAGGCCATTTACGCAGCGTGATCGAATGGATCGAAAAAGCCTCCCCGGTCCAGCTGGTCGCCATCGGCATCGGCCATGATGTCACCCGCTATTACAAGCGCGCGGTAACGATCATGGATGTCGAACAATTAGGCGGCACGATTATCGAGCAGCTGGTGGATCTGTTCGAGCGGGAATGATGAGGAAACTCCTCGTCCTGATCTCTCTCATCGCTCTCATATTCGGCGCCTGGTATCTCGCATCCCCGTGGTTCGCCATGAATGGCCTCGCCGAAGCGGCGCAGGACACTGCAGCGCTGGAGGATAAGGTGGATTTTCCGGCCTTGCGCGCGTCGACTTCGGAACAGATCACCGAAGCTGCGCGGCGGGGTTCGGGGCAGGGCGGACTGCTGGCAAGGTTACCCGATGTGGTGACAGAGCGAATCGGCCGCGAAGCCTTGGACCGTGCGCTGACGCCCGAAACTGTGGGACGCATGGTTGCAAGTGGCACCTTGGCTGCGGACTTCCTGCCAGAGCAGTTGCGCGGGCAGGAAATATCGTGGGAGGTGGAGCGCGAGGGCTTTGACAGTTTCCGTGCGATAGGCACGTTTGAGGATGGGACTGCGGGTCCGACACTGATCTTCGCCCGCGATGGATTGGCCTGGAAGCTGACAGGGTTCGAATTGCCGGGGCCAGCGCTCTAACCCCCGCCCATTGCCAGCCGCGGAAGTGCCGCCTAAGCCTCGCCGCGCAATGACCGACCTCAAGCTCTTCAATTCGCTCACCCGCCAGATCGAGACTTTCCAGCCCGTCCATCAGGGCGAAGCACGTGTCTATAGCTGCGGGCCGACGGTCTATAATTATCCGCATATCGGCAATATGCGCGCCTATGTCTTTGCCGACGTGTTGGGCCGCACCTTGAGCTGGAAGGGACATGCTCTCAAGCACATCATCAACATCACCGATGTCGGCCATCTTACCGATGATGCCGATGCGGGTGAGGATAAATTGGAGAAGGCGGCTGCCGAAAAGGCGCAGAGCATCTGGGATATCGCGCGGCATTTTACCGAGGCTTACTGGGCCGATGTCAAAGCGCTCAATATTCGCGAGCCTGCCAAATGGTCGGTCGCTACCGATTACATTGCGGAGATGATCGCATTTGTGGAAGCCATGCCGGAAAGGCATCTCTACGAAATCGACAGTGGCCTCTATTTCGATACGTCATCAGTAGCGGATTACGGACGGCTTGCCCGCGCAGTGACCGAGGAAGGCGAAGGCCGGATCGAGACGGTGGAAGGCAAGCGTAATGCCGCCGATTTCGCGATCTGGCGCAAGACCCCAGTGGGCGAGAAACGCCAGATGGAATGGGACAGCCCGTGGGGCAGGGGCGCACCCGGCTGGCATCTGGAATGTTCGGTGATGGGGGAGAAGCTGTTGGGCTTCCCCTTTGATATCCACACTGGCGGCATTGACCACCGCGAAATCCACCACCCCAATGAAATCGCGCAGAACCAGGCGTTTTGCGGCTGCGGTTCGCTCGACGAGGCGACACATTCAGGCGCGCGCATCTGGATGCACAACAATTTCCTCGTTGAGCGCAGCGGCAAGATGAGCAAGTCTTCAGGTGAATTTCTGCGCCTGCAACTGCTGATAGATAAGGGCTACCACCCGATCGCCTATCGACTGATGTGCCTGCAAGCGCATTACCGCAGCGAGCTGGAGTTTAGTTGGGAGGGTCTGCAGGCAGCGCTCACCCGCTTGAAACGTATGGTTATGCTGGCGCAGCGGCTAAGTGATGCGGCTCCTACCAGTCCGGATCATCCGAAGTTTGCCGCCCTGCGAGACAAGTTTGCCAATGCGATGACGGATGATCTCAACACCGCGATCGCGCTTACCGCGCTGGAGGAATCTCTGGCGGTGAAGAAGGTGGATGCTGGCATTCAGCGCGCCGTGATTGAGGACATGGACACGGTGCTCGGCCTCGGCCTGCTCGACCTCACCCGCGAGGAATTGCGCATCCGCCCCAAGTCTGCCGAAATCTCTGAAGCAGAAATCGAGGACGCGCTCGCCCGCCGCAAGGAAGCGCGCGCGGCCAAGGATTTCGCCCAGTCAGATGCGCTGCGCGATGACCTCGGCGCAAAAGGCGTGGAAGTGATGGATGGCGATCCGCTCGGGTGGGAGTGGAAGTTGGGTTAGCTAGGCTCGTTTCCTGCTTGTTACCTACGGGTGGGGCAGGGCTTGCGACTCAGAGGGAATAACCTCCCGGCGCATGTTGCGCGCCGCCTGCCTGCGTCCGGTCAATCCATTACCCTTCTTCCAGCACGAGGATCTCGCAGGTCACAACCATGTGCGGTGGCTCCAGCCGGTGGTCCACTTCGGTGACGGCTGCATCCGCGATCAACTGGCCGGGAATCGCGAATTCATGTTCGGGCAGATAGGCGATGAAACATTCGCCAGCTTCGACCGCCTCAGCATTCTCGAACACCATTTCGACACGATGTCGCGCTCCGGCAAAGGTGATGCTGGCCCAGCCTTTTTCATGATGTGTCGCAACGCGCCCCTTTCCTTCGGCCAGAGCAATTAGTGCTTCTGCCAGCTTTTCGCGCACGCCCTTGCGACATTTGCGTTTCTGCTTTGGTTTTGCGGAAGTTTGCAGGCTGTTGGTTTCAATATGCATTGGTCATCTCCCGGTATTTGTTCATGAAATGTTCCACTTTTTTTTCAGTGTCAGGGCGGGGTGTGCGGCCATTACGCAAATCGAGCACGAAGCGCGGATCGCTGGTGGCAAGCCGGCCGAACTTTGTCGGTGGCATTTGTGTGTGTCGCAGGAATACTTCGATCTTGCGGATGAGCATGCGTGGTTCCCCTTTTCGGCAGCTCTTTTGACCCTTTGCGCCACCACCTCGTTTTACCGATTCGGTGTCGCGACTCGATGAGGCAGGATTTGCGGTTCAAATCCTACTTGTCTAGGAAAAATACATTGTGTAGGAAGAAATCATTCACCACGAATGGGGTTTGCCATGGATACACGCGAAAGATTGGCCAGTGCGGCAAGGGAGAAGGGCAGCAGCCTGGCATCGCTTTCCCGCATGATCGGGCGTAATGCTACGTATCTTCAGCAGTATATAACGAAAGGCAGCCCGCGTAAGCTGGAAGAAGAAGATCGGCGCAAGCTGGCGAGCTTCCTCGGTCTGGAGGAAGCAGAGCTGGGTGCACCGAAGGAAAAATCCTATTCACCGGACCCGAAGCGTGATTTCGTTGATGTACCGCGCCTGGAAGTTGATGTGTCTGCCGGACCTGGCGCAATGCCCGCGCAGGAGCAGGCCTTTGATGCGTTCCGCTTTTCGCGCCGTTGGTTGCTGGAACAGGGCCTTGATGGCGCAGAGCTATCTGTCATTCGCGTCATCGGCGATTCGATGGAGCCGCTTCTTCGTGAAGGCGATGAAGTGCTGGTTGATCGGCGCGAAAGGCCATTTCGCGATGGTATCCATGTCGTCCGGCTGGATGATAGCCTTCTGGTCAAGCGCGTTGCGAGTCAGGGGGCGGGGCGTTTCTCCCTCCTCAGCCAGAATCTTGCCTATCCTCCGATACAGGTCAGCGCGGATGAATTGCGCATTATCGGGCGAGTCGTCTGGAAAAGCGGGCGCGTCTGAGATCGTCGGCAAAGCTGCGCAAGGGGGTGTGTGCGCCTGACTTTCGTCAATGCAGGCTAGGCACATGATCTTGGACGCTGATTCGAATAACGCTGGCGCGAGCTTGCAACACGGCGCAGTCACCGCCAATTAGCACAATATGACTTCGCCAGCCCCAATCCGTGCCGCTATTATTCCTGTCACCCCCTATCAGCAGAATTGCTCTCTGGTGTGGTGCACCAAGACGATGAAGGCGGCGCTGGTCGATCCGGGCGGGGAACTGGATAAGCTCAAGGATGCCGTGGCGCAGGCTGGGGTGACGCTGGAAAAGATTCTCCTCACCCACGGCCATGCCGATCATTGCGGTCAGGCGGGCATGCTGGCTGAAGAACTGGGGCTTCCGATCGAGGGGCCGCATGCCGACGATATTTTCTGGATCAGCAAGCTGGAGGAAGACGGCCCGCGCTTTGGCATTGAATGTAAAGTGTTTGAACCCACACGCTGGCTGGACGGAGGCGAGACTGTTACTGTGGGCGAGGCAACCTTCGAGGTGCTCCATTGCCCCGGTCACACGCCCGGACATGTCGTGTTCTTCCACCGTCCCTCGCAATTTGCCTTTGTCGGCGATGTTCTGTTTCAGGGGAGTATCGGGCGTACCGATTTCCCCATGGGCAATCATCAGGACTTGCTCGACGCGATTACGCAAAAGCTCTGGCCGCTTGGTGACGGGGTGACTTTCGTGCCCGGCCACGGTGCCATCAGCACATTCGGCCAAGAACGCCAGAGTAATCCCTTCGTAGGGGATGCTGCCATGGCGCAGGACGCTAGATAATACTGAAGGCAATAAGCGACATGGCCACCGCGAGGACGAGCAGCGTCAGTGCGGTGACAATTGTGCCAAGCTGTCGTCCCTTGTGCGGGTAATCATGGTCCATGCCGATGCCGTGGACCACGCGCCCTGCAAGAAAGAGCGCGGCAATCACCAGCAGCCACACGCCACCGCGTTCAGCCAGCTCGATCAGCGCAGCAAGGGCGATCACGAAGGGCGTGCTTTCCACGAAATTGAGTTGCCCCCGCATGCGCCGGGCTAGCAATTCGGAACTGCCACTGCCGTGCAGTACCTTTTCCGACATGCGTACTTGTCCGATGCGGACAATATGCCAGATCGTGAGCAAGGCAGCGCCAATGGCGAGAAGGGTGGTGGCCGGAAGGATCATGCAGGAACTTTCGTGGAATGACGGGAGAAATTTTGCAATCGCACGCTAGCTTTGGCCGGGAAGGCTTGCAACGCAACACAAACCCGCTATAGCGCGCGCCTTCGCCGCACTGATGGATGGCCTTGGCTGGCGCGCTTGCGCACCGGACTGGCTTGGCCTAAATGCGGCTCCGAACAGTTTTTGAACGAATTTCAAGGATCAGGTGCCGCAATGGCTGTCCCTAAGAGAAAAGTTTCACCGCATCGCCGGGGCAATCGCCGGGGACATGATTCGCTGAAGGTCGAGGCCTTTCACGAATGTTCCAACTGTGGCGAGTTGAAGCGTCCGCACAATCTGTGCAACGCTTGTGGCCATTATAATGGCCGCCAGGTGATTGAGCCCAAGGGTCTTTAAGTCCCTCGGCCAGGATAAGGAATGAGTGCATGAGCCTTCCGCGTATCGCCATTGATGCGATGGGCGGGGATGAAGGCGTGCGCGTAATGGTGCACGGCGCAGCCCTGGCGCGCCGTCGGCATGACAAGTTCAGCTTCCTGCTTGTGGGTGATGAAGCGCGGATCAAGGCCGCGCTGGATGATCACCCCAATATGCGCGCTGCCAGCGAAATCCTCCATTGCGATGAAGTCGTGGCTGGCGATGAAAAGCCGAGCCGAGCGATCCGTCGCGCCAAGACCACCAGCATGGGCCTTGCCATTGCAGCTGTAAAAAGCGGCGATTGCGGCGCAGCTGTCAGCGCGGGTAATACCGGTGCATTGATGGCAATGGGCAAGCTGGCCCTGCGCACCATGCCCGGCATTGATCGCCCTGCGCTTGCCGGCCTGATGCCAACGCTGGGCGACAATGATGTCGTCATGCTGGATCTGGGTGCCAATACCGATTGCGATGCGCGCAATCTGGTGCAATTTGCCGTGATGGGTGCAGCCTATTCCCGCATTGTCACTGGTAAGGCCGCCCCCCGTGTAAGGTTGCTGAATATCGGCACCGAAAGCATCAAGGGCACCGATGATCTGCGCGATGCGAGCCAGCGATTGCGCGATGCCACTGGTCTGGCCATGCAGTTCGATGGTTTCATCGAGGCAGACAAGATCAATCGCGGCGAAGTGGATGTTGTGGTGACGGACGGATTTTCCGGCAATATCGCGCTTAAGGCCATCGAAGGTTCGGCGCGTTTCGTGACCGATCTGCTCAGGACAGCATTCACCAGTTCGCTGCGTTCCAAGATCGGATTTCTGGTATCGCGCCCTGCGACAGAGCTGCTCAAGCACCATCTCGACCCCAATAACCATAATGGCGGGGTCTTTCTTGGGCTGAACGGTGTTATCGTGAAATCGCACGGCAGTGCCAATGCGCAGGGCGTCGCCAATGCGGTGGATGTCAGCGCGCGGTTGCTGGAAGATGACATCACCGATCGCATCGCCGCCGATCTCGGCGAAATTGGCGAACTGTCCATGCGCGATAAAAGCGTAAGCCAAGAGACTGCAAAATGATCCGCACAGTTTTGACCGGTACCGGCGCCGCGCTGCCCAGGCGCTGTGTCAGCAATGAAGAACTGGCGCGCGAAGTCGACACCACTGATGAGTGGATTCGAGAGCGCACCGGCATTACCCAGCGCTATATCGCCGCAGAAGGTGAGACGACCGGTTCGCTGGCGACAGATGCAGCGCGCGCTGCCATGGAAGATGCAGGCTGCTCGATAGAGGATATCGACCTCATCATTTTGGCCACTGCCACGCCCGATCGTACGTTTCCTGCCACGGCCACCACCGTCCAGCATGCCCTTGGCGGCAAGGGTTTTCCTGCCTTTGATGTCGCCGCTGTGTGTTCAGGTTTTCTTTATGCGCTGGGCACTGCGGATTCGATGTTGCGCACAGGCATGGCGAAGCGCGCCATCGTTATCGGATCGGAGACTTTCAGCCGCATTCTTGACTGGGAAGACCGGACAACTTGCGTGCTGTTTGGCGACGGGGCAGGGGCCTTTATCCTTGAGGCAACCGACATTGCAGAAGGCGATGCCGCTACCGCGCCAGGCGTGATTGCGACCAAGCTTCACGCTCAAGGCGAACATTGCGATCTTTTATATGTCGATGGTGGGCCTTCCACCACGGGTGAAGTCGGCAAGCTCCGCATGAAAGGACGCGAGGTGTTTCGCCACGCGGTTGTCAATCTGGCGCAGGTGCTGACAGAGGTGCTGGACGATGCAGGGTTTGCCGCTGGCGATATCGATTGGGTTGTGCCTCATCAGGCCAATGCCCGCATCCTTGATGCCACCGCGCGTAAACTTGGCCTGCCGATAGAGCGGGTGGTGGTAACAGTGGATCAGCACGCCAATACATCGGCAGCGTCGGTGCCACTCGCTTATGATCTTGCCAAGCGCGATGGGCGGATAAAGCCCGGCGATCTTGTCATGTTGGAAGCGATGGGTGGCGGGTTTACCTGGGGTGCCAGCCTTTTGCGGGCCTGACATCTGTGCATAGTGTAGGATTTTTCCCAAGCTTGCGCGTGCGGTTACTTGCCTTTGCTGACCTGCGTGTTCATAATCGTTAACGGATGGACTAGAATCGGGAGGAAAACGCAATGGACTCAATGCGCTCCGTAGGCACGTTGACACGGGCCGACCTTGCGGAAACCATTAATCACAAGATGGGGCTTTCGCGCGCCGAAAGCCTTGATCTTGTCGAAGATATTCTCGCCAAGATGTGCGGCGCGATGGGGGATGGTGAAAACGTGAAGATTTCGGGTTTCGGCAGCTTTGTGCTGCGGGACAAGAAGGAACGTATCGGCCGCAATCCCAAAACCGGGGTGGAGGTGCCGATCACACCGCGCCGTGTCATGACATTCCGTGCCAGCCATAAGCTGAAAGAGCGGATCGCGAACGCATCGTGAGCGATCCGGGCGCCGCTGCTGTGCCCCTCTTCGATGACGGGAAAGCCGAAGGCGCGATGCGCACTATCGGCGAGGTGTCGGCTGCATTCGGTATAAAGCCGCATGTTCTGCGTTATTGGGAACAGCAGTTTCCAATGCTCAAGCCGCTCAAGCGCAGTGGCGGTCGGCGGCTTTATCGCACTGAAGATGTCCAGATTGTCGAAGCGATAGATCGTCTGGTGAACCGCGAAGGCTATACGCTCAAAGGTGCGCGAAAGGCGATCTCTGCGCAGGGCGTTCAGGTCAACCCATCAATTACGGGCGCGGCGCCTGCTATTGCAGATACAGCGGGCGGTGTTTCGCAGGATAAGGTAGGCAGCACGTCCGCGCCCGAAGTGACGCAGCAATTGCGCGCCATAAGGAACAAGCTGGCCGCCGCGCTGGATTGATCAGCTGAATAGCGGCCCAAGTTCGGGATCGAGATCGCGCGGGCGGGCAAAATGCATGAGCTTGCCGCATGCTGTATCCAGCTCCTCCCACTTTTCGATATTGAGTTCGAGCGTCGCATAGGACGCGGTCGGATATTTCTGCATGACTTCTTCGAACAGCTTGTTTTCATCCAAGGGTGATACCAGCGCGAGCGCCAGTTCCTGCAGGCCCGGATTATGTCCAGCGACAAGGATGGATTCCGGATCGCTTTTGACATTGCGCAGCAGGCTGATCAGCGTTGCAGAATCGGCGAGATAAGCGTCTTCCTCAAACTGTATTGGCATTTTCAGCCCACTCGCTGCCAGCGTATCTTTCACCCGCACCGCCGGGCTCGCCAGTGCGAGATCCCATTCGCCGCCCTGCTCGATAATATGATTTCCCATCAGCGCGGCGCCCTTGCGCCCGCGTTCGTTAAGGCCGCGATCGAAGTCGCGCAGGGACATATCGTCCCACTCGGATTTGGCATGGCGCAACAGGCCGAGACGTTTCAATTGTGTAGTTCCTCTTCGTTTTCGACCCTGTTGCACGAAACACTTGTCGCCACCCGTTGTAAAGCGTCGTCCAGCGTCAATCTTGTGACAGGCACGCCGGATGGAAAGGCCGTGAGCAAGCGGGACGGGAAGGCGGGCGACAGAACGATGAATTGGCCCGAATCGTCACGGCTACGAATCAGCCGACCGAATGCCTGCGCCAGCCGGCCACGGATAATGCGATCATCATAAGCCGAACCGCCGCCCGCCGCCCGCCGTGCGCGGTGCAGGATGCTGGGTTTTGGCCAGGGCACCTGTTCCATCACGACGCAGCGCAAGCTGTCACCCGGCACATCAACCCCGTCGCGTAAAGCATCTGTGCCCAGCAGGCTGGAGCGCGGATCATCGCGAAAGATATCCACCAGAGTGCCGGTATCGATCGGATCGACGTGCTGTGCGTAAAGCGGCAGACCCGCGCGGGCGAGCCGGTCAGCTATCCGGCCATGCACCGCGCGCATCCGGCGAATCGCCGTGAACAGACCCAGCACCCCGCCGCCGCTTGCCTCGATAATGCGCGCATAGGCGCCCGCCAAACCTGCCAGATCACCTTTTTTGACATCGGTAACGATCAGCACTTCTGCCTTGTTTGCGTAATCAAATGGGCTTTCAGCATGGGCAAGCTGCGGCTGGACTTCGATATGCGGCGCACCTGAGCGCGTGATGGCATCGGCCCAGTCGCGGCCATTGCTATCGTCAGCGTCTATCCTGTCGCACAAGGTGGCGCTGGTCAGCATCACGCCATGCGCGCCTTCCAATACTGTCTTGGCGAAGGGCTTCATTGGATCGAGAAAACGGCGGTGGAGGCCGATATCAAATTCGCGCGCCTCATTGCGTTCGACAGAAAGCCAATCGACAAATTCGGGATCGGCCGGGCCACCCATGCGCGCCAGCAACGCCTCCCACGCGGCAAGCGTATCAATCCGCCATCCGAGTGAAAAGCGCGCGCCCTCTATCCGTGCACGGCCCTGCGCATCAAGCCAGTCGGGAGAATCCTCCAGCATGGCTTCAAGGCGCAGGCCCAGCTTGATGAGCGGCATACGGATTGCTGCCAGCGCCGCGCCGGCCATCTGGGCACGTTCGATAAAGTCGCCGTCCAGCCCAGCGGCTTCTGTCTCTATGCCATATCCGGCATCAAGCGCGCCGCTTTCATCGTGGGCGTAGGTGGTGGCGCGCACGGCTGCGAGCAGATGCTCCAACTCTCCCGAGGGTGCGTTTTCAGCCAGCCGTCCGATCCAGCCATCGGAGGGGAGGGCCTGCGCCGCTTCGCGCGCGGCCTCTATTGCTTCGCCCCCTGCCTCATCATAGCTGGCGACATCGGCCAAGCGCGCAGAAAGACCGCGCCTGCGCCCTCTGGAGCCGCGCTCCGGCCCGATAATCCAGCGCCGCAATTCAATCGCTTCCTGCCCCGTCAACGCGGCGGCGAAAGTGGAATCTGCGGCATCGAAGACATGGTGGCCTTCATCAAATACAATGCGTGTCGGGCGTTGAGCATGGTCGCGTCCGCGCGCGGCATTGACCATGACCAGCGCATGGTTTGCAATCACCAGATCGGCCTGCGCACTGGCCCTTGCGGCGCGTTCTATGAAGCATTTGCGGTAATGCGGGCAGCCTGCATAAATGCACTCGCCGCGCTGGTCGGTAAGGCTACGGATGGCGCGCGGACGGAACAATGTGCCTAGCCAGCCGGGCAAGTCTCCGCCGATCATATCGCCATCCTGGCTATAGGCGGCCCACCGGGCGACAAGCTGCGCAAGGATTGCTGCGCGCCCGCCAAAGCCGCCTTGCAATGCATCTTCCAGATTGAGCAGGCAGAGATAGTTCTCGCGTCCCTTGCGCACGACCACGGGGCACGAACCGTCCGCCCGTGTTTCGGGCCAGGCGCGCCTGCTTTCGTCGCGCAATTGGCGTTGCAGATTCTTGGTGTAGGTGGACACCCAGACGGTGCCCCGCGCCTCCTTGCCCCAGAGTGAGGCGGGCGCGAGATAACCCAGCGTCTTGCCAATGCCGGTGCCCGCTTCGGCCAGCAGCACATGGGGGCGACCGCGCTGTTCACGCGGGGCGAAAATCTTGCCGACCGCGCTGGCATAAGTGCGCTGGCCTTCACGCCGTTCCGCCCCTTCACCTGTGAGGCGTTCCAGCTGGCCGTGGATAGCCGTTTCCTCAATCAGCACATGGCCCGGCTGGGGCCGTTCGGGCGCTTCCTCCCATTCCGGAAGGCGGGAAAACAGCCATTTTTCCGCCTGATCTGGCTTGGCGATATGCGGCGCGATCACCTGCGCCCATGGCCACCGCATGCGGATCAACGATTGCAGTGCACTCCATGCGCCTTCGCGCTCCGGCCAGTCAGCCGCCTCGCAGCGGGCGAGCAACACGCCAGCCGCCTCTTGCAGAAGTTCAGGCACGTCTGCGCCGTCTTCTACCTCTTTCAGGCCCAACGCATGGGAAAGCCCCTTGGGTGTGGGGACGCAAAAGGTGGCAGGATGGACGAAAGCAAACAGTTCGAGCAGGTCAAGCCCTGACAAGTCCGGATAACCGAGCCGCGTCGCCACTAGCGGCGCGTTCAAAACAAGATGCGGCGTATCGGCGGCCGCCATGACTGCGGCTCCCTTGGCCAGCCCGCTTGTCTGGCCATTCGCGCGCCGGAGCCAACTGCCTGCGTGGCTGGCATGCAGCGCGGGCAGGGGGACTGGCCGTGCAATTGGCGAGACAGGATTGTGGGGCGGGGTGGAAACCATTGGTGCCACTATCCCGTGCAGAAACGTAATGTAAACATCAGCAGGTTTTGAAGCCGTTGAAGATGTGCAGGGCGCTTAGCGAGCATTCGCATTCCTGCCCGACACGGTGGGCGCAAGCACACTGATGACACCGGATAGCGTATCACTGGGGCAACCTGTCTCCTAATAGACGCTAAAACAGGCTTATGACTACGAGTGTGAACAATTGTTCATGCGCAGGCATGGCCATGTCGCTATTGTCGCGCGCGTTATGTTTGCCAGAAATACATTTGTCCTGATTGCGGCGCTTTCGTTCGGATCGTCTGGCGCGTTTGCACAGGATGACGCGACGCGTAGTGGGGCGGCGCAGCCATCTGGCGGCGTGCAGATTTTGCCCGAGGATTTCCAGCTTCCGCCCAGCGTCGATCCATCACGGCCGCTGCCTGATGAGCCTGTGGTGAGAGCCTTGCCCACGCCGCGCGCCACCGCCACCCAGCCCGCGCAGGAGCAGACACAGCCCCAGCCGCAACCTTCGTCGCAGCAGCAGGACCGGCGCGAACCCGAGCAGACGAACGCCCCGCGCCCACAGGTGGCAACGCCGCAGCCGGCCGGGTCCGTTCCGGCACAATCGCAGCCGTCTGTTGAGAGCGATTCGTCGGCCAGTGCACCGCAACCATCTGTTCCCCCGCCGGAACAAATTTCACCGTCGACCGCGGCGACAAACCTAACGGGACAAATTGCTGCGCCAGCAGAGACATCACCGGTCCAGAGTTCACCTGTAGTGGCTGAGCAGGGCGATGCAGGCGGATGGAGCGTGGCGTTCTGGATGCTGCCCGGAATCCTTGCAACGATAGTGGCAGCTTTCGCACTGGTGTGGTTCTGGCGCCGGAAAAGCGAAGATATGATGGTGGTGGTCGAAAAGATTGAGCCATACCGTCCGCCACCACCGCTCGAAAAGGCACCTGTTGCCCCAGTGAATGCGGCGCTCAAGGAGCCAGTTGTGCCTTCGCCCACTGTTCCATTACGTAAGGTGCCACCACCTCCTTCGGCTTCGCGACAGACGGATCGGATAGTGCCCAATCCTTCCGGCTTTGTGCAAATACGCGCTAGTCGGCCAAGCCAACAGAAGCGCCCGGTCCAGTCCAATCAATCAAGTGTTTCAGGCAACCCCGCACAGGTCGTGTCGCGCCCGATGGTCACGCCAGAGGGCTTCGTCACGATCAATCCCGGCCAGAAAAGGCGGCCTGGCGGAGACAGCTGATTTCTTGGCCCGTCAGTCAATTACGGGCCATTGATGCTATCGGGTGGGTTCCTCTTGGCTTTCGCTTACCACGCGCAGCGGCTCTGGAAACATGTTGGTCTGGATGGGGAAGGGGATATCGATCTCGGCTGCGTCAAGCGCATCCTTAATCGCGAAAATAACCTGGCTTTTGCTTTCGCGCAGATCGCGCGGTCGGCTGTCGACCCAGAAGCGGACAAGGAAATCGATAGAGCTGCCGCCAAATTCTTGTGCGAACACGTCAATCGGCTTGTCCTTATTGATGATTTCAAGACCTTCCAACGCGCCAAGGATGGTTTTCTTCGCCAGAGGCAGATCCGTATCATAGGCAACGCCAACCATAAGTTCGTTACGGCGGATCGGTTCATCAGTGAAAATTTTCACCGGGTTCTTGAACAGCATCGAATTGGGAACGACGGTCAATTCATTTGATAGCTGGCGGATATAGCTTTCACGCAGAGTGATACGTTCTACCTTGCCAATTATCCCTTCGACCTCGATCACATCGCCAATCTGCATCTTTTCGCGCAGCATCACCAGCACGCCGGCAAGGAAGTTTTCGAAGGTGTCCTGAAAAGCAAAACCGATCGCAAGCGCGCCGATACCAAGGCCCGCAATCAGGCCGGCAGGCGTAAAGCCGGGGACCGCGATGGCCGCAGCCAGTAACAGGCCGATGATCCAGATGGCGATTTTCACCACGGTCTCGACCAATTGCTGAAGATCGGTGCGCAACGACGTCCGGCTGGTCAACCGGTCGGCAATCTTGACCGCGAATTTTGCTAAAAGAGCGGTGATGAAAATGACGATCAGCGCGACCGCAATATTGGGCAGTACGAGGATAAACCCCTGCCACATGTCTGTTACCTGCTCACGCAGGGTATCGATATAATTCAAGGAAGACCCCTCTTGCTGTTCACCCACATAACGCGGTGAGGTCTGCTATCGTTCCGCTTCTCCCTTGCAAGATGCGCGTGGCTGGGCAAAGGGCGACAGCCATGTTTGAACGTGAATTGATCGATGCCGCCCGCAATTCCAAGGCCTGGCCTTTTCAGGAGGCGCAGCGGCTCGCCAAACGGTATCCCGAAGGGAAGACCGACAGGGACGGTTCGCCTGTGCCGGTATTGTTTGAAACAGGATACGGCCCATCGGGCCTTCCGCACATCGGGACCTTTCAGGAAGTGCTGCGCACGACACTGGTGCGCAAGGCCTATGAAATCGTGGCGAGCAGGGACGGCACGCCCGCGCCCACCCGGCTGGTTGCTTTCAGCGACGATATGGATGGCCTGCGCAAGGTGCCAGATAACATTCCCAATCAGGAGCTGCTGGCAAAGCACCTGCACAAGCCCCTTAGCCGAATTCCCGACCCGTTCGAGAAGTTCGAGAGTTTTGCACATCATAACAATGCCATGCTGCGCGACTTCCTTGATCGTTTTGGCTTTGATTATGAATTTATCGCTGCCAGCGAGCGGTATAATTCAGGCGCGTTTGATGATGATCTGCGTAATGTGCTGCGCCACAACCAGTCGATCCTCGACATCATGTTGCCCACACTGAGAGCAGAACGCGCGGCCACCTATTCACCCATCATGCCCATCAGCCCGACGACCGGCGCTGTCTTGCAAGTATCAGTCGATGTGGTCGATGCAGACAGCGGGATTGTGCGCTTCATTGATGAAGACGGCAGCGTCGTTGAACAAAGTGCATTGGGCGGCATGGCCAAGTTGCAATGGAAGGTCGATTTTGCGATGCGCTGGGTGGCGCAGGGTGTCGATTATGAGATGTATGGCAAGGATCTGACCGATACCGGTGTGCAATCGGGCAAGATTGCCAGAGTGTTGGGCGGGCGTAAGCCAGAAGGCCTGATTTACGAATTGTTCCTTGATGCCAATGGCGAAAAGATTTCAAAGTCGAAAGGCAATGGCCTGACGATAGAGGATTGGCTGACTTATGGCAGCGAGGAGAGTCTTGGCCATTATATCTTCGCCAACCCCAAGAGCGCCAAACAATTGCATGTCGGCGTAATTCCGCGTGCCGTGGACGAATATTGGCAATTCCGTGCATCTATCCCCGATCAGCCGGTGGAAAAGCAATTGGGCAATCCCGCCTGGAACCTGCTGCGCGTTACGGATACAACCAATGCGCAGCCGCCCGTCGGAGCGGGAGACAGCCTGCCCGTGACATACGGCCTCCTGCTCAATCTGGTGGGCGTATTGGGGGCAGGGGCCGATCGGGAACAGGTCTGGTCATATCTTGCCAATTATGTCGATGACGCGCGACCCGAAGCGCATCCCGCGCTGGATGTGCTGGTTGCAAAGGCTCTGGCCTACAACCGCGATTTCATTGCGCCGACGCTGAGTAAGCGCAAACCTGCAACGCATGAGGCGGCGGCATTACGCGATCTGGATGCACGTCTGGCCCAGGTCGATCCGGCGATGCCGGCAGAAGATTTGCAGACAATCGTTTACGACATAGGCAAAAACGATGCGCACGGGTTCGAAAATCTGCGTGACTGGTTCCGCGCCCTGTATGAAACCTTGCTCGGATCGCAGCAGGGGCCGCGCATGGGCAGCTTTATCGCTCTATACGGCGTTGCCAACACGCGGCGATTGATCGCTGAGGCTTTGGATCAGGCATAGCTGCCGGTCTAGAACCAGTTCTTGGTACGATACCATTTGGTGATGATATATTTGCTGCCCTGCTTAACGGGGCGGCCTGCATGCATGGTCATAGGGTTTGCGATGCCTTCCGGCGTGGCATTGTTCCATGCGAGGAGCACGCCGGGCTTGGGCTCCAGTGACAGGCCGATCTCTGTAAAATCGGTAGTACCGCCCGCTTCGACTTCATTGAGAAAAACCATTGTGGTGTAGCTGCGCTGCCCACCCCGGTTCATCTCAAGGTCCCAATAGGTGGTGCCGGGGTGAAACCAATCGTGATGCGGCTGGAATTCCTGGCCCGGCATGTAACGCTGACCCTGTATCGTTTCCCCAAAGGCGGGGTCGATATCGAGCAGATCGTCTATTCTCCGGCCGATTTTCTTTACGAAAGAATCATGCGGGTCAACATCGCCTGAATAGGATGTACGATAACCGGAGGAATATTCCAGATCGAATACGCGGCTGGGCCGTGCTGTTGCATCGATCAGTTCCCTCATCCGCTCACATTCTGCTGGGGTCATGAAATCTCCCAATGCGAACAATTCGACGTCTTCGCTGGGGACCTTGTAAGCAGCCGGATTGGCCGACAAGCGCGCCCGTACCTGGCGGCCAATTTTGCGCAGGCCAGCCTGATCGGCATTAGGCGGAATGGCTTTTTTGGTCTGGATAGTCATAACACAGCATGCTTTTCCATTGCTTCGGCGCGTATGCAAGCGCAGGTTTGCCCCGTTTACCTAAGGAGACCCGATTATGCAGGAAGCAAAACGTTATTCCGGAGTTGCCATGCTGTTGCACTGGCTGATCGCCGTAGCCGTCATCGTCAACTGGCGGATAGCCGAAGCGGCGGAAAATTTGCCCAGGGAAGAAGCAAGCGCGATAATGAGCAATCATTTCGCACTTGGCATGACAATTCTGATTCTCACCGTCTTGCGACTGGCGTGGCGCCTCGTCCATCGTCCTCCACCTTTAGCAGACACGCTTGCCGGCTGGGAGAAAATACTCGCACGGGTCACTCATACGGTGTTTTACGTGCTGCTGATTGGCTTGCCCCTTGGTGGCTGGTTCGCCGGATCAAGTTTTGGTAGCAGCATCGACATGTGGGGGGCGTTCACCATTCCTGCACTACCCGTTCCGGAAAATCCGGAGCTGGGCAAAAGTGTTTTCGAACTTCACGGAACAGGCGGGAAGGCCATGCTCATACTGATCGGATTACACATTCTGGGCGCTTTGAAGCATATGTTCATCGACAAGGATGGCAATCTGTGGCGGATGCTGCCTTTCGGCACTCCGCGCGCTTGATCAGCGCACGATAAATCGTAACTCATAGAACAGCAAAACCCCCCGTCCTTTTGGGACGGGGGGCCATTGCCGGCCACTCGCTCCGGCAATGATCGTTTACTGGTTTAATAGAAGAAGTCGTGGATTACATCGACGACTTCGCCTGAGTAAGTGTCAACCAGAATTACGTCGTCATAATAGCGAACCCAGCGATAGGGGCCGTAAACATCGGGCAGACGATAGCGCCAGGGATCGTTGATCCAGTACCTGCTACCGAAGAACAGATTGTCCATACGAAAGCCGATGTTCAGGCGGCGATAGCGATATCCGCGATATGGCGAATAATAACTGCCGATGCGAAAGACGCTGCGATTGTGGGACCGATAGCGGCTCCAGTTGTAGCGGCTGTTGCGACGCCAGCTGTTGCGATTCCACCTACGATGGTCCCGGCGTGCCTCACGCCTGTCATAGCGATAGTCCTGGTGGGTATTGCGGCGATGATCGTTGCGATAATCCCTGCGTGTATCCCGCCTGTCGTAGCGCCGGTTGTCACGTTGACGTTCAGCTCTGCGGTCATGACGCTGGTTCGCGTGGCGTCGTTGCGTGGCTCTGGCGCGTGCGTTGACGCGTTCTCGATCCGCGCGTGCCGATGCGGTGCGGCGGACGCTGTTGGCACGATTGCGATCACGTTCGCGCATTTGAGTGCCACGATTATTGGCTTCCCGCTCGCGACGATTGTCACGGGCGCGGTTCTCACGGGCGCGATTGTCATTTCGGGTCTCGCGATTGCCGCGGCTACTGCTGCGAGCTTCGCGATTGCCACGGCGTTCGCTTCGAGCCTCTCGACTGCCGCGGCGTTCGCTGCGGGTATCGCGGCCACTGCGCTCACCGCGACGGGCATCGCGATCCTGGCGCTGCGTTTCAGCGGAGCTTTCGCTCGCTGCCGAGGCCGCAACCGGCAAAGCCGGAACGGCCATCGCAACCGCAAGTGCGGCTAAACCGCATGTTTTCAAAAGTTCTGCGAGTTGCATTGCAACATCTCCTTTATGTTGACCAATGCCGCCCGAGTGCTGCGGCCCTGATGTATAACAATCCTTTATTGAATGTCGTAAGTTGTAACGATTCGTTCTGACCGTTAACTGAACCACCCAGTTAGCTTAACATTCATGTTGAGAGCTTTTTAGCTGAACAAGATTGAACCCGTGCTGAAGCACGGCTGGTCAGGACTAAGATATTTTCGAGATCGCGCGTCGCGCTCAGATTTCTGGCGCAGATACTCTGGCTTCAAGGCCGCATTAAGCGTCTTCGCCAGGCGTTATGCTGGCAATGACATGGTACAGGGTCTGATAAACAACAGCGACCATCGCAGCCAGGAGCGCGACCATGACGATGGTGGAAGCGAAAAGCGCCTCATACATGGTGGCATACCAGTCAGTCGGTAGTTGCTCAAATTCCCCGATTGGCAAGGTGTAGGCCATCAATACGACAAGGCTGAGCATCAAGGCGGCCGTAGCCAGTCGCGCGATGAGGGTCACACTGTTGTACATATCCTGGTCAAAATCCTGGTCCATGCGGCGGATCATTCCGATCAGCGTTAGCATCAAGGCAAGGGTCGTCGTCGATGCCGTTGCAATGGCAGAGCCAAGATACAGGCCTGCGCGGGAAATCGCTTCCAACAACACCTGAGCTTCGGCAGCGCCATATACCCGTCCTATTGCTTGTCGCGCACCCCATCCCATCAGGCAGATTGCTACAAATGTGATGGTTGGCCAGGTGTATTTTCGCATGATTGCTCCCCGTGATTGATAACCAACGAGCAAGGTTGAAGAAGGGTTCGACAATCAGGAAAGGCGGCGTAACGGGATCAATGGTGGATCGCTGATGCAGATTTGGTTGCGCCCTGCGCGTTTGGCAGCATAGAGTCGGCCGTCGGCTTCGCCCAGCAGGCTTGCATCATCCTGCATGCCCGCATGTTGCGCCACACCGATGCTGAGCGTGATGGGATCCATAGCGTGTCCCACCCAATCAAGATGACGCACACCGAAGCGCATTTCATCGGCAATTTCTGCGGCCTGATCAATGCCGATGCCGGGTAAGACAAGCAGAAATTCCTCGCCGCCTATGCGGCCAAAGTGGCCGCTCCTCCCGGCAAGAGCCCGACCTTCATTGGCAACGGCCATCAATGCCAGATCACCCTTGGCATGGCCGAAACGATCATTGACCGATTTGAAGTGATCAACATCCATCATCAGTATCGAAAGATCGCGCCCAGTTGCCTTTGCATGTACAATTTCGGCGCGCAGACACTCGATGATCTTGCCGCGATTTGCCACGCCCGTCAGCGCATCCGTTTCTGCCAGACGGCGCGCTTCGGTGGCCTGCAAATCGGCCGATTGTCTCGCGAAAACCAAATCAGCCATGATGGATTGATATTTGCTCAGCAAGGCTGCCAGCGGCAACAAGGCGAGGAGCACGCCTGCGAGATAGATTTGCAGAAACAGCGTCGTCCCGACGACTGAATTGTCCAATCCTGAAACGCCAAGGCCGGCGGATGAGTGAACCGCCCCGGTTATGGCCAGCGCCAGCAGGCTGACCGCCGCGCCCGTCAGTCCAAGGCGATAAGTCGCAAATCCTGCCGCAGCGATCGGAAGCCACAAAAGCGGAACGTCTGTCTGCCAGAATGCCACTGCGCCCGAAAGGACAATCAAAGAGGTTGTCGAGACAATCGAAACGAGTGACCGTTCATGCTCCATGATATCAATCGCGATAAACAGAATGGCGGGCGTAATCGTAATCATCCCGAAAAATACTGTCGATGCCCAGGAAATCAGGAACCCGGATTCAAATTCGGATGTCAGCACAGAGGCGATGAGCGCGCTCAACACCGCCGCCACACATGCAGCAGCCCCAGTCGTGATGATATTGCGGGCGCTGGCAATATCGCGCGAAGATTGCTTGAAATTGAGTATCAGCGCACGCGCCGTCGCGGCTTCGGCAATATTTGCGACACTGAAGGCGATGGAAGCCCATAGGGACGTCCCGATGATGGCGTTGGCCACCATGCTGGCGATAAACGCTCCAAGATATAGGGTCGTGCGTGCATCGCCGCGTAGCAACAAAACACCAGCCAGCATAATGCCGCTGGGAGGCCAGATCGCGGCAATTCCCGAGCTGCCTTTGGTTAACAGCAAGGCGCCAATCGCAGCCACAAGATAGGCGAATGCGAAAAGCAGGGCGGACCTGTGACTGTGTGATTTGAGTGCGACCCCATTCATGGGCTCGCTTTGCAAGATGTAAGCTAATTAGCTGTTAACTGGAGATAAGCACGCCTACCCGAAGCAACGGGAAGGCGTGCTCTGAGGCCCACAGACTATCGTGTCAGCTTCTTGTATTGCAATTTTGTCGGCCGATCGGCGGCATCGCCAAGGCGGCGCCTCTTGTCTTCCTCATAGGCTTCGAAATTGCCTTCGAACCATTCGACATGGCTGTTCCCTTCAAACGCAAGAATATGCGTTGCCAGTCGATCAAGGAAAAACCGGTCATGCGATATGACCACGGCGCAGCCAGCGAAGTTTTCAATTGCTTCTTCCAGGGCTGACAGGGTTTCCACGTCGAGATCATTGGTCGGTTCGTCCAGCAGCAGCACATTACCGCCTTCTTTCAGCATCTTGGCCATATGGACGCGATTGCGTTCACCGCCAGACAGCTTGCCGACGTTTTTCTGTTGGTCCGGTCCTTTGAAATTGAATGCACCGACATAGGCGCGGGTGCTGGTATCGTGTCCATTGACCTTCATGTAATCGAGGCCGTCAGAGATTTCTTCCCAGACATTGTGCTTCGGATCGAGATGGTCGCGGCTCTGATCGACATAGCCAAGATGCACGGTCTCACCGATTTCGACGGTGCCGCTATCTGGTTCTTCCTTGCCGGTCAGGATTTTGAACAGCGTGGACTTACCCGCGCCATTCGGCCCGATCACACCAACGATGCCGCCGGGAGGCAACATGAAGGACAGGTCTTCGAACAACAGCTTGTCGCCATAGGCCTTGGAAATATTGTTTGCCTCGATCACCTTGCCGCCCAGCCGCTCCGGCACCTGAATGACGATTTGCGCCTTACCGGGCTTCCGATTGGACATTTCGTCCTGAAGCTGATCGAATTTGCGGATACGCGCCTTGGACTTGGTCTGGCGTGCTGCGGGGGTCTGCCGCATCCATTCAAGTTCACGCGAAAGGGCCTTCTGGCGCCCGGATTCCTCCCGGCTTTCCTGCTGAAGACGCTTGGCCTTCTTTTCCAGATAAGTGCTGTAATTGCCCTCATACGGATAATAGGATCCACGATCCAGTTCCAGGATCCATTCCACCACATTGTCGAGAAAATAGCGGTCATGGGTAATCATAAGCACCGCTCCCGCATATTCCTTGAGGTGATTTTCCAGCCATTGGACGCTTTCGGCGTCAAGGTGGTTGGTCGGTTCGTCCAGAAGCAGGATATCGGGCTTCTGGATCAGCAGACGGGTGAGGGCGACGCGGCGCTTTTCACCACCGGAAAGGCTTTCAACGCCCATATCGGACGGCGGGCAGCGCAACGCCTCCATTGCGATTTCGAGTTGATTGTCTAGCGTCCAGCCGTCCACCGCATCAATCTTGCCCTGCAAATCAGCCATTTCGGTGCCCAAAGCATCGAAATCGGCATCGGGTTCAGCCATTTCGGCACTGATCGCATTGAAGCGTTCGACAAGGTCGGCGGTTTCCCGCGCGCCATCCTTGACGTTTTCCAACACGGTCTTGCTCGAATCCAGTTCAGGTTCCTGCTCCAGATAGCCAACGGTGATGTTTTCGCCCGGCCATGCCTCGCCCGTGATATCGGTATCAATACCGGCCATGATCTTGATCAGCGTGGATTTACCCGCGCCATTCGGCCCGACAATGCCGATTTTTGCCCCGCGATAGAACTGCAGATTGATGTCATGCAGCACCGGCTTGCTTGCACCGGGGAAAGTTTTCGTCATGTTCTTCATGACATATGCGTATTGGGCAGCCATCTGGCGGGTCCTTTGTCAGGTCAGTTCGCGATCGGGAGTTGGCAGGCCAGATAGGGCGTGGGGACCCGGCGGGCAAGGTGCTTGCTGAGACAGGGCGGAACAATGCTGCGGCTTCGCTGGTTCAAGCCTCATGTTCCTGGACAATACAATTATCGATTTGCTGCTCCGTGGCGCTGTGCTGGCAATGTTTGCGCTGTTTTTTGTCGTGTTCCAGATCCGCATTGTCGGACTGCGATCCTTGTCCAAGATGACCAATTTTGATTTCATCATGACCATCGCTCTCGGGTCATTGGTAGCAGGGGCTGCGCAGTCGACCGAGTGGACCGCCTTTGCCCAGTCTCTGATGGCCATGGTCGGCCTGTTCCTGACCCAATGGGCCGCGGCTCGCCTGCGTAAGAACTCTGATCTTGCAGAAGGCATCATGCAAAATGAGCCAATGCTGCTGATGCGTGATGGCAAGGTTATCCATTCAGCTCTGGAGAAAACGCGTGTGGCCGAAAGCGATTTGCGCGCCAAATTGCGTGAGGCAAATGTACTGAGGATGGAAGATGTGCGGGCCGCTGTTCTGGAAACCACTGGCGATGTTTCAATCTTGCACGGCCAGAATCTGGAAGAGGCTTTGCTACGGGGTGTGCGGTCCAGTTCGGCAAGCGGGTCCTAAGGCGGTATTGCCTGTGATGCATTATTTTCCACATAGCTTGCCATGAACATCGCAATCATTGGTGCCGGTATGGCCGGGCTCAGCTGCGCAACACGCCTGAGGGCGCAAGACCATGACGTCATCCTGTTCGACAAGGGGCGAGGGCCGGGAGGTCGCATGGCGACCCGGCGGGCCGAGATCGATGGAAACACGCTTCATTTCGATCACGGAGCGCAATATTTCACCGTCTCTGACAATGGGTTCGCCGAAATCGTATCTCAATGGGAGGCTGATGACGTTGTCGCGCAATGGCCCGTAGCTAAAGAGGGTGCGTGGGTTGGCACGCCCGGCATGAATGCACCGGTCAAGGCGATGGCTGCAGAGCTTGATGTACGTTTCGGCGTGGAAATAGAGGCTTTCGGGCGGTCCGGAACTGGGTGGCGGTTTGATGGGGATGGTACACCGGAGACGGTATTTGATGCGGTACTGGTAGCTGTTCCTGCAGAACAGGCCGCTGTGCTGTTAGGCCCACACTCGCCTCAAATGGCCGAGACTGCGAAATCTTCCGTTTCCTTGCCATGCTGGGCCGTAATGGCGGCATTCGCCACCCCACTCGATCACGAAGATATTATTCGTGACGCCGGAGCCATCGGCTGGGCCGCGCGCAATTCAGCGAAACCGGGGCGCAGCAACAAGGGCGGACTGGATTGCTGGGTGGTGCAAGCATCTCCGGACTGGAGCCGCGAGCATTTGGATGATGATGGCGAAACTATAGCCACTTTGTTGCTCGAAGAATTGGGCAATCAGACGGACATCACCATGCCTGAAGCCGTCCATAGCGCAGCCCATCGCTGGTTATACGCCGAAAGCGGATCGACGGCGCAGAAGGCGCTTTGGAACGCAGATGCATGCCTTGGTGCCTGCGGCGATTGGCTGATCGGTCCTCGGGTGGAGGCGGCCTTTGTATCTGGCGTAACGCTAGCCGATACGATTTTGACCACTGGCTGATGTATCGGTCTGATTTTCCCGAATTACGATAACAGGGCCTTGGCACCGGTTGATCTGTTCACTAGCCATAGCGCATGAAAAAGACCGTCTTCGCGCTTGCTGCGCTTTCTCTCGCCCTTCCTGCCACAAGTTTCGCCCAGGACAACAATGGGCGGTACGGCCTGCCACCCGGCGCGCATGACGAGATCGCCTGGGATTTTGTGGAAGGCATCACTACGGAAATAGGTCCGCGCCTCGCCGGTACGGTGGATGAGGCACGGGCACGTGAATGGACGATGGAGTGGTTGCGCAATCACGGCTTTGCCAATGTCATGAACGAACCATTCCCGATACAAACGTGGGTCCGAGGAGAAGAGCAGGCGCGCATCATCGCCCCGTTCCCGCAACCAGTGGTGGTGACGGCGCTTGGCTATAGCGGCGCAACATCAGCGCAGGGCATCAGGGCTGAAATTGTTCATTTCGCTACGACGGACGAATTACGGGCCGCACCCGAAGGCAGCCTTGCTGGCAAGATCGCCTATATCGGCCATGCGATGCGCGCGACGCAGGATGGATCGCATTACGGATATTTTGGATCGGCACGGAGGCAGGGGCCAGGGATTGCCGCGCAAAAGGGTGCCGCCGGTATCATTATCCGTTCTATTGGAACCGATGATGATCGCCTGCCGCACACTGGCGCAACCAATTGGCCCGAAGGGGTCACGCCAATCCCTGCTGCTGCTCTCAGCAACCCCGATGCCGACAATCTTGAGCGTATGCTGGCGCGTGGCGAGACAGTTGCGATGGAACTTGTCCTGACGCCGCGCCATCTTGGCGAAACGATGAGCGGTAACGTTACTGCAGAGATCGTAGGAAGTGATGCGTCCCTGCCGCCGGTTCTGCTGGCCTGCCATCTGGATAGCTGGGATATTGGCACCGGCGCGATTGATGATGGCGCAGGCTGCGCTATCGCCGCCACCGCTGCCTTGCGTGTAGCCGAAGAAGGTCAGCCGCTTCGGACGATTCGCGTCCTTTTTGCCGGGGCAGAGGAAACCGGGTTGTGGGGCAGCCGCGCTTATTCCGCCGCCCATGCGGATGAACCGATGGGCGTAGGATTCGAAAGCGATTTTGGCGCGGGGTTGATCTGGCGGCTCGAAACGAATTTCTCTCGCACCAATCCGGCCCTGTTCTCTCGATTGGCCCAAGCAGTCGCTGGTTACGGCGTGCTACCCGCGCCGCAAATTGTTGCCAGCGGCGGCGCTGACCTCAACATCTTGCGCGATCAACAGGCGCCAATCGTGGATCTGCAACAGGACGGATCACGGTATTTTGATCTGCATCACACCGCCAATGATACGCTCGATAAGGTCGATCCGACCGAGTTGGCACAAAATGTTGCGGTATGGACGGCAGTGGCCGGTGTTTTGGCGAATGAGCCTGGCGATATAAGAGGCGCCGATATTATCGTGGAAGAGTAATCCGCTAATATCTTGCCGCAGTCCCGCACACGGGCTAGTGGCACGCCCGCACGAATGGCTGGCACCGCTGTCTTTTCAGGGGGCCTGTAGCTCAGTGGTTAGAGCTGGCCGCTCATAACGGCTAGGTCGCGGGTTCGAATCCTGCCGGGCCCACCAGCCCTTCGTGCGATCAATTATCTGTGATTCACACCAGTGGCGGCTCACCGGCCAGTCTGGCCCTTGGTGCGCGCGGATCAGCAGGATGACCCGGCTTTGTCCGTCTTGCTCGTATGTTTGTTCCTCTGGACCATGTTGAGAATCTCGACTCCGACTGAGAAGCCCATCGCCACGTAGATATAGCCCTTCGGCACATGGAAGCCGAAACCGTCCGCGATCAGCACGAGGCCGATCATTACAAGAAATGCGAGCGCCAACATAACCAGCGTGGGATTCTGTTCGATAAAGCGCGCCAGTGGATCGGCGGCGACCATCATAACGCCCACGGTAATTACCACAGCGGCAATCATGATAGGCACGTGATCGGTCATGCCGACAGCCGTGAGTATCGAATCGACTGAAAACACGATGTCGATAGCGACGATCTGTGCGATCACTGCACCAAAGGTGGCCGTGGCGGCCTTTGCCATGTCAGGCGTCTTGTCGAGCAGATCACCTGAATTATCCTCTGGCTCCATGGAATGGTGGATTTCCTTGGTGGCCTTCCACAGCAGGAACAATCCCCCCGCCAGCAGGATCAGATCCCGACCGGAGAAAGCGGTTTCGAAGGTAGGCTCACCATAAGGCCCGGGTTCGCCAGCAATCCCCAGATCGAACAGCGGGGTTTGCAGCGTCACGATCCAGCCGATCAGCATCAGCAGGCCGATGCGCATTATCAGCGCTAGCGCCAATCCAATTCGCCGTGCCTTGCTTTGCTGATGTTCTGGTAGCTTGTTGGAAAGAATGGCGATGAAGATGAGATTGTCGATGCCAAGGATTACCTCCAGCGCGATCAGGGTGAGCAGGGCCAGCCACGCGGCTGGATCGCTGAGCAAGGCAATGATATCCATTTCACGCCCATGCCAAAGTGCGAGCCGCCACTCAAGCTTCGCCGCATTTATCCCGTGGGTGGCTTTGTCCGCAGATCAGGCGAGGACGCAATTTGGTGCCGCTCAGGCCTGCACCAAAAGAGTGCGCGCGTGGCAATGGAATATGCCTCGTCGATAAACCAGTCGAGTGTGACGCTAATGCCTGGCGGAGGGGGGACTCCGGCAAAAATGCGCAAGGGAATTTGGGTTTGGCGAATCCTACAAAAGAACATATAAAGAACATATGACTGCTCTCGACACTATTCAGAAGCTGGGAATCCTTGCTGATGCGGCAAAATACGATGCCTCTTGCGCATCTTCCGGCACGGCGAAACGCAGCAGCAAGGGCGGCAAGGGTATCGGGTCGACAGAGGGGATGGGCATTTGTCACGCCTATGCGCCCGATGGTCGCTGCATCTCGTTGTTGAAGATACTGCTGACCAACCATTGCATCTTCGATTGCCATTATTGCGTGAACCGCAAGAGCAGCAATGTGCGCCGTGCGCGCTTTACGCCGCAGGAAGTGGCGGATCTTACGCTGACCTTCTACCGGCGCAATTATATCGAAGGGCTGTTCCTGTCGTCAGGCATTATCAAAAGCGCCAATTATACGATGGAACAATTGGTAGAAACTGCGCGCATCCTGCGGGAAGATCACGATTTTCGTGGTTATATCCATCTCAAGACTATCCCTGAAGCCGATGCCGAACTGGTGCATCAGGCGGGTCTTTATGCCGATCGTGTCTCGATCAATGTCGAATTGCCTACCGATGCCGGACTTACTCGCCTCGCTCCCGATAAGAACGCCAGCCAGATCGAAGGTGCGATGGGCGGGGTGAAAGGCGCGATTGTTCAGGCCAAGGATGAACGCAAGCGTTTCCGCCACGCCCCGCGCTTTGCGCCGGGTGGGCAATCGACGCAGATGATCGTCGGGGCAGACAGCGCCAGCGATTCCGATATCGTGGGCAAGGCAAGCCATCTCTATGGTCGTTTCAAGCTGCGCCGCGTCTATTATTCAGCCTTCTCGCCCATTCCCGATGCTAGCGCGGTCCTGCCGCTCAAACGTCCGCCGCTGATGCGCGAACACCGGCTTTACCAGTCGGACTGGCTTATGCGGTTTTACGGTTTTGCTCCGCATGAGGTGATGCAGGCCACCGAAGCTGACGGGAATTTACCGCTCGATATTGATCCGAAGCTGGCGTGGGCATTGAAGTTTCGTGAACAATTTCCAGTAGATGTGAACCGTTCCTCGCGCGAAATGTTGCTGCGTGTGCCGGGGCTGGGCACACGCGCGGTGGGCCAGATACTGGCCAGCCGCCGCCACCGCACATTGCGCCTTGATGATGTCGCGCGGCTCACCGTTTCGGTTGTGAAGATACGTCCGTTCATCGTGACCGCAGACTGGCGCCCTGTTTTGCTGACCGACCACGCAAATTTGCGCAGCCTGCTCGCGCCAAAGCAGGAACAGCTTGAACTGTTCGCGGCATGACAGCGCTGCAGCATGTGAAGCTTGGCACCTATTACGTGGTGAATATGCCTGAGCCGGACGACTTTGCCTTCTGGCGGGATCGGGCGAGGCAATTGGTGCAATGCGATGTGCCGCCTGATCGCGTGGCATGGGTGGAGCCCGGCGCCACCGGCTCGCTTTTTTCACATGGCGACCGCCGCCTGCCTGTGCCCGACGACGCAACGGCGCCGGTGCGCGCAAGCAAGCGTTTCATGCAATTGGCGCAGAATGCCGCACTGCATTGCGATTCCCAGCGCTTTGCCTTGCTGTATCGCCTGCTGTGGCGTTTGCAGGCCAATCCGCGCCTGATGGAAGACAGGGCCGATCTCGACGTGCGGCGTGTGGAAGAACTGGACAAGACGGTGCGCCGCGATGCGCACAAGATGCACGCCTTCGTCCGTTTTCGTCTGGTAGAGAATGTGGACGAACCCGAAGCTCTTGAACATTATGTCGCCTGGTTTGAGCCAGAGCATCACATCCTGCGGCGCGAGGCGGGCTTTTTCGTGCGCCGGTTTGCCAATATGCGCTGGTCCATCCTGACGCCAAGCGGCTCGCTCCACTGGGATGGCGAGGTCTTGTGCGAAGGCCCTCCGGCGCAAAAATCGGATGCGCCCAGCGGCGATCCAGCAGAAGATCTCTGGCGCAAATATTATGCTTCCATCTTCAACCCTGCACGGCTGAAAATCGGCGCGATGCTGAAGGAAATGCCGCGCAAATATTGGAAAAACATGCCCGAAGCCGCGCTCATTCCCGAACTGGTGGCGGGCGCACAGAAGCGCGAATCCGAAATGGTTTCAGCCGGAAAGCTGGAATTCGAGGAGCGTCCCGAAACGCTGGCCGCAATCGAGAAGGCGATCCATGCCTGCAGCAAATGCCCCATCGGCGCGCTCGATAACCGCGCTGTAATGGGAGAGGGGCCGGATGATGCCGATCTGATGATCGTGGGGGAGCAGCCCGGCGATCAGGAGGATCTGGCGGGACGTCCTTTTGTCGGCCCTGCCGGACAGGTGCTGGATACGGCGCTGGAGGTTGCGGGGATCGCGCGGAGCAGCGCCTATGTCACCAATACGGTCAAGCATTTCAAATATGTCCAGCGTGGCAAACGGCGGCTGCACCAGTCGCCTGCTGCGAAGGAAATCGACACCTGCCGCTGGTGGCAGGAAGCAGAGCGCGCCATCGTCCAGCCCAAGCTTGTGCTGGCGCTGGGGGCCAGCGCAGCGCGCGGGATGCTGGGCAAGACGGTTAGCGTCAGCAAGGTGCGCGGTGCCCCGATGATGCTGGACGATGGCAGTGAATTGTGGATCACCGTGCATCCCTCCTATCTTCTGCGCCTCGACGGAGAAGCGCGGGCCGAGCAAGAACGTCTGTTCGCAGCCGATCTGGCAGCGGTGAAGGTGCGGCTGGGTCAGCTGGCGGAGCTTGAGGAGTGACGTGCCCGAAAGCGACCTCCTCCCGAAGCGCACGATCGAGCTTGATCCCGACAGCATAGAGCCGCCAACGCCTGCGCCCTTTGTCGAACTGGGCCTGGTATCGTGCTTCAGCTTTCTGCGCGGGGCATCCGATGCGGTCGACCTGGTGCTGCGCGCCCGTGCGCTGGGCTATGATGCCATCGGGATTGCCGATGCCAACAGCATGGCGGGCGTGGTGCGCGTCCACACGGAGGCAAAAACGCTCAAGCTGCGCCCCGTTATCGGCACACGTATCGAAACGCAGGAGGGGCTTGCCTTCCTTGCCTACCCCAAAGACCGCGCTGCCTATGGCCAGTTGTGCCGCCTGATCAGCGCCGGGCGCATGGCCACGCTGGATGGCGAATGGCAGGACAAGGGCGTGTGTCAGATCAGCCTTTCCATGTTGGCAGACCATTGCGAAGGCGTGCAGCTTATCCTGCTCCCCCCACGCGAACTGGAGCAGGAATTCACCCTTCGTGTGCCGAGCAATGTGGTGCCGTTTCCGCTGGGTGATGCGCAAGGTGCGGACAATTGCCCCGTCGATGCTTCTCGCATCATCACGCAGCCTTTTATCGACCTCATCCCGCATATCGTCCGGCAGCTTTCGGGTCTGCGCCATATTGCCGCTGCCTTCCTCTACCGCGGGAATGATATCGCGCGGATCGACAGGCTCGACACGCTGGCGCGCGCCAACGGACTGGCGCTGCTTGCCACCAATGATGTGCATTACCACGCGCCCGAACGGCGGCCCTTGCAGGATGTGATGACCGCGATCTGGCACAAGACCACGCTGGCGCGCGCCGGACACCTGCTGCACGCGAATGCCGAACGGCACCTCAAGGGGCCAGAGGAGATGCTCAGCCTGTTTGAACGCTGGCCACACGCGATCACGGCGGCGCGGGCGGTGGCTGATGGCTGCGATTTCAGTCTGGATGAATTGCAATATGAATATCCGGAAGAAATCCACCCCGATGGCATAACGCCGCAGGAACATCTGGCGGCCGAAACGTGGAAGGGGGCGCAGCGTCGCTATCCTTCCGGCGTGCCCGATAGCGTGGGCACCACGCTGGAGCGCGAATTGGCGCTGATCGGCAAGCTGGACCTTGCGCGCTATTTCCTCACCATCAAGGATATCGTCGATTTCGCCCGTAGTGTGGAACCGCCGATCCTGTGTCAGGGCAGGGGTAGCGCGGCCAATTCAGCCGTGTGTTATTGCCTCGAAATCACCTCGGTAGACCCGGCACGCCACCAATTGTTGTTTGATCGGTTCATATCCGAAGAGCGCAAGGAACCGCCCGATATCGATGTCGATTTCGAGCATGAGCGGCGCGAGGAGGTGATCCAGTATATTTATCGCAAATATGGCCGCCACCGCGCCGGGCTGGCTGCCACCGTTATCCATTACCGCCCGCGCATGGCGATCCGCGAAGTGGGCAAGGCGATGGGGCTGTCAGAAGATGTCACCGCGTCGCTGGCGCGCACCGTATGGGGTGGGTGGGGCAAGGAAATCGGTGACGATCACGTGGCCGAAACGGGTATGGACCTGTCTGACCCGCACTTGAAACGAATTCTGGCACTCACCCGGCAAATGGTTGGAATGCCACGTCATCTTGGTCAGCATGTTGGCGGTTTTATCCTTACACAAGGACCGTTGAGCGAAACCGTACCTATCGGCAATGGCGCCATGCCTGATCGCACTTTCATTGAATGGGACAAGGACGATATCGAGGCATTGGGCATCCTCAAGGTGGATGTGCTGGCGCTGGGCATGTTGACCTGCATCAAGAAGTGCCTCGATCTGCTGGAAGACCACCATGATCGCCGTCTTACGCTCGCCAGCGTGCCGCGAGAGGACCCGGAAACCTACGCCATGCTGCGCAAGGGGGATTCGCTGGGCGTGTTCCAGGTGGAAAGCCGCGCGCAGATGAACATGCTGCCGCGCCTGCGTCCGCGCGAATTCTATGATCTTGTCATCCAGGTCGCAATCGTGCGGCCCGGCCCCATTCAGGGGGATATGGTGCATCCCTATCTGCGGCGAAGGCGCGGGGCGGAAAAAGTGGAAATACCCGCACCGGGCGCGCAGCACGGCCCGCCCGATGAACTCTCCAGCATTCTGGAGCGCACGCTGGGCGTGCCGATCTTTCAGGAACAGGCGATGAAGATCGCGCTGGATGCGGCCAAGTTCTCGTCTGCGGAGGCCAACCGCCTGCGCAAGGCAATGGCGACCTTCCGCAGCCGCGGCATGGTCGACGAATTGCAGGACATGATGGTCGAACGCATGGTGCAGCGCGGCTATGATCGCGATTTCGCGCAACGCTGCTTCAACCAGATCCGCGGCTTCGGCGAATATGGTTTCCCCGAAAGCCACGCCGCCAGCTTTGCTCATCTGGTCTATGTCAGCAGTTGGCTCAAATGCCATTTTCCCGCTGCCTTTGCCTGTGGCCTGCTCAATTCGCAGCCAATGGGCTTTTATGCGCCTGCCCAGATCGTGCGCGATGCGCGTGAGCACGGGGTCGCGGTGTTGCCGGTGGATGTGAACCTTTCGCAATGGGATTGCACGCTGGAGGTAGAGCAGGCGCGTAAGACGCGGCACACAGATGCAAAGGACAGTGGCCGTCAGGATCGTCATGTCGCGCTGCGGCTGGGGTTGAGGCAGATCGATGGTCTGCCCGAACATGTTGCCGCCACGCTTCTTGCCGCGCGTGCCGATGACGGGAGCTATGCCGATGTGGCGGAACTGCGTGATCGCACGCGTATCCCCGTGGCCCATATCGAGCGGCTTGCCAGCGCCGATGCCTTCGGTTCGCTCGATCTGTCACGGCGGCAGGCCTTGTGGGATGCGCGCAGCCTTGTGGGCGGGGTCGATCTGCCGCTGTTCGCCCATGCTGATGAACGCGACGAAGGGGCCGAACGCCGCCGTGCGATCCTGCCCGCCATGCCGCTTTCCGAAGAGGTGGTGGCCGATTACCAGACCACGCGCCTTAGCCTCAAGGCGCATCCGATGGCGTTCCTGCGGGCATCACTGGCCGAACGCGGCTTTGTCCGCGCCGCCGATCTCAGGAACCGCAAGATGCGTTCCATGGTTAATGTTGCAGGGGTTGTGCTCATCCGTCAGCGACCGGGCAGCGCCAAGGGGGTTTGTTTCATCACGCTGGAAGATGAAACGGGCACCATCAATCTGGTTGTCTGGCCTGATCTTAAGGAAAAGCAGCGCAAAGTGGTGATGGGATCGCGATTGATGGAAGTGCGCGGACGCGTGGAATATGATGACGAGGTCATCCATGTGATCGCCCAGCACATGACCGATGCGACCGCAGAGTTGCACCGCCTCTCGGACGATCTGCTGAAAGCGCCGCTGGCGCGCGCGGATCATGTCACAAGCCCGCTGCCTTCAGGAAAACCCAATCCTCGCAACGATTTGAACGATGGTCCTGCCAATCAGCCTATTCGTCCCCGCGACCTGATCGATCAATTGCCGGGCACTCGTGGCCATCCCCGCAATGCGCGCATCATTCCAAAATCACGCGATTTCCATTGATGACGCGTACAAGAAAAGGCTGGCCTATCGCTCCGCCCTCGGATGCGGGACTTGTCATTTTGCTGATTGGCATCGCCTTGCTTCTCGCGGGGCGGGTATGGCTGGTAGAAAATCCGCAACATAATCCTTGGGCACCGCTCGATCTGCGCGATCCGGTGGGGCTGGCGACCGTTGCAAAACTTGCCGCTCTGCAAGACGATATTCCCACCTGCCATGCCGTGCTGAACCGGAGCGAGATCGGCTTTACCGCACTCGATCCGGCGAGAGAGGGGGAATGCCTTCGTTCCGATCGGATCATCCCCACAGACCTTTCACTCGCGCCTTCCACCGCGCAAATGACCTGCCCGGTGGCAGCTGGCTTTGCCTTGTGGCTTAGGCATGGCGTGCAACCGGCTGCGCAGGAAAATCTCGGCTCGCCAGTCCAGCGTATCGAGCAATTGGGCACCTATAGCTGTCGCCGCATGTATGGGGCAGAATCAGGCCGTTGGAGCGAGCATGCCACCGGCAATGCCATCGACATTTCCGCATTCATACTGGCGGATGGTCAGCGTATCAGCCTGCTCCAGCATTGGAACGGAGACGGGCCAGAAGCCAGATTTCTGCGCGAGGTGCGCGATGCGGCATGCGCTAGCTTTGGCGCGGTATTGTCACCCGATTACAATGCTGCCCATGCAAATCACTTCCACCTCGACCAGGGGCGCTCCCCCGGAATTGGCGCCTGTCGTTAGAGAACGGAAAGGCCGGGCCAAAAGAGGCGCATCATACCGGATCTAGCGCGTACCCAGCAGAACGTACCGTGCGGATCGGATCGCGCATGTTTTCCATCGCAATGGCCTTTCGCAAGCGGCGAATGTGGACATCGACAGTGCGTTCCTCGATCTCGCTGCTCGTGCCCCATACGGCATCGAGTAATTGTCCGCGTGAGAAAACGCGTCGTGGATGTTCCATGAAGAACTTTATCAGTCGGTATTCGGTTGGACCAACCTGCAATTCACTGCCGCGCCGTTCCAGCCGATGGGCGACAGGATCAAGCCTCATATCGCCGACTTCAATGGTTTCGCCTGCCAGCGCGGGACGCACGCGGCGCAGCACGGCAGACACGCGTGCCAGCAATTCGCGCGGGGAAAACGGCTTGGTCAGATAATCATCTGCACCCGTTTCCAGCCCGCGAATACGGTCATCCTCCGCTTCGCGCGCGGTAAGCATGATGATGGGCACATGCGCGGTGGCCTTTTCGCGGCGCAGGCGGCGGCAGACTTCGATGCCGCTGACGCCTTCGATCATCCAGTCAAGAATGACGAGATCGGGCACATCTTCGGCCGCCAGCATCAGGGCATCGTCACCGTCGCCAGTGCTGCGAACATCATATCCTTCGCTTTCGAAGCGATATTCAAGCAGTTCGGCAAGAGCGATATCGTCTTCGACAAGAAGCAGTTTGGGTGCGGACATCTTCAGGCGTGTTCCCGTTTACGACCGCAGGAAAGCGCGGCCTTCCGATGCTCCGTATGACATTTTCATGGCAGTTTTGTTGCAAACTGCACTGCCATTTTTACGGGTGCAATGTTTTCACGCCTTGGCACGCCATTAGCCGCTAGCGTTCTATGTCGTTGGGATAGCTGCCGGTCGCCGAATAATGGACCATTTCCGCAACATTGGTGGCGTGATCGCCAATCCGTTCAATATTGCGCGCCACAAACAAGAGTTGAGCCGCGCTGCTAATGGTGGAAGGGTTTTCTACCATGTGACTGACAACATTACGGAAAATACTGTCGTAGAAAGCATCGACTTTCTCATCACGCTCAATAACCTCACGTGCCAGCATCGGATCGCGCGCTGCATAGGCGGTGAGCACGTCATGCACCATTTCGGCGGCGATTTCGCCCATTGCGGAAAGCAGGGTCAACGGTTCAAACGTCTTGCGGCCTTCGATGCGACCAATGCGCTTGGCGATGTTCTTGGAATAATCGCCAATCCGCTCGATAACGCCGCTGATCTTCAGTGCGGCCACGATCTCGCGCAAATCGTCTGCCATTGGCGCGCGCAAGGCCAGAATGCGAACGGCCATTGCATCGACCTCTGCCTCCAGCTCGTCTAGCTTGGTGTCGCGCAGGATGACCTGCCTGGCCTTGGTTTCGTCCCCCGAAACAAGAGCTGACAAAGCTTCGCTTATGGCCAACTCGGCCAGGCCGCCCATTTCCGCGATCAGGCCGCGAAGCTGGGTGATGTCTTCATCAAATGCCTTGACGGTGTGGTCCATGTTCATCCGTATCTGCCCGTAATATAATCCTGGGTGCGTTGCTGCTTGGGATTAGTGAATATATCTGAAGTGTGACCATACTCAACAAGGTTGCCGAGGTGAAAAAAGGCTGTGCGCTGGGAAACACGGGCAGCCTGCTGCATCGAATGGGTGACAATGACGATAGCATAGCGGCCGCGCAATTCGTGAATCAGCTCCTCGATCTTGGCGGTGGCAATCGGATCCAGCGCGGAACATGGTTCATCCATAAGGATCACTTCGGGATCGACAGCAATGGCGCGCGCGATGCACAGTCGCTGCTGTTGTCCGCCCGAAAGTGCCGTTCCAGAATCGCTCAGGCGATCCTTCACCTCTTCCCACAGGCCCGCGCGGCGCAGGCTCTTTTCGACGATGGCATCCAGCTCGGATTTGCTTTCTGCAAGGCCGTGGATCTTGGGGCCATAGGCGATGTTGTCATAAATTGACTTGGGGAAGGGATTGGGCTTTTGGAACACCATCCCGACGCGCGCGCGCAATTGCACCACATCCATGCCGCTGGCGTAGATATCCTCGCCATCCAGTTCGATCTTGCCGGTATAGCGGGCCGAGGGAATTGTATCATTCATGCGGTTGAGAGCGCGCAGGAAAGTAGATTTGCCACAGCCCGACGGACCGATGAAGGCGGTGACATATTCGCTGAAGACATCGACAGAGACATTGTCGATGGCCTTCTTTTCTCCGTAATAGATGGAAACATCGCTGGCGCGCATTTTGACCTTCGCCGCCTCGACATTTTCTGCCGCCACATTGGACGCCGAGCCATCCTGTTCGCCATGCGCGGCGATATCGATGGGTGGGGGGACGGGAGAGGAGGTCTGGGCAGTTTCTTGCATTACCATTTCTTTTCGAAGCGGTTGCGCAGATATATGGCAATGCCATTCATCAGCAATAGGAATACCAATAGCACAATAATCGCGGCACTGGTGCGTTCCACGAATCCACGGTCAATTTCGTCCGACCACAGGAAGATCTGCATCGGCAATACCGTGGCATTATCGGTAAAACCCGATGGCGGCGTGGCAACAAAGGCGCGCATGCCGATCAGCAGCAGCGGTGCGGTTTCACCCAGAGCGCGCGCCATGCCAATGATCGTGCCGGTGAGGATGCCGGGCAAAGCCAGCGGCAGGACATGGTGGAACACGACCTGCACGGGAGAAGCCCCGACGGCGAGCGCGCCGTTACGGATCGACGGCGGCACTGCCTTGATGGCATTACGGCCCGAAATCACGATCACCGGCATTGTCATCAGGGCCAATGTCATACCCCCGATGAGAGGAGCCGAGCGAAAGCTTGGAAAAATAGCGAGAAACACCGCCATGCCCAGCAAACCGAAAATAATGGAGGGGACCGCAGCCAGATTGTTTATCGAAACCTCTATCACGTCGGTCCAGCGGTTCTTGGGTGCATATTCTTCCAGATAGAGCGCGGCCAGAACACCGATTGGGAAGGCCAGCAGCAATGTGACGAGCATCGTCAGCATCGAGCCCTTCAGCGCGCCCCATATACCCACAAGTTGCGGATCGGTCGCATCGGCGCGGGAAAGAAAGCCGACATCGAATCTGTCCGCCAAAACGCCGCGTTCTTCCAGATCCTTCGCAAGCGGTTGCAGATCGGTCTGCCCGTCTCCGGCAAAGGCGCTGGCAAGGCTCTCGCTTGCAGGCAGCCAGATTTCCTCCTGCCGCTGGAGCATGCCCGGTTCTTCATAGATGTCATGCGCGACAAGACGCCATGCCTCGCTGTTGAGGTGCTGGGCGGCGTCTTCACCAAGCGCCTCTTCAGCGCTGAACTGGACAACTTCGCGCAGCCCTTGTCCGCTCAGCCTTCGTTCCGCCTCGGTTTGATCCTCTACGGCGCCATTGAGCGAAAGGCCCATCGCGGGAAAATCAATCGGCACTTTCAATTCTGCGCGCTGGAAACCGCCAATGCCATTGATGGTCATCGTGGCCAGCAGGAATAGCAGGACTGCGATCGAGAACACGATTGCCGACAGGCCCAGCATCTTGAACCGCTTTTCCGCGGCATAACGCTTTTTCAGCCGCGCTTCGAAAGCTTTCGTGCGGGTAGGGGGGAGCGTCTCATTCATAGGCTTCGCGGAACCTCTTGACGACGCGCAGGGCAATGAAGTTGAGCGCCAGCGTGACCATGAACAGCACAAAGCCAAGCGCGAATGCGGCCAGTGTGGCGGGGTGATCGAAGCTGCCTTCACCGGTAAGGAGAGCCACGATCTGCACGGTTACGGTGGTCATGGATTCAAGCGGATTGGCAGAAAGGTTCGCGGCAGTGGATGCGGCCATCACCACGATCATGGTTTCCCCGATCGCACGGCTGATTGCCAGCATAATGCCGCCGACGATGCCGGGCAGCGCGGCAGGCACGATGACGCGGCGGATCGTTTCATTTGTGGTTGCGCCCATCGCCAGCGATCCATCGCGCATGGCCTGTGGCACGGCTGCAATGGAATCATCGGCCATCGAGGATACGAAGGGGATGATCATCACACCCATCACAAGGCCCGCGGCAAGCGCGCTCTCGCTGGAGGCATTGGCATAGCCGAGTGAAATGGCGAGATCGCGTATTGCAGGCGCAATGGTCAGTGCCGCGAAATAGCCATAGACCACGGTCGGCACGCCAGCGAGAATTTCGAGAGCGGGCTTTACCCATTTGCGCAAAGTGCGGCTGGAATATTGGGTCAGGTAGATCGCGCTCATCATGCCTAGCGGAATGGCGATGATCATGGCGATGATCGCGCCTATGAACAGCGTGCCCCAGAACAGCGGAATGGCGCCGTAGCGATCCCCGTCGGGACTGGAGGAGGTGCTCATCGGATCAGGGTTCCACTGCGCCCCGAACAGGAAATCTATCGGAGAAACCATGCCGAAGAAGCGGATCGTTTCAAACACGAGGGTGACGAAGATGCCCAGCGTCGTGAGAATGGCGACAAGCGATGCGATCAGCAGTGCGGCGAGCACCAGCCTTTCAACCCTTGTTCGCGCAGTAAAATCAGGCTTGAGACGAAGGAAGGCCCAGGCCGCGCCCGCACCTGCAATCAGCAATCCGATCAGCGCGCCAATGATGTTGTAGCGCGACATGGCCTGCCGGAACGGTTCGGCAAGCGCATAGGATTCCTCATTCAGGACGCGCACCGCATCGCCAGTGGCGATATTGCGCGCTTCAATCAGCATCGCATCGCGGCGCAGGCCGAAATCCGGTAATGCTTGCGCCTCCGGACTGGCGAGAACGTGTGACAGGACAAGCTGCCCGGAAACGCCGGTCCATATAAGGAACCAGAGCAGCAAGGGGACGGCGATCCACAACGCCGCATACCAGCCATGATAGGCGGGAAGGGCGGCGATGCGTCCGTGCGGGGCAGCGCGTTTGAAAGTCCACGCACGCGCCCGGGCCACCAGCCAACCGGCAAGCCCGAGCCCAAGAGCCAGGATAAACGGAATGACTGGTGACATTGGTTGCGGTCAGGCCTCTATTTCAGGTCTTCAGCGGTCAGCACCGGCATTTCGGTAGTTGCTGCCGCCATCCGGTCCATGACCTCGCCGCGATTCGCCACGAGGCCGATTTGGGCCAGTGAACCGTCTTGACCCCAGTTTGCAACCCAAGTGGTCAAGAATTCCTCGATCCCGGGGATGATGCCAACATGTGCTTTCTTCAAATACAAATAAAGCGGCCGAGCACCGGGGTAGGCGAAGCTGGAGATATTGTCATATGTCGGTTGCACGCCATTCATGGAAAGGCCCTGCACACGGTCTGCATTAGCTTCAAGATAGGAATAGCCGAACACGCCGACAGCGTTGGGATTGCCTTCGATCTTTTGCACGATCAGATTATCCTGCTCGCCCTGATCGACATAGGCACCATCAGAACGCACTTCGGTGCAGATACGGTCGTGGCGTTCCTCGTCGGCTTCCTTGATCGCAGCCATATCCGCATTCGCATCGCAGCCGACCTCTAATACCAGCTCAGCCAGCGCATCGCGGGTGCCGGATGTGGAAGGCGGGCCGTAAACGAGGATCGGCAGATCGGGCAACGAAGGGTCGACATCGTTCCAATTGGTCGCCGTCTGCTCCTCACCATAGGGATTGGCGGCCAGTGCGCGATAAACCAGCTCAGGGGTCAGAGCCATGTCGATGCCACCTTGTGCGCTGGCGAAAGCAATGCCGTCCATGCCGACTTGTATCTCGACGATTTCGGTTACGCCATTTTCCGCGCAAGTTTCAAATTCGCCGAGCTTCATGCGGCGGGATGCATTGGCAAAATCAGGCGTGTTGAACCCGATCCCGGAGCAGAAGGTGGCGATACCGCCGCCGGTGCCGATTGATTCAATATTGGCCGCTGGAAATTCGGGGTATTCGCGCGAGAAAGTTTCGGAAACGGTGCGGGCGAAAGGATATACAGTGGACGAGCCGACTGCGTGGATAGCGTCACGGCTGTCACCACTGCCGCCCTGGGAGCCGCAGGCAGTCAGGCTGGTCGCGGCAAGCGCGAGAACGATAAGTGAAAGCTTCTTCATAGTTTGATCCCATTGGGTTGGCGTTCAATTAGTGGCCCTCTATTACCATGATGCGACAGATTTGCGTCACATAGCGGTCTTATTTCAAGGGTCGGGAGAGCTTTTTGCTGCGCCTAGAAATCGAATTCGGCACGGACCCCTAAAGCATCTGCACTATATTCGCGTGATCCGCCGGGCAGCGTCAGCACGGCATCGTCATATTCAAGCTTGCCATAATTTAACTGGAAGCGCGTGTAATCGGTGGTGGTCCAGATAAGCGAGGCTAGGAAACCGTTTTGCTGTCCGCCTGCGATCCCACCAGTGGCCACGTCGCCATCGTTGAGATCAAGATAATCGTAGCGCAAATTGACCTGCACAGAACCGATACCGCCTTCACCCACAGGGTTTGCAGGGCGGGTACGATTGAAACGGCCGCCCTTGTACCCACGGCTGTCACGCGGCGTGAGGAAGAAGCCTGCTTCCACATATCCGCCGTGGAACACCACGTCATCCAAGCCTGAACCGCGGGAAACGTCCTGGCGGTAGGCTTCTGCGGCAAAATGCAACGGCCCACGGATGGCGGCAAATTCTAGTCCGGCACCAAATTCGCTTGTCGCACCGATATTGCCGGTATTGATCAGCCGTTCGGAGGTGAAATGCACCAGCGGGCGTTGACGGTAGCGGACCGACGAATCACTCTCCAGTTCACGGTAATGAAGCGATCCGCCAATATGCAGCTGAGCATCGCCCAGTTCAGGGAAAAAGACCGCGCGCCCATCAATGCTCCAGCTATCGTCGGGCAGCGTGTCTATGTTGGATGTGAAGACACCAGCCTGCACGAGAACATCGCCCGTGCCATATTGTGCAGACAGGCCAAGGCGGCGATCAAAACCGAATGCGTCGGTGAAAGCGGCCCGTTCGATGAAGGAAGTAAATCGGCTGCTGGTAAGTTCTTCCAGTGACTGGAAGGCATTTTGCTGGCCTATGCTCAATTCCGTCCCACCGGTTTCATAGCTCAGGATGGCATCGGTGATGGTCAATTCATTGCCGGCAAAATCCACTTCCATCTTATAGCCAAAGTCACCGGGGATATCCCCGGCAACACCAAGCCGCGCGCGCCGGATTTCCTGGCCAAACCCTTCATCGAGGCCAAGCGTGTTGGGGAGGGAGGTAGTTCCTGCATCCACCATCAGGCGGCCAAAGGGCTTGAATGTGATCCCGCTCGAAGTTTCAACTCCGGGGGTCGCAGCCATGCTGACCTGCACTGGCGGAGTGTGGGAGGGCGCTGCAGCAGCGTTGACCGGAGCCGCCTGCACGGGCTGCGCGGCCGCCTCCTCGTTTTCATCTTCCAGTTCATCGAGCCGGCTCGATAGTTCTGCCAATTGCGAGGTCAAATGGGCGACTTGAGCGCGCAGCGCCTCAACTTCGCTGTCCTGATCCTGCGCCATGACCGGAGTCGAAAGCGCCATCAGCGCAAGAGGAATGGGGGCAAAAGCTCGCATCGGCGGTCTTGTAATCCTTCGGTGTCCAAAATGTGACAACGGCCCCTAGAATTATGACATTACGGTTTTGTGACATCTCCGAGACACTGGTGGGTAACTTTATCGGATTGGACCTTGAGGATAGCCTATTGCGGGGTTTCCGACACGATCGGCAAACGCACAGTCACCGTTGTTCCCACGCCGATCTCGCTATCGATATCCAGTCTGCCACGGTGGCGCTCGACAATGTGTTTGACGATTGCCAGTCCCAGGCCGGTGCCGCCTTCGGCGCGGCTTCGGCCAGGATCGGTGCGATAGAAGCGGCGGGTCAGATAAGGCAGATGCTCGGCGGCGATACCTTCCCCGCGATCCACAATGCGCAAAACCGCCATTTGCCGCTCACCCTGCGTGAGATCTACCGTCACCGATTGGTCCGCATCACCATATTTCAGAGCATTATCGACCAGATTGCGGACAAGCTGTTCAAGTTGGTTGCGATCTCCACGAACGGGAATGTTGCTCGCTGCAATGTCCATTTCGAGGCGCGCTATGCGATCTGGCCCGGTGCCATCCTTTGCTGCCTGTGCAACCAGCTTCTGCAGTTCCAGCACCTTTCGGGGCTGGTCATGCTTTTCAGCCTCTACTCTGCTGAGCGACATCAGATCGTCTATCAGGGATTTGAGACGCCGCGATTCGCGCAGAACAGTCGAGTAGAACTTTTGCGCCTGCTTGGGCTCAATATCCGCGCCTTCTTCTTCCAGCGTTTCCATATAGCCAATGATGGAAGCCAGCGGCGTGCGCAATTCATGGCTCGCATTAGCCACGAAATCGGTGTGCGCGCGGCTGATATCTGCTTCTGTTGTGCGGTTGATAAGCTCCACCAGACTATATCTGTCATCGATACGCTGGCGCGACATCTGCCAATTGCTCTTGGGTCCTGTCAGCCCTTGCACCGTGGCCGAACCGCCCTCGGGGCGCGAAAGAAGATCGATGGCGGCAGGATGGCGTAGGGCGACACGCGCATCCTGGCCGATGACATGGCGACCGATTTCTTCGCGCGCCTGCGCATTGGCAACGATGATGCGATTGTTATCCAGCAGCAAGATAGGCAGGCCAGAGTTTTCCACCAGATCGCGCATACCCGAGCGGGTGATGGTCAATCCTTCGAACTGGGCGGGTGCGGCAGGCGGCGGGGGTGGGGCGGAAATCCAGAAAGTGGCGATCCACACTATCAGCACGACCGCTGTCAGCCACAGGTCCACCCCGGCAAACAGCAAAGCGATGCTGCAAGACACAGCGATGACTATCCCCGCAATGGGGGTGAAGCGCCCATCCATGGGCAAGCGCATAGCCATAGTTTTGTGACATTTGCCAGCATGCGCAAAAATTTAGTTTGGAAGACTACGGACCGCGGTGGTGACCCCTACGGGAATCGAACCCGTGTTTCAGCCGTGAGAGGGCCGCGTCCTAACCGCTAGACGAAGGGGCCTTAAGCCGATGCATTTTCGGATGAGCGCCCGAAGCGCGCCACCGCTGGTGACCCCTACGGGAATCGAACCCGTGTTTCAGCCGTGAAAGGGCCGCGTCCTAACCGCTAGACGAAGGGGCCGTTAGCGTTGGAGCGGCGCACTTAGGGGGGCTGCGCTTTGCGGTCAAGCCTGACTTTGGTGATATTTCGGAAAGCTGCCTCAATCAGCCCAGGCTGCATCCTCCAAATGCAGTTCCGCAGCCGGGCGGCTGCCCCAATCATCAATCTTTGCGCGGCCCGCCAGCCACAGCTTGCGTCCCCTTGTTCCGTGGAGCAGTGCTTGCCCCATATCGCTGGGAGCGGCACGAAAGGCGATCGCCTTGAAGCGCGCTCCATCCTGACCAGCGGCGATCAGACGCAAATGATCATTTCCCACAATATCGGCCTTCACCAGTGTGACCGGGCCAATGGCAACACGCGGGCCTGGCCAGCCCACGCCATAGGGGCCAGCTTCATCAAGCGTTTTCACCAGTTCTGGCGTTAATCCACCAGGTGCCAGTGCAAGGTCGAGCAGGATCTGTTGTTCTGCAGTGGCGCGCGATACCGGGCCAGCGAGCCTGTCCCCGATCCATTCTGCAAAAGCATCGAGCTTGTCGGCGGCGATGGTAAGGCCCGCTGCCATCGCATGGCCACCACCCTTTACCAACAGGCCCGCATCGGTGGCGCCAATGATGGCTGCACCAAGGTCGACACCTGCAATCGAGCGTCCCGAGCCCTTGCCTTCCCCAGTTTCGCTATCCAGTGCGATGACAATGCTGGGTTTGCCCGATTTTTCCTTGATACGCCCCGCGACGATACCGATGACGCCCGGATGCCAGCCTTCACCGGCACAGATAACCACCGGGCGATTGTGCTGGGAGGCAAGCTGTTCTTCCGCCGCTTCCTGGACAGCGACTTCGATGGCGCGGCGCTCGTCATTGAGAGCAGAGAGTTGTTCGGCGATGGCACGCGCCTCGTCAGGGTCCTCGGTCGTCAGCAGGCGCACACCAAGCGTCGCCTCGCCCACGCGACCGCCGGCATTGATGCGCGGGCCAAGGGCGAAGCCGCAATCGCTGGCAGCTGGGGCCGATTTCAGCCGGCTCGCATCGATCAGCGCCGCCATGCCAATATTGGCGCGTCTCGCCATTATTTTGAGCCCCTGCGCCACGAATGCCCGGTTCAGGCCGCGGATCGAAGCGACATCGGCTACCGTGCCAAGCGCGACAAGATCGAGCAACGAGATGAGGTCAGGTTCAGCGCGGGTTTCAAAAAAGCCACGCTGGCGCAGCGTGCGCGTGATCGCAACGGCCAGCAGGAAGGCAACGCCCACCGCGGCCAGATGGCCGTGATCCGCGCCAAGATCGCTTTCGTCGAGGCGATTGGGGTTCACCATGGCAAAGCTGCGCGGCAATTCAGGAGAACATTTGTGGTGATCGACCACGATCACGTCGATCCCCGCATCATATGCCATGCCCAGCGCTTCATGCGCCATCGCGCCGCAATCGACGGTGACGATCAGGCTTGATCCGTCCTGGCCAATGCGCAGCAGTGCTTCACCACTGGGGCCATAACCTTCCAGCAGACGATCGGGGATGTAATGGCGCGCATCATGGCCAAACATGCGCAGCAGGCGAATGAGAAGTGCTGAACTGGTCGCACCGTCGACATCATAATCGCCATAAACCGTAACTGTTTCGTTTCCGATCACAGCCTCCGCAAGGCGTTCAGCGGCGCGGTCCATATCTGCAAAGACGGAAGGATCCGGCAGGAAGGCGCGCAGGCTTGGCGCGCGATGCATTTCAATGTTCTCACGCGCAACGCCGCGTGACAGCAGCAATTGGGTGATTATATCTTCGTCCAATGTGCCCACACCGGCGCCCAGATCCATATTGCCGCCCCGCCAGCGCCAGCGTTTTCCCGATAGCGAGTGTTCAATTCCAAGGACGGCAATGTTGGTGGTCATGCCCGATGGCCTATCGCGCCAGTTGATTCCTGCAAAGGTTTGTGTGCCAAATCTCGACAGGAATTCGTACTCAGCCTGAAATTGACAGGCTGGTATGTAGATAAGAACCATGATGGTGCGGGTTCGACTCGACGGCGATGGTTTTTGAAGCCATCATCAAAAAAGGAACAAGAAAGGGTTAAATTCCATCGCGAGCGCGCAACACCTTGATTCGCAAAGTCTTGTTTCAAGTGTATCGCTGCTCTTTCGAGCAGGGGAGAGGCCCCGTGCGCAGGATGTTCGTGAACTGGCGCACGAAAGTGGGCAATTTTCGCTGAGCATTGACCCTGCGAAAGAAGGAGGCGTGGATGAGGGCTGGCTTGAGCTGCTGGCCACCGGCTTGACGTTCGATCTTACGGGCCTTTCCCCGCATAAAGCGCACCCCGTTCCTGCCAGTGTGCATAGTTTTGCATGTGCGCGCGATTTCGATCAGTCAGAGCTGGAAGCTATTACGCTGTCCCCGGGGCCGCATCTTGCGTCGTCGGGTGTCATCATGTTTCCGGTGGTGCGCTGCCTGGCATTGCTAGCGGCACAATTGACGCAGCTTTCAGGCGTGCAAGCAGTTGCATGGCATCCGGCAAGGGCAATTAGCGCGCCCGATTACTTCCGGCGGGGCGTGTTTGGCTGGGTTGACGGCGGGGCATTCCCTGGACTTGGGCTGACCGCACTTGTCACCAATCCCGACGGCAGTCTGCAAAGTGAAGGGCTGGACATATTCACCGGTCAGGAATTGCTGCTTCCAGCAGAAATGTGCGCAGACCGATCACAGGCTGCAAAAATCGCGCTGCGTCTGCTGAACTGGCTTGTCGAACATGGCCGGATCGGACAGACATTCGCTTTCACCGGACCTGACGGAGAGCCTTTAGTGCTTGAACCTCAAGGCGAAACCGGCTTCCTGCATCTGTGGAGGGGCGCAACCTAGTCACATTCGCTGATGAGGCGGAGGTCTTGCATGTCACCGTTAGGCGGCGGCTGCCCTTTCGCGCAGTCAATCGGCCCGATATGCCAGGCTATCGCAAGGACATGCAACGTCACCATCTGCTGCCCCGGCAAGTGCTGCGAGCCAAGTGTTTCAACGCCATGTTCACGGCCATCGGATGCGAACGCATCGGCTTTGAAGACTTTCGGGCCAATGGCCTGCTCCTCCCTGCCAGCGCCGATGCGGTTTTGGCAACGGGTCTGCCGCTTCATCGCGGCCCGCACCGTATATACAATGATCTCGTTGCCGAGAGGGTAGGGCAGATGGAGGCGCATTGGCGTGGGGCCAGCATTCGAACGCCAACGCTTGCGCGCGAAGATACATTGCTGCGCATCGATCTATTGCAAAGGGCACTTCGCAGACGACTGATGCAAGGCGAGAAGCGGGGATTTACGCTCAATCGTTTCGATCCTTTTCGCGCGGGGGTAGATTTTACCGAGCTGGACGCGATGGCGGATGTATTATGGTCGGCAAGCGCAGATGATTGATTAGTTTAGAGAAGCGACACCGCGTGTTGAAGAGACTCTTTCGAGGAATCCCTTCATTGTCTGGCCCGCATCGGCGATAAGTTGCACCTGAGCTTGGATATTTTTGTCACGATTATCGGCCAGCACAAGCTCTGCCAGGCCGATCACGCCGTTCAATGGTGCTGCCAGTTCATGCCCGATGCTGGCAAGCGCCGTTTTGGCGGCGCACGCCTCCGCCCGCAGGCCTTCGCATGCCTCCCCAAGAACCACTTCGCGTTGCTTTGCTGTGTCGATGTCGATGACGAGACAGGTATAGACCACAGGCCCGCCATTCCGTCTCGGATGGGGGTTGCCAAGGAACAATGCCCAAGGGGCGCTGCCATCGGGCCTGAACAAGCGCAGTTCCGCACGAAAACCCGATTCGCTGGCGACTGCCTTTTGCCACGCTGCCTTGCCTTGCTCCTGATCGTCAGGGTGCAATGCATCGGCCCAGCTCCATGATGGGCCTTTCGTGTCTTCGAACGCCACCAAATCCTGCCACACTGAATTGGAATGGATGACCGCGCCATCCATCCCCGCCTGCCACAACGCTATACCCTGCAAGTCGAGCGGCTGATCGGTATAGGCACTCTCCCGCCCCGATTTGATCATGGCACGGGCGCAAAGCGAGATGGCGCAAATGGCGAGAAGGATGAGCGCAATGAGGGTAACGGCAACAGGCAATGTCATGGCTGACGCAATAGCGTGCGATGGCTATCGTCCGCCCAAGACGACTATTCGCAATAACCCCTATTAATGCACCATCCAGCCGATCAGAAGTGCGGAGTTCCCGGACCATGAGATACGCTGTTTGCCGCACTCAGCAACGCGCGAATGCCAGCCGTGGCTACATCGACATCCAGCCCGACGCCCCAGCCCGTGGTACCGTCCGGCTTAGCCCATTCGATATAGGCGGCCGCCCGCGCATCGACACCGCTTCCCAGCGCATGTTCCGAATAATCGGTGACTTCGAAATCCAGCCCGAACGTTTCGCGCATGGTCGCCGCGACCGAAGATATCAGTCCATTACCACGTCCCGAAACGCGCTGCTCCTCGCCATTCACCTCAACAGTGCCGGTGAAGATGCGCGTTCCATCGCTGGCGCGGCTTTCCTCGTAGTCAATCAGGCGAAAGCGCCGCTGGTCGACATGCAGATAATAGGTATGGCGAAAGCACTGCCAGATGTCGTCGGCATCAAGCTCACGCCCCTTGTCGTCAGCCATGAATTGCACGTGTTTGGAGAAATCGGCCTGCAGGCGCTTGGGCAGTTTCAACCCCTGGCTCTGCTGCAAGACCCACGCAAATCCGCCCTTTCCGCTTTGTGAATTGACGCGGATCACGGCTTCATAATCGCGGCCCAGATCGGCCGGATCTATGGGAAGATAGGGAACGCGCCATAATTCATCATTGCGCTGTTCCTGCGCTTCAAAGCCCTTCTTGATCGCATCCTGATGGCTTCCGGAAAAAGCCGTGAATACCAGATCTCCGCCATAGGGGTGGCGCTGGTGGACTGGCAATTCATTGCAATATTCCACCGTTTCTATCACGCGATCGATATCGGAAAAATCAAGGCCGGGATCGATTCCTTGCGTATACATGTTGAGCGCTACGGTAACGAGGCAGCAATTACCGGTGCGCTCACCATTGCCGAAAAGACAGCCTTCAACGCGGTCGGCCCCGGCCATTATGCCCAATTCGGCTGCCGCAACGCCTGTGCCGCGATCATTATGCGTGTGCAGGCTGATTGCTGCTGCCTCGCGATTGGGAAGATTGCGGCAAAAAAATTCAATCTGGTCGGCATAGATATTGGGCGTCGCTGCCTCGACAGTGGCGGGCAGATTGAGGATGATTGGCCAGTCTTTTGTTGGGCCGACGATCTTCATCACCGCTTCACACACCTCCAGGCTGAAATCGAGTTCAGCGGTCGAGAATGTTTCAGGCGAATATTCGAAATGCCATTTAGTGTCGGGCCTTTTGGCTGCTTCATCCACCAGCATCTGCGCCCCGCTGATGGCGATGTTCTTTACATCCTCGCGGCTCATCCGGAACACGATTTCGCGCCATGCCGGGCTGACGGCATTGTAAAGATGCACAATGGCCGAATGCGCGCCGTCAAGACTTTCGAAACTGCGCTGGATCAGATCCGCGCGTGACTGGGTGAGCACCTGTATCACCACGTCTTCCGGCACCTTACCCGATTTCACCAGACCGCTTATGAAATCGAATTCCGTCTGGCCCGCTGCGGGAAAACCAACTTCGATTTCCTTCACGCCAATGTCCACCAGCAGATCAAAGAATCGGTTCTTTTTTGCCTGATCCATCGGATCGATGATCGACTGATTGCCATCGCGAAGATCGGTAGAAAGCCAGCGGGGCGGGGCAGTGATGACCTGGCTGGGCCATTGACGATCCGGCAATGGGACCTGCGGAAATGCGCGATATTTCGCACTGGGATTCGGAAGCATGGGCATGTTCTTGCAGCCTTGTTCGACTTCAGTGCGCACGGCAACAGGCCTTGCGCAAAATTCAACGTTGAGGATGAATGGCCCTTAGGCGAGTTCCCCGCTTGTGCGCAGGAAGAATGGCACGCCTAAGGGCGTGTTAGTCGAAGCAGGGTTAGGCAGTAGGCCTTGCTCATGACGTCGGATGCTAGTCTGGAAAAGTCCATAGGTCCAGTGTGGAAAAGGCTTCAACCGGTTTTTTTTCGCCAGGACGCGCCCTGATGACGCGCCTTTATATGGCCGGATCATCACCCGGATGGGGAGACCCGGCCAGTGCGCAATTGTCAGTTCTTGTCCTTGTCGACCAGCTTGTTCGCGGTGATCCACGGCATCATGGCCCGCAGCTGCGCACCAGTCTGTTCAATCGGATGTTCTTCCTGCCGCTTGCGCGCTGCCTTCATTTCCGGATTGCCGATAGCATTATCGAGCATGAAACGCTGTACGAACTTGCCGCGCTGAATATCGTCCAGGACGCGCTTCATTTCGGCTTTGGTTTCATCGGTGATGATGCGCGGACCCGTGTGATAATCACCATATTCCGCAGTGTTGCTGATCGAATAGCGCATGTTGGCAATGCCGCCTTCATACAGCAGATCAACGATTAGCTTGGTTTCATGCAGGCATTCAAAATAGGCCATTTCCGGCGCATATCCGGCTTCTACCAAGGTTTCGAACCCGGCCATGATAAGGTGGGTGACGCCGCCGCAAAGCACGGCCTGTTCGCCGAACAGATCGGTTTCGCATTCTTCTTTGAAATTGGTTTCGATTACGCCCGAGCGGCCACCGCCGACGCCGCTGGCATAGGCGAGGGCGACATCATGGGCATTGCCGGTCACATCCTGATGGACCGCGATGAGGCAAGGCACGCCGCCACCGCGCTGATATTCGCTGCGTACCGTATGGCCCGGACCCTTGGGTGCGATCATGATGACATCGATATCGTCGCGCGGTTCGATAAGGCCGAAATGGACATTGAGACCATGGGCAAAGGCGAGTGCGGAGCCCGGCTTCATATTGTCCTTGAGATCGGCAGCCCAAATGGATGCCTGATGTTCGTCTGGTGCCAGCACCATCAGAATGTCGGCGCGCTCTGCTGCCTCTTTGTTGCTCAACACTTCAAAGCCGGCAGCTTCTGCCTTCTTCGCTGTGGCAGAGCCATCGCGCAGGGCAATCGCTACATTTTTGACACCGCTGTCACGCAGGTTCTGTGCGTGGGCATGGCCCTGACTGCCATAGCCGAGCACGACGATCTGCTTGTCGGTGATAAGGTTGAGGTCGGCGTCGGCGTCGTAATAAACTTTCATGTGTCGTCCAATCAGATCTTAATCGCGTAGTGAGCGAGGAGCACAAGCCCCCCGATGAGAGTGATGAGTGGCCAGCCAATATGCTGTCCACGGGTGAGAATTGCGTCGGCCACGCCAGCAACGCCACGCCAGCAACAAGGTGCGCTGCGCCAATGCCGAAGATAAGCCATGGCGCATCAATATTGCCATATGCGGCAACGGCCAGCACTGCGGCTATGCCAAGCCACAGCATGGTGGTCCAGTGCCATGCAAGACGCGTGACCTGCCGTGTGAGAGAATGGCGTATCAATGGAATTTCGCTTGCCATAATCGGGGGTAATCAAACGCTTTTCGTCCAGCACAGAATGCACAATCGCGGTGATGGCGATCAGCGCGGCCGCCATTAGCTGCAGGAAAATTGCATCCAGATATTGCATCACGCGCCTTCTGCGCCGCGCATCATGCCGACGATGCCTGATCTGCCTACTTCAACAAGACCCAGCTCACGCATTAGCGAGATAAAACCGTCCACCTTGTCCTTCGCACCCGTCAGTTCGAATACAAAGCTTTCTGTCGTAGTGTCGACGACATTGGCGCGGAATACCCCAGCAATGCGCAACGCTTCCACCCGGTCCTCACCCTTGCCCTTGACCTTTATCAGTGCAAGCTCGCGTTCCACATGCGGGCCTTCTTCTGTAAGATCGATGACGCGGTGGACTGGGACGAGCCTTTCGAGCTGTGCCATGATCTGATCGATCACCTGCGGCGGACCGCCTGTGACGATAGTGATGCGGCTGATTGCGTGATCTTCCGAAATATCGGCCACGGTCAGGCTATCGATATTGTATCCGCGCGCCGTGAACAGGCCCGTGATCTTGGCGAGGATGCCCGGTTCATTGTCCACCGTTACGGTGAGAACATGCCTTTTGGCTTCGCGGTGTTCGATTTTCATACCCATCTTGCTCTACACCAAAGCCTTGGCTTCGTCAGCCATCGTGCCACCATGCTGATCACCGTGGAGCAGCATTTCGGTATGCGCCGCACCGCTGGGGATCATCGGGTAACAATTGGCGTTTTTCGCCACCTGGCAATCCACGATCACCGGCCCGTCATGCGCAAGCATCGCTTTAATTCCGGCATCGAGGCCTGCTTCCTCGGTAATGCGGATGCCTTTCCAGCCATAGCTTTCGGCCAGCCGGACGAAATCAGGCAAGCTGTCAGAATAGCTGTTCGAATAACGGCTCTCATAGGTCAGTTCCTGCCATTGGCGGACCATGCCCATATATCCATTATTGAGGATAAATATCTTGACCGGCAGGCGGAATTGGGACGCGGTGCCAAGTTCCTGAATGTTCATCTGGATGCTGGCTTCACCGGCAATATCGATTACCAATGAATCAGGATTGCCCAATTGTGCACCGATGGCGGCAGGCAGGCCATAGCCCATTGTGCCGAGCCCGCCGCTGGTGAGCCATTTGTTCGGGCCCATGAAACCAAAATGTTGCGCCGCCCACATCTGATGCTGCCCCACCTCTGTAGTGATGATGGGGTCGCGGTCTCTGGTCAGCGCGAACAGGCGTTCTATCGCCAATTGCGGCATGATGGCATCGCCGCTGGGCGGGTAGGCAAGGCTGTCACGCGCCTTCCAACCTGTGATGCGCGCTTTCCATTCACCAAGATCGCGCGGTTCGCGCTTGCCCCAGCATTCGATCATCTGTTCCAGAACCGCGCCACAATCCCCGACGATACCGAGATCGACAGGCACGACCTTGTTGATGCTCGAACGGTCAATATCGATATGGACCTTTGTCGAATCGGGAGAGAATGCGTCGAGCCGCCCGGTGACGCGATCATCAAAGCGCGCGCCGACGCAGATCATCACATCGCACTGGTTCATCGCCATATTGGCTTCAAACGTGCCGTGCATGCCGAGCATGCCCAGCCAGTCCGGATCATCCGCGGCAAATGCGCCCAATCCCATGAGTGTGGAGGTAACTGGCGCGCCGCTCAATTTTTGCAATTTACGCAATAATTCAGAGGCTTGGGGGCCAGAGTTGATAACGCCGCCTCCGGTGTAGAGAATGGGCCGCTCACCATTGCTGAGCAGGTCCACAACCTCGGCTATTTCTTCCGGCGCAGCCACGGTGCGCGGACAATATCGTTGGCGCCTCTGAGCTGGACCGTCGGCCATCATTGCAGTGGCGATCTGCACATTCTTGGGAATATCGATCACGACCGGACCGGGGCGACCGGTGGTGGCGATCTCAAAAGCTTCCTCGATCGTATGGGCGAGGTCTTCAGGGTCCTTGACGAGATAATTATGCTTGGAACAATGCCGTGTCAGGCCGACGGTATCGGCTTCCTGAAAGGCATCGGTGCCGATCAGATTGGTCGGCACCTGTCCGGTGATCACCACAAGCGGGATCGAATCCATAAAGGCATCGGCAATGCCGGTGATGGCATTGGTAGCGCCTGGGCCGGAGGTGACTAGGACAACGCCGGGCCTGCCGGTAGAGCGGGCATATCCTTCGGCTGCATGCGCCGCGCCCGCTTCATGCCGGACGAGAATATGGCGGACGCGATTGTCGGAAAACAATTCGTCGTAAATAGGCAGGACGGCACCGCCGGGATAGCCGAACACGAATTCGACACCCTGCCGCGCCAGGCTTTCGACCAGTATCGCAGCGCCGCTGCGTTCTTGGGACACCGTATTGCTCCTCAATCAACGTCTGACCCTGTTGGATCACTCTAGGCCCCCGTTCGGGAACCTGAAAAAAACGGACCCGGCAAGATTGCTCTCGCCGGGCCACACTCCACTTACCGAGGAGAGCACTAGGTAACATAAAATGTCTTGTCAACCGCTAATCAAGGAATAATGTTTCAATTTCATTGTCTAAATTGATATTTTCTGGTGCGAGACGTGGCCAATCTTCCGGGAGCTGGTTTCGCAGCCATGTGAACTGGCGCTTTGCATAATTGCGAGTCGCTTGCTGTGCGCGGACGATGGCATCTTCACGAGACCAATCCCCGCGCAGCCAGCCAGCAATTTCCGGCACACCTATCGCACGCATAACGGGCAGGTCCCGCGATAGTCCGCGCTTCATAAGCGCTTTCACCTCCTCCACCGCTCCGCCATCCAGCATGGCAATAAAGCGTTCGTCGCAGCGCGCGTATAAAGCCTCGCGGTCAGGCAGGAGGATCAGGGGGGCAATCTTTACCGAGCCGCCAATCCCGCCTTCGCGGTGCATTTGCCATTCGCCAAGCGTTCGCCCCGTGCTGCGAACCACTTCCAGCGCCCGCGCGATGCGCTGGCTGTCACGCTGGTTGAGCGCAGCTGCGCGGACGGGGTCTTCCAAGAGCAGGGCGGCATAAGCATCGGCTGCCGCCATTGCCCGCACGCTGGCGCGCAGATCGGGATGGATTTCGGGGATGGGTGCAATGCCATCGATAAGCGTGCGCAAGTAAAGGCCGGTGCCCCCCACCAGAATGGGGACAAGGCCCGCGGCATGTGCACCTTCTACCTCGCGCCGCGCAGCTATTGCCCAGTCGGCGGCAGAACACGCGGTTTTGCCGTCCCAGGCCCCGAACAGGCGATGGGGAATGCCGCGCATTTCTTCCTCGTCAGGGCGCGCAGATAGAACGCGCAGATCGGCATAGACCTGCGCGCTATCGGCATTGATGACGACCCCGCTACAACCCTTCTCATGCAATTGCAGCGCAAGTCGCACGGCGAGATCGCTCTTGCCGCTGGCGGTCGGCCCTGCAATGAGCGCGACCTGTTTTAATCGCGCCCCGTGCGCAGGAGTTTCCGCAATGCTCATTGCCCGGCTGATAGCAGAGCCATCCTTGATCGAGAAAGCCCTTGATACCTTGATCGCCACAGTGGCCAATACCGATGTTCCGGTCGCCCATGCCGCCATGCTCGATTTTTGCGGCGATGTTCTTCAGATCGAATCGCCGGGCGATGACATGGCCAGGTTCCGAATCGCGCTGGATGACCATTTCGGCCAAAGCGATACGATTATTGCGCGCGAACCGTTCCGCATACCCAATGTCTTCGTTTCGGACATGGATTCCACGATGATCGGTCAGGAATGTATTGACGAATTGGCCGATTACGCCGGCATGAAGCCACAGATTGCCGCAATCACCGAACGCGCCATGCAGGGCGAGCTCGATTTTGAAGGCGCACTGCGTGAGCGGGTGGCCTTGCTGGAAGGGCTTGATGAAAAAGCAATTACGCAATGCCTTGATGAACGCATCCGGCCTATGGATGGCGCGCGTGTTCTTGTGCAAACCTTGAAGGCCAGGGGCTGCCGCACGGCCTTGGTGACGGGCGGGTTCCACCATTTTGCAGATCCGGTGGCCCAGAACCTCGGCTTTGATCGCGTAGTGGGGAATTGCCTGGAAGTGGCAGACAGCAAGTTAACCGGCGGTCTTGTCGGGGAGATTACCGACAGTTCAACCAAACGCGCCGCGCTGGAACATGAACTGGCCGAGTTTGGCCCCAATGCTGTTGGAATGGCGGCCGGTGATGGCGCGAATGATATCCCCATGCTGGAACTTGCGCATTACGGCGTGGCCTACCGCGCGAAGCCCAAGGCGCGGCTTGCAGCCAATGGCTGGATTGACCGTGGCGATCTGACAAGCCTGCTCAGACTGTTGGAAATCCCAGAAGCGGAATGGGCGTCCTGATGAACACGATCCCCCAAGGCTTTGCCGAAATGGCCCCTTATGGTGCACTCCATGAATTGATCGGGCCGCTTTACCGATCAAAGCGCGGCCAGAATACCGTGGTTGGTATGCATTTTGAAAAAAAGCACTGCAACGCCATCGATACGCTTCATGGTGGCATGCTGATGTCGCTGATCGATACAGCACTTACGCTTGCTGCATTCGAGGCCGCACCCGAAGGGCAATATGCCGTTACGCAGGGATTAAGCGCCGATTTTCTGTCGCCTGCCCGAATAGGCGATTGGGTAGAGGCCGAGGTTGAAGTCCTGCGTGCGGGAAGGGTAGCAATCAGCCTTGACTGCCGCGTTCGGAAGGATGGTGGTGAAGGCAAGCTGCTCATGCGCGCAAGCGGCCTTTTTCACGTCGTGGCGCCCCGATAGGCGCTACAGCCAGCTCGCAATTTTTTCGAGCGGCTTCTTCTTCATCGCGTGATCGGGCACGCTGGCACCATTTGCCGGATGACCCGTCACAACGATCATCAGCGATTTTTCATTCGCCGGTCGACCACATACTTCGCGCAGGAAGCCCATGGGTGAAGGTGTATGCGTCAAAGTGGCAAGCCCCGCCGCGTGCAGCGTCGAAACAAGCATGCCGCAGGCGATGCCCACGCTTTCATTCACGTAATAATTCTGCGTTTGCCCGTCTTCCTCGATACCGCCGGTGCGCTGTGCAAAGCAGACGATCAGCCATGGCGCGGTTTCCAGAAACGGTTTGCTGGCATCGGTGCCGATGGGGGCGAGGGCATCCAGCCACGCCTCGCTGGCCTTGGGTTTTGCGCCTTCAGCACCGTAGAAACACCGTTCCTCTGCCTCTGCGGCCTCGCGTATGGCGCGTTTCGTTTCTGGTGAGGATATTGCGGCGAAATGCCACGGCTGGTGGTTTGCGCCGCTGGGCGCCGTTCCTGCTGCACGGATCGCAAATTCGATTACCTCACGCGGCACCGGTGCATCGCTAAAGGACCGGCAGGAATGGCGGTTACGTAATTCTTCGTATGCAGCACGGGTACGGGCCACACGTTCATCATCTGTCAGTTCGGGCAGGTCGGGGAAGGGATGCTGCCTTTCAGTCACCGCAATTCCTTGCGGACCACCAGTTTGATGCCTGACCAAATTTCATCGACGGCGCACGCCTTGGTATCGACGAGACCCAGGGGGAGGCATATCTCGCGAATGTTTTCCTCTGAGATATCGGTTGGCACAGCGGAGGGCGGTTTGGGCCAGCTGACCCAGATTTGACCATCGCCCGCAATCTGGCCGCGCAAACTGCTGAGCAGGGTGACGAGCTCAGCCTTCTGGGTTACGAAGATATGTGCCGCATCAATTCCCTCGGCGGGATCGGCTACGAATAGAAGATCCAGCGCATATTCACCGATCTCCTCTGCCACCGCATCAGGCATTTCGGAAAACCACACGCGCTGACCATCCCGCAAGTTCAGCTTCTTCGCCAGTGGAGTTTCGGAATGGCCTGTAGTCATCAGTTCTCCATCCACTCGGAGAAGAAGCTTAAATGGGCCGCGCGCAAATCTTCGATTGTTACGCCCAGAAGGCTGCTGCCACCTGTGGTGCCGATACGGGTGAAACCTACCGCTGCCGTTTCGTCATCCTCCGTGCCCTTAGCTAGCACCTGATTGAAAGCCTCGGTATCGGGTACAGTGACAAGGTAGCGGCCCTGGTCTTCGCCAAACCACCATTGCGCCTGAGTAAAGCCTTCACCGCCGGCCACTTCGGCGCCGATGCCCCCGGCGATCGCCATTTCGGCAAGTGCCACGGCAAGGCCGCCATCGGAAATATCGTGCACCGCGCTCACCAGACCTTCTGCGATGAGCTGGCGAACAATCCGTCCGGCAGCCTTTTCCAGTGTCAGGTCGGTAGGCGGAGTGCGCCCTTCATCACGCCCGTGAATTTCGCTGAGCCACAGCGATTTGCCCAGATGCGAACGTTCCGGATCGGGCGTAGCCCAAGCTTCGGGCGCGATGATGTAAATCGTCTCGCCCGCTGCCTTGAAAGGCATGGTCATCATCTTGGCGTAATCGTCGATCAGGCCAACCCCGCCGATAGCGGGTGTCGGGAGAATGGCCGAGCCGCCGCCCGTTGCCTTGCTTTCATTGTAAAGCGAAACATTGCCGCTCACGATCGGGAAATCGAGAGTGCGGCAGGCATCGCCCATGCCTTCCAGCGCGTGAACGAATTGCGCCATGATTTCTGGTCGCTGCGGGTTGGCGAAATTGAGGCAATTGGTCACTGCGAGAGGCCGAGCTCCTACTGCGCATAAATTGCGATAGGCCTCGGCAATCGCCTGCTTGCCGCCTTCATAGGGATTGGCATGCACATATCGCGGTGTGCAATCGGTGCTGATGGCAAGTGCCTTTCTGGTGCCATGAACCCGCACCACACCCGCATCGCCACCAGACTGGAGCGTATCTGCACCCACCTGGCTATCATATTGCTCAGCAATCCATTTGCGTGACGAGAGGTTGGGGGATGCAAGCAGCTTGAGAAGATCTGCGCCAGCATTTTGGGTATCGGGCCGCTGGGTCATGGGCTTGATACCGGCCCATGCCGTATATTCCTCTCTCGACAGATAGGGCCGGTCATATTCCGGGGCATCGGCAGCAAGCGGGCCAAGCGGGATGTCGCACACGACCTCACCATCGAATTCGAGCACCATGTGCCGTGTATCGGTGACTTCACCGATGACAGCGAAATCAAGCTCCCATTTGTGGAAGATCGCTTCGGCCATGGCTTCCTTGCCAGGTTCCAGCACCATGAGCATCCGCTCCTGGCTTTCGCTCAGCATCATCTCATAGGGCGTCATGCCGTCTTCGCGGCAGGGCACCTTGTTCATATCAAGACGGATGCCCGCCTTGCCATTGGTCGCCATTTCAACGCTGGAACTGGTGAGGCCGGCCGCGCCCATATCCTGGATCGCCACAATGGCATCAGTGGCCATCAGTTCAAGACATGCCTCGATCAGCAACTTTTCGGTGAAAGGATCGCCAACCTGCACGGTAGGCCGCTTGGCATCTGCATCTTCCTCGAAATCGGTGCTGGCCATCGTGGCACCGTGGATACCATCCCGCCCGGTCTTGGAGCCGACATAGACGATGGGATTGCCAACGCCTGTTGCCGCAGAATAGAATATCCTGCTGGCATCGGCCACGCCAACGGTCATCGCGTTGACGAGGATATTCCCATCATAGGCTGGATGAAAATTGGTTTCGCCGCACACGGTCGGCACGCCCACGCAATTGCCATAACCGCCAATGCCTGCGACCACGCCCTGGACCAGATGTTTCATCTTGGGATGATCGGGCCTTCCGAAACGCAAGGCATTGGCATTGGCAACCGGCCGGGCGCCCATGGTGAAAACATCGCGCAGGATACCGCCGACGCCCGTGGCCGCACCTTGATATGGTTCAATATAGGATGGGTGGTTGTGGCTCTCCATCTTGAAGATCGCCGCCTGGCCATCACCGATGTCGATGACGCCTGCATTCTCGCCCGGGCCACAGATAACCCACGGCGCTTCTGTGGGCAGTTTCTTGAGGTGCAGGCGCGAGCTCTTATAGCTGCAATGCTCCGACCACATGACTGAGAAGATGCCCAGCTCGACAAGATTGGGCTCACGCCCCAATGCATGGAGGACGCGCGCATATTCCTCATCGGAAAGACCATGCTGGGCGACGATGTCTGGAGTAATTTCGCTCATGCCACGCGCCTTAGCCCCGCCGTCGCGCAATCGCCAGCCCCGCGCTGGCGAGTTTTGCCCAATTCACCGCAGGAATATCGGCGAAAAACGTCGTCAATGCATATTGCTGTTGGGGAAGGCAGCTTGACCCTGCGCCGCTGCACCGTCAATGGTCGCGCCCATGGCAGAGGATAATGCGCAAATCGCCGATTTGAGCTTCGAGGACGCTTTGCGTTCGCTTGAAGATGTTGTGCGACGTCTTGAAGGTGGTGATGTGCCGCTGGATCAGTCCATCGACCTTTATGAACGTGGCGAGGCATTGCGCAGGCATTGTCAGGCCCGGCTGGATGCCGCGCAGGAGCGGATCGAGAAAATCGTGCAGGATCCCGATGGCAAACCACAGGGTACTGAGCCCTTTGACGCGGGCTAGGGGCAAGGCGGGATGGGGCTTGTTATCGCAGATGATTTGCTTGGACGTGGTCTTCAGCGCATCCAGCGCGAGATTGATCAGGCGTTTGATCTCAAGCTTCCAGTGCCGGATGATTCACGTGCATCATTAGTGGAGGCGATGCGCCATGCAGCCATTGGCGGTGGCAAGCGTGTGCGCCCCTTGCTGTTGTCCGCCGTGGCAGAAATGTATGGTGTCAGCCGCCCCGCAGCTGTTTTGGCAGGATGCGCGATCGAGGCGATTCACGTTTATTCGCTGATCCACGATGATTTGCCATGCATGGATGATGACGATCTGCGCCATGGGAAGCCCACGGTTCACAAGGCCTTTGACGAGGCGACAGCTGTTCTGGCGGGCGATTCGCTCCATGCGCTGGCGTTCGAGATACTTGCTGGCAGACAGGTCAGCACGGATCCCTTTATCCGCGCGGAACTGGTGTATGCGCTTGCCAGCGCCAGCGGGCATACGGGCATGGCTGGCGGACAGATGATGGACATGGTCGCCGAAGGTGAGGCATTCGATCTTCGCACGGTCACCCTCCTTCAGCAGCTTAAAACGGGTGCATTGCTGGGCGCTGCGGTGGAAATGGGTGCAATACTTGGCAAGGTCCCTGAAGAAGGCAGATCGCATTTACGCGCCTATGCCCGCGACATCGGCCTCGCGTTCCAGATCGCCGACGATTTGCTGGACGAAGAAGGCGATGAAATGCTGGCCGGCAAGGCGCTGCGCAAGGATGCCCCTGCTGGCAAAGCCACATTCGTATCGCTGATGGGCGTCGATGGTGCCCGGCAACAGGCCCAAGCATTGTCCCAACAGGCCATCGGACATCTCGCCAGTCACGGCAAAGAAGCTGATCTGCTTCGAGCACTGGCAAAATTCATTGTGGAGAGAGACAGGTAATGGTCAATCGCATCGGACTTTATCCCGGCACGTTTGATCCGTGCACACTTGGCCATACGGACATTATCCGGCGCGGAGCAAAACTGGTCGACAGGTTGATTGTCGGCGTGACGACCAATCCTTCCAAGAATCCCATGTTCACCCCTGACGAACGGATAGACATGATGGAGGTTGAGGTAGCGCGGCTTGGCCTCGATAATGTCGAAATTCGCGGCTTCGATGCGCTGCTGATGAAATTTGCCGAACACGAAGGTGCCAGCATTATCATCCGCGGACTGCGCGCGGTCGCCGATTTCGAATATGAGTATCAGATGGCTGGTATGAACCAGCAGCTTAATGACAGGATTGAAACCGTCTTCCTCATGGCTGATATCTCTCTACAGCCGATTGCTTCGAAACTGGTGAAGGAAATTGCCATTTATGGTGGTGAAATTGGTCCATTTGTCAGTCCGGATGTAAAGAAACTGGTCGATGCCCGCGTGAAGCAAAACGGCATTCGCGGTCAATTGTGACCTGATGGAATATGTTCATTGAACTGACATGCGCTTGTCCTTAGGACGCAGGACCATTCCAGCAATTGAACCCGGACGGGATTATGTTTCGCAAATTCGCGCTGACGGCACTAGCCGCCACTCTCTCTGTTTCCGCCCCTGCCGCTGCGCAGGACGTTTCGCTTTCTCCGGCGGTTGAACGCACTGAAGCAGTCAACGAAGCTGTCCGTAATGTTCCGGTCGCCGTGAATTTCGATGCGACGCAGGACAAGGAAAATATTCTGCTTCTCGATCTGTCGAGTGGTGAGCGGGTAGCAATCAGACTGGTGCCGGAATGGGCGCCTAGCCATGTTGAACGGGTCAAATTGCTGGCGCGAGAAGGGTTTTACAATGGCAATCCCTTCCACCGCGTGATTGATGGTTTCATGGCGCAGACGGGCGATCCCACCGGCACCGGTCAGGGTGGCTCAAATCTCCCCGATATTGAAGCTGAATTCAATCATTTGCCGCATGTTCGTGGCACGGTTTCAATGGCGCGCGCTAATGATGAGAACAGCGCCAACAGTCAGTTCTTTATCGTGTTCTACCCGCGCTTTGCGCTGGATCGCCGCTATACGAATTTCGGTCGGGTCATTTCCAATATGGCTGCTGTGGATGCGATTGCGCGGGGCGAGCCGCCCAGCAATCCTACGCGCATCCTTCAAGCGTCGATCGCAGCGGACAACGTTGCGCAAAAGATGCCGCAGGCTGTGAGTGCAGAACCGGAGCGTATCACGCTCGACATGCTGAACGAAGCCGTCTCTGAATGACCTTGCAGTAGGAGGCGCGTATGCGCGTCGACCTGTTTGATTTCGATTTGCCGCAGGAACTGATCGCGCTGCGCCCCGTGGCGCCGCGTGATTCGGCGCGGATGCTGGTGGCATGCGGCGAAAGTGGGCTTGAAGATCGCCATGTTTACGATCTGGCTAGCTTGCTCCAGCCGGGCGATGTGCTGGTATTCAATGATACGCGCGTAATTCCCGCTCAGCTAGAGGGGCGGCGTAGAGAAGCGCGCATCGGTGCGACCTTGCACAAACGGCTGGACCTGCGCCGCTGGCAGGCATTTATCCGCAATGCAAAACGCCTGCGTGAAGGTGACACGGTAGAATTTCCTGCGGGTGTCAGCGCAGTGGCAGAGCAGCGCCACGGCGATGGTTCCTTCACCCTGGCATTCGCAGGTGATGAACCGGTGGAAGTGCTGCTGGAACGGGCGGGACGCATGCCCCTGCCGCCCTATATCGCAGGCAAGCGCTCGACGGATGAGCGCGACAAGGTCGATTATCAGACCATGTTTGCCCGGAAAGACGGCGCAGTCGCGGCGCCAACCGCAGCGCTGCATTTTACGCCGGAATTGATCAAGACGCTGGATGCACGCGGTATTTCACGCGAAACGCTGACGCTGCATGTGGGGGCTGGCACATTTCTTCCGGTGAAGGCTGACAATACGGACGATCACGCCATGCACAGTGAGTGGGGGCTGATAGAGTCCGCCACAGCAGATCGGTTGAACGCCGCACGGGCATCTGGCGGGCGTATCATCGCCGTGGGTACGACAAGCCTGCGCTTGCTTGAAAGCGCGACAGGGGAGGATGGCGTGATCCGCGCCTTTGCAGGCGATACAGCCATTTTTATCACCCCGGGTTACATATTTCGCGCTGTCGATGGACTGATGACCAATTTCCATCTTCCCAAATCGACATTGATGATGCTGGTATCGGCGTTGATGGGCCGTGAGCGTATGCTGGGAGTTTATGCCCATGCTATCGCTCAAAAGTACCGCTTCTACTCCTATGGCGATTCCAGTCTGCTTTTGCCGCGATAATTAGCAAACATGGACCAATCTCGGCTTGGCATTGCAGAGGTGACGTTCCATCTACCAAACATGGGCACAATTCTCGAGCTTCGCGGACTGGAAAAAACCTACAAGGGCGGCGTAACCGCTTTGAACGGTGTCGATCTCAGCATCAATCGAGGCGAGATATTCGCGCTGCTTGGCCCCAATGGCGCGGGAAAGACCACGCTGATCGGTGCGGTTTGTGGTCTTGTCCGGCCCACGGGCGGCATGATCGAGGTTTTCGGCAAGGACATGGCAAAAAGCTGGAAGGATGTGCGGCGCCGTATCGGGCTGGTGCCGCAGGAACTCAGCTTTGACATCTTTGACAAGGTCATCCGGCAGGTCCGCTATTCGCGCGGCATGTTCGGCTGCGCGCCCGATGAAGCGCGAATCGAGGAGGTGTTGCGCAGTCTCAGCCTGTGGGACAAACGTGATCAGCAAATCCGCTCGCTATCGGGCGGGATGAAACGGCGCGTGATGATCGCCAAGGCGCTGGCGCATGATCCGGAGCTTCTGTTTCTTGATGAACCCACTGCGGGCGTGGATGTCGAGTTGCGGCGTGATATGTGGCGGCAGATCGATATGTTGCGCGAACGCGGCGTGACCATCATTCTTACCACGCATTATATCGAAGAGGCTGAGGAGATGGCTGACCGTGTCGGCGTCATCAACAGGGGCGAAATCCTGCTGGTGGATGACAAGAACGCTATCATGGCAAAACTTGGCCGTACCGAGGCGCAATTCACGCTGGCAGATCCGTTGACCGAGATTCCGGCAGCGATTGCATCCTATCCCCTGCATCTGGAAGACGCGGGCCACGCCCTTGTCTATCGTGGTGGCGACGGAACGGGGAAGGGCAAGCGGGAAGTGGCGGAGCTGGCCCAATTGATGGTGCGCAATGGCCTTACCTTCACCGGCTTGGAAACACGGGAGAGTACGCTGGAGGATATTTTTGTGGACCTTGTGCAGGATCGGCCTGAAGTGGTGGCGGCAGCATGAGCTCCATTATTAACTTCCGCGGGGCGCTGGCTATTTTCCGAAATGAATTGATGCGGATGTTCCGCACGATCTTCGGCTCCATCCTTGCGCCCGTTATCACCACATCGCTGTATCTCGTGGTTTTTGGTGCCGCCATGTCGGAACAGGTGGAGGCCACGATGGACGTGTCTTACGGTGCCTTTATCGTTCCGGGGCTTTTGATGCTGACCCTCCTCAGCGAAAGCACCAGCAATGCCAGTTTCGGCATTTACATGCCCAAATTTACCGGCGCGATTTACGAATTGCTGTCCGCCCCTGTTGGTGTGGCTGAAACATTGATCGGCTTTGTCGGTGCGGCAGTAGTCAAGTCGCTGATATTAGCCGCAATTATCCTCGGAACAGCGGCGTTGATCGTCGATTACGAGATTGCTCATCCCATCTTCGCGCTGGGATATATTATCCTTGTGGCGGCCACGTTTTCGCTGTTCGGCTTCATAATCGGGCTGTGGGCTGACGGATTCGAGAAATTGCAGGTCGTCCCTCTGCTCATTCTGATGCCGCTGACTTTCCTTGGCGGGACATTCTATTCTATCGACGTATTGCCTGAACCCTGGCGCTCGGTCAGTCTCGTCAATCCGGTTGTCTATCTGGTCAACGGGCTACGCTGGACCTTTCTTGGCTCGTCGGACTTCCCGATCGCCGTGTCGCTCGGCTTCACGTTGGCATTCTTGCTGCTGTGCGTCGGTATCATCGCGTGGATATTCAAGTCGGGGTGGCGATTGCGCGAATGACGCGCTAGCGAGCCGCGCATGAGGAAGAGCTGGATATTCGCTGCGCCATTGATGGCATGCGCCACCCCTGCCGCGGCTGAACTGCCTGAGGCTGCGCGTGCCATGATCGAAGCTGCGATTGCCAATGGCGATGCAGAGGCTGTTGAAGCTGTGCTGGCGGCTGCCCGCACAGCTTTTCCTGCCGATGTGGCTGAAATCGAAATGATCGAGCAGGCTTACGCGGAAGAGCAGGCGCTGCTGGCGACTTCACAGGCAGCTGCCGAAGAGGAGGCGATACGCAGTGCGGGCCCATTCGATAACTGGAGCGGGGAAGGGCAGATCGGCGGTTTCCAGTCATCGGGTAACAGCGATGAAATCGGCACCACCGCGGCATTGCAGCTGACACGCGAAGGAATTGATTGGGAACATCGCCTGCGGCTTTCGGTAGATTACCGACGCAGTGACGGTGTGACGTCACGCGAACAGTTTCTTGGCCGATATGAACCGCGCTACCAGATCAATGACCGGCTTTTCACCTACGGCCTTGTCCAGTTTGAACGTGATAAACTCCAAGGATATTCGGCACGCTATGTCGCATCGGGTGGATTGGGCTATCGCGTGATTGATACAGATGCGATAGATCTTTCGATCAAGGCTGGTCCCGCCTACCGGATCACCCATTTCATCGATGGTGGCAAAAACAGCCGACTTGCCGGATTGCTTGGATTGGATTTCGACTGGCGTCTGAGCGATTCTCTCAAGCTGACACAGGATGCCAATGCCACTGCCGAAACGGGCGGAGAAGCCGTGGTGATTGTTGATGGGTCCAATACCAGCCTGTCCGTCATCACCGGGCTGGAAGCGGGGCTGTCAGACAGCCTGACAGCGCGCGTTTCCTACTCGGTGGAATATGACAGCAATCCTCCCGATGGCAGCGTCAGCACCGATACATTGACGAGGTTCACGCTGATTTATGGCTTCTGATACACCTCGCTTCGCATTCACGTTGGACGCGACAGACGGGCGCGCGCGTACCGGACGTATCGAGATGCGTCGCGGCACCATTCGCACGCCCGCCTTCATGCCGGTGGGCACCGCTGGGACGGTAAAGGCGATGAAGCCTGAAGATGTGCGCGCGGGCGGTGCGGATATCATCCTTGGCAATACATACCACCTCATGCTGCGGCCGGGAGCGGAACGCATGGCGCGGCTGGGGGGCTTGCATTCCTTCATGCGCTGGAACCGCCCCATCCTAACAGACAGCGGTGGATACCAAGTGATGAGCCTGTCCGATTTGCGTAAATTGACCGAGGAAGGCGTGGAATTTCGCAGTCATATCGACGGTTCCAAACACATGCTGACCCCCGAACGTTCGATGGAAATCCAGCGACTGCTGGGCAGCGATATCGTGATGGCTTTCGATGAATGCCCGCGCGCAGACCGTCCGATGGCGGAAATAGAAGCGAGCATGGAACTTTCGATGCGCTGGGCGCAGCGCAGCCGTGATGCTTTTGATTCAGGGGGTGATCACGCAGCCAGCAGCGCGCTGTTCGGCATCCAGCAAGGCGCGCTTGACGAAGGGTTGCGGGCCCGCTCGGCAGAGGCGCTGCGGGCCATCGGTTTCGATGGGTTTGCGATCGGCGGGCTGGCCGTGGGGGAGGGGCAAGAGGCAATGTTCGGTGTGCTCGATTATGCGCCTGCCATGCTGCCTGAAGATGCGCCGCGCTATTTGATGGGTGTCGGAAAGCCAGATGATCTGGTGGGCGCAGTGGAGCGCGGGGTCGACATGTTCGATTGTGTGCTCCCCACCCGCTCGGGTCGCAACGGGCAGGCCTTTACGTGGAACGGCACGGTCAATTTGCGGAATGCGGGCCATGCGGAAGACACCGGCCCGCTGGACCCGCGCTGCATATGCCCGACCTGCGCCAGCTATTCGCGGGCCTATCTGCACCATCTTCATAAATCGGGTGAAATTCTTGGCGCGATGCTGCTGACGGAGCACAATCTGTCGTTTTACCAGCAATTGATGCAAGCCATGCGCGATGCCATTGCCGAAGGCCGTTTCGCCATATTCGCAGAAGATTTCAGAAGAGACTATTTATCCCGCAAATGATGTGCTCTCTGACTATTCCGGCGCGGCGCCCGCCATCGCAATCTCACTTGGCTGCAACCCGAAGGTCAGTCTGTTCTCGACGGCATCCTTCGCTTGGAATTCTTTACGAAGCGGTTGCGCGTGAATGTCACTTCCCGAAAGGTCTCAAGTAATGCCTCTATCTCCTGAAGAATGCACCTCCATGCAGGAGGTGCGGGAAGGTGTGGACGCGCTGGATCGGGAGTTGGTCGCCCTGTTAGCCAAGCGATTTGGCTTTATGCGGGCAGCAGCGCGGATCAAACCGGAACGCGGCACGGTGCGCGATGAAGCTCGCAAAGCTGCCGTCATCGCAGCTGCCGTGGCAGAGGCTGAGACGCAGGGCATTCCCGGCCCGGTCGTGGCCGATATGTGGGAGCGACTGGTGGAAGGGTCCATCGCATATGAGCTCGTGGAGTGGGATCAGCTGCGCGCCTGACAGCCTTCGCAACACGATTTGAGCACAACGAAAAAGGGCGGCCCCGCAGGACCGCCCTGTTTCAAACTGTAAGCGGCGAACCGATTAGCGTGAGTAGAACTCGACCACCAGATTGGGTTCCATCTGCACCGGATAAGGCACTTCATCCAGCGTAGGAACGCGGTTGAAGGTCACCTTGTCATTGCCATCGGTCACGACATATTCGGGAATGTCACGCTCGGGCAGGCTCTGCGCTTCGATAACCAGTGCCATTTCCTTGGCCTTGTCGCCCAGGCTGATGACATCGCCGAGGTCACAACGACGGCTCGGAATGTTACACTTCACGCCATTGACCTTGATGTGGCCGTGATTGACGATCTGGCGCGCGGCGAACACGGTCGGCGCGAACTTGGCGCGGTACACGATCATGTCGAGGCGGCGTTCGAGCAGACCGATCAGGTTCTGGCCGGTATCGCCCTTCATGCTGCTGGCAGCCTTGTAGGTCGCCTTGAACTGCTTTTCGGTGACGTCGCCGTAATAGCCCTTCAGCTTCTGCTTGGCACGAAGCTGCAGACCGAAGTCGCTGATCTTGCTCTTGCGGCGTTGGCCGTGCTGGCCGGGGCCGTAAGAACGCTTGTTCACCGGGGAATTGGGACGACCCCAGATGTTTTCACCCATCCGGCGGTCAAGTTTGTGCTTCGCACGTGTACGCTTCGACATACGTCGTTTCCTTCGATTTGCTGAGCTACCCCAACGGCAGCCATTTAACCCGGCATCGCACCACCATTCCGATATGAATGATGCGGCCACCGCTTCACCGGGGTGCGGGGCCAATTTGTCGCGAAGGCGCGCATGTAGCTGCGCAGCGCGCGAAGTCAAGCGCGAAGCGGTACCTAGCCGTCTTCCCGCAGTGGCTTGTCGAGGTGGGAAAGCACGCCTCGCAAAGTCCGCACTTCGAGATGGTTCCAGCCCGGCTTGGTCAAGACGCTCCGCAAGTTCCGTCGAGTCATCTCCCGGCGGCCCTCGGGGTGAAAATAGCGTTTGGGTTCCAGCAGGGTTTCAAAATGCTGGATCAGGCCTTCAAGTTGCTCTTGCGGGGCAGGGGGGAGTACCTCCTCGACTGTAGGCATGGAAAGCTCGCGGTGCTTGGAAAGCTCATAGGCAATCAGGATGACCGCCTGCGCCAGATTAAGCGAGCCAAATTCCGGATTGATCGGCGCGGTAACGATGGAGCGGGCAAGGGCGACATCCTCGCTCTCCAATCCAGATCTCTCAGGGCCGAAAAGAAATGCGCTGCGGCCGGCCTGCAATGGCACAGAGCGGGCGGCTTCTTCCGGTGTCATGACTGGCTTTGTCACGCCGCGCTTGCGCACTGTCGTTGCGTAGACGTGCGCGCAATCAGCCACCGCCTCTCCAGTTGTTCCATACACTTGTGCGCGTTGCAGCACCACGTCAGCGCCCGCTGCGGCAGGTCCGGCAGAAGGATTGGGCCAGCCATCGCGTGGGGCGACGAGCCGCAATTCAGCAAGGCCGAAATTCAGCATGGCGCGCGCTGACTTGCCAATATTTTCGCCTAGCTGCGGCCTGACAAGAACTATGACGGGGGTTTGCGTCTCAGTCGCCATCCTGCGCGCCTGCTTCCTGCACAGTGCTGGCGAATTCCTCGAAATCGCGCGCTTCACTGAAATCGCGATACACAGAAGCGAACCGGATATAGGCTACGGAGTCTAACTGGCGCAAACCATCCATTACCATTTCACCGATGCGGCTTGCGGGTATTTCACTCTCGCCCGCTGTTTCCACCTGTCGCTGGATGCCCGACACCAGCCGATCAATCCGCTCTTGCTCGATTGCGCGTTTGCGGCAGGCGAGTGAGACGGATTGTTCAATCTTGGCGCGATCAAAAGGCTCCCGTCGCGGTTCCCCGTCCTTACCGCCGGATTTCATCACTGTTATATCGCGCAATTGCACGCGTTCGAAGGTGGTGAATCGTGCGCCGCAGCCTTCACATTGCCGCCGCCGCCGGATCGAGGTGTTGTCCTCTGCAGGACGCGAATCCTTTACCTGGCTGTCTTCATGCGCACAGAAGGGGCATCGCATAAATAATGTCCGCTTCGGCCTAGGGGCGAACGCGTTTGTAGAGCATGTATCCAGCCCCGGCGACACCGCCGAAAATAGGGCCGATGATCGGCAGGACCAATCCTGCTACCGCGCCAATGGCTGCACCGGTCATAACCGGCTTGGTGGAAGGGTGCGCCATGCCTTCACGGCCAATGCCCTTGGCTTCTTCCATAGCATCTACCAAAATCGTCCTGTCAATCGGATCGGGCTTGTCGTCCTTGGGATCTGTCATCATGTCCTCCCGGGATATACTGGAAAAGCGGTGCACATTTCACCCACTTCACAGCGAACCCGCTCTTCAATCTGGGCATCTCCGTCATCGCCATTACGGTTCATGCCGGACACCACATCAGCGATCATAGCACCGATCTGGGTGAATTCCGCCGGACCAAATCCGCGGGTTGTGCCAGCAGGTGTGCCCAAGCGAATACCGCTGGTGATGAAAGGGCTGCGCGTGTCGTAGGGGATGCCGTTCTTGTTGCAGGTGAGATAGGCACGATCGAGGCCTTTTTCAGCCGCCTTGCCAGTCACGTCCATCGCGGTGAGATCGACCAGCATGGAATGATTGTCCGTCCCGCCCGATACGATGCGCAGGCCGTTTTCCTGAAGGCTGGCGGCAAGTGCGCGGGCGTTTTCCACAACGCGGTGAGCATAGGTTTCGAAATCGGGGCGCAGCGCCTCGGCAAAGGCGACGGCCTTGGCAGCAACAATATGCATCAGCGGGCCGCCCTGCATTCCGGGAAAGACCGCCATATTGAACGGCTTGGTATATTTCTCGTCATTCCACAGAATCACGCCCGAACGCGGACCGCGCAGCGATTTATGCGTGGTGGTGGTGGCGACATCGGCAAAGGGGAAGGGCGAGGGATGCGCGCCGCCGGCAACGAGGCCGGCGATGTGGCTCATATCCACCATCAGATAGGCGCCGACTTCGTCCGCGACCTTACGGAACGCTTCCCAGTCCCACACGCGCGAATAGGCCGTGCCGCCCGCGATAATGAGCTTGGGCTTATGCTCTTTCGCGATGGCCATGACCTCGTCCATGTCGATGCGCTCGTCTTCCTGACGAACGCCATAGGCAACCGGATTGAACCATTTGCCCGACATATTGACTGGGGAACCGTGGGTGAGGTGTCCGCCCGAATTGAGATCGAGGCCCATGAAGGTGTCACCTGGTTCGAGCAGGGCCAGAAACACCGCCTGGTTCATCTGCGAGCCGCTGTTCGGCTGCACATTTGCAAAATTGCAGCCGAACAATTCGCAAGCACGTTCGATTGCAAGGCTTTCGATTACATCGGCATATTCGCAGCCACCGTAATAGCGTTTGCCCGGATAGCCTTCTGCATATTTGTTGGTGAAAACGCTGCCGGCGGCTTCGAGCACGGCGCGCGAAGCGATATTTTCACTCGCGATCAATTCGATGCGGTCGCGCTGGCGGGCAAGTTCATCGTCGATAGCGGCGGCAATATCGGGATCCGCCTCGGCCAGTGAATCGCCCCAGAAACGGGTGGTGTCGGATGCTGTATCTGCAGGTGCTGTGCTCATATCAGGAACCTTGGTTGGATAGCTTGTCAACGCGCCGGCGATGGCGACCATTTGCATCACCGGCGTCAGCGAATTCTGTTTCGAGGAAGGCGGAAAGACAGGCCTTGGCCATGTCTGATCCGGTTAGTCTTGCGCCCATGGCGATGACGTTGGCGTTATTGTGTTCCCGGGCGAGCGCAGCGGAAAACGGTTCTGTTACCAGTGCACAGCGCACAGCCGCGTTTCGATTGACCGCGATAGAGATGCCGATGCCACTGCCGCAAAGTGCTACACCGCGCTCTGCCGTGCCATCTGCAATCACTTCGGCCAGCTTGAAGCCATAATCGGGATAATCGACACTCTCGCCAGTTTCGGGTCCAAGATCGGCCACGTCGTGACCTTGTTCGATAAGCCAGTCGCGCAATTCGGCCTTGAGGTCGGTTGCAGCGTGGTCGGAGGCAATGGCGATACGCATGGCGAGCCACATAGGGAATCGCAGGCCGACTCGCTAGCCGTAAAAACGGGCTTTTGTGCTTTGTCCCCCGCAAGTGAATTTGCGGTCCAGATCCAAAGTCTGCTGAATTGTCAGGGCAGCGCGCTACGCGCAGCCGCTTCTTCATTGCGCACTTTCTGGCGCTTCTTGGCAATAAGAGAATATCGTAGCTTTTCAGATGGACGGTCTACGAGAAAATAAAACAGCGCTGCAACCGCTATGGCCAGGACCATGGCCGCGACCTTGGTACCCATGGTTAACGCGACGGCCGTAGAGACAAATTGGATCACAGAAAAGTGAACAAGATAAAAGGGATAGGTGAAATTGCCGAGGTGGCGATCGAGGCTGTTCGACTTGCGCTTCAGCGATGCCGCAACATAAGGGATCAGCGGAATAAGCCAGACAAATGCGAACAGATCGCTCTGCCAATCATTGGCAACACGTTTGTCAAATATCCATCCCAGGGGGCTGATCAGAATAGCAAAAGTGATGAGAAAAAACACGCCGAGGGACACGATCCCTGCACGCGTATCGGGATACCATTTTGTTTCGTAGATTATCGCGCCGATTGCGAATGCCGGTAGATATTGCAGAACGCTAGAGAAGCCAAAAGCGAAGAACAGATACCAGCCAAACGCCCCGCCCACCACGGATAGTGCGACGATCCTGCGATTGATGGTGGCGACAGTCATGAGAAGTAGAGGCAGCAAGACATAGAACTGCAACTCGATATCGAGAGACCAGCTGACGCCAAGCACGTCGCCCCCGGTCGTCGCAATTCCGAAAAGGCGTAGATTGGGCCAGATTGATCCGCCAAAAATCAACCACGCGCAAAAAACGATCGCGAGATAGACCGGCATCAGGCGTAAATAGCGCCCGAGGTAGAACCAGCCCACCGACGTTTCCTTATATTGTTCACGCCAAATGCGCGTGATCCAATATCCGCTCAACACGAAGAACAGGATGACGCCCAGCCGTCCGGTGTTCACGCGCGATACGTGCGAAACGAAGACCAGAAAGGCCAGGAGGAGGCGAAAGGCTCCCGGCGGGATAACCAGCGCATCGGCTAAAAAATTTCGCATTATGTCGAGCTACGCCTTGGCTTCCAGCTTGCGCCATAGCAACTGCAGCGCGCGAGTAAAACGAAACGCCCTGACATTTCGCAAGTCCCGGCCGATACTCTGCGGTTCGCCCATTGCTGCAACAGTTTCGAAATCACGGAAATCGTGTGCTGTGCGCAGCGCGGTGTTCCTTTGCGGGCTCAAGCCAAGCGCCATTGGCCCGGTTGCAATCCATCCAGGGACCAGTCGCCCACGCTCCAGCGCACAAGGCGAAGTGTCGGATAGCCTACTGCCGCAGTCATGCGCCTCACCTGGCGATTGCGGCCTTCGCGGATTGTCAGGCGCATCCAGCTATCGGGAACGCTTTTGCGAAAGCGCACGGGCGGATCACGCGGCCAGAGGTCGGGTGCGTCGATAGCCTCCGCTTGTGCCGCGCGCGTCAACCCATCCTTCAGTTCCACACCGCGAGACAGGTGGGTAAGCGCGCCTGTGTCAGGCTCGCCTTCAACCTGCACGAGATAGGTCTTCGGCAATTTGAACTTGGGATCGGCAATTCGCGCCTGCAATTTGCCGTCGTCAGTCAACAGCATGAGCCCTTCGCTATCGCGATCAAGCCGTCCTGCGGGATAGACGCCGGGAAGGTCGATATAGTCTGACAGGGTGGCGCGGCTCGTCGGGTTGCCACGGTCCGTAAACTGCGACAATACGCCCATCGGCTTATTGAAAAGGACTAGGCGGGACAAAGCGGTGTCCCGCCCAAACCTTGTTTCACTGATCGAGGAAAGAGCGCATTTTGCGTGAACGGCTCGGGTGCTTGAGCTTGCGCAGCGCCTTTGCTTCGATCTGGCGAATACGTTCGCGCGTCACGCTGAACTGCTGGCCGACCTCTTCCAGCGTGTGATCGGTATTCATGCCAATGCCAAAGCGCATTCGCAGCACGCGTTCTTCACGTGGAGTAAGCGATGCAAGAACGCGGGTGACGGTTTCCTTGAGATTGGCCTGGATCGCGGCATCCACGGGGATGACAGCGTTTTTGTCCTCGATGAAATCGCCCAGATGCGAATCTTCCTCGTCGCCAATCGGCGTTTCAAGGCTGATCGGCTCCTTGGCGATCTTCATCACCTTGCGGACCTTTTCCAAAGGCATGGACAGACGCTCTGCCATTTCTTCGGGAGTAGGTTCTCGGCCCTGCTCATGCAGGAACTGGCGGCTGGTGCGCACCAGCTTGTTGATCGTTTCGATCATGTGCACCGGAATACGGATGGTGCGCGCCTGATCGGCGATCGACCGTGTTATCGCCTGCCGGATCCACCAGGTCGCATAGGTGCTGAATTTGTAACCGCGACGATACTCAAATTTATCGACCGCCTTCATCAGGCCGATATTGCCTTCCTGAATGAGGTCGAGGAATTGCAGGCCGCGATTGGTGTATTTCTTGGCGATGGAGATCACCAGGCGCAGGTTCGCCTCAACCATTTCCTTCTTGGCAATGCGCGCCTCGCGCTCACCCTTCTGCACCATGTTCACGATGCGGCGGAATTCATTGAGGCTCATGCCGGTCTGGCTGGCAATATCGGCGATTTCCGCGCGGATACGCTCAACCGCGTCAGCTTCCTTATCGGCGAAGGCAGCCCATTTCTTGTCCTTCTTCGCGCGTTCCTGCAGCCATGTTTCGTCCATTTCGTTGCCGATATAGGACTGGAGGAAATCGATGCGCTTGACCTTGTGCCGTTCGGCAAGGCGCAGCATCTGGCCACCCAAGGCGGTCAGTCGACGATTGAAGGCGTAGAGATTGTCGACCAGATATTCGATCTTGGTCGCGTGGAACTGCACCGATTCAACTTCAGCCGTCAATTCCTCGCGCAGGGATTCATATCTGTTTTCCTTGGCCTTGGAAAAAGCTTCTCCGGCACCAAGAACATCAACCCGCTCGGCCTGCAGGTTCTCAAATTTCTTGAACAGATCGGTGATGCGGGCGAAACGTTCGAGGGCATCGGGTTTGAGCGCAGCTTCCATCTGCGCGAGGGACATGGTGTTGTCCTCTTCCTCTTCCTCGTCGCGCTTGCTGCCAGAGCCTTCGCCATCCTCATCATCATCGTCTTCGGATTCGTCATCATCCTCGTCATCATCGCGGATGGTGGGACCGGCAGTTTCTTCTGAAATCTCGCCGTCATCATCCTCGTTTTCCTCCTCCATCTTTTCGACGGGAGGTTCCTTCGACAGCATGGCGTCGAGATCGAGAATTTCGCGAAGCTGCATCTCTTCATTATTGAGCGCTTCTGACCACATGATGATGGCGTGGAACGTGATCGGGCTTTCACACAGGCCCATGATCATCGTATCGCGGCCAGCCTCAATGCGCTTGGCAATGGCGATTTCGCCTTCTCGGCTGAGCAGTTCGACCGCGCCCATTTCGCGCAGATACATGCGCACAGGGTCATCAGTGCGGCCTTCACCGGCGACGCTTTTCTTCTTTTCAGGAACGTTCTGCTTGTCTTCGGCCTGCGATTCAGAGCCAGTCGGTGCGATCTCTTCGGGACCGTCATCGTCTTCCTGCGCTTCTTCATCGCTTTCCACGATTTGCACACCCATGTCGCTTATCGCGGTCTGGATGTCCTCAATCTGGTCAGCGCTCATCTGGTCCGAAGGCAAAGCTTCGTTCAGCTCGTCATAAGTGACGTAGCCCTTGCGCTTTGCCTTTGCGATCATCTTTTTGATCGACGCCTCGTTGAGGTCGATCAGGGGCGCATCATCGGAGGGCCGGGTGTTTTTTGCCTTGGAAGCCATATTCAGATCGTCAGTCCGTTTCCTGTTCGCCCGCAGCGGTATCGGCTACGCCGGGCGATGAATATTTATCTGCCGCCATCGCGGCCCGTTTTCTTGCCATTTGCCCGAGACGCGCCTCAATTTCCAGCTTTCGTTTGCGCAGTCTTTGCTGCTCTTCAAAAGCGCCATCGGGATCGGCCTCGAAACGGCTGGTCGCCGCAGCAATTGCCGCATCAAGCGCTGGCCTTTCGACCAGCAGCGAAACTGCTTCGGCAAGATCCTCCCTCGCGTCGTCCGGATCGGAACCTTCAACGAGGAAGGAGAAACGGGCGTTATCCGGCGTCGCCGGAAGAATTCCTTGCGCTGATATGGGCGGTTCCTCGCCCGCTTCAAGCATTTGCGCGTATTCGAGTAGAAAATTGACAGCCTGTGCGACTTGTCGGTCACTATCGGAAAGGCTGAGCAGGCTGTCTGCATGGCGATGAATCTCGCCGGGATATCGGGCCAGCCCGACCAGTACGGCCTGCGACAGCGTATCGCGAATAGCGCCGCTTACCGCACGGCGCAGGCGCTCTGCAACGTATGGCGGGGCGCGTTCCTGATCCTGCTTGCGATTGAAGCTGCCACCGCTGCGATTTTTGCCATGCGGCGTGAATTCGCGCTTAGGAAAGGCGAAATTGCTATATCGTTCCAGCAATTCGCGGCGATAAAGCGATTTGATGTCGGGATGCTGGATTGTGTCGACATGATCCATCAGACGCGCTTTCAGCCCCGCCTTATCCTCTGGCGAAGACAGCGGCTGGGCCGAGCGCTCATGTTCCCAGATCAGATCGAGTAGCGATCTGGGCAATGCGAGTAATTTCTCGACCGCGGCAGGGCCATCGCGCTTGAGCAGATCGTCCGGATCAAGGCCCGCAGGCAAGGTGACAATGCGCAATGAATGGCCAGGGCGCAGGAGCGGCAGCGTCCGCTCTGCAGCGCGCATGGCGGCACGCACGCCAGCATTGTCCCCATCAAGGCATAGCAAGGGCTTATCGGCCATGCGCCACAGCAATTCTATCTGATGTTCGGTAAGAGCGGTGCCCATTGGCGCAACGGCATCTTCAAAACCCGCCTGCGCCAGCGCAATCACATCCATATAGCCTTCGACAGCGATGACCCTGTCCGCCTTGCGGCTGGCAGGCGACGCGCGATGAAGATTGTAGAGGTTGCGCCCCTTGTCGAATAACGGCGTATCTGGGCTGTTGAGATATTTTGCCACGCCTTGCCGGTCTTCCAGAATGCGTCCGCCAAAGGCGATGACCCGCGCGCGCGGGTCGTGAATGGGTAGCATTACCCGCCCGCGAAAACGCGAATATGGCAGCTTGTCATCGACGCTGATGAGCAGGCCGCATTCGACCAGCATTGCCTCGTCAAACTGGCCGAGCGCCTGTTTCAGCGATTGCTTGTCATCGGGGGCGTAGCCAAAGCCGAATTGTTCAATGATCCGCTGCGACAGGCCGCGCCGCGCCAGATATTCACGGGCGCCGACACCTTCATCCGAATTGAGCCGCGCTACGAACCATTCCTGCGCGGCCTGCATCACGTCATGCAAAGAAGCGCGCTTTTGCGCTGCCTGCGCCGCGCGCGGATCGGGCGCAGGCACGTCCATTCCAGCTTCGGAGGCCAGTTCCTTCACCGCATCCATGAACTCCATGCCGCGCTGGCCCATCATCCAGTCGATTGCGCCGCCATGCACGCCGCAACCAAAGCAATGATAAAAGCCCTTCTGATCGTTGACGGTGAAGCTGGGCGTATTCTCATTATGGAAGGGGCAACAGGCCTTCCACTCGCGCCCCGCGCGCTGCAGTTTGGTGGTGCGCTGGATGAGCGTGGACAGGGTTATCCTGCTCTTGAGTTCATCCAGCCATTGCGGGGAAAGCGCCATCGCCTGACCCTACAGACCCGAGCGATTCGTGCCTAGCGGGACGCGCTGCCTGTCCCCGCTTCCCCTGCAGGTTTTTCGGGCGCGGGGAAAGGGCCGGTGAGGTCAGCAGTGCCGGTGTAGCTCTGCACTTCAAACGCTTCGCCAGGGCCGGCAGGGGGCATGGTCGATTGCCAGAAAAAGGTCAGTTCCTCGCCTTCACCCCAGCCATCGCCTGCTTCGATCCGCCAGATCAGCAAGCCTGCATCCTCTGCCACGCCGATCGTATAATCGTGGCCAAGCGTGCTTTCTGCCTGCAAGCGGTCATAGCCGATAACCTTGGCAAAGCCGCTGGCCGGGCGCGTTGTGCGAAAGGCGAAGGGCTGCGCTTCTGTATCCGCGCCTGTCGAGGTGATACGATGGACATAGGTGTAAATCGTGCTCGCCGGCATATCGGCAGGCACGCATTCTTCTGCAGCTGCCTCGCCCTCGGCAGGGGCGGGGCAGGCGACATAGCTGACCATGCGCGCGACAGGCTGACCTTCAAAGCTGATCTCGGAAGAGACTTCGGGACCCTGCGGACCGACGATCTTGGGGCCAAGGCTCTGCGCGCTCAGACCCGCTGCGACCAGCGTGCGCTGTCCCATGGTGGCAGGGCTGCGCTCTGCCCTGGTTTTAGGGGCTGGTTCCTGCTCTGAAGAGCATGCCCCGAGCAATAGGGGCGCAGCCGCAGCAAGGCTGAAAACGAAAGCCTTCATGAAAGTGATTCCTTTACCCAGCCGCTGGCACGGCCCATGTCCAATTGTGTGCCATGACGGCCCTTGAGCTCGCCCATAACGCGGCCCATGTCCTTCATGCCGTCAGCGCCAAGTTCGGCCTTGATCGCTTCGATCGCGGCCCTGGTTTCTGCCTCGCTCATTTGCTGGGGCAGGAATTCCTCGATCACTGCCAGCTCACCCTTTTCCTGGTTCGCAAGTTCAGTGCGGCCACCATCTTCATACATCTGGATCGATTCGCGGCGCTGCTTGGCCATTTTCTGCAATACATCGATCACCATCGCATCATCATTGCCTGAACCGCTTTTGGTTCGTTCTTCGATGTCGCGGTCCTTGATCTTGGCGGAAATCAGGCGCAGCGCGGCGACGCGCGGCTTATCGCCCGCCTTCATCGCGGTAATGGTCTCGGTCTTGATGGTATCCCTCAGCATGGGGTGTCTCGCAGTCTTTTCCTGTGGATGATTGCGTCCTACTTAGGCCACAGCGCAACAAAGCCAAGCCTTGTGCTTGACGGGAGGCGCAGCGGTGACTAGCCGCTGGGACTTAGCACACATCGCCGGTCCATTGATTCAACGGGAGCCTCTATGGCCTTTCTCGCTTCCTCGCACGCGCAACCTAAAGGAGCGACGGGCATTCTCGTCCTGGCCGATGGCACAGTTGTTTGGGGCAAGGGCTTCGGCGCCACCGGCAGCGCGGTGGGCGAAGTCTGCTTCAACACGGCGATGACAGGGTATCAGGAGGTGCTGACGGATCCTTCCTACGCCGCGCAAATCATCACCTTTACCTTCCCGCATATCGGCAATGTCGGCGCGAATGACGAGGATGTTGAAAGCGCGGTAGAAGGCGCGGTGGGCTGCATCGTGCGCGAGGAAGTGACGCTGCATTCCAACTTCCGCTCCACCACCGAATTCGTGCAGTGGATGAAGGATCACGGCAAGATCGGCCTTTCGGGCGTGGATACACGCGCGCTTACCCGCCGCATCCGCATGAATGGCGCGCCCAATGCAGTGATCGCCTATGACCCGCAGGGCCAGTTCGATGTGGATGCGCTGCTGCAACGCGCGCAGGAATGGCCGGGTCTGGAAGGCATGGATCTTGCCCAGCGCGTGACACGCGGCGGGCAGGAAAGTTGGGAAGGCGGATTCTGGCGGCTGGGCCACGGCTATGGCCGCGCGCCCCGCGATGCCAAACCGCATGTCGTTGCCATAGATTACGGCAGTAAGGACAACATCTTCCGCAACCTCGTGAAGGCAGGTGCGCGGGTAACGGTGGTTCCGGCCAAGACCCCGCTGGACGAGATCATGGCGCTATCCCCCGATGGCGTATTCCTTTCCAACGGCCCCGGCGATCCGGCGGCTACGGGAGAATATGCGGTGCCCGTGATCAAGGCGCTGCTGGACAAGGACGTGCCGCTGTTCGGCATCTGCCTCGGCCACCAGATGCTGGCGCTGGCAGCCGGCGCAAAGACCGCCAAAATGCACCAGGGCCACCGCGGCGCGAACCATCCGGTGCAACGCGTAGGCGAGGGCTGGGGCGAGACTTCGGGCCTTGTTGAGATCACCAGCATGAACCACGGCTTCGCGGTCGATGGCGACACACTGCCCGAAGGCGTGGAGCAGACGCATGTTTCGCTGTTCGACGGCTCCAATTGCGGGATCGCGATTAGCGGCAAGAAGGCGTTCGGAGTGCAGTATCACCCGGAAGCATCACCGGGGCCGCAGGACAGTTTTTATCTGTTCGAGAAGTTTGTGGGGATGTTGGAAGGCGAGTAATGGCGATCATAAGAAATTTCGACGAGCTAGAACCCAAAACTAACGTGCGTCATTCGGAAACCCACGACGGTTGGTCTCTCCAAGGGCAAGACGGGGAGAAGTTTATTCAAATCAACACGATGGGTTCTGCGGATCGCGAAATTCTGGGTAAAGTCTCTCAGACGCTTCGGTTGAGCAAAGAAGCGTTCGAGCAACTTGCTGAATTGGCGAGAAAGTACCTTTAATGCCCAAACGCACTGACATCTCCTCCATCCTCGTCATTGGCGCTGGCCCGATTATTATCGGTCAAGCTTGCGAGTTTGATTACTCCGGCACGCAGGCCATCAAGGCTTTGCGCGAGGACGGCTATCGCGTGATCCTCGTCAATTCCAATCCCGCCACGATCATGACCGATCCTGACATGGCGGATGCCACCTACATCGAGCCGATCACGCCCGATATCGTCGCCAAGATCATCGCCAAGGAACGGCCCGATGCGCTGCTGCCTACGATGGGCGGACAGACCGCATTGAATTGCGCGCTGGCGTTGGATGCTGACGGCACGCTGGAGAAATACGGCGTCGAGATGATCGGGGCCAAGGCCGATGTGATCGACAAGGCCGAGAACCGCCTGCGTTTCCGCGATGCGATGGACAAAATTGGCCTTGAAAGCGCGCGCAGCGGCACCGCGCACAATCTGGTTGAGGCGCTGGAGGTGCTCGACCGCACCGGCCTGCCGTCCATCATCCGCCCCAGCTTCACCATGGGCGGCACCGGCGGCGGCATAGCCTATAACAAGGCTGAATTTGAAGCGATCGTGAAGAGCGGCCTCGACGCCAGCCCCACGACAGAAGTTCTGATCGAGGAATCGCTGCTCGGCTGGAAAGAGTTCGAGATGGAAGTTGTGCGCGACAAGGCGGACAATTGCATCATCATCTGCTCCATCGAAAATGTCGATCCGATGGGCGTGCATACCGGCGATTCCATCACTGTCGCGCCAGCCCTGACGCTGACCGACAAGGAATATCAGATCATGCGCAATGCCAGCATCGCCTGCTTGCGCGAAATCGGAGTGGAAACAGGGGGATCGAACGTACAGTTCGCGGTTAATCCCGAGGATGGCCGCCTCATCGTGATCGAGATGAACCCGCGCGTATCGCGTTCATCGGCGCTGGCATCCAAGGCCACCGGCTTTCCCATCGCCCGCGTCGCGGCGAAGCTGGCGGTTGGCTATACGCTGGATGAAATCACCAACGAAATCACCGGCGCAACGCCCGCCAGCTTTGAACCGACGCTGGATTATGTTGTCACCAAGATCCCGCGCTTCGCCTTTGAAAAATTCAAAGGTGCGGACAACCTCCTGTCCACCGCGATGAAATCGGTGGGTGAGGTCATGGCCATCGGGCGCAATTTCAAGGAAAGCCTGCAAAAGGCCCTCCGCGGCCTTGAAACGGGGCTGGACGGGTTCAATCGCATGGTTGAACTGGAAGGTGGCAACCGCGAGACGATCACTGCAGCACTCAGCCGTGCGACGCCCGACAGGCTGCTCAATATCGGGCAGGCATTCCGCGAAGGCTTCACGCTGGAGGACGTGCAGGCGATCACGCATTATGATCCGTGGTTCCTGCGTCATGTCGAGGAAATCATCTACGAAGAGGCGATGATCGGCCAGAATGGTCTGCCCAACACTGCAGAGGAATTGCGCCGGCTGAAGGCCATGGGCTTTTCTGACAAGCGGCTGGCTACGCTGGCCGTGCGGTCTGTTGGCGTTGCGGGTGGACTTGGCGAAACGCAGGCCAGGCGTTCGGGCCTGCTGCACGATGCCCTGCGCGCAATGGCGGGTGCCACCAGCGAGGAAGAGGTGCGCAAGCTGCGGCAGAAGCTGGGCGTGCTGCCGGTATTCAAGCGTATAGATAGCTGCGCCGCCGAATTTGAGGCGGTCACGCCCTATATGTATTCGACTTATGAGGCCCCCAGCTTCGGAGAGCCGGAGAATGAGGCTTGGCCATCGGATCGTGAAAAGGTGGTCATCCTTGGCGGCGGACCCAACCGCATCGGGCAGGGGATCGAGTTCGATTATTGCTGCGTTCACGCCTGTTTTGCGCTGAGCGCAGCGGGCTATGAAACCATCATGGTCAATTGCAATCCGGAAACGGTTTCCACTGATTACGATACATCCGACCGCCTCTATTTTGAGCCGCTGACGGCAGAGGATGTGCTCGAAATCCTGCGGGTGGAGCATTCACGCGGCACGCTGAAGGGCGTGATCGTGCAGTTCGGGGGGCAGACCCCGCTCAAGCTGGCGAGCGCGCTGGAAAATGCCGGCATCCCGATCCTTGGCACCAGTCCCGATGCGATCGACCTTGCCGAAGATCGTGAACGCTTTGCCAGGCTGATAAACAAGCTGAAGCTCAAGCAACCCGAAAACGGCATTGCCTACAGCCGTGACGAGGCAATGGCTGTGGCGCATCGCATCGGTTACCCGGTGCTGCTTCGCCCCAGCTATGTGCTTGGCGGGCGGGCTATGGAAATCGTGGATTCCGACGCGCAGCTTGATAATTATATCGCCACGGCCGTCAATGTATCGGGCAGTAGCCCGGTGCTGGTGGACCAATATCTGCGCGATGCTATCGAATGCGATGTCGATGTCCTGTGCGACGGGAACGATGTCGTCGTCGCAGGCGTGATGCAGCATATCGAGGAGGCGGGCGTCCATTCGGGCGATTCTGCCTGTTCTCTCCCGCCCTACAGCCTGTCGGATGAGATTGTGGAGGAACTGGAGCGCCAGTCAGAAGCGCTCGCGATTGCGCTGGAAGTGCGCGGATTGATGAACGTGCAATTCGCGGTAAAGGATGGCGAGGTCTATCTAATCGAAGTGAACCCGCGCGCCAGCCGCACCGTGCCTTTCGTTGCCAAGGCCACTGGATCACAAATCGCCAAAATCGCCGCAAGGGTTATGGCAGGAGAGAAACTGGCCGATCTGCCTAAAATCCGTCGAGAGATGGATTATGTCGCGGTGAAGGAAGCCGTATTCCCCTTCGCACGCTTCCCCGGATCGGATCCGGTGCTGACACCAGAAATGAAGAGCACTGGCGAAGTGATGGGTATCGATAGCGATTTTGCCACGGCCTACACCAAATCACAAATCGCCGGTGGCAGTGATCTGCCAAAAGGCGGAACCTTGTTCGTTTCCGTCAAGGATGGCGACAAGCCGCACATCGTGGAGCCTGTTCGCCAATTGCTCGATTACGGCTTCAATGTCGTGGCGACAGGAGGCACACAGCAATATCTTGCCGAACAGGGCCTGCCGGTTGAACGGATCAATAAGGTTGCCGAAGGCCGCCCGCATATTGTCGACAAGATCAGCGATGGCGAGATTACTCTCGTGTTCAATACGACGGAAGGCTGGCAGAGCCATAAGGACAGCCAATCCATTCGCGCATCGGTGCTGGAAAACAGGGTGCCTTATTACACGACGGCCGCCGCATCGGTGGCCGCAGCTCAGGCAATTGTATCGGTTTCGGCCAGTGATCTTGCAGTCAGGAGCTTGCAGGACTATTATAGCTGAGATCTAGAAACCAACTTCTCACCCAGATTTGACCTGAGCTTTTCGCCCGCGGGGCGGGGCAGGGTTGTTTTGACAGGTGAATCAGACGAAGACAGGGAACACGATGCAAAAAGTGCCGATGCTGGCTGAAGGCTACGAAAAGCTGACCGCTGATCTCAAGGCATTTCGGGCCGAGCGCCCCTTGATCGTGGATGCGATCGAGGAAGCGCGCGCGCATGGCGACCTTTCGGAAAATGCCGAATATCACGCCGCCAAGGAACGTCAGGGCCAGGTCGAAGCGCAGATTGCCGATCTTGAAGACAAGGTCAGCCGCGCGCAGATCATTGATCCAGCTTCGCTTTCTGGCGATCGCGTAGTGTTTGGTGCGACTGTCACCGTTCTGGATGAAGATGACAAGCCGTTGAAATATCAGATCGTCGGTCAAGCGGAGAGCGATGCCAAGGTTGGGCGCGTTTCCTATGAAAGTCCGCTCGCCCGTGCCCTGATCGGCAAGAGCGTCGGTGATGAAGTCGAAGTGACTGTCCCTTCCGGCGAGAAGTTCTATCTCGTGGACAAGATCGAATTCATTTGAGCGCCCGCAGGGATATGAGAGGCGAAGCGCTCATTGCCAATTTCGTAATTGGACGAAAAGCGAACCCAGTGATTTGTTAGTGTGACTGACCTATCCTCTCGTCCAGCTCTTCACCGTTTGCATCGGCGCGATAGCTGAGGAATACCCAAGGCACGACGCCAGGGACAAAATGCTTGCGGTTGCTGCGGTCGAAAAATGCTGGAAAGTGATCGCCTACGATGAGGAAATCCGTAGGTGGTAGGAGTTGGTCCATCGCCATCCTGTCAATTTCATCGGCAAGCTGATGATGGAGCAGGAACAGTCGACAAAGCTGAGGGTTCGCTTGAGCCCAAGCCGTCCCTCCCAGTTGACAATCCGCTGTACCGAGCTTCGGATCATCCATGATCGGTAGATGCGTGTTCAGCGTCAAGAAATAGATCATTTGCGGCGAATGCGAAGATTTCAGCTGCTCGGCTATTGCTGCGGGGATTTCTCGATCGCAGGAGCCAGCGAATACGCCTTTACACTCCGAAATGCCCTCGCTTTCCAATATGTCCCTAAACTTGGATCGGCCGAAGCCTATTTTTGGATACCATTCGTCACGCGAGAAGAAGCTCCGCGAAAACCCGTGATAGGCTGTGGTCTGATATCCGGCTTTCAGATAGCGGGAGGGCAAACAATCATCTGTAAATGTTCCGACCTCCGAATATGTGGAATAGCGGCCGCAAAGCTCTCGTAGCTCGCCACTCGTCGTTGACCCGTAGAATGGAACATTGCCCTGGCTGACGTCATATCGCGTCGCCCAGTGCGGGCGTTTCCAATCAGCGTCGAAAATTGCTTGAACCCGCTCGCCCTGAGGCACACCCCAGGATTCCACAATTACGATAACCAGATTGCGAGAATCTGGACCAGGTACCTCGATCCCTGTCAGACCGGTTGCGGAAGCGAAAGAGGTCCCAGGGGGCGGAAGGCGGCTGTAGGTACTGCGTGTATCTGCAGATGCGAAATGGTCGGCATATAGAAGACCAATTGTGAAAAGAACTGCGATAAGATAGGACATCGGAGAAGAAAACCTGCGTACATGCGGCGCCTTCTTCAAAGCAATGGAAGCAGTGACAATGAAGGCTGCAAGAGACATTATGTACTCTGGAGAACGCAGTGGACTTATTTCCATCAACAATGGGAAAAGGGAGCTTGCCTTTTCGATATCGAGATTAAATGATACGCAAATATAGTAGAATATGCTATATCCGATGGTCCCCGCCAAGATGACTCTCTTTAATGTCACAGAAGGAATTTGCGCGGCGGCAATACCTGCCATGGAGGTCAATGCGAAGACGGGTATCATAGGCGGACCGCCCACGAACCACATGATCATGAATGCAAGATTTGTGACGTGACCCCCAGCTTTCCCCCAGCTGGGATTAGAGCCGGGCGGTTGTTTTGCGCATCAGCGCGGTTGAAGCAATGGGCTGCGTAGCGGAGCCCGTAGGGCGTAGCGAAGCAGGCCATTGCTTATCCAGTTCAGCGGCGAACGCCGCCGGTGTTGCGTAACCGAGAGACGAGTGTGGTCGCTCCCGATTGTAGTCTTCGACCCAGGCCGCGATCTCGACACGGGCATGGGCCATACTCAAGAACAGCGTCTCGTTGAGCAGTTCGTCCCGCATCCGGCCATTGAAGCTCTCGACATAGCCATTCTGCATCGGCCTTCCGGGCGCGATGTAATGCCACTCCACGCCGACCTCGCCGCACCATGCCAGCACAGCGTTGCTGGTGAGCTCGGTGCCATTGTCGCTGACGATCATGCCTGGCTTGCCGCGCTGTTCGATCAGTGCGGTCAGCTCGCGAACGACACGGCGACCAGAGATCGAGGTGTCCGGCACCGCTGCCAGGCACTCCCGGGTCACGTCATCGACCACGTTGAGCACCCGGAACCGTCTTCCCGAAGCCATCTGGTCGTGAACAAAGTCCAGGCTCCAGCGCTGGTTCGGCAGCGCCAGAACCGGAGCAGGTGCCCTTGTGCCAACAGCACGCCTGCGGCTACGTCGTCGCCTGACCGCCAAGCCTTCCTCACGGTAGAGCCTCTGGGTCTTCTTGCGGTTGATCATGATCCCCTCCCGGCGCAGCAGGATATGCAGACGGCGATAGCCGAACCGGCGACGCTGGTTGGCCAGCTCGCGCAGCTTCTCACGCAGATCGACGTCATCGTCCCGGGTGGAACGGTAACGCACGCTCTTGCGATCAGCATCGATGACACGGCACGCCCGCCGCTCGCTCATCCCATGGCACGCCTGGAGATGAGCAACAGCTTCCCGCTGCGCGGCGGGCGTCAAAACTAATGGGATGACCCGCCCTGTCCTTCCATGCACATTCGGCGGACTGAGAAGGAGGTAATTATGAGCATACGCAACCAACCAAGAGATGCAGCCGTCTTCGGCATCGACATTGGCAAAACAGTCTTTCACGTTGTCGGCCTCGATGCGGCCCATGCACCGATCCAGAAGGCGACATTCAGGCGGGAGACGTTGCTGCAGTTTTTCGAACGCGCGTCGCCGGTTCTGGTCGGGATGGAAGCATGCCCCGGTTCGCAGTGGCTGGCGCGCAAGCTGCTAGGGATGGGGCACACAGTTAGGATCGTGCCGGCACAATTCGTGAAGCCCTTCGTAAAGTCGAACAAGAACGACATCATCGACGCGGAAGCCATTGCGGAAGCCGTCACTAGGCCGACGATGCGCTTCGTAGAGATAAGGACACCGGAGCAGATCGACCTGCAAGCACTCCACCGGGTGCGAGACCGGATGATCGCCCATCGAACGAGGCTGATCAGCCAGATGCGCGCCTTCTGTCTCGAGTATGGTATCGCGATCCATCAGGGCGCAGGCAAGTTCAAGGCCGAGATACCGCGCGTGCTTGCGGATGAGACCAACGAGCTCACCCCTTCGATGCGCCGGATCCTGACGGAGGTTCACGGCGAGATGATGGAACTCGAACAGCGCATCACAGCCATGAACCACGAGATCGAAGCCATCGCCGCGCGCAGCGATACCGCACGGCGCCTGATGACTGTGCCGGGCATCGGACCGCTGGCCTCGACCGCTCTGCTGGCGGCGGCAGGGTCGGGACGTCAGTTCCGCAGGGCACGTGATCTCGCTGCCTGGCTCGGTCTAGTGCCGCGCGAACACTCGACCGGCGGGAAGACTAAGCTGCTTGGCATCAGCAAGCGCGGCAATAAATACCTGCGAAGGATGATCGTCCATGGTGCTCGATCCTGTGTTACACATCTCGATAGAAGCAGGGACCGCTTGGGCCCATGGCTCGACGGGCTTGAGAGCAGGATGCACAAGAACAAGGTCACGGTCGCCCTGGCTGCCAAGATCGCTCGCGTTGTCTGGGTGATTCTGACCAAGCCGGGCGCCACCTACGAGCGGCGCGTTCCAGCGTTCGGCTGAACGGCGCCGCCACCAACTGCGAGGTTCGTAAGAGTGATGACGAGACAGTGGACCAGCGCATCGTAAGCCCCGTCAAAAAAGCGGGCAGAAAGCCCGAAGCATTTATCTGGGAACGAGGCGCGCGGATCTCATCAAGGCCTGGCCGCAACAGCGGCCCACTCGCGAGAGGCCGGATACATTTGTGCAGACTGGCACCGTCAACACCAATCGACCCTTGCATGGACAGGGCGGGTCATACATTTTTTGCCAGAAGATCCTTCAACGCCGCCTTGTCCAGCATCGCATCGGCCAGCAAACGCTTCAGCTTCGCGTTCTCGCTCTCCAGCTCCTTCAGCCGCCGGGCATCGGACACTTCCATCCCGCCATACTTCGACTTCCAGTTGTAGATCGTCGCTTCAGATACACCGTGCCGACGGGCAAGGTCAGCGGTCTTGGCTCCCGCCTCCGCTTCCTTCAGCACGCCAATGATCTGCTCTTCTGAAAACCTCGTTCTCTTCATCTCGTCCGTCCTTCTGTCAGGGCCGGACTCTAATCCAACTTGGAGGAAAATCAGGGGGTCACGTCATTTGGGATCAGCAGCCAGTACAGAATCCAGGCACCGGGAAAGTCCGTCAGGATTGCCGATCTTTCTTCTGACAATGTTGTTCTCCGGTCCCCGAAGGGGCGCCATTCATGATGACCAGTCCGTAGAAGTTATTGGTAAACCGAAGGTAAATTGGGAGAGCTAGTGCCCCATAAACGTGCTTGCCAAGGAGCCGGAAACCGAGATTTTTAGGTAGGCGCATGCGCCAGTGCCTGCGTCAGTTACGGCCATTGCAGAAAGAAGAGCCGATCACATGGTCGGCATTTTCCTTATCAAGGCTCTCGTCATACCAGTCCAGACGCACCGCTTTTCAATGCGTGCGTTCTGTCTGTACGGCTATATTCCGGGAAGTTCCGGCTCCAGCAATTTATGCAGATGGACGATCACGTATTTCATTTCTGCATCATCAACAGTGCGCTGCGCCCATCCGCGCCATGCTTCCTCCGCCTCTGCATAGTTGGGGAAGAACCCCACGACATGTATGTCCTTCAAATCCTTGAAGTCGACACTGCGGGGATCGTTGACCCGGCCGCCTATCACGAGGTGAAGAAGTTGCTGATCGTCGGACATGGCTCAATTCCCTGCTGCAGATACAATTGCGCGCCCTGTTAGGAAATCCAGCAGGGCGCGCAAGTGCTAATGTAAATATGCGGGCTGAGTCAGCTTAACGGCGGGATATGGCCCGAGCTATCGCCTTGCCCGTTTCACGGCGCGCAATGCGTGCTGCGTCAGCGACGTCGCCAGCCTTGTGGCTTGCGGAACGACCAAATGAACGCGCCTTGTCTCCAGTACGGTCAGTAAGGTCATTTGCACGGCGAGCGCCTTCACGGCCCATGTCCGATGCATCGTCAAGCAAATGGGAGGCAAAGCCGCTGGCGATTTCGGCGCCGACCGCGGCAAGGCCCACGGCCTTTGCCCCGCCTCGTGCGGCAGCCTGTCGAGGCCCCCGGAACAGGCCGGCTACCAGAACACCAAGTGCTACACCGCCTGCAGCGGCGGCAAATGGGTGCTCTTTGACGAAAGTTGTGAAACCATCAGCCGCATCTGACGCGGTTTCGGTTGCGCGTTCGGTTAGCGTAGGTGTCTTGGCTTCCTCGCGGGCCTGTGCGGCCTCAACTCGGTTTTTGATATCTTCGCGTTTCATGTCGTTCATCGGGAGTCTCCGGCAGATTGTGTGTCAGTTTTAATACGGCTCGGAGCGGTCTGTTGTTCCGATAGTTTCTGTATCTGGAATTTAATTTTCCTCGCGCTCCAGATTGAACAGCGAGACGATCCCTTCCGCAAGACGATCCCGAAAGATGAAACCACCAAATGCAGCAATGCCGATGACTATCACGGAGCCGACTTGGGCAGGGTTCGCGCGCGCAAAATTCAGGGCATCGTCGCCAGCACCTTCGGCACCTTCACGAAGACGCGTCATCGTGCGGGATGCGACGCCCTGTTCTTGGACGTCAGAGCGCATATTGCGCAAGTCGGCCTTCACCAGGCCCTTTGCCGCATCGCGCAGGGCGCGATCCTGGAGCAAAAGTGTTTTTCGATCAGTCATTCTGGGCCGGCTCATCTTCAGTAGAGTTCATTGCGCCGGATAATTCGTTCCACGCCTGACGCGCACGGCGGATAAGGAGAAAGGCGATCAGCAACAGCGCGATTACAACCAGCGCCGTTGCACCCCAGGCAGTAATCAGGGGGGTCAATGCGATGATAAGGCCGACAGCAAGCGCAACGGTCGCCAGTACGCCAAAATATGCTCCGACAAGCCCGAAGGCGACAGCCTTCTTCAAGCGGTCTGCAACAAAACCAGCTCGACTTTTCTGATAGCTGAGTTCCGCATCCACATAGGTCCGCGCGTCATCAAACAATGCCTCGAAATCGTCGAAAAGAGAGCGTTTTGCGGCTCTATCGGCATCTTCGGGTGCGGCGCCCCGGAGGCCCTCTACAGGATCTACCGGGGCTTGCGTATCAACGGGTGGTTCAGGAAGGCGCATCGTTCCGCCATCAGGAGGGCGGACAACGCTATCGTCCTCTTGCACTGCCACTGTGTCTTAGCGGAACAGGCGGGCGAACATGAACCCGACAAGCGCCGCGATGCCAACTGCAGTCGCTGGGCTCTTGCGGATTGCTTCGCGCGATCCGTCAGCCAATTCATCCAGACTCTTTTCATCAAGGATACGAGCGTTTTCCTGCAGATTGCGGGAAGCGTTGCGTGCATAATCACCATATTTTGCGCCAAGCTTTTCATCCAGCGTCGGTGCATTTTCATCGATCATGCGGGACAGGCCAGAAAGCGCTTCGCTTGCCTTATGCTTGCCTTCAACAGCGAGTTCGCCGGCCTTGTTGCGGGCTTCGCCAGACCAGTCCTCTCTCTTATGCTTCGCTTCGTCACGGTATTGCCCGGCGCGAACCTTGGCTTCATCACCCAGCGCGGCTGCACCGGCTTTGGCTTCTGCAATAGCAGCGTTGAAACGAGATTTCGCTTCGGCAGTACGCGGCGATGTATCGGCAGAAGTCGTGTCGCCGCCTGTCATATCCACGGTTTCAGTAGCATTATCAGTCGCAGCAACGGTCGCTTCAGCGGGTTGCGTGGTCTTGTTTGTTGTCGAAGGCTTCTTGGCAGCCATGATGTTTACCCTTCCATTTGGCAGAGGATTAATCCTCTGCAGAATTGTCTTCGCCTTGATGTATTGTGGTTATAACACACCATCGTTCAAGTTATCTAACGCGTGTTGCAGTGCAAGGTTCCGCGATATAGGAGCGGCGCAAGCACTCTGAGGGATCACGACATGACCGCGATAATTGAAGTTTTTGGCCGCGAAATTCTGGATAGTCGGGGCAATCCCACCGTTGAGGTGGATGTGCTTCTGGAAGATGGCAGTTCGGGCCGCGCGGCAGTACCGTCAGGCGCTTCCACCGGCGCACATGAGGCTGTTGAACTGCGCGATGGCGACGCGGGCCGTTATATGGGCAAAGGCGTGACCAAGGCTGTTGCGGCGGTCAACGGACCGATTGCCGATCTGTTGTGCGCGCTGGATGCCGAAGACCAGCGCGATGTGGATATGGCGATGCTTGCACTGGATGGCACTGCCAATAAATCCAAGCTTGGTGCCAATGCGATTTTGGGCGCAAGTATGGCCGTGGCGAAGGCCGCTGCCCATGCACGCGGCATGCCGCTGTGGGCTTATGTCGGCGGCGTTTCGGCGCATGTCCTACCCGTTCCGATGATGAACATCGTCAATGGCGGCGAACATGCCGATAACCCGATTGACGTGCAAGAATTCATGATCATGCCGGTCGGCGCGCCGACTTTGGCAGAGGCTGTCCGCTGGGGTTCCGAAATCTTCCATACACTGAAGAAGGGCCTTTCCGACAAGGGACTGTCGACCTCAGTGGGGGACGAAGGCGGCTTCGCGCCCGATCTGGCCAGCACGCGCGACGCGCTCGATTTCATCATGACATCTGTTGAAAAGGCAGGGTTTACGCCGGGTGATGACGTAGTGCTGGCGCTGGACTGCGCCTCCACCGAATTTTTCGCCGATGGACGATATGATCTGGCTGGCGAACAACTATCACTCAGCTCTCAGGAAATGGCTGATTACCTTGCTCAATTATGTGCCGACTATCCGATCAAGTCGATCGAAGACGGCATGGCTGAGGACGATTTTGAAGGTTGGAAGGCGTTGACAGAGGCGGTTGGCGACAAGGTCCAGCTGGTGGGTGACGATCTTTTCGTGACCAATCCAGAACGGCTGCGCATGGGTATTGAGCAAGGCCTCGCCAATTCCCTGCTGGTGAAGGTCAACCAGATCGGAACCCTGACTGAAACGCTGGAAGCGGTAGATATCGCACATCGTGCCGGTTACACTTCTGTGATGAGCCATCGATCGGGTGAAACCGAGGATGCGACTATCGCTGATCTTGCGGTTGCTACCAATTGCGGACAGATCAAGACAGGCTCGCTTGCCCGCTCGGACCGGCTGGCAAAATACAATCAGCTCATTCGCATAGAACAGGATTTGGGCGACAGTGCGCTTTATGCCGGCAAAGGCTGCTTTGGTCGACTGGCCTGATATATGAGGGCGTCAGCCGGATTTGCCGGCTGCGCCTTGGCGGTTCTTGGGGTGAAACCAATATTGGTAAACGCCCCAACCGTTAATCAGCAGCAAGATGGAATTCATCGCCGCAATGGGCATCGATCCTCCGGTCAGGCCGGAATAGATCCAGGTAATCGAAACTACGCAGAACAGGACAAATCCCCACGCCGTCGCGCGTCGACCCAGGTCGAAAGCGATCATCGATGAGGCGAGCACGGCGCCGATCGCGGCAATCCATTCCAGAGGGTCGTTCATGGACCGTGGAGCGCATGAGCAGCCGCTTGGTTCCAATCAGTCCCGGCTGAAACTCGTTGAGATGTGCAAGATTTTCAGCAGCCTCACATTTTGCTCAACCGCGATGTGATTGCATGCCGAGATCAACGTAAGCCGTGAAAGTTCTGGGAATGATGATGAAGATCAGGATGTGGCCTTGTCTAGCCCTTGGCCAGATAGGGCTTCCCGCATTCGTGGCTCAAGCAAATTCGTCGCGCAATTCCAGTAGCCGCATTGCAGCCTTGGCAGCTTCACCGCCCTTGTCACCTTGAGCAGGATCAGCGCGGGCGATGGCCTGCGTTTCATTTTCGGTGGTGAGAATGCCATTGCCAATGGCAAGAGAATCCATCGTCAGTGCCATAAGCGCACGGGCGCTTTCCCCGGCGACGATCTCGAAATGATACGTCTCTCCGCGGATTACCACGCCAATGGCGACGAAACCGTCATAACGATCGCTTTCCGCAGCCATGGAAATTGCGCCGGGCACTTCCAATGCGCCAGGCACGGTCACCACCTCGGCAGAATGTCCGGCTGATTCTAGCGCGGCCTTCGCGCCTGCTATCAGCATATCATTGAGATGGCCGTAAAAACGGGCCTCGACTATCAGGAAATTGGCCATCGATTACTCCGGAATAGGACGTTCTTCGACCACGCTGATGCCATAGCCTTGCAGGCCAACGACATTGTGGTTCGAATTGGTCAGCAAGATCATGTCATGCACGCCAATATCGGCAAGGATCTGCGCGCCTATGCCATATTCGCGCAATTCGCCAGTGTCCCTGTCTGCGCCTCCGAGTTCTGTCTCCAGCGAGGCAGACTTGTTGGGCACAAGCACCACGATCACGCCGTTACCTTCTTCGCCAATGGCGGCCATGCAGCGTTGCAATACGCGTTTCTTGTCACCGGAACGGCCCAGCACGTCATCGAAGATCGAGATCGCATGCATCCGTGTCAGAACTGGTTGTCCGGGGATGACATTTCCTTTTTGCAACACGAAGTTGATCGAGCCATCGACCGAGTTGCGATAAGATGCCACCCGCCAGTCTCCGCCATAATCGGACTGGAACGTGCTTTCATTGGTGCGCTTCACGAGGTGATCGTGACGCATGCGATATTCGATGAGATCGCGGATCGTACCTATCTTCAGGCCATGTTTGCGGCCAAATGAGATGAGATCATCCAGCCGCGCCATAGTGCCGTCTTCATTCATGATCTCGCAAATCACGCCGCTGGGATTCAGCCCGGCCAGGCGCGAAATGTCAACGGCAGCCTCTGTATGGCCGGCACGCACCAGAACGCCGCCCGGACGTGCGAGCAAGGGGAATACATGGCCGGGTGTCACGATATCGTCCGCGCCCTTGGATGAATCGATGGCGACCGAAACGGTTCGCGCACGGTCCGCCGCGCTTATGCCCGTTGTCACGCCTTCACGGGCTTCGATGGCGACCGTAAAGGCCGTTTCATGACTGGTGCGATTTCGGCTGCTCATCAATTCAAGCCCGAGCTCCGAGCCGCGCTGAGCGGTCAACGCCAGACAGATGAGGCCGCGGCCATGGGTGGCCATGAAGTTGACGGCATTGGGTGTGGCCATCTGTGCAGGGATGATAAGATCGCCTTCATTCTCGCGATCTTCATCATCCACGAGAATATACATGCGGCCGTTGCGCGCTTCCTCGATGATCTCCTCAATCCCGACGAGCACAGGCGCTTCGTCATTCTCGGTCATGAAGCGATTGAGTTTACCCAAGGTATCCGCGGTGGGATTCCAGCTTTCCTCTGTGCAATCGCGCAAGGTGTTTGCATGCAGTCCGGCAGCACGAGCGAGTCCGGCGCGGGTTATCTTGCCTTTCGACACGATCTCACGCACTTTTTTGATAGTAATATCGTTCATTCAGCCTAGTTATCACATTCTGATGTGATGGCAAGTTGCCAGAATCACATTCAGTCTGGAAATTCCCCCTTGCGCCTGTGGCAAACCCTCTTCAATGAACGCGCATGCAGCCTGCAGGACAGAGCAACGTTGCGCTTGGGAGCGCCTTTCGGGAAGCTATGCGGCATGTGGCGGCCACGGTCTATGCGGTGACAACAACTCTCGACGGGCAAAATTACGGCATTATCGCTACCGCAGTCAGTTCGCTCAGTTTCGATCCGCCTTCGCTGTTGGCTTGCATCAACCGCGATGCATCTTTGCATGATCCACTGACAAAGGCGGAGCGGTTTTGCATTAATATCCTCGGCCTTTCCAATCGTGATGTGGCCGAGCATTTCGTTAGCCCTGACCTTGATCGCTTTGCAGTTGGTGACTGGAAAGAACACCAGGGCGTGCCCATTCTGCAAAGCGCACAATCGAGCCTGATTTGCACGGTTGCTGACCGGCATGCATTTGGTACGCATACGATTTTTATCGGCGCGCTGATTGAAGCGAGCCATCGGGAAGATGCGACGCCGCTTACTTATTTCGACAGGAATTATATCGACATCAGCGCAGCGCCCGAACGACAGCGATCCGCCTAGTCGGAACTGTCGGGCGGGGCGAAGCCTCTATCGCGTAAGACCAGCAGATGGTCAGGCCATGTGGGGCCACGGCGCTGCGGCAAATTTAAGGCGATTTCATGCTCAACCATTTGCGCGCGCGCTTCATGAGATGGGTAGATCCCGCTCTCTAATAATACGCCGCCAATATCTTTGCCTATGTCGGATCGCCAGAATGCCGGCACCAGAGCAGGATCGTAGCCTGCATTGGCAAGCAAATGTGCAGAAAGCCTGTCAGCCTCGATTTCCGCCCGCCGGTTTGCCTGCCTGTTCTTTCCCACCGCGGCAAACAGACCATTGTCGATCCCGGCCTCCTCCTTGCGGCGTCGATGTTCCAGCACCGAGTGGGCAAGTTCATGCGCAATCACAATCGCGACTTGCTGATCATCCAATTGGCCCGCAAATGCATATTGGATCTGGATAATTTGCCCATCCGATCGAGCCCGCGGACCGCTTTCAACGCGAATTTCTATAAGAGAATGGCATCCGGCCGGAGGATTCAAGATGAATTCCTGCTCTGACCCTCCGCGTGCAATGCGCATGGAAATGGGGCCGCCCACCGGTTGCGATGCCAGCAATGCAAAAGCTGCCTCTCGCAAGTTGCCTTGAAAGGGTGCGGCAAGTGCATCAGTGGGATGGCCGTTTATGGCAATTATCGCATCATCAGGCCGCAGTCCTGCCACGGCGGAAGAAGACCCCGATACGATGGTTGAGATTGCAATTGGGCCATTTGCAAAGCGCGCCTGCATTGAACCGCTGCCATATTGATCGGCGCTATGCAGCACCATTCCAGTCACAGGCATCGTATTGCGGCACAAATCGGCATTGGCTTTCAGCAGTGAATCGCCAATCGCTGCAACACGCAGGTCTTCGCGCAGCAATGCGGGCCATTGGGCGTTGTCCTGCGCATTGGCATGTCTGGCGATCGCACCAGAACCCGCCAAAACCATGCAGACGGCAGCCAGAAACCATTTCGGGCGAAAAAATTGCACGGCACAGATTAGAGCAGCTCCTGCCCGGCGCGCAAGCCTGGACCGATTACTTTTTGTCTTCATCCGTCCTTAATTTTCGCACGCACAATGGTCCTGATTGTGACCTTCCTGCGCCCCATTTTTTGCGCTAGGCGCTTAATTCATAAACAGATTATGGAGCCGGAATGACCAACGGAATATTAGAAGCGACGCTGGAAGTCCTGAAAGAGGACGTTCAGGGCATACTTCACGAATGGATCGAGCAGGCGGATGAAGACGGTGCCAAACGGGCGGATCTGTTCTCCGAAAAAGAAGAGCGTGACCAGGCTGCCAGCCTTCTGCGAGCGTTCCGGGTCGGCGTGCGCGATACTTCGCGTGGTGGCGAGTTTGTCCTCAAGGATGAGCATTGGGCAGATTTGCGCGGCATCCTTTCCGAAATTACTCATGAACGGGTAGAGCGCGGCGTGTTGCCGGGCGAAATGGCGGCGCTGATACTTGCCCTGAAGGTTCCGCTTTTTTCCCGGCTGAAGGAAAAGCTCTCGGATTCTCCTGATCTTCTGATCGACGAAGTCATACTGTTGTCCAAGGCGATTGACGCATTTGCCATCTACACGAACGAGGTGTTCATTGCGGAGCGCGAACAGATCATTGAGCGCCAGCGTGATGAGATGCTGGAACTTTCAACACCGGTGGTTGAACTGTGGGACAAGGTGCTGACCTTGCCCCTTATCGGTACGCTCGACAGTCTGCGTGCGCAGGAAGTGATGGAAAGCCTGCTCCAGGCTATTGTGGAGCGTCAGGCCGAAGTTGTGATCGTTGATATTACCGGCGTGAAGACGGTTGATACCCAGGTCGCCCAACACCTGCTGCGCACTGCCGCTGCGGTGCGCCTGATGGGTGCGACTTGCATCATCAGTGGCATCAGCCCCAAGATCGCGCAAACCATGGTTGAACTCGGTGTCGATGTTGGCGAAGTGCTCACGCGGTCTTCGATCAAGAGCGCTTTGACAGATGCGTTGACCTCTGTCGGTGTCGCAATCCGCGCGATCGATGACAATGGGACGCGCAAGCCGTGAATGCCGCGGCGATCTATGCTGTCGAGGGCGTCCTGCTGGTTTCGATAACGGCGGACATCACCGATTCCGATATCATCGAACTGCAGGAAGTGCTTTCTTCGAAGATCGCGGAAAACGAGACGCGCGGTGTTGTCGTGGACATTTCCGCCTTGGAAATCGTCGATACATTCGTTGGCCGCGTGCTGGCGCAATTGACGGCGATTGCTCGCCTGCTCGATGCTGAAACCTATGTCGTCGGAATGCGACCTGCCGTTGCAATGACATTGGTTGAGCTTGGCATGTATCTCCCTGAAAACCATACCGCCCTGACCCTGGATCACGCGTTGGCCAAGATGCGCAAGGCGGGCATGGCCAATGGCATTCGACGGGGCGAGTAAAGTAACAGAGATCGCCTTGCGGACTGACCGTGACATTGCTCGCGCCCGCGGACGGGTCAGCGAATTGATGAAGGCGAAAGGCGCGCGCGACATATTTCTCACGCGTTTTGTCACGGCTGTCAGCGAAATTACGCGAAATGCACTTACCCACGGGGGCGGAGGCCGGCTGGTGATTTATGAATTCGCCGATGGTGGCCGGATCGGCGTAGAATGCAGCGACACTGGATCGGGAATCGCAGACATAGGTGCCGCGCTGGCGGATGGCTTTTCAACCCGCAAAGGCAATATGGGCAGGGGATTAGGCGGAGCAAAACGCCTGTCTCAGGAGTTCATGATTGAAAGCACGGTCGGAAAAGGAACGATCGTTCGCATGATTGGAGTCTGCAGATCACGATGATTGGTTGGTTGAAAGTTGAAGAAAGCAGTGCCGTGGCAGAAGCCCGGCGGCGCACAAGACGTACTGCGAATGCGCTTGGTTTTGATGCGAATGAAGTCGAACATGCGGCGATCGTTGCAACCGAGATTGCCCAGAATGTCATCCGCCATGGCCGGGGCGGACGGATGCTGGTCGAAGTGTTCGGTGCCGCAGCGAAAGAACGGTTGCAGATCCTTGGTATCGACAGTGGGCCGGGCATAGAGCGGCTTGACCGCATGCTGAAGGATGGTGAAACATCTTCAACGTCGCTCGGCACCGGCCTTGGAGCGATTCATCGTCTGTGTGATCGAATGGACGTGGAGACGGGCAGCAGCGGGACCGTAATCAGCGCCGAATTCCGACGATGTAAGGCCAGCCCAGGCGAAGCCATCGACCATTCTGGATTCCGCCTTGCCTATCCCGGAGAGAGGCGCTGCGGCGATGCGATTGCTGTACGATCCATAGGGGATGAGTGCGTCTATTTCCTCTGCGATGGCCTGGGACATGGCGCCAAGGCAGCGGATGCTGCAGATAAGGCCCGGCAGGCGTTCTTGCAGGCCAGCCAGAGCGATCCCGGCGAACTGCTTTCGCAGATCGCGGAAACATTGGCTGGCACTCGCGGGGCGGTGGGAGCGATAGTTGCCTTGGACCGAGCCAAGGGTGAATTGCGCCATGCCGGCATTGGCAACATCAGCACGATCATAGTCGAAAACAACAAGATCCACCGCATCTCGGCGCGTGACGGCTTGCTGGGAGGCAGGCCCACGACGCCGCCTGTCGAGACGGTGAAACTGAACCATGGCGCGGTGCTTGTCATGCATTCCGACGGTCTTTCCACACTGCGCGGCATCGAAAGGCAGTCTTCGCTGTTCCAACGAAGCGCACCTGTAATCGCCGGCAAATTGCTCGGTCGAGAAAGTCTGAAACGTGACGATGCAAGCATCCTAGTTGCACGCATGAATGCAGCAAGGTCGCTCTGACATGGACATCATTACAGTCAGGATCGGGGCCGAGGCAGATGTGCCAAGGGTGCGTCAGGTGAGCGACACAATTGCGCAGGCGTTTGGCCTAGAAAGTTTCGCCAAGACGCGCATGATCACAGCAATTCTGGAAATTACCCGTAACGCATTGCAACATGGTGGAGGCGGAAAGGTACATTTCCACGCGAAGGCCGATAGTGCGAGTTCATGGCTGATCGTGCGGGTCAAGGACCAGGGCGGGGGCCTTCCCGCAGAAATGCAGTTTGTGAAGGAACGCCGCCCGTTCAAGGCATCGCGCAATCCTTCATCGGGCATGGGGCTGGGTCTTTCGGGCGTACAAAGGCTTGCCGACACGTTTGACCTGCAATCTTCCAGCGAAGGCACTTGCGCGGAGCTCGGCTTCGCCATCGCCGCCAATCCCAAAACCATTCCTGCTCTTGTCGAAGAGGCCGGACTGAAACTCGGGGAATTGAGCGATACCGATCCCATTTCTGAGTTATCCCGCCAGAATCGCGAACTGGCAGAGGCTATGGCAGAACGTGAATTGCTGATCGATGAGGTGCACCACCGAACCGGGAATAATCTGGCGCTGATCATCAGCTTCATCCAGCTAAGCAAGCGCAATACACAGCTTGCCGAAACGCGCGAGGCGATGGCTCAACTGGAGGCGCGCGTGCATTCAGTGGCAAAGGTCCATCAAGAATTGCAAAGGGCGCATCTGGGCGAAAAAGTTACGCTCATCCCCCTGCTCGAAAATGTCGCAAGACATGCGCAGGACGCATTCTCCAACCCGGAGCTCGACATCGTGATATCCGTTTTTGGTGATCCGGTGGTCGTGCAGGGGGCAGCTGCGGTAGATCTCGGCCTGATCGTCAACGAGCTTATCACCAATGCCTATAAACATGCCTTCAATGGGCTGAAGGAAGGCCGCGTCGATGTCAGTTTTGAACGGTCGCTGGATAGCAAGGAAGATGGTCCGCGCTGGGAACTGAAGGTGGCTGATAATGGCATCGGCATGCCGGAAGGTGTAAAACGAGAGCGTTCCAACTCGCTAGGCTGGCGCATGATCAGGGCTATGTCTGCGCGACATTCCGGTGAAATCGCCACGGTTGGTGGCGATGGTTTTGCCACTACGATCACATTTCCAGAGGATTTCGCAAATCTTGCCTAAGGCGCGATTGCGCTTTTCGGACGGTGAATGATTACTGGCCCACCAGCAGACATCTCAATCAACCCGACGCATGGAATAAGGGACGATCCCCCTGTCAAACAGATCGACTTCGATCTGTTGATCGCTTGGTGGATAGGCACGCTGGTCGCAATCCGTCCGTGGGCAGATGCGGCAGGAGACACCAATCCGGGCAGCAGCATTGTCTGAATTCAGATTGATGGAATCGGCGTAGATGAATTCGCTGGCATGCTGGATTTCGCAGCCAAGCGCGACGGCATATCGTCTTGGGCTTCGGTCAAAACCACCCGACGGTTTGACCAGGCCCTTGGCCATGAAAACATAGCGGACCCCGTCGGGCGTTTCTGCAAATTGCACGAGGACACGGTCGGGAATGGCGACGGCCTCATGCACGATCCAGAGCGGACATGCGCCTCCGAAGCGGGCAAATTGGAGCCGCGTCGCACTGTGTCTCTTTGTGATGTTTCCCGCCATATCCACTCGGCAGAAGAACACAGGTAATCCCCTGGAGCTTTCTCTTTGCAGCGATGAAAGTCTGTGACAAGCTTGCTCGAAGCTGGTTCGATACAACAGGGCCAACCGATCGACGTCATGCCTTTCGCGGCGAGCAGACTGGCGAAAATGCTCATATGGCATGAGGACCGCTCCGGCGGCGTAATTGGCGAGGCCAACCTTGAGAAGTTCGCGCGCCGCCGCAGATTTGAGCTCAGCATATTCCGCAATCTGGGCAATAGTCTCGCCAAGTGACATGACGGCGACGTGATAGGCCAATTGGAACCGGATGCCCGTCGGCGGTTGTCCGGCATCAATCCGCAGTATTCGTTCAGCCTCATCAAACTGCCGGAGCTGGTTTGATCGTTCGAAAATCACCGTGATACGGTGCTTTTCGGCAAGGTGCACACGCAGGGCAGCCCCGGTCAAATGGCCCTGTTCATCGCTCATCGAAAGCGCGAGGTTTTCCGCTAGCCGGTCCAGCAAATCGACATAATTGTTGGAAAGGTGGAACCAGTCCCTCACCTCTTCCCAGGGCAGGGGCGATCCTGATGCATTGTCCGCCGAAATTGCATCGTCTGCCATTTCCAGCTGTTGGGTACTGCGACGATAGAGTTCGTGGAGTTCGACAAAGCGTTTGGCAAATACCGGCTGTTGTTCCGCAAGCCTGACAAGCGCTTCGGGGCTGAAAGGTTCATTGAAAATCGGATCGCCCAACGCTTCTCTCAGGGCGACAGTCAATTGTTCGGTGTCATCAACGGCGATATCCTGCCAATCGATCGGAAACAGACTGGCGAGGCGTTCTGCCAATTGGGCCGTCAACGGCCTGTCGTCATGTTCCAGCTGGCTGAGATAGGATGAACTGATCGCCAGCCGTTTTGCCATCTCGGCTTGCCGGAGCCCCCTGTCTTCACGGATCTTACGCAGCTTCTCGCCCGCAAAAAGTCTTCGCCGATTACCCATGTAAAGGAGGAATAGTTTGCAAATTCGTAGTTAGCAAATTTGCAAGGCTCGCTGGAGGCACAATGTAGAGTCAGACCATTCGACCTGCGCGCCTAGGAGATGAAAGGAGAAATGGTGGACGCACTTGGGCTCGAACCAAGGACCCGCTGATTAAGAGTCAGCTGCTCTACCAACTGAGCTATGCGTCCATATCTGAACCCGCTTACGCGGGTCCTCAATTACGTGCAGATCGGCCAAGGCGATTCGCGCGAAGGCGTCCGTATAGCGAGTTCGTGCAGCGGTTAAAGGGGCGATTGCATCGGAGCTGCAAAATTCTCGAATTAAAGGCTCGTCCGAACGCTCTGCCGATTCCAGCGCTCCACCATCATCAGGCCGCCCACGCAGAGCATATTGGTCATCATCGAGGATCCACCATGGCTCATGAAAGGCAGCGGAATACCCACGACCGGAGCCATGCCCATAACCATCAGGAGATTGACCGCGACATAGAAGAAGATCGTTGCCGTCAGCCCTCCGGCGAACAGGCGCGAAAACCGATCGTTCGCTTCGCGCGCCACGATCAATCCCCACCGCAGGACGATGCCAAAAACCAGAAGCACCAGCAGGCCGCCGAGCAAGCCCCATTCCTCTGCCATGGTGGCAAAGACGAAATCGGTGTGCGGTTCGGGCAGGTAATTGAGCTGGCTTTGCGATCCTTCACCAAAGCCCTTGCCCAGGATTCCGCCTGAACCGATGGCAATCTTGGACTGGGTGATGTGATATCCGGTGCCAAGCGGATCACTCTCAGGATCCAGGAAGGTCAGGACGCGCTGCTGCTGATATGGCTGGAGGGCGAAGAAAAAGGCGATAGGTGCAGCGACAACAGCGGCAATTCCTCCGCCGATGAACCATTTCTGCGGGATTCCTGCGAGAAACATCACCACGATGCCGCCGAAGACGATGGCCAGCGCGGTTCCAAGGTCTGGTTGCAGCAGGACAAATCCTGTTGGCAGGGCGATCAGCCCGAGTGGTGTGAGGAGGGCACGCCATGTGCCAATCATGCCGACGGGTAGCGCATGGAAAAATGCGGCCAAGATCAGAACGATGCCCGGCTTCATGATCTCGGATGGCTGCAGCCGCATGAAGCCCAGTTCCAGCCAGCGTTGGCTACCGCCGCCAATCTGGCCCATGACCTCCACTGCGACCAGAAGCAGCAGCACGACTACATAACCGGGAATGGCCGCCAGCCGCGCCCAGTCCTGCGGAAAGTAGGAAATGACCAACGCCACCATCAGGAACAGGCCGTATCGCACGAGATGGGATCCGGCATAGGGGCTCATCGAACCGCCAGCCGCTGAATGGAGTACCGCCGCCCCGAAGGCGACCAGCACCGTCAGGGGAATTACGACTCGCCATGGAAATTCTGCCAGGGGAGCGGGCAGGGTAATCGCGCCCCTCATGTCGCTACCTCGCTGGATCGAGGATTGGCTTCTTCGCGCGGGACAAATGCATCGGTATCGGCCCGCACCGGTTCGATAACAGCGGCCCGCGCTTCTGCATCGACCTGCTGAGCCAAAGTCATAGGGGCAGGGACGGGGGGCAGATCTACTCCCGCGGCCGCGGCATAGGCCGCATACTGCCTATCGAGCCTTTGCTGCGCAGTTCCGCCCCATTGTGCTTCCAGGGCATGCAATGCATCCAGCCCCTTTTGCGGATCGAAAAGGAAGGTCATCACATCACGCGCAACCGGATATGCCGCGCCCGATCCGCCGCCGTGCTCGATCACCACTGCACCTGCGTAGCGCGGATTATCGAATGGGGCGAAAAAGATGAACAGGCCGTGGTCACGATATTTCCACGGGCCCGATTTACCGTCCGACAGATTGAGGCCGACAACCTGCGCAGTGCCGGTCTTTCCTGCCATGAGCACGTCATCAATTGGAAGACGCGCGCGCCCAGCAGTACCCGGCCCGTTGACCACATCACTCATCGCCTGACGAATGTAAGCCTTGTATTCCGCGCTCACGTCCATGGATTCAAAGCGCGGCGCCGTGTCTGTAAGGCGTAAACGCGGCACCACAATATCGGATGTTGCCAGACGTGACGCCATGACCGCCAATTGCAGCGGGCTGGCGAGCATATAACCCTGGCCAATGGTGGCATTAACTGTGTCGAATGCCTGCCATTCCCGACCGTATTTCTCCTCTTTCCAGTCAGGATCGGGCACAGTGCCATAAAACTGGCTGACCACAGGCAGATCGAACTCCTGCTGCATGCCGTAACGCCGACAGGTTTCCGCGATTGGCCACATGCCGGTGCGCTGCGCCATCGCGTAGAAATAAACGTCGCAGCTCTGGTAAATACCCTTGGCGAGATTGACGCTGCCGTGTCCGCTTCGCTTCCAGCAACGGAACACTCGATTACCCACACGAAGGCCACCGCCACAAAACACTGTTTCTTCAGGATCTATCCCGGCGCCCATCAACGCCATGCCCACGGTCGGTTTGACAGTCGATCCGGGCGGATAGAGTCCCTGCAAAACCTTGTTGCGCAGCGGCACGCGCTCATTCTCACTGAGCATGGAGTATTCGAGCCGACCGATGCCATTTGAAAAGCTGTTGGGATCGAAGCTGGGCATGGAGGCCATGCAAAGAAGATCACCTGTGAGGCAATCCATCACGACGACGGAGCCGGATTCCAGCCCCAATCGCCGCGCAGCGTAATCCTGCAGTGGCCCGTCAATCGTCAGGCGCACGGGGTTTCCCTGCACGTCCTCTCGGGTTTCGAGGTCGCGCACAATCCGTCCAGCGGCGGTAACCTCTACCCGGCGCGCGCCGGGTACGCCGCGCAGGATCTGTTCGAATTGCTGCTCCAGCCCGTCCTTGCCCATCTTGAAGCCCGGGGTCAGAAGCAGTGGCTGCGGCTCCAGCTCATATTCCTCGCGACTGGGCGCACCGACATATCCGATAAGATGGCCGACAGATGCAGCAGTAGGGTAATAGCGCGAAAAACCTCGCTGGGGAACGACGCCGGGCAGTTCCGGCAGGCGCACGCTGACAGCGGCAAATTTGTCAAAGGACAGGCCGCTGGCAACAGCCACTGCAGCAAAGCCGCGGCTGTCCTGAAGCCTTTCCATTAGATCGACTTTTTCGACCTCGGTAAAATCGAGCAACTCACCAAGCAAATTAACGGTGTGCTCGGGATCGTGGAGACGTTCAGGTATGATATCGACGCGGAAATCTGCGCGGTTGGAGGCGAGGGGCGATCCGTTGCGATCAAGGATCCAGCCACGCCGTGGCGGTATCAGGGTAAGGTTCACCCGATTGCTTTCCGCCTCCATCTCGTATTTTTCATTCTCGGCAACTGCGATATAGCCCATGCGGGCTGCCAGCAGACAACCAATACCGCCCTGCACAGCGCCCACCACGAAGCTGCGGCGGTCAAAGGTCTGCTTCAGGGAGTTGGAGGTTAGTTTCGGTGCCATCTATCTAGCCGAATCTACGAACGCGCTTCAGCCGGAAACGATCAAGCAGCGAAACCAGCTGCGCTACAAGCGGGAAAATCAGGATAGACAAGGCTAGCTGCGGCAAGATGAGAGTAAACTGAACCAGCGACAAAGATGCGCCGGAAAATATTGCCGCCAGCGCAAGATATAAAGCCAGGAATATCGAAGCTACACCCCAGTCCTGCCAAAAGCCGCGCCAGGGAAATCGCATCTCGATCAAGTCGATTGCAATCATGGTGAGTGAAAACAGCAGCGCGCCGGATCCTAGTGGCTGGCCTGAAAACATGTCATCGAACAGGCCGATCGGCAATCCGGCCCATAAGGGGAGAATTCCCGGGCGCAACACGCGCCAGCCCAGCAGGAACATATAGCCCAGCGGTGGGACGAGAGGGGCAGATGCAATGATCGGCAGAAGGGGCGACATGCAAGCCAGCAGGATAATCGCCCATGGAACCCCGTGGGATAGCACGGGGGAATGGTCCCGATTTATCTTGCTGCCGAACTGATCGCGCCGTGCGCTGGGGTTCAACTGTTCCATCAATCGTCTTCGACAGGCTGTTCGGTTCGCAGCGGGGCCTGTGAGGCGGTGATCGCCTCAGGCTCAAAGAAAGGATGGACAACGACATAGTCCGTAGCCGCCGGGTTGCTGAGCAGGCTGGCGATGGCGCCATCATCGGTAATCCGCGTAACCATCGCCACGGCTACGCCCGGAGTGAAAAGTCCCCCCGCGCCCGAGGTCACGAATATATCGCCTTCTTTGAGCGGATTGATACCGAGATTGATAAGACGGATGCGCAAACTGCCGTCTGCGCGTCCTTCGGCAAATGCGACCACGTCATCCGTTGCGCGGCGAACGGGCACGATGCTTTCAGGATCCGTCAGCAGGAGGACGCGCGAGGTCGAGCGGCCTGTTTCAAGTATTCGGCCAACCAGGCCCATTGGTGACGTTACCGGCATACCCACTTCAACGCCGTCATTGCGACCGGCAGAAAGATAACCAAACCGACGCAAGCTGGAAGAACTGGACCCGATTAATCGCCCCACGGCAATGGGTTCGTTCTCGTCCTCTTTCAGGCCGAGCACAGCTTTCAACCGTGCATTTTCCTGTTCGAGAGCTGCCGCCTCTGCCAGCCTGACGCGTGCAATGGCGATTTCCTGCTCCAGCTCAGCGTTTTTGGAGCCAGCCTGATAGTAACCGGCAATGGCTTCAAAGAAGCTGCGTGACCCCGAACGGCCCACGGCGCCAGCTTCCCCTATGGGATAAGCGGCATCGGTGGCCATGCTACGCAGGCCGTAAAAGGCATCTGGCCGCAAAAGCGAGACGAGAAGCAGAAGCGCGCCGATAACAGCGCCCGCGCTGGCAAACACATAGCCGGCAAAGCGGCCAAGCTGTGCCTTCTTGTTCGAACCGGTTGTTTGCGCCGAAGGCGGTGCCATTGCGGCCCGCTCCCCCAATAGGTGTTAAGCGATTACGCCGTCATCAAGACGCCGCGATAGATCGGGTCTTCCATGGCCTTGCCGGTGCCGAGCGCCACGCAAGTCAATGGATCTTCAGCAATGCTGACAGGCAGGCCGGTCTCTTCCCTGATGTGATCGTCCAGCCCGCGGATCAGCGCGCCACCACCGGTGAGCACAATGCCCTGGTCGACGATATCGGCAGCGAGTTCTGGTGCGGTATTTTCCAGTGCAATGCGGACACCTTCGACAATGGCACCGATGGGTTCCGAAAGGGCTTCTGCTACATGAGCCTGATTGATGGTGATTTCCTTGGGCACACCATTAACAAGATCACGCCCCTTGATCACGATGGTTTCGCCCACGCCATCATCCGGCACGGTTGCGACGCCGTAATCCTTTTTGATCCGCTCCGCCGTCGCTTCACCGATCAGCAAATTGTGATGACGGCGAACGTAGGAGACGATCGCCTCATCCATCTTGTCACCGCCGGTGCGAACCGATGTCGTGTAAGCAAGGCCGCGCAGAGAGAGCACGGCGACTTCGGTCGTGCCGCCGCCGATGTCGACAACCATTGAACCGACCGGCTCTGTCACGGGCATATCTGCACCGATGGCAGCGGCCATAGGTTCAAGGATAAGGAAAACCTCCGAAGCGCCCGCATTACTGGCCGCATCGCGAATCGCGCGGCGTTCCACACTGGTCGATCCAGAGGGAACGCAGATCACGATTTCAGGATATCGCAACAGCGTGCGTTTGCCGTGCACCTTGCGGATGAAGTGCTTGATCATTTCTTCGGCGATTTCGATGTCTGCAATGACACCATCGCGCAAGGGACGGATCGCTTCGATGCTGTCAGGCGTTTTGCCCATCATCATCTTTGCATCTTCACCAACAGCCTTGACGCGTTTGATTCCATTGATCGTTTCAATGGCAACAACAGAAGGTTCGTTAAGGACGATTCCGCGATCCTGAACATAGACCAGGGTGTTTGCCGTCCCCAGATCGATGGCCATATTCTGCGAGCCGAATTTGAAGAGATTGGAAAAAAAAGAGCTCATCGAGAAATCCGTAGTCTGAATGGTCGCCGGGACAGCATAGAGCGAGGTATGGGAAGCCTGCGCATCGCGAAGTGCAACGCCCTTAACGCGGGATGACAGGAAACGCCAAAATTTTTGTCGACAAGCGCATAGTTTTACCCCGCTTCGCCTCGAAAAAGCATCCAGTCGTCTATACAGTCGTCAAATGCCGCAAATTCGTCGCCTTCCAGAAACGCTCGTAAACCGTATTGCCGCAGGCGAAGTTGTCGAACGTCCGGCTTCCGCCTTGAAGGAATTAGTGGAAAACGCCATCGATTCCGGAGCACGGCGGATAAGCATTGCCATCACTGAGGGGGGGCTGGGTTCAATCGAGGTCACAGACGATGGTTGTGGCATGTCGCCTGACGAAATGGCGCTGGCGCTGGAACGTCATGCTACATCCAAGTTGAGCGATGAAGCGATAGAGCAGGTGGCAACGCTCGGATTTCGCGGAGAGGCGCTGCCTTCCATTGCCAGCGTTGCGAAACTAAGCCTTGAAAGCCGGCCCCGCGAAAGTGACGAAGGCTGGCAGCGCGTGGTCAATCACGGCGCTCTGACGGCTGAAGGCCCCGCTGCACTTCCGCCAGGCACGCGAGTCAGAGTGGAGCAACTCTTCGAAAAAATCCCCGCAAGGCGAAAATTCCTGCGAACCGCGCGTAGTGAATATGCTGCCTGCTATGACGTGGTCCGGCGCCTTGCAATGGCGCGGCCCGATCTCGCTTTTACCTTCGAACATGGTGAGCGCCGGATATTTGCCGTGCAGCAGGGGCAGGAGGTGCCGGCACGCGTGGCGCAGATCGTTGCGCGCGAATTGGCGAACAATGCCGTCCAGATCGACGTGGAGCGGCCAAGTGGTGAGGGCGTGATGCGTCTCACCGGCATCGCAGGCCTGCCCACTTACAATCGCGGCGTTGCCGATCATCAATATCTGTTCGTCAATGGTCGCCCAGTCAAAGACAGGTTGCTGTCAGGGGCGGTGCGCGGTGCCTATGCGGATATGCTGGCGCGGGATCGGCACGCAGTGCTGGCGCTGTTTCTTGAAATTCCGTTCGCCGATGTGGATGTGAATGTGCATCCTGCCAAGACCGAAGTGCGCTTTCGTGACGCGGCGGGCGTGCGCGGTTTCATCGTCAGCGGACTGCGGCAGGCGCTTTCCACCGGTGACAGACGAAGCGCACAAGCACCCGACAGTGGCGCAATGGGGCGCTGGCAGGCAGAACCCTTTTCCGATGAGCAGTCGCCTGCGCTGCGCTCTATTTTTTCCGGCCGCGACTGGACTTCACCGTCGCAGGCGCGCGTCGCCGAAGCGGGCGTTACATGGCAGGCAATGGGTGATCCGAGGGCCAACGATGGTTCTGCCGGTGTCGATGCTCTGCCGCAGGGAAGGGCACATGCTGCGCAAGACCTGCCCGAGCGAATCGCAGATTATCCCCTCGGTATAGCGCGAGGGCAGGTCGCAAAGACCTATATCGTGGCCGAGGCTGCTGACGGACTGGTTCTGGTAGATCAACACGCAGCCCATGAACGCATTGTGCTCGAACGGCTACGTGCCGCAGGCGCGGGTGACAAGGTTGCGGCAAGCCAGGCCATGCTGATGCCCGAGGTCGTAGAGCTGGATGAACCTTCCTGTGACCGGCTGGAGGAGCAGGCTGAACATTTTGCAGAACTGGGCCTGCTGATAGAACGCTTCGGTCCTGATGCCATGCTGGTGCGTGCCTTGCCCGGGGTGCTCGGCAAAGCAGAACCACAGGCGCTCTTGCGCGATCTGGCAGACGATATCGCCAATCATGGTGCATCACTATTGTTGAGCGAGAAAATAGAACATGTGCTTGCCACGATGGCCTGTCACGGGTCCGTTCGCGCAGGTCGAACCTTGGAAGTTGCGGAAATGAATGCTCTTTTGCGTGAAATGGAGTCGACCCCGCGCTCAGGACAGTGCAATCATGGTCGTCCGACATGGGTAAAATTATCTATGGATGATGTTGAAAAATTGTTCGGGAGGCATTGATCGTGCGCAAGTTCACACCGCTTTTGATAGTGGCGCTGGCACTGGGCGCCTGTTCGGAAGCGGCTTCCGAAACGGAAATGCAGGCAGAAAATGCCGCAATGGCTGATCGCGTGCGCGAGGCGAATGAAGCAGGGTTGCCGTTGCGCGAAGTAGTGCCTGAAGCGATTACTTATCCGGATATCGAGTCCCACGATCTGCTCGGCCGCGCGTGCTCCTATGCGCCAGGCACCAGCATGGGAGTGAGGGTGATCGCCCGCGAAGTGGATGCCTATATGAAAATCGATGGCGAAATGGTGCGGTTTGCTGCCGATCCCGGTTCACGCGAATTGCCTGCCAATTCACGCACCTTATATAACAGTCGGCAATATGCGCTGCGCCTTGCAATCGACGAAAAAATCCCGGGTGATGAGACTGAAGATACAATGTATGGCGGCACAATGTGGCTGTATGACCAGCTAGATCGCGTGGTGTACACCGGCAGCGGGACGGTGAGCTGCGGCGGATAATCAATTGCGGTAACTCTGATTACCGTAGCTTTGGCTTTCCTCTAGACCGTTACCATTCTTATGATCATCCAGACCGCCATACCGACCATCGCGAGGTTTTCTGACAGTGAGACGAAACCGAGTGGAACATTGGAACTGCTTCCGACACAGGCGCATTTGATCTCACGCTTCTGAATATAGACCGCGTAGAACACGCTGACCGCACCAATTGTTCCGATAGTCAAAGCCACGGGGATTGAAAGCCAGGGAAGGATGCGCCCGGCCATCAAGATCGCTGCAAGTGCCTCCAGATAGGGATAGAGATAGGCGTAAGGCACCCATTTCCGCGCCAGCATATCATATCCAAGAAACATCGATGAGAATGTCTCGACGTCCTGCAATTTCAGCATTGCTAGCATCGCCATGGAAAATGCGATGAACCATTCGCCTGCGCGGATGGTCAATGGGGTGCCAAACGACCACAGGCTGAGTGACAGCGCCAGACCGAGTGCCACGGCAAAAACGGCCAGAACGGGCCTATAGCTTGTCTCATCCTTTTTCGGGACGGGTTTACCGAAATGGGCACGCAGATCATCATATCCACCAATGCGCACCCCGCCGATAAAGGTCTGGGGAGTTGTCTTGACGTCATGCGCCTGTTTGAAACTGTCAGTTTCCTCTCGCGTGGTCAGATGGATGTCTTCAACTGTGAAGCCATTGCTTTCGAGAAGATATTTGGACTTCACGCCATAGGGGCAGATGTGATCTTCCATCATCATCCGATAAAGACGCGCGGCCTTCTGCCCATGCGCTTTTTTCACGTTGAGGTCTGGTTGATCGTTCATGCCCTGAACTGCGGAACTTTGCCGTCCGCCCCTAAATCAGGAATGATCCGATATTGCGCCAGCACCAGGCTGAAGAGGCCGAAGAGCAACAAGCCAATGGCCGTCAATGTAAAAACCGGCCCCTGACCCGCCAGGCTGGCCACCGCGTCACCCAGTGTTTTCACCTGCTGGGCACCACCCGACATGAAACCTGCCTTGAAAAGCGACCAGCCGATTACGCCATAGACCACACCGCGCGCGCAATAGCCGATAGCGCCGAGCCAGCGCGTTGCATCAGGTGCAGCAGCCGAAATGCGGTGCATGAATTCGCCTGAAATGCCTTTCTTGATCTGGAATATGGCTGTGATGAAGAACGCCAGGCCCAAGATACCGAGAGCAACGCCACCAAAATCTACAGATAACACGCCCGCCGCCGCACTTTGCGCACCACCGTCTCCAGAACTGCCTTCGCTGCTGGCGAATTTATAAGCCGACCATGCGAGCGCAAGGTGGCCAATTCCGCTGCCAGCGTGACCGATGCGCTTGGCCCAGCCTTTGGTATCGCTGCCGTTGTTCTCAATATCAAAAGCGGTCGAGGCGAAGCGAAAAAGGGCGTAGGCGAAAAGGCCTATTACCATGATCCAGAGAATGACTGTCCCAGCGGGGAAATCTTCAATAGCAAGAAAAATGCCATCGGTGCCCTGACTGATCTTTTGGGCGCTGGTGAGCGCTATAAGCCCCAGCATAGCGTAAAGGATGGCGCGGCTAAAATAGCCAACACGCACCAACCAATCAAATTTTTCAGATTTGTCGACCATTCAAAGCTCCCCGATTTTTTGTTCAAGGCAGCAACGAATCAGCTCGGCTATTGTGCCCGAAGGGCGTGCAGGGGATACCTATCGCAAGCGTCTGACATATAATTGTTTGTCGTCACGCCGCTCCATCTTGAAGTTGTCGCTGGCGGCGCGCATCAGGTCTGACAGGCGTTTGAAGCCGTAATTGCGGACATCAAAGCTGGATCGGTTGCCGGCAATCTGGCCCACTTCCTGAAGGCGGGCGAATCCTTCATCATCGCGGCTGGCTGCTTTCCACGCATCGCCGAGAAGGGCAATCAGCTCATCGTCCAGCGTATTATCCGGGCCCGGTTTCTCATCGGAAGAATTTGTGCGGATGAGCTGATCCACATCAATGTAGCGGGTGCAGGCTGTCTTGAACGCCTCTGGCGCCTTGTCCCTGCCGAACCCGTATACGATCATCCCGTCCTGCCGCAGGCGTGTAACCAGCGGTGTGAAATCGCTGTCCGAGCTCATGATACCGAAACCGTCCACCTTGCCTGCATTCAGCAGATCGATGGCATCGATAGCCATCGCGATATCGGTGGCATTCTTTCCTTTGGTAAGATCAAATTGCTGCATCGGCTGAAGGCCAAACCGATGGGTGATCTTGTTCCATTTGGACAGCGCGGGCTTGGCCCAATTGCCATAGGCGCGACGGATGTTGACCTGTCCCAGCTCTGCAAGAACAGTCAAAACCGGATCAATGCCCGCGTGGCTGGCATTATCCGCATCAATGAGGAGGGCGATATTCTTCAGGCTGGCTTCATGCATGAGTGAGGACATGGCAACCTGCATGGTCGAGTGCAATAGTCACCCGATCGCTATGCTGGGGCAAACTCTCCACTGTCTTCGTCGAGCAGGTGCAGCAATCCATCCGATATGGCGAAATAAGCTCCGCGCAAATCGAGTTCGCCTGATGCCTCCTTCTCCTGCACGCAGGGAAAAGTGCGCAAATTGGCCAGGCTCACCTTTACGGCAGCCAGTTCCATCGCACGCTCTGCCTCGCGGCCTGTGGTGCCCAGCGTTTTCGCAATGGGATCGCGCGTCGAATCGAGCATATCGATCCAGTGCGCCACAAACCCGCCTTCACCCGGCTTGGTGCCATGAAGATCCTGGGTCAACGCGGCCTTGCACCCGCCACACATGCCATGGCCCATGACCACAACTTCGCGGACCTTCAGGAATTGGACCGCAAATTCCAGAGCGGCTGACACACCATGGCGACCCGGCGTAGTCTCGAAAGGAGGCACCAGCGCCGCGACATTTCGAACCACGAATATCTCACCGGGATCGACGTCGAATATCTGCGCGGGATCAACGCGGCTGTCAGAACAGGCGATGACCATGACCTGTGGGGACTGGCCATCCTTCAACTGCTCCCACCGCTGGCGCTGTTCTTCCCAATCGCCACTGCGAAAACGGCTATAGCCCGCAACCATTTCTTTGAAGCTTTTCATGAAGAACACCGCTGCCGCGAAATTACGATTTTAGCAAGTCAGTTGGTTGCTACGGGTTGCTCGAGGCAGGGCGGGAGCCTAAGTGAGGCTCGCGATGAACGATCTTGCCAACACTCCATCTCCCGAAGGCGGAAGCCCGGCCCGCCAACGAAAGCCGGACTGGATCCGGGTGAAAGCTCCGACCGGCAAGGGCTATCATGAGACGCGCAAGCTTATGCGCGATCTTAACCTCAACACCGTTTGCGAGGAAGCTGCTTGCCCCAATATCGGGGAATGCTGGGAGAAAAAGCACGCGACCGTGATGATTTTGGGCGATGTGTGCACCCGCGCCTGCGCCTTCTGCAATGTCAAGACAGGCATGCCACGCATCGTCGACCCAATGGAGCCAGACAATACGGCTGTCGCCGCGGCCAAGATGGGGCTGGAGCACATCGTTATCACCAGCGTGGACCGCGATGATCTGCCCGATGGAGGCGCATCGCAATTCGTAAAAGTGATCAAGGCGCTGCGCCGCGAGACACCCAGGACGACAATCGAGATATTGACTCCCGATTTTCGCGGGAAAATGCGCCGGGCGGTAGAGGCGATCTGCGAAGCGGGGCCAGATGTCTACAACCACAACCTGGAAACGGTGCCGCGTCTTTATCCGACGATCCGGCCCGGTGCGCGCTATTACGCTTCACTTCGTTTGCTGGAAGAGGTGAAGCACCATGATCCGATGATCTTTACCAAGTCCGGCATCATGCTGGGATTGGGTGAGCAGCGACTGGAAGTGCATCAGGTGATGGATGACATGCGCTGCGCCGATGTGGATTTCATGACTATGGGGCAATATCTGCAACCCACGCCCAAGCACGCGATTGTCGAAGAATTCGTGACGCCCAAGGCATTTGGCGCTTATGGAGCGATTGCCCGCGCCAAGGGCTTTCTCCAGGTCGCCTCGACGCCGCTAACCAGGTCCAGCTATCATGCGGGCGATGATTTCGCGCAGATGCGCGCCGCGCGCGAAACAAGGCTGGCCAAGCAGAACGCCTGATGCCGTCGATACGTGAAACCCGTCAGCTTCCGTATAGCGCGGAGCAGATGTTCGACCTCGTTGCCGATGTCGACAAATACCCGGAATTCCTTCCGTGGGTCGTCGCAACGCGGGTGCGCCATGACAGCGAGACGGAGATGACGGCAGATATGCTGGTCGGCTTCAAGTCGCTGCGGGAAAAATTCACATCGAAGGTAGAGAAAACCCGCCCGCACACGATAAATGTGCATTATGTCGACGGCCCTTTGCGCGATCTCGACAATAACTGGACCTTCCGCGCCCTTGATGAAGATCGTTGCGAGATAGATTTTTGCGTCGATTTTGCTTTCAAGAACTTGCTGTTCGAGAAAATGGCGGGCCAATATATCGACCGCGCCTTTCGCAAGATGGTCACCGCATTCGAAGCGCGTGCCGAAGAACTCTACGGCAATAATAGCTCAAGCGCACAAAGCGTCGCCTGAAGCCGCACTCCGCACCGGTTTTCGCCGGCGAACAGACGCTCATCCGCATCAGGCTTTTCTTCTCCACGGATGGCCTTGGCAAAAACTACGGTGCCCAGCGGTTTCAGATCGGTTGCGCCATCAGGCCCCGCAATCCCGCTGACGGCAACGGCGACATCGGCTTCGCTTCGTTCCAGCGCGCCCTGTGTCATCGCAAAGCAGCAGGCAACCGAGACCGCGCCGAACGCGTCGAGAATATCCAGCGGCACGCCCAGATCTGACTGCTTCGCCTCATTCGAATAGGTGACATAGGCGCGATCAAGCACGGCAGAGCTGCCGGGAATTTCTGTGATGGCAGCTGCGACCAGCCCGCCGGTGCAGCTTTCGGCCAGCACGATTTTGCGGCCAATTGCAGCATTCTCTTCAACAACGCGCCTGGCCATTGCCACGATGTCATCAGGGAACAGTGATTGGATTGCTTGCATCGAGATTCAGCTCCGTTGAGTAATTGCGACAAGGCTGGCGATTGCCTGTGCGGCAATTCCTTCCGCGCGCCCGGTGAAACCCAGCCGTTCTGTCGTCGTCGCCTTGACGCTGACCGAGCTTATCGGAATGCCCAGCATACCCGCAAGGTTAGAACGCATGGCGTCACGATGTGGGCCGATTTTCGGCGCCTCGCAGATCAGGGTCAAGTCGACATTGCCGATCCGCCATCCCGCTTCGTCTGCCAGTTTGACCGCATGTTCGACAAAACGCGAAGATGGTGCGCCTTTCCACTGCTGATCGCTGGGCGGGAAGTGCTGGCCTATGTCGCCCTGCGCGATGGCGCCAAGGATAGCATCGACCACTGCATGTAATCCGACATCGGCATCGCTGTGACCGGAAAGGCCGGCGGGATGGTCAATCTGCACGCCGCACAGCCACATTTCCTCATCCGGTGCCAGTCGGTGAACATCATATCCGGTGCCAACTCTTAGCGGCAAGGGCTCGGCGGAATGTTCGATTGTGAAATCCTTCGCAAAAGTCAGCTTGTGCAAACGCTCGTCGCCGGGGACAAGGGCGACTTCGCCTCCAGCTGCGCGCAAGACCTGTGCGTCATCCCCTGCCTGGAGATCGCTCTGCCATTGATCATGCGCAGCGAGAATTGCCTTGAATCGGAACGCCTGCGGGGTCTGCACCCGGCGCATGGATTCGCGCTTTGCATCAGCGCCCATGTAGTCGCCATCCGCGATAATCATCGAATCGATCACTGGCAGAACGGGAATAGCTCCTTCGGCATCTTTCAACGCATCAATCAGTCGTGTGACCACCTCGCACGGGCAATCAGGGCGCGCCGCATCATGGATGAGGACGATGTCAAAATAATCTGTGTCAATTGAACGCAGACCATTCAGCACTGACTGCTGACGCGTCGACCCGCCGACTGTGATATGCGTGCGCTCAAGCCCCGATAGGCTCTTTTCTGCCAATTCCTCCCTACCGGCGGGTATCACAACACAGACAGAGCCAACCTCTGCCTTCAGCAAGGCAGCTGCCGCCTGTCTCACCACAGCTTGGCCGCGATATTGCGCGAATTGCTTGGGAAGTGATTGCCCGGCACGTTCACCTTTGCCAGCCGCCACGATGACGGCTGCAACGCGTGGATCAGGGGGGAGGGGTGGGAGCGACATATGGCAAAGCGCGCTACCTGCTTGAGGCGAAGCTCGCAATCCACTATGCGCCTGCCCATATTTTAGGCAATTGTATACTTGACAAAGCAGCGGTTGTCAGTCATTGATAATCCATGGAAAACGCAATCGACATTTTCGCCCCTCGCTTCCAAAACGAAGACGCATCCCGCGAGCATTTGGAAGCTCTGCACTGGCCGGAAGGCCCGACATGTCCGCACTGTGGCAGCGATAATGCAAAGCGACTCCCTCCTCAGAAGGGACGCAAGACGAAGGCGCACCCTGAAGGCACGATCCGTAAGGGCGTGATCCAGTGCAATGACTGTCGCCAGCAATACACCGTGACCGTTGGCACCGTTTTCGAACGCTCTAAGGTTCCCCTCAACAAGTGGCTGCTTGCCAACCACATGCTCTGCGCCTCGAAGAAAGGCATTAGCGGCCATCAGATGGCCCGTATGTTAGGTGTTACCTACAAAACCGCATGGTTCATGATGCATCGCATCCGTGAGGCCATGAAGGACGTAGATCAGTCTCCGATTGGCGGATTCGGTAAGTTTGTGGAGGCCGATGAAACCTACATCGGCGGCAAGCACAGCAACAAGAAGCACAAGCAGCGCAAGGTGAGCGGCAAAAACCTCTCACCCTTCCACGGCAAGCAACCTGTCGTCTCGCTGGTGGAGCGTGGCGGTAAGGTTCGCTCGTTCCATGTTGCCAAAGTCACTGGAGAAACCTTGCGCGGCGCACTCGTCGCTAACGTAGATCGTTATTCCTATCTCATGACTGACGAACACAGCGGTTACAGAAGCGTCGGCAAGGAGTTCGGCAAGCATAGCGTTGTGGTGCATTCGCGTGGCGAATACGTCCGTGGCGCTATCCATACCAACACTATTGAAGGATTCTTTTCCCTCCTGAAGCGCGGCATCATCGGCGTATATCACCATGTCAGTGAAGCGCACTTGCACCGTTACACCAGCGAGTTCGATTTCCGTTACAACACCCGCAAGCTCACTGACTTCGAACGTGCTGATGAAAGCCTGCTTGGCGCTATCGGCAAGCGCCTCATCTATCGGCGGACTAGTGAAAGCGCCGCCTAAGAAGGCCACATTTCCCAGAAAGATCGGGAAGCGCCGAAAACGTTATTTTGATTGAGACTCTTGCGGCTTGGCTTTGCTAGGCCGCTTTTTCTCGTCCTGCTTTGGCGGCGTATTCAGCATCCGCTTTAGCACGTTGTCTTCTCGTTTTTGATCGGTGTCTGTCATGCCTGAAAATAAAATCCAAGTTCCTGGTCGGGTGGCAGTAATTGCCAGCATCGGCGAGGTTTGTGTGCAGTGGGCTAGACTTGAGATGACACTACTTGGCCTGATTTGCACAGTCGATCCTACCGACATGGAAAAGGGACATATCATTTACGGCGGTCTGGATATACTCCCCAGAGCGACAATGGCGATCAACCTCGCTCGCCAAAACAACATTCACCCGTCAATTGCAAAGCGTATCGTCGAGGTCCGAAAAGCCCTTCAAAATGGCTTAGCAGACCGGAGGAATCAGGTGGTGCATGGAGCGCATCATGGCGAGGAAGGTGCCGAAACAACGCTAACAATGGTTCGTTGGAAGGGTGACAAAAAGCACAAAAGGCTCAGCGCCACTGAGATCGGACAGCTTGCTAGCGAAATTCATGAATTGGGTAACCAAGTCTGGTCAATCCTGAACGCTATTATTGAGCATGCTGCGCGAGATCATGTGCAAGAAGACCTCACTGACGCGCTCAGCAAGAGTTGAACCATCTCCTTCTTGGAACTCAGCAAGCGCAGAAACTCCGGCGTCAATCATCTCGGGCGTAATTTCGATCAAGGGGCGTGGCGGCGGTTGTTTTTCTAGCTTTGTCATCTATACCATGCCCATATTTTAGGCACAGGCATGGACACCACCCTTAATCCCACCCCACCGGCGATCACGCCCATCGATATCGGCCCCGTGCGGATCGATTGCCCCATCGTGCTCGCGCCGATGACGGGCGTGACGGACATGCCTTTCCGGCAATTGGTCCGGCGCTATGGTTCAGGCCTCAACGTGACCGAGATGATCGCGAGCGAGGCCGCCATCCGTGAAACACGACAGTCGATCCAGAAAGCCCGGTGGCACGAGAGCGAGGACCCTGTATCCATGCAGCTTGTTGGCTGCGATCCTGAAAGCATGGCAGATGCCGCGCGCCTGAGTGAAGATCAGGGCGCCGCTGTCATCGATATCAATTTCGGTTGTCCCGTGCGCAAGGTGGTGGGCCAATATGCTGGCAGCGCGTTGATGCGCGAGGTGCCGCTTGCGCGAAAATTGATGGAAGCGACGGTAAAGGCGGTGAAGGTACCTGTTACCGTAAAGATGCGAATGGGCTGGGACCATGCCAGCCTGAACGCCCCTGAAATGGCACATATTGCCGAGGATCTGGGCGTGAAGCTTGTCACCGTCCACGGACGCACGCGGAACCAGATGTACAAGGGCAGTGCTGACTGGTCCTTCGTCCGCAAGGTGAAGGACGCCGTATCGATCCCGGTTGTCGTAAACGGCGATATCTGCACAATCAGCGATGCCGCCACCGCGCTGGCCCAATCGGGTGCCGACGGGTTGATGATCGGACGCGGTGCCTATGGCAAACCGTGGCTGCTCGGTCAGGTCATGCATTGGTGGCGTACGGGCGAGAAACTGGAGAGTCCCGGTTTCGCCGAGCATTATCAAACACTAGTCGAACATTATAACGGCATGCTCGAACATTATGGCGAGGCTGTCGGCGTGAAGATCGCCCGCAAACATCTTGGCTGGTATACCAAGGGCATGCACGGCAGCGCGGATTTTCGTCACAAGGTCAATTTCATCGACGATGCCCGGCAGGTGTTGGGCGAGGTCGAACGTTTTTTTGATCCGTTTCTCAGGCGCTGCGCCGCGTGAGTGAAACGGGCCTGAAGGGCACCGTGCCAGGCTCCAAGGAGCAAATCGGAAGCTTCACCTTCGGAGTATTGCTACTATCTCCCGAGATGATCGTCACAGAGGTCAATCCCGCAGCCGAAGGTCTGCTTGGTATCAGCGCTTCTCGCCTGACTGGCCGCAACCTTCTCGACATTCTCGAAGTGCAGCAAGACCGCATCAGGCAAGTGCTGGGCGAGCCCGGTGCGCAGATGCTTGCGCGGGAAATTGATATCAAGGTCGGTGACAAGCGGCTGCGTGTAAATCTGAGCCTATCCTCGATTGGCACCTTCCCCGGCTGGCGGATGGTCACTCTGTCCGATGCCACGCAGGGAGAGAGGTTCGGGGAGCAGGAGCGGCGCCCTGCGCTCCGCGGTCCGGCGGTCCTGGCACATGAAATCAAGAACCCCTTGGCCGCCATTCGCGGAGCAGCACAATTGCTTTCGCGCAAGGCGGATGAGGGGCAGGGCAAGCTCACCCGCCTTATCACCGATGAAGTGGACCGCATCGCCCAGCTTATCGACCGGATGCAGCGATTGGGCAGAGAAAAGTCCGAACCGGTTAGTCCGGTAAATTTGCACGCGTCTATCCGCCGCGCGCTTGAGACGGTGAAGATTTCAGCAGATAACGGCGTTACATGGAGCGAGGAATTCGATCCATCGCTACCGCCAGTGCTCGCCAATCAGGGCGCGCTGGTGCAGGTGCTGGTCAATCTCATGATTAATGCCCGCGATGCCGCATCGGCCTCGGACGCGCCGCAGGTGGTCATTCGCACTCGTTTTGTCAGCGGGTTGGTCATGAATGTCATCCGTCTGGGGCTGCCGGTGCGGCTACCTATAGAGGTGCAGGTGAGTGACAATGGACCGGGCATCGATCCGGCTCTGCGTGATTATATTTTCGAACCATTCGTCTCCAGCAAATCCAATGGACAGGGCCTTGGGCTTGCACTTGTGCAGCGGTTGGTCCGCGACATGAATGGTCGTGTCAGCCATGAACGCGATGAGGCTGGTGGATGGACGCATTTTCGCATCCATCTCCTCATGTCGCGCTAAATCCGGAGGGAATAGACAATCATGGGCCGACAGGCACTCCTTGTAGAAGACGACAATGCCATCGCGACCGTCATTGTCGCCGGGCTCGAAGCTGAAGGGTTTGCCGTCGCGGTGCGCGACAGCGTAGCAGGCCGCGATCAGGCGCTGTCAGAAAGTGCCTATGATGTCATGCTGACCGATGTCATGCTGGCTGATGGCGACGGCATTGATACTTTGACACAGGTGCGCTCTGCCTTTCCCGAAATGCCTATCATCATTCTGTCGGCGCAGAACACGCTCGATACGGCTGTCCGAGCCACCGATGGGGGTGCATTCGAATATTTTCCCAAGCCTTTCGACCTTGATGAGGTCGTGCGGGCTGCTCGGCAGGCTGCAGAGACGCGAAGGTCAGCAGCGCTCGATTCTGATGAGCAACAGACGGGTCTGCCATTGATCGGGCGCAGCCAGCCGATGCAGGATGTGTATCGCCTGATAACGCGCGTCCTCAATAACAATCTCACCGTCCTTGTGCTGGGCGAAAGCGGCACGGGCAAGGAACTGGTAGCAGAGGCAATCCATGACCTTGGCAATCGCAAATCCGGACCTTTCGTCCCGGTCAACACGGCTGCCATTCCGAGAGAGCTTATCGAAAGCGAGTTATTCGGCCATGAGAAAGGCGCTTTTACAGGGGCCACCGCGCGAAATATTGGCAAATTTGAAGAAGCGAATGGAGGGACGCTGTTTCTCGATGAAATTGGCGACATGCCTGCAGAGGCGCAGACCCGGCTTCTCAGAGCGTTGCAGTCGGGCCGAATCAGGCGCGTTGGCGGGAATGAGGAAATCGATGTCGATGTACGGATTGTCGCGGCGACCAATCGAGATCTGGTGCCGCTGATATCATCCGGTGCTTTTCGCGAAGATCTCTATTACCGTCTCAACGTGGTGCCCATCAAGCTTCCCCCATTGCGCGAACGCAGGGATGATGTGGAGGCTCTCGCTCGACATTTTCTTCAAAAGGCTGCGCAGGATGGCCTGCCACGCCGCACCTTGTCCAAGGATGCTGCGCGACTTCTCGAGCAGCAAAGCTGGCGCGGCAATGTGCGCGAATTGCAAAATCTGGTTTACCGCGCGGCTTTGCTCGCCCGGAATGATACCATCGACGCTGAGACCATTGTTGGAGTGCTGGATGATAGCGCGAGTGATAGCGAACCATTTCATGGGGCAGGGCAGGGCAATATCGCGGGCATTGTCGCCCAGTGGCTGGAAACTCACAGCTTTCGCGATGGAGAACTCTACCACGCCGCACTTGGGGAGTTGGAAAAACCGGTGTTCCGCTACGCCTTGGAGCGCACCGCCGGGAATCAGCTGAAGGCGGCGCAATTGCTTGGCATCAATCGCAATACTTTGCGCAAACGGTTGCTGGAACTGGAAATCGATCCCGAAGAATTCACCCCGGGTTGATGTCATTCTGCCAGAAAAGCACTTGCACATTGGCAACAGTGCTGTTGTAAGCTTGCAACGTGGCGAGCACGCCTATCCCTGAAGCGGAACGAACCGCACCGAGGAGATCGCGCTGGTGGCGGCGCGTGCAGGTCGCCGCGCGTCGGATGAACCTCTTCTTATGGCTGGAAATCCTCTGCGGCGTTGCCCTGGTGGCGATGCTAGTCACTGGCTATTTCGCGATTGTTGCACGGGCCAATAATAACGATCTCATGCCCTCGAGCGAAGCCGCGGCCTTGCTGCTGGGCACGCTCATTCCGGCGCTGGGGCTAGTGGTCCTATGGGGCCGTCGGGTGGCCATCAATCGCGCTGGCGGGACTTCAGCGCGACTACATGTGAATTTGGTATTTTTCTTTTCGCTGATCGCGGCAATCCCAACCCTGTTTGTCGCCGTATTTGCTTCAATATTATTCCAGTCGGGCGTCGAATTCTGGTTTTCCGCAGATTCCCGCGGAATCATGGAAAATGCCAATGAACTGGCGGAGGGGTATTATAACGAGAACCAGCGTTCAGTCGGTGACGAGGCCGTGGCAATGGCCGGCGACATGCGCTTTGTCATGCAGAACGTGCCGATCACCAGTTCGGAGTTTTCCGACCAGTATTTCCTCCAATTATATGCCCGCGAATTGAGCGAAAGTGCGATCCTGCTGCGCGCCAATGATGGTGATCTTCGCCTGCTTGCTTCGGCTGATCCGGATGACAACAGGGAACGCCATCGGATAAGTGAACATGCGATGGACCGCCTGCGCGATGGCGAGCCATTCGTTGTCACGTCCTCGCCAGAACGGATCGAGGCTGTAACCTTGCTCGATCGCGATCTTGATCTCTATTTCTATGCTGCACGCGACGCCCGACCCGAAGCAGCGCGATTGTACACGCAAGCTCAGAACGTGGTGAGTTCCTATGCTGATCTCACCCAGCGAGCCCGCGTCCTGCAATTGCAATTCAACGTTGCATTATTCCTCGTGTCGCTCGCCTTGGTGGGTATCTCGGTTTATGCTGCGCTTCGTTTTGCCGACAGGCAGGTGAGACCGCTGGCCGATCTGGCCGATGCTGCTGGCGAAATCGGCAGCGGAAACTACGCGATGCGCGTGGATGGCCGCACCGGTCAGGACGAAATCGGCCTGCTCAACCGCGCTTTCAACCGCATGTCAGCACAGATAGAACGGCAGACCGATGCCTTGCTGGGAGCCAATCATGAATTGGCCGAGCGCCGCGCCTTTATTGAAGCTGTAGTGGAATCGATTTCTGCGGGCATCGTGTCGCTGGATGCAGAAGGGCGCGTCCTGCTGATGAACAGTTCGGCTCAACATCTCTTGCTTGATAAACCTGACGCTTCCATCCTCGGGCGGCGATTGGAAGAGGTTCTTCCCGAGATCGGGAAAATGCTGCGCGAAGGATCGGCAAGCGAGATTATCCAGTTCAGCCGGGCGGGTGAATTGCTCACCCTGGCAGTGCAGCTGTCACCTGCAACTGAAGGCATGGTGATCACTTTTGAGGATATCACGCGCCAGTTGCTCGATCAGAGGCAGGCCGCATGGTCCGATGTTGCGCGGCGTATCGCGCATGAGATCAAGAATCCGCTCACCCCGATCCAACTCGCGACAGAGCGGCTCAAACGTCGATATGGGAAGCAGATCGAACAGGATTCCGAATTGTTTGACGAGCTTACCGGCACGATCATCCGGCAGGTGGGTGATTTGCGCAAGATGGTGGACGAGTTCTCCAGTTTTGCACGGCTTCCCAAGCCGGTGTTTCGTCAGGAAGATGCAGTGGACCTCGTTCGGCAGGCATTGTTCCTGCAGGAAGTTGCGCAAAATGACATCACCTACTCTTTTTCGACCCAGGATGATGTGCCGCCTATCGAATGCGATCGTCACCAGTTTGGTCAAGCGATGACCAATGTACTGAAGAATGCGGCAGAGGCTATTGAAACGCGCCGCCGGGACGCCCCGCTGGACTGGCGCGGCAAGATCGCGGTTGCAGTCAGCTCCGATGATGGTTTCCTTCAGGTAGACGTGTCGGACACGGGCATTGGCTTGCCGCAAAGCGGGGTCAATGTGATCGAGCCATATGTCACCACGCGCGATAAGGGCACCGGCCTGGGCCTCGCTATCGTGAAAAAAATTGTTGAAGAACATGGCGGTGAACTTGGGTTCACCAGTCTTCCCGAAGGCGGAACGCAGGTCAGCCTGCGGTTCGCCATCCATCCTGCGGGGCAGGGTGGTGGAGAGGAAGGGAACGAATGAAAACCGGAAGGAATTACTAATGGCTCTCGACATCCTTGTGGTCGATGACGAGCGGGACATTCGCGACCTTGTGGCCGGCGTCCTGAGCGATGAGGGCTATGAATGTCGAACGGCTGGAGACAGCGAAAGCGCCATCGCGATGGTCGATGAACGCCGCCCCAGCCTTGTGCTGCTGGATGTGTGGCTACATGGTTCGCCGCGAGACGGGTTGGAGGTGCTCGATGCGATGAAGGCGCGCGAACCCGATTTGCCCGTCATCATCTTCTCTGGTCATGGCAATATCGATACAGCCGTTTCCGCAGTCGGACGCGGGGCAATGGATTTCATTGAAAAGCCATTCGAGGCGAGCAAATTGCTCCATCTTGTCGAACGGGCGACGGAAACACAGCGTCTGCGCCGAGAAAATGAACGTCTGCGCGAAGGCATGGCGTCACCCGATGAATTCACCGGCAATTCTTCAATCATCAATCAGGTGCGGGCCACGCTGAAACGCGTCGCGAATACGGGTAGCAGAGTGCTTATCAGCGGACCGGCAGGGGCGGGCAAGGAGGTTGCTGCGCGACTGCTTCATGCCTGGAGTTCACGTGCGGACAAGGCTTTTGTGACGGTCAATTCGGCGCGTATCACGCCCGACAAGTTCGAACATGAATTGTTTGGCGAGGAGGCAGACGGCAAACTCGTGCGCCCCGGTCTTCTGGAAATGGCGGATGGCGGAACGCTATATCTGGATGAAGTGGCGGATATGCCCGAAAATACGCAGGCACGCATCCTGCGCGTGCTCACAGAGCAGAGTTTTGTCCGCGTTGGCGGCAATAGGCAGGTCGGTGTAGACGTGCGCGTCGTCTCGTCAACCGCGCGCAATCTGTTGACGGAGATTGAGGAAAAGAAGTTTCGTGAGGATCTGTTTTATCGGCTTAATGTCGTGCCCATTGATATTCCTCCCCTGTCTGAAAGACGCGATGATATTCCCGCTTTGGCGGAACATTTCTTCACTCGATACGCGCGCGATCAGGGGCTGACACCGCCATTTATCAAGCCTGAAGCAATGGCGTCACTGCAGGCCTATGACTGGCCGGGCAATGTCCGGCAGCTTCGCAATGTGATTGAACGCACAGTCATCCTCGCCCCTCGAGAGAAATTCGAGACGATTTCACCGGAGATGCTGCCAGAGGAGATCACCGGTCGTTCTGCAGATAATGGAACAGGCATGTCCAGCCTCATGGGCGTACCGCTGCGCGAAGCACGCGAAAGCTTTGAGCGCGAATATCTTCGCATCCAGATCCGTCGCTTTTCGGGAAATATCTCAAAGACCGCGGGCTTCATCGGCATGGAGCGTTCAGCCCTCCACCGGAAGCTCAAACTGCTCGGGATGAATGAACGTAACGGAGAAGACGAGAAGGATTAGGCGCTGCAAAATATCCTGCATCTGCCTCGGAACTCTTTGCCAGTCTCGAAAATTACTTATAGACGTGTCGTGTTGCACATGCACAATAACACCGGCTGCCCTGCGATCGGAAAGCAATCGCAGGTTGGCCTGAATGCGTTCTGCCAGACAGAATGCCAATAATTACTGGAGTCACTTGAATGACCAAGGGCACATTGTCGGCACGGCCCAAGCCTGTGAAGGAACCGGAATCCGATTTGGCACCCGTTGCGAAGAAAGGGAACGGGAACGCTGCCAAGGGCGGCAGCCTCCAGGATCTGATCCTCAATCATTTACGGCGCGAAAAGACCCCTGTGACCATGTTTCTTGTGAAAGGGGTTAAATTACAGGGCATTGTCACATGGTTCGACAATTTTTCGATACTGCTGCGGCGCGATGGACAATCTCAGCTTGTTTACAAACATGCCATTTCCACAATCATGCCGGGCCAGCCGCTCGATGCCGATGATTTCGACAATGGCTTTGACGGTAATCGCAAACAGCGTTTGTTGCAGGATATTTTCCTCAGCCGTGTGCGCGATGCCGCGGTTCAGGTGACCATGTTCCTCGTCAATGGGGTGATGTTACAGGGCCGCATTGCTGCTTATGACCTGTTCTGCATGCTTCTGGAACGTGAAGGATATGTGCAGCTTGTTTACAAACATGCCGTCTCGACCATCCAGCCTGCAAGCCATGTCGATCTGACTGGCGATGGTTTTGTAGATGACTTGTCCAGTGAAGAAGGCCAATCCGCCTGATAGTAGATGATGACATTGACGGCGAAGTAACCCGCGGGGCGCGGGCACTTGTCGTGTGCCCGGACATCCGTGGCCAACGCAGCAGCGAGGATCCGACTGCCAGGCTTGAAGAAGCGCGCGGCCTGGCTCTGGCAATCGGAATCGTCGTTGCTGAAAGCTACATACTCAACGTCCGCGTCGTCCGGCCCAACACCTTGTTCGGTGAGGGACAGGTGCAGCGGATTGCAACCGATTGCGAATTGCATGAAGCGGAGCTGGTCATTGTGGACGGCGCGCTATCTGCCATTCAGCAGCGCAATCTGGAAGAAAAGATTGGCCGCAAGGTCATCGATCGTACCGGACTGATCCTCGAAATATTCGGAGAGCGCGCGGCGACGGCTGAAGGCCGTTTGCAGGTTGAGCTTGCGCATCTCGATTATCAGCAGAGTCGCCTTGTTCGCAGTTGGACCCATCTAGAGCGTCAGCGCGGCGGTTTTGGTTTCCTTGGCGGCCCCGGTGAAACGCAGATTGAGGCCGATCGACGGATGATCCGTGATCGGATGGGCAAATTGCGGCGAGAGCTTGAACAGGTCCGGAAAACCCGCGAATTGCATCGCAAACGTCGGGGTAGGGCACCTTGGCCCGTCATCGCCCTGGTAGGCTATACCAACGCAGGCAAATCAACGCTGTTCAACCGGATGACCGGAGCTGATGTCATGGCGGAAGATCTGCTCTTCGCCACTCTGGACCCGACCATGCGCGCGATCGGCCTGCCCGGCGTGGAGAAGGCAATTCTCTCGGACACGGTTGGTTTCATCTCCGATCTGCCTACACAGCTTGTAGCTGCGTTTCGCGCCACATTGGAAGAAGTCACCGCGGCCGATATCGTCCTGCATGTGCGCGACATTGCCAATCCGGATAGCGTGCAACAAAAGCGGCAAGTGCTCGCCGTACTTGCCGATCTGGGTGTGGTTAATGAAGAAGGGGAGGGAGTTGATGCCCCTGTCATCGAAGTGTGGAACAAGTGGGATCTGCTGAATGAAGAAAGGCGAGACGAGCTTCAGACAATCGCCTCTACAGACGATAGCGTTATCCCGATTTCAGCGATCACCGGCACCGGAGTGGATGCGCTTGGTGACCGGTTAGGTGCTATACTGACCAAGGGTGCACGAACCTATGCGTTCGTAATCCCTGCCAGTGATGGCGCCCGCATCGCGTGGCTGCACGCTCATGGTGAAGTGCTTGACGAAGAGGGTGCTGGGCAGGGCGAAGACGGGCCATTACGACGAATAGATGTGCGACTGACACAGAAGGAATTCGGGCGATTTGAAGCGCTTGACGACTAAAATTCAGATCGTTTGACGCGTTTCCAGAGAGCTTCCTGCGCGTCGAGGTCGAGAGCGGCAAAATCGCCCCCGGCCAATTCTTCCATCTCGCGATATCGCCTTTCGAACTTTGCATTTGCCGCGCGCAATGCATCTTCCGGCGCAATTCCATATGCACGCACAAGATTGACGGCGGCAAAAAGCAGATCTCCGGCTTCTTCTGGCTTCTCCGAAGGCGCAGCTTCCTGCAGTTCGATCACTTCCTCGGCCAATTTGGCAGCAGGGCCCTGCGTGTCGGGCCAGTCAAAACCGTCACGCGCGGCACGCTTTTGCAGTTTTTGCGCTCTAAGCAAGGCTGGCAGGGCGGTTGCAACACCGTCCATCGCACTTAACGAGCCTTCCTGCGCACGCTCTGCAGCCTTGAGGTCTTCCCACCGCGCAGTGTCCATTTCGCCGGATTCATCACCAAAAATATGTGGATGTCGGGCTTCCATCTTGTCTGCGATGGATCGGGCGACATCTTCAAAAACAAAATGTCCTGCTTCCTCAGCCATGCGCGCATGAAACACAATTTGAAGCAGAAGGTCGCCGAGCTCTCCGCGCAAGTCCTCCATATCTCCGCGTTCGATCGCATCCATGACCTCATAGGCTTCTTCCACGGTGTATGGTGCGATGGATAAGAAATCCTGGGCGACATCCCATTCGCAACCGCTGACGGGATCACGGAGGCGCGCCATGATGGAAAGGAGCCGATGGAGTTGGTCTGACATAATGAGGGACGCTCTAAATCTTGCAAATCTTGCATTGCAAATTTGGACAATATAAGGACGATAATATATATTATGTTAAATGAGGAATAATCGGCTTGCGGCATGAGGGCTACATGATGAGGCTGAAGCCAAAGGTAATCCCTGCAAAAATTGCACTCCAAGTCAATGCGATGCGTAGTGTCTTGCTTAAATCCATCTGATGAGACTGATATGCGCCAAGTGCCAGGACTAGCCAGCCAACCAGCGCGATTATTGAGACAATTTGTCCTTCGCCAATTCCGCCCATCTGCCTTAAGTCCTTACGCCAGCAATTTCATACCGTCATACCCAACCAGAACGTTCTTGGGTATCTCCTCACTCAGGGTTGCATAATCCATGCTCTTGTCGAGATGCGAGAGGACGGTTTTCCCGGCCTTGCTCCGTTTGGCAAGCTCCAACGCTGTGGCGAGGCAGGCATGGGTCGGATGCGGCTGACGGCGTAAGCAATCGCAGACCAAAATGTTCACGTCCTTGAAAAAGGTCACCATCTCATCGGTCAGTTCGCTAAAGTCCGTCGCGTAACCTATTGATTTCCCATCAGCATCGAACTTAAACGCGGTTGTGTTTATTGGGCCGTGCGGCATCTCCATTGAATCTACGCCAAAGCCCGCATGCATTCGTAGATTTTCTACAGGAGCAATTTCGACGATGGTCGGATAGCCATGTTGGCCCTCGAAGACGTAATCGAAACGCTTTTGCAAACGCCGCATCGTTTCCGTGGACGAAAAGCCCGGTATCGCGTTGCTGCGGCCAAATCGGAGCGCGCGAAGATCGTCGATGCCGTGACAGTGATCTGCGTGATCATGGGTCCAGAACACGCCATCGATCTTCCCGATATCTTGTGCGAGCAATTGGTGTCTTAAATCGGGAGAAGTATCGACCAAGAGACGCGAGCCCTGATCGTTCTGGACGATTATTGAAACGCGCGTCCTCCGGTTTTTGGGATTATCCGGATCGCAGGCTCCCCAATCATTGCCAACCCTTGGGACACCAGTCGACGTGCCGCATCCAAGCACTATCAACTTCACGCCGAGGCCTGCGTCACGGCCTTGTTGAACAGACGGAAGAAATTGTCGGATGTCAGCTTGCCGAGATCTGCAACAGTGGTGGCGCGCAAATCTGCGATGAATTCAGCCGTGTCTCGCACGAATGCCGGTTCACACGGCTTGCCTCGATGAGGGACAGGAGCGAGGAAGGGGCTATCCGTCTCCACCAACAGCCTGTCTTCCGGGATTTCCTTAGCGAATTCTTGTATTTGTTTGGCATTTTTAAAGGTGACTATACCTGAAAGGGATATAGTTAGGCCAAGCTCAAGCACCGTCCTTCCAAATTCAGGGGAGGCGGTGAAGCAGTGGATGAGCGCGGGAAAGGCCCCCTTCCCTGTTTCTTCTGAAAGGATTTGCGCAGTATCATCACCAGCATCGCGTGTGTGGATCACCAGCGGTAGTCCGGTTTCACGCGCCACGCCAATATGCATACGGAAAAGATCCTGCTGCACGGCGCGGTCCGATTTATCGTAATGATAATCCAGTCCACTTTCACCAAGACCGACAACGCGGCTATTGTCCGTTGCGCGTAAAAGGACTTCGCGGCCAAGATCAGCATGCTGGTCAGCCTCATGCGGATGGATGCCGACCGTGGCCCAAACGTCGGGTTCACGCTCTGCCGTGGCCACGACATCGTGCCATTCGCTTTCACGGGTGGAAATATTGAGGAAGCCCGTCACTCCAGCGGCTCTGGCAGTGGACAGGACTTCGGTCTGCCTTTCTATCAGTCCCTCGTAATTGAGGTGGCAATGGCTGTCGATCAGCATCAAGCCACATCCTCTTCCGTCTCCGGCAAATCGAGCCGTGGAAACAGGCCCTGCGGTTTTTCGAGCGTGAAGCCGATTTGCGCCATTGCAGGATACCATGCAGACCCGATGGCTTGCGGATCGCGCAGATTGTTCTCCACGCCCATCGCATTCAGCAGTTTCGCCATTGACCCTGGCATTACAGGAATGACCGAAACAGCGAGCTGGGCAATACAGGTATAAAGCGTGGCCAGCACCTGCTCCATCCGTTCCGGATCGGTCTTCTTTAACGCCCAGGGCGCTGCTGCATCGATATAGGCATTGCAGGCAGATACAGCGCCCATCCATGCTTCCAGTGCCTGCGCAAAGGCAAGTTCGGTATATGCTGCAGGCATCTCTTTACGTACCACGCGATCGATATGCGCCATCAGAGCCTCGTCAACGTCATCCTGGCCAATCACTGCAGGCAGGGCGCCTCCGCAATTCTTGAAGATCAGCGAAAGCGTGCGCTGCGCCAGATTTCCAAAACTGTTTGCGAGTTCAGAATTTGATCGATTTACGATGGCTTCTCGTGAATAGCTGCCATCCTGCCCGAAAGAAAATTCGCGCAGCAGGAAATAGCGAAGCACGTCCACCCCATAAAGCTGCGCAAGTTCGCCGGGATCGGTAACATTGCCCAATGACTTGCTTTCCTTCTGCCCGCGATTGAGCAGGAAACCATGGGCAAAAACCTGTTTGGGCAGATCGATTCCTGCGCTCATCAGGAATGCGGGCCAATAGACAGTGTGAAAACGCGTTATATCCTTGCCGATCAGGTGCAGATCAGCCGGCCAGAACTTGGCAAGATCTTCAGTTTCATCAGGATAGCCAAGTCCGGTGAGATAATTCGTAAGCGCATCGACCCAGACATACATCACATGATTTTCTGCACCGGGCACTTTCACGCCCCAGTCAAAACTTGTCCGGCTTATCGAAAGATCGCGCAGGCCGCCTTCGACAAAGCGCATCACCTCATTGCGACGGCTCTCGGGGCGAATGAAATCGGGATTTTCCTCGAAGAGAGACAGCAATTTGTCCTGATAGGCGGACAGGCGGAAGAACCAGCTTTCTTCAACGGTCCATTCGACTGGCGTTCCCTGTGGTGAGAGCTTTTCTCCGTCCTCACCGTCGGTCAGCTCGCTCTCATCGTAATAGGCTTCGTCTCGGATCGAATACCAGCCCTCATACCGATCAAGATAAAGATCTCCATTGCGCTCCATCGCTGTCCAGATTGCCTGGCTGGCGCGATGGTGTTCGTCCTCGCTTGTACGAATAAAACGATCATACGTTATATCAAGTTCATCAAACAAACTACGGAAATAACCAGACATTTCATCAGCCAACTCTCTCGGTGTTACGCCGAGGTCGCGCGCTTTCTGAGCCATCTTCAGACCGTGCTCGTCGGTTCCGGTCTGGAAACGTACGTCACGCCCAGCCTGCCTGTAAAAGCGGGCGAGCACGTCGGCAGCGATGGTTTCATAGGCATGGCCGATATGCGGCCTGCCGTTGGGATAGTGAATCGCCGTGGTGAGATAAAAGGGATCAGCCATTGGCCGTGTCCCTAGGGCGCGGTCCGTGATGCCGCAAGACTGCTGAGCAAAGTGCCGACCTCCATCACCAGGAGCCCGGCGTCAAAATTGGCCGTTGGAGCCTGCGCCGCGAGGCGCACCAGCGCTGCATGAGTTTCCACCAATGGTGGGATATCCGCCTGCTGAACTCTGGCTACACGCCCAGCAACGACAGCGCGAGCCAATTCAATCGCGGCAAGCTGCTTTTCACGGCTTGGCCGAGCGCCCATTACCCCCGCCAGTCGCCCGCGCAGGGTAAAATCCGGATCGCCTTTGTCAGCGATCTGCTGCATAATCGTGTGGACCTTGCCGAGATCCAGCTTCACGAAAGATATTGCTACACCAGGTGAACCACTGGCGGCGGCAATGGCAGCATCGCGCATCTCTTCCGAAGCCTGCGGAGCTTCTCGCTCGAGGATCGACACCATGTCTGCCTCATCAACCGCCGGAAAATTGAGCACGCGGCAGCGCGACCTTATGGTGGGCAGTAACCGTCCCAGCCGGTGCGCGACGAGGATGAAAAAGGTCCCCTGTGGCGGTTCTTCCAGGCTTTTGAGCAAGGCGTTGGCCGTGGGTTCCTCCATGTCATCAGCAGGATCTATGATGACCGCGCGCCGCTTTCCCAGCGTGGGCCGCGTGTTCAGGCGTTGCTGCAGCCTGCGGATCTGATCAATCTTGATATTGCGCGCGCGTTCATACGGTTTGCCGTCGTCACGTTTGCGCGCTTCGGTATCGTTTCTGGGCGGGTGCGTAAGATACAGAATATCCGGGTGATCGCCGGCGGGTTGCGGAATGCCATCTTCGGCCACCAATTCGCGCGCGGCTTCCTTCGCGAAAGCGGATTTGCCGACACCCCTACGGCCCGATAATATCCATCCATGATGCATCCGCTCGCCCGATTGTGCGCGGCGCCATTGCTCCCACGCCTCATCATGGCCGATGTAGCTGCTCAACCGCCCTCCCCCAACAGCGGTTCCATCGCCTCCATGATCCGGCCGTGAACCTCTGCGGGCGAACCACTGGCGTCGATCAGCACGAAACGCTTGGCATCCATGGCCGCCAGATCGCGAAACCGCGTCTCTACGCGACCGTGATAGGCTTCCGGTTTTCCGCCGATGCGATCCTGGTTGTCACCATCGCGCGCGGCAAGGCGGGCCGAAATTTCCGGCGTTTCAGCGACTAACAGAAAGGTGACATCAGGCATCAGGCCATGCGATCCGATAGTATGCATGGCCAGAATTGCGTCATCGGAGGAATTGCCGCCACCGGCCTGATAGGCGCGTGAGGAATCAATGAAACGGTCGCAGACTACCCACTCACCCCGATCAAGGGCGGGCCGAATAGCATGATCGACATGATCAGAGCGGGCGGCGGCAAACAACAATGCCTCCGCACGCGCATCCCAATTGAATTGTGTGTCCAGAAGCAGCTTCCGAATGGCCTCTGCACCCGGTGTTCCGCCCGGTTCACGGGTTAGCAATACGCCAAGTCCGCGTGTGATGAGAGCTTCTGAAAGCATTCGCGCCTGGGTGGATTTGCCTACCCCTTCCCCGCCTTCCAAGGTGATAAACCGTCCGCTCGTCATGCTACCCAGCCTGTGATCGCATTGATCACCCGTTGCAAAGCGTTGGCGCGTGGCACATCATTCATGGCCTCCAAGGGTGTTTCAAGAACCGTCTCGCCGTTGATCGTCAATCTCAGGCGGGCCAGTCTTTCCCCTGTGGCTATCGGTGCCTCAATTGGCCCGCGATAGACGAGATCGACCTTCCAGCTGGTGACATCAGCATCTTTCGGGATGGCGACCATGAAATCTTGCGGCAGTTTGAGATCGACATGCGTTTCTGACCCGTTTTGCACCCGAGCCGTGGCGGTATACCTATCGCGCTCAAGCAATCTGACCGGCCTGAATTCATCAAAACCCCAGCGCAGCAGACTGCGCGCTGCATCATCACGCATCGGACCGGTCGGAGATCCTGCAAGCACCATGACAAGCCTTCGTCCGTCCCGCTCTGCCGAACCGAGAAAAGTGAAACCTGCTTCGTTGGTGAATCCCGTCTTCAACCCGTCCGCACCTTCCACACGCCCCGTTACGGGATCATGATTGGCTTGCGTGATATCCCGCCAGCGCATCCCACGATGACCGAAAAAGCGTGCGTAAAGATCGGGATGTTGCTGCGTGATGGCTCTGCCCAAAATCGCCAGATCCTGCGCTGTGGAATAGGTCTGCCCGCCATCTGGAAAGCCATTGGGTGAACCGAAATGCGTATTTGACATGCCAAGATCGCGCGCATTGGCGTTCATCAGCTCAAGCCATTCCTCTTTCGACCCCGTGGCTGCGATTGCCATCGCAACGCTGGCATCATTGCCCGACACGGTGGTGATTCCCAACAGCAATTGCGCGATGGTTGGCCGCTCTCCCGCGCGGAGGAACATGTTGGAGCCTTCCGCATACCATTCATCCTCCAGTTCCGCACTGTAGAGGAAAGGCATATCGAGCCGGAGGGCGCCTTCGTCCACCAGTTTGAAGGCGGTATAGGCTGTCATTACCTTGGTAACGGACGCAGGCACGAAGCGGCGGTTGGGTTCGCGCGAATACAGCACCTGGCCGCTGGAAAGATCAACCAGCAAGGCGATTGGAATGTCTTCGGGAACAGGCGCTTCGGCAGGGTTCGCCGGCACCGGGAACGCGAGCACCGCTGCCGCTATCGCAATCACTGCAAAATGCTTCACGCCGTCTCCACTGCTGCTTGCGGTGGAGGGCCTCCTCGCCCGGCTCAACCGCTGATCAGGATTCGTGCGTCGCTATACCCTGCACTGCGGACGTTGGCGAGCGAGGCCTCGGCTTCTCCACGAGTCACGAAAGGGCCGGTGCGCACGCGAAAATATCGTCCTGATTCGATGACTATGCCACCAAGTGCCTCAGCGGAGCGTTCTGCGCGTTCCAATGTGGAGAAAGCAGCTGCCTGAACCATGAAGCGGCCTTCGGCTGCTGATGCGGTGGTGGAGGCAGGCGTGACGGGCTGTGCTCCTGCACTATCCACAGGATCGGCGGGATTTGCCTCTATCGCAGAGTCCATCGATGCAGAAGGCGGAGCCGCGGTAGAAGCTGCCAGTTCAATAGTTTCAATTGGAGTATCAGCAGCAGACACAGCAGCAATGCCCGTTTGGGGACGGAGCGAAGCAGTCCCGTCTTGCGGAAGGCGGCGTTGCAGCACGGTTAACAAGGACGCGGGCGTATCTATCCGCAGCGGAGCGGCATCGCCGGCCCGTAACATGAAGCGGTGATCTTCGGGCGGATTGACCCGACGCACGCGAACCGCTGCATCCGCCTCTGCGCCGAGTTGCGCCATGGCGGCCGGCGAAAGAGCGAGGAGGTGGTGCGATGCCATCGGCCCTCGCCGTTCAACCCTGACAAGTACTGTCCTGCCCGTTTCAAGCGAGGTAACTTCTACGTAGCTTGGCAATGGGAGTACATGATGCGATCCGGTGTAGCCTATCGCACCGTCCTCTATGGCGACATGACCAACATGATCGTAGTTCAGCGTGTCAGCTGGAACATATTCCACTTCGCCCACCATATAGGCCGGGCCCACGGTGACAGGATAGTCGGCGCGTGGTCCGTTTTGCATTTCTGCTGTGTCAACGGCGACGGTTTGTGAGGCGCCATCGGCCAATTGCCCGGCGGTGCAGGCAGGAAGGCCAATGGCAATAGAGGCGGCAATCAAGCTGCGAAAGCTCGCCGCGCGGAAAATCTTATCGGGTAATCTCATCTGCAAGCAATCCCACACTCATCGCGTAGTAATTCGAGCAGTTATATTCGAGGATAACCCTATAATTCTGCGTTAAGAGATATCCGGGAGCTGCGGGACCATCCGGCTCGAACAGTGAGGCGAGCACATCGTCGCCGATGGGTGCGCGCGGCTCCACGCCTCTTTCACGCCATTCCCGGACAGTCAGCCAGCGGCTGTGTCGATCATGAACACGGGGGCAAACCGGCGCATTGAGCGTAGTCCCTATACCGCTGCGATCTGCTGAATTGGGAACGAAGGCGCGCACGGCCCAAGGCTGTCCGGTGCGCCACCCGGCATCGCGGAAATAATTGGCAATCGAATAAACGGTGTCGGCATCAGAATTCCAGATGTCCCGATCACCATCGCCATCGCCATCTACCGCGAGCCGGAGATAGACGCTGGGAAGAAATTGACCGTTACCAAACGCACCTGCCCAGCTGCCGACAAGCTGGCTGCGGGCAACACCCTGGTCCACCATCTTCAAAACATCGATAAGCTCGCGCTCGAAAAGCGTGCGACGTCGACCGTCCCAGGCCAAAGTTGCAAGGCTGCGCGGCAGGTCAAAACTGCCCATCACCGCGCCATAGGCCGTTTCATGGCCCCAGATGGCCACAATGATTTCTGCCGGAACGCCGTATTCACGTTCTACCCGTGTTGCCAACGGACCAAGCCGCGCCAAAGTGCGACGACCGCCACTGATGCGGGAAGACGTATTGTGACGTGCAAGATAGCTGGACATCCACGCGAAACCGGTTGCCGGATTGACATTGCCACCTGATGAGACATTCTGCTGATCGAGTTCGAGTACGCGCATGTTCGGCGTGAGACCGGCAAATACACGATTAATTGTGGTGTGGCTGACGCCTTCGGACCGCGCCTTGGCGGCAACCGCTTCAAGATAGCGATCAAACGCCATATCCTGCGCCGCAGCGGGTTGGGCCACGAGAAACGTGACGGCGATGGCGAGAATAAATTGGTGGAAGTGGGCGCGTATCATGAAAAACCCCTATTATATCGGGTGGTTTGGGGAAATCCTTTGTTTTTCAATCAGCGACCGAACGACTCACTGATGCGGCAGGCCGTGAAATTTGCACGTCCGCCGTCTGTTGCGCCGGATAGCGCCAAGGCGACTGTGGCGGACAGGGTGGGATTCGAACCCACGAAGGGCTTGCACCCTTGCCGGTTTTCAAGACCGGTGCATTCAACCGCTCTGCCACCTGTCCGCATCGCAGCGGTGGCGGCGCTAGCGTCTAATTGCGGCCCTGTCACTAATGGAAATTAGCAGCCCCAAACTCCATGCTCAACGTATTGTCACTGCATCTGCCATTCATCGGGTAGCAGATCTTGGTCCTGACTGGGGGTTTCACCATCAATCGGCATACGTTCTGGTATGTATCCGCGCTGCGGTTGATCTGAAATTTCATATTCCACGGCAAATCTCCTCTCTTCTATCCAACGGATAAAAGGCGTTTGATTTCCCGTATTTGCGACGAACGGCTCATCGCCGCGATACATCAGATATGCAGTGCGCGACCATAGGCTGCTAAAACGCTTTCATGCATGGATTCCGAAATCGTCGGATGCGGGAAAATTGTCTGCATCAGTTCGATCTCGGTCGTCTCCAGCGTCTTGCCTACGACATAGCCCTGGATCATTTCGGTGACTTCTGCACCGATCATATGCGCGCCCAGCAACTCACCGGTTTTGGTATCGAACACTGTCTTGGTAAAGCCTTCAGCCTCGCCCAACGCGATGGCCTTGCCATTGCCGATGAAGGGGAACATGCCGACTTTCACTTCATATCCGGCTTCTTTCGCCTTCGCCTCTGTCATACCGAAACTGGCGATCTGCGGATGGCAATAGGTGCAACCGGGGATGGCATCGCGGTTGAGCGGATGTGGATGCACATCCTTATTGCCCAATTCCTGCGCGATGGCCTCTGCCGTGGTCACGCCTTCATGACTCGCCTTATGCGCCAGCCACGGACCGGGCGTGCAATCACCGATGGCCCAAAGACTCTTGGATTTCGTCCGACCGTAGGGATCAATCTGGATGAAGCCGCGGTCCATTTCGGCCAGCTTTTCAAGCCCGATATTCTCTGTGTTGGGCATGATGCCGATAGCGACGATGCAATGGCTGAATTCGTGTTCTGCAACCTTGCCATCCTTGCCCTTGATCTTGGCTTTCACACCGCTGTCCGAAGCCTTGATGTCTTCGACACCAGCCCCGGTCATGATATTCATTCCCTGCTTCGTAACGGCCTTTTCGAGGAAGGCCGAAACGTCCTTATCTTCCACTGGAACAAGCCGGTCGAGCATTTCGACCACGGTAACATCGGCGCCCATATCATTATAAAAGCTAGCAAATTCTATGCCAATGGCGCCTGATCCGATAACCAGAAGCTTCTTGGGCATTTCGGATGGGGTCATCGCATGGCGATAGGTCCAGATGCGTTTGCCATCCGCCTTGGCGAAAGGCAGGTCACGCGCGCGTGCACCGGTCGCGACAATGATGTGCTTGGCAGACAGCTTTTCCTCGCCTTTTTCGCCCTTCACGGTCAGGCTGGTGGGGCCGTTTAGCGTGCCCTCGCCCATATGGACCGCGATCTTGTTCTTCTTCATCAGATGCGTGACACCTTGATTGAGCTGCTTCGCCACGCCGCGGCTGCGCTTGACCACTGCTTCCAGATCAGCCTCGATCTCGCCGGCAATCTTCAGGCCGTAATCCGTGGCATGCTGCGCATAATGCAGGATTTCTGCCGAGCGCAGCAGAGCCTTGGTGGGAATACAGCCCCAGTTGAGGCAGATGCCACCAAGATTCTCCCGCTCTACAATCGCGGTTTTCAGGCCAAGCTGGGCGCAACGAATTGCCGAAACATAACCGCCGGGGCCGGATCCCAGAATGATGACGTCATACTGCTCTGCCATTTCAAATCCCATCAATCTCCGATTTTTCGCGGCTTGCCCGCGTCATCGATCGCTACAAATGTAAATTTGGCCGAAGTGACCAGTTCTTCTTCAACCGAATGGCGTTCCCGCCGGAAGACATCGGTGGAGATTTCCATGCTCGTCGTGCCAACGCTGGTGATTTCAGCATAGACCGAAACCTCGTCTCCGACCTTGACCGGCTTGTGAAAAGCCAAGCCATCCATCGCGACGGTAACCGCCCTGCCCTTTGTTCGACGCGCTGCCATAAGGCCCGCGCCCGAATCCATCAGGCTCATCAGCCAGCCGCCGAATATATCGCCATAGGCGTTGGCATCGGCAGGCATGGCGACGGTGCGTATCGCGGGATTACGGCTCACGCGGGGTCACCAGGGGTGACATAGGTGACAGTGTGTAACCCTGCAATTTGCACCTGATAATTCCTATAATTCAATTCACTAGAGGGAAAACCTACAGGGTGACACTTACACGGTTGAAAAGCCGTAGCATCATGTCCTGCCACAAACTGCGCCATCTGCGCCATGTAGGACAGCGATCACGCCACCAGTCCCAATGGTGCCTCGATCATCTCCTTGAATGTCTTCATCAATTGCGCCCCATCTGCACCATCGATGGCGCGGTGGTCAAAGCTGCCGGTGGCACTCATCACGCTGGCGATCTGCAGAGTATCGTCGATAACGAATGGGCGCTTGTCGCCAGCACCGATGGCCATGATCATAGCTTGCGGTGGATTGATGACCGCGCTGAACTGCGAAATTCCGAACATGCCCATGTTGGAAAGGCTGGCCGTCCCGCCCTGATATTCCTCCGGGGCGAGCTTGCCTTCCTTGGCGCGTGACGCGAGGTCTTTCATCTCTTTGCTGATCTTGCTCATCGCCTTATTGCCAGCATCGCTGATGATCGGAGTAATCAGACCGTTGGGAATGGACACTGCAACCGACACATCGGCGCGCTTGAACCTGAGGAGTGAATCGCCGGCGAACTGAACATTGCATGCGGGCACGGCTTCAAGCGATTTGCCCAGCGCCTTGATCATCAGATCATTGACTGAAAGCTTCACACCCTGCGGCTCAAGCGCTGCGTTCAATTCGCTGCGCAGCTTGAGCAATGCGTCGAGCCTTATATCGACCGTAAGGTAGATGTGCGGGATCTGCTGTTTGCTCTCTGTCAGGCGGCGCGCGATTGTCTTGCGCATGCCGGAAAGCTTTTCCACCTCGTGTGGAATGCCAAAATCCTGCGCTTCAGCTGGAGCGGTTGCAGCAGGAGCTGGAGTAGCGGCTGAAGGTGCCGCCGCTGGCGCCGTGGCGCCCAGTTTGGCGCCTTCCAAATCGGCTTTCACGATTCGGCCATTGGGTCCGCTGCCCTTTACACTGGCAAGATCGACACCCTCTTGTTCGGCAATGCGTCTTGCGAGCGGCGAAGCGACAATCCGGTCGCCCGATGCGGCCGGAGCCGGGGACGGAGATGGTGCGGGTGCGGGCGTCGGAGCAGGCGTAGGCGCTGGCGCAGAGGACGACTCAGTGGCGGCAGGTGTTGGGGCCGGAGCTGCATCGTCGCTGCCAATTGGTGCAACGCTGCCCGCGTCTTCGCCTTCCTCTGCCAAGGTCGCGATCACGGTGCCAACCGCTACGCCCTCGGCACCTTCTTCGACCTGGATATGCGCGATGACACCTTCATCGACAGCTTCGAATTCCATCGTTGCCTTGTCGGTTTCAATCTCTGCCATGATGTCACCGGCAGAGACGCTGTCTCCGACTTTCACCAGCCATTTGGCGAGAGTTCCCTCTTCCATAGTGGGTGAGAGTGCGGGCATCTTGATGGCAATTGGCATGGTCGGAGCGGGCTCCCTCTCTGAATTAATCGTCTCGGGCTTGGTCTGGGCTTCTTTGACCAATTTGGCACAGCGGGGCAAGCTGTCTTGCTTATCGTGTCAAATCACGGGATATCCAAGCCTTCGGGATAGGAAATACGAATGCGCGTTTATCTGGTTATCATCGATGAAACTGAAGAAGCGCATGTTGCCTTGCGCTTCGCCTCTCGCCGCGCCGCGAAGACGGGCGGCATGGTCCATATACTTGCGCTGGTGCCAAAACAGGAGTTCAGCGCTTTCGGCAATATACAGGCGACGATTGAGGAGGAAGCGCGTGATCGCGCCGAGGTTCTCGCGAATAGCGCCGCGGGTGAACTTGCCTATGAAAGCGGAAAGATGCCGCAAATTGCGGTCCGTGTCGGGGACGGAAAGACGGTAATCGCCGAATTTCTTGAGGGCCACCCAGAGGTCGCCGCGCTGGTTCTGGGCGCCGCATCGGAGGGGACGCCCGGCCCGCTGGTAACGCATTTTTCCTCACATGCAGGCACGCTTGCCTGTCCGCTTTTTGTTATACCTGGCGGCCTCTCCATAGAGGAGATCGACCGCCTGAGCTAAGGCCTGCCCATCAGGTCAGAGTGCCGCGTATGGGGTAATCCTTGTCCCTCACGAAATCGATCCCCTCGAGCAATTGGTCGAGCGGGGGCCTGGTGAAAGGCGCGTTTTGTGTCTGCGCAAAATATAACGTCATATCCGGTCGGACAAGGAAAAGACCGGGTTCTGAGAATTTTCCCGGCTCCTCGCTGCCTTCGCGCTTTTGCGAAATATATAATCCCCATTCGCGCGCCTGTTCTTCAGAAAGATCGTGGACAAGCGGTAGATTGCCTGTGTTCCATTCCTTGTGAGAAACCATGGCGCGGTCCTTGCTGTCCATGGACATGGCAAACACATTTACCCCGCGCGATGTGAAATCATCCAGCTTGCCGGCCAGCGTTTCGAGGTAGTTCTTGCAGATCGGGCAATGTTTGCCGCGATAAAATACCAGCATCGTGAGATGTTCTGGCTCCTGCTTGGACAGGTGGAACCGTGCATCAATGGTGAGCGGCAGTTCGAGATCGGGCACTTTCTGGCCGGGCTTGAGCATGAAATTCTCCTTTTCACACCAATGGGCAGCGGCGCTCCATCGTTCCCTATTTGCGCTTTCCCCTGCCCTGGTGCCGGATATTACCAGGCCTGCCGCGCTTGCCCGTCACATGTTTGCCCTTCGCATCTTTGCGGGGGCCGTCCTTGCGCGAGCGGGCATTGCGCGATTGCGGTCGCTTGCCACGTGGTTCGACGCCTTTTTCGCCGCCGCCTTCGGGCAGTTCGAACTTGAGCGCGCCTGTCAGAGGATTGGCCTCTCCCAGCCGCAGGTCGAGAACATCGCCCACGGCAAAACGCGTGCCGCTTTTTTCGCCAACAAGCGCCCGCGCGGCTTCGTCATAGGAGAAATATTCATGGCCCAGCGTGCTGATCGGCACCAGCCCGTCTCCACCAAGTGAGACGATGGTAGCGAAGAAACCGAAGTTCTGCACGCCGGTTATGCGGGTAGAAAATACCTCACCCACCCGTGCGGAGAGCCATGCTGCAACATAGCGATCCACCGTATCGCGCTCTGCCTCCATAGCGCGGCGCTCTGTCACGCTGATGGCATCTGTCACCTTGCCAAGATCCTCTCGATCCTTTTCCGCAAGGCCACTGGAAGCGGGCAGATCGCCCTGGGGTTGAGGCTGTTCCAGTTTGAAGCCGTCCACCAGTGCGCGGTGGACGAGCAGATCTGCATAGCGGCGGATCGGGCTGGTGAAATGTGCATAGGAGCCGAGCGCCAGACCGAAATGCCCGGCGTTGTTGGGCCCGTAATAGGCCTGTGTCTGGCTGCGCAGAACCGCCTCCATTATCAGCGCCTTTTCGGCCGGATCGCCAATATCTTTCAGCATGCGATTAAACAGACCAGGTGTGATGACCTGTCCCAGTGCCAAATTCTTGCCCAGCGAATCAAAATATTCGCGCAAGGCAATCAGCTTCTCGCGCGTCGGTGCTTCATGCACGCGATAAACGATAGGCTGGACCTTGCTTTCCAGTGCCTTGGCAGCCGCGACATTGGCCGAGATCATGAAATCTTCCACCACGCGGTGGGCATCCAGCCTTTCGCGCACGGCGATCTCTTCGATCTGGCCCTGTTCGTTCAGAACGACGCGCCTTTCTGGAAGATCGAGATCAAGCGGGTCACGGTCCGACCGGGCTGACGCCAGTGATTTCCACGCGGCCCACAGATTTTGCAGATTTTCATCGGCCTCGTCCGTGTCGATCCGTTTCTGCGCATCTTCATAGGCGATGACCTCGGAAATCTGCACGATAGCGCGGGTGAAGCGCCAGTTCGAAATCTTGCCGGATGCGTCGATGCGGAAATGGCAGGCCATCGCCGCACGATCTTCACCCTGCCGCAGCGAGCAAACATCCGCGCTCAACACTTCGGGCAGCATCGGGACCACGCGATCAGGGAAATAGACCGAATTGCCGCGCCGCCTTGCCTCGCGGTCCAGTGCGCCGCCGGGACGGACGTAATAGCTGACATCGGCAATCGCCACCAATGCGCGGAAGCCGCCCTTGCCGTCAGGTTCAGCCCAGATCGCATCATCGTGATCGCGCGCATCGGCTGGATCGATCGCAATGATCGGGAGATTACGCAGGTCTTCGCGACTGTCATCGTGCAGTGGCAATTTGGCTGCGCGTTCGGCTTCGTCCAGTGTCTCTTGAGAAAAGACATTGGGGATGCCGTATTTGTGTATCGCAATCAGGCTGTAGCTGCGAGGCGCAAGCGGATCGCCCAGCACCTCTATCACCTTGACGGCGGCATTGCGGCCTCGCCCTGATGGTTCGGCGAGCACGAGCTGGCCGTCCTCGGCCCCGCCCAGATCTGCAATACGCGATGAAGTGCGGATGCGCTTGTCTACCGGAGCAAGCCATGCATCGCCATTGCCGCCCTTTTCGACGACGCCCAGCATAGCGCCTTCCTGCTGCGGCAACTTCTTCATGGGATGGGCGAGCCAGCCCTTCCCCGCCTCTTCGGTACGCGCAAGGATACGGTCCCCTACTCGCAGCGCAGCGCCAGATTGCTTACCTTTCTTGCGTTCAATAACCCGCAGCCGTGGTGGTGGTGCGCCGCTATCGGGCTGCCAGCTTTCGGGAACGGCCACGGGCTCTCCCTCGTCAATCTCGACGATACGCAGCACGGTGACCTTGGGCAGCCCGCCCATGCGGTGAAACGCGCTTTTGCCGCCGTCGATCAGGCCTTCTTCTGCCATGTCTTTCAACAGAGCCTTCAGAGCGATTTTTTCCTGCCCCTTGAGGCCAAAGTGTTTCGCGATTTCGCGCTTACCGACACGGCTATCGGATGATTTGATGAATTCGAGTACCTGCTCCTGATTGGGCAAGCCTTGAAATTTACGTGTATTCGGGCGTTTGGACATGGCCAGCTATATGGTGCGTTATTCCGCGCTGTCGATGGGCAAGGGATAGAAACCCCCGCCCGGGACTGCGCTGGAGACGGGCGAACAATAGCTGCCGTTGCAAGCCGATACGCCAAAGATGTAATCGTCCCCGCGCTTGTTCACGGTCGCGCTGATGGTGTCATTCTCGACGGCGAAAGAGGCATCGGGTCCGTCAGCGATGATGCGGAATATTGCAGGATCATCGCTGGTGGTCACATCCACGGGTTCCATAATCCAGTCAGGCGCATCGGTCCGGCGGTGGAAAATGCGATAGCGGTCTGCTGCTCCGACCTTGGCCCACGTCAGCAATGTATCGGTTCGCACTGCAGCTTCTGCCGTGACAACTGGCGGCATCGGCGTGTGGGCAAGCCTGTCAGCGGCGCGCACGTTCAATTTCGTCACCTCCGCCAGATAGGGGAAATCCATCTCGTCAGCCGTGTCGCCATATGTCACCCCATCCTCGACACGCAGATCTTGGTGCTGGTGTTCGTAATCCTCGATGGCGACGGAAAAACGGATTGCAGGATAGCCGCGATCAAGGAAAGGCAGATGGTCCCCGCCCCGCCCCATGCGGTCGCTTCGCCATGTCTGGCGCACGTCCAGCCCACCTGTGTGTTGCTCTGCCATCCCATCGAGCCAGCGCGAAAGATTGCGACTAGGGCTGTCATTAGCGCCGCCGCGGCTGCGCATGGCAGCGCGCGTTTCATCATCCGCATCGGCGCGCACGCCTTCTGAAAAAACGCGGACATGATCGGCATCGCAAATCCCGTCCGAACCGCAGGAGCCGCCGACTACGTCATTGTTAAGCACAGCCTTCACCGTCCAGCCCTGCTCTGTCGCAAAGTCCGCCAGCAGATTGCCGCCATACAACCCCTGCTCCTCTCCTGAGAGGAGGGCGTATATGATGGTGGTGGGATATTGTCGCTGGCTGAGCGCACGCGAGGCCTCCAGCACCAGCGCGCTGCCGCTGGCATTGTCATTCGCCCCCGGCGCATCGACATGTGCATCCATCACGTCTGTTCCGCGGCTGTCGATATGGCCTTGTATGATGACGACTTCTTCGGGTCGTTTACTGCCCCATTGTATGGCCAGAGCATTGCGGATCAACACAGGATCAGGGATGCGCCTGCCGCTGACGTTGTCTTCGATAAAGCGCGTATCAAGACAGCCGCCGCAAGCCGCAGATGCTTTCTCGAATTCACCCATACCCCAGGTGAGGGCCGCCCCAATGCCACGGGCGCTATCCGTCTGGCTTGAAAGTGTGTGGCGTGTGCCGAATGCCACCATGGTTTCAACATCGGCCTGCAGCCGTTCAAGTGAGACTGATTGTGCCGGATCATCCTGCGCCAAAGTGGGGCTTGCAAGAGCGGCTGCAGTAAGGGCGGCAATCATCGCTAGGTTTCGCATGCCCGATGTGTCGCGCCTTGCACAGGCTTTGGCAAGCGGCATGACTATGCCTGGTCACTCAGTATCCTGGCGCCTTGGGAACCTCACCATATTGATTTGTCGTAGGTTCGCTGCGCATCATTCCGAAAGTGATGACAGCAAGATAGCCGATCCAGCCGATGTAACTCATCGGATTTGCGGACATCTGGGCGGCCAGGGCTTCTGTATTCTCGGCATTGCCAGCCGTAAGCAGCATATCTTTTGCCTTATCGATCATGGTGATGCTGAAATAGATTGTTGCGGCCTGAGTCATGAGCGGGATTGCGGCCCATAGTTCTGAAAAACCGCCATCATGCAAACGGCGCCCAAAGGAAGCGAGCGCCAATAAGGTAATGATCGCTGACGTGATGACGGAGATCCAGGTGGTCAGACCAACCATATCCGCCATCTTGTTGAATAATTGGACTTCCATTTGCGCTTCGCTCATGCCCGATTGCGCCGCATCGATCGCAGCGCTCGTCGTCCCTACGACAAGCGGAATGCTCGCCAGCAATCCGATCACAAATTGCACAATCAGCAGAAACAGAATGTACCACCAGAATGTGGATCGGGAATCGCGTCCGGTGAATTTTGTCAGATTGGCAAGATTATAGGCGATCGATTCAAGGAACATGGCGGCACTCCCACTCAATTCCGGCCTGATCAATAGGCGCGGGCTACATAGATCCGCTCTATCGCGGGTTGTCCTGTGAAGATGCAGGTGCCGTCAGCCGGTAACGCGTGAACCGGCACATTGCGAAGTGTGAGCCTGAGAGCCTTCAATTGCTCTTCAACAGCCTTCAGGCCCTCTCCAGTCGGCCTGGACCATTGCACCTCGACCCAGCCAGGATAACGCTGATCCTCTCCGAAGAATTCGGCCAGTGCGCCAAGATCCGTAATGTCCTGCGTAATATTGGCATCGCGCCGCTCTTGCGCCTGTGTAAACATGGCGGTCTGCATGTCGGCCAGGATGGATGACAGGGTCTGCACGGCGACATCGCGAGACGGGTTCTGGAAGCGGGGTTTGCCGGTTTCTGCATCCCACAGCTCATCACGGCGCAGCAGGCTCACAACGCCGTTTTCCATGTCGCGTGAGCCGACTTCGATAACGATCGGTGCACCCTTGCGGACCCAGTCCCATCGTTTTGAAGCAGCCTTGCCGGGACGTGTATCGAGCAGCACGCGAAGAGGCTCGCCCAGCACGCTCTGCCCGGCGAGCCCGGCGCGCACTTCCTCACAATAAGCAAGCAACGCCCCATCTTCGGGCTTTTCACGGAGCATTGGCAGGATCACCACCTGCTGCGGCGCAAGTGCGGGGGGTACGCGCATGCCATCATCATCACCATGGGTCATGATCAAACCGCCAACCATGCGGGTCGACATGCCCCAGCTTACCGTATGGCAAAGTGCCTGCTGCCCTTCACGGTCCTGATAGCGGATATTGGCTGCCTGTGCGAAATTGGTGCCGAGGTAATGGCTGGTACCTGCCTGCAATGCCTTGCCATCCTGCATCATGGCTTCGATCGACCAGGTCTCCCTGGCGCCTGGGAACCGTTCATTCTCCGGCTTTTCGCCTGCGATCACCGGCAAGGCGGCATCTTCTTCGGCAAAGGCGCGATACATTTCCAGCGCTCGCAGCGTTTCAGCGCGGGCTTCATCCTGTGTGGCGTGGGCGGTATGCCCCTCCTGCCACAGGAACTCGCTCGTGCGCAGGAACATACGTGTACGCATTTCCCAACGCACGACATTGGCCCATTGGTTGATCTTGAGCGGCAGGTCGCGCCAGCTTTGCACCCAGCGGCTCATCGCGTCGCCGATGATGGTCTCTGATGTCGGACGCACAACCAGCGGCTCTTCCAGCTTCGCTTCGGGATCGGGGATCAGTTTGCCATTTCCGTCCGCAATCAGGCGATGGTGCGTTACGACCGCCATTTCCTTTGCAAAACCATCGACATGCTCTGCCTCACGCTCGAAATTGGCGAGAGGAATGAACAGTGGGAAATAGGCGTTCTGTATGCCGGCTGCCTTGATGCGATCATCGAGCAGGCGCTGCATGCGTTCCCATATGCCAAAGCCCCATGGCTTGATCACCATGCAGCCGCGCACGCCCGATTCCTCGGCCATGTCCGCAGCGGCGATAACGGCCTGATACCATTGAGCAAAATCGTCCTCGCGCTTGATGCTGAGGGCGTGGCGGATGGCGGACATTGAATGACTTTCCCAGTCTGGGTGAAACGCAATTCTCCCCCATGGCGCGAGGACCGCGCAAAGTCGAGAGAACTGTTAGCTTAATCAACGGCTGACATAGCCGTATACGGATGCGCGGCTAATTGCCCATATCATTGAGTTTGCGCTGCATTTCAGCCATTTGCGCGCGCAAGGATTCTAGTTCATCCTTGCCCTTTGCGGCACTGTCGTCCTGTTCTGCAGTGTCTTGATCGGCTGTTTCGCCAGCCGCGCCCGGCACAAGGGCCTTTGCCGCAGCTTGCAACATTGCCATGTTCTTTTCGGCCAAGCGGGTGAAAGCGTCCGGCCCCATACTCGCGCTGAAAGCATCCTTCATCTTGGCCTGATTAGTTTCGAAATTGGCCATCGCCGCTTCCAGATAAGGCGGCATCATGGCCTGCATGGAATTTCCATACATTCCGATTAGCTGGCGAAGGAAGCTGATGGGCAGCATATGCTCCCCATTGGCCTCTTCTTCCATGATGATCTGGGTCAGGATCGTGTGGGTAATGTCATTCCCCGTCTTGGCATCCAATACCTGGAAATCGACCTTCTCACGCACCATGCCTGCCAGGTCATCCAGCGTAATATAGCTTGATGATCGGGTATTATAGAGACGCCGGTTGGCATACTTCTTGATAATCATCGTCTCGCCCGGGTCTTTCGACTTGGAAGGCATGAGTGTTTCCTCGCATTATGATGATCTTATATCTTAGCACCTGCAGCAAGCATTTTGCAATTGCGGTATTAAGCGCGTCTCAACTTCGCTCGAAACGTTTTCCCAATATGGTCAGGATTTCATATTGGGAGAGCCCGCTGCGTTGCGAAATGCCCGGTAGATCACCCGGTAAATCGAGGAAATCACCCTCCTTGACCGTGCTCGAACTTGCATCGACCATGATCATATCCATCGAGACGCGGCCAAGTACTGGCAAACGCTCCTGGTCATGTTGCAGCGCGCAGTCGACACCCATTTGGCGCAGGAAACCATCCGCATGTCCGACAGATACCGTGGCGACTCGCGTTTCGCGGTCCGCCACCCATGTCGCGTTATAACCAACGGCATCCCCGGCGTGGAGATCACGTATTTGCAGCACGGCACCCTGCGGAAATGCTACCTGCGCAATGTGTTCTTGCATGGATGGATGAGGGATCCCGCCATACAGCGCCAATCCGGGGCGCGTCAGGTCGAAATGATAATCTGGTCCCAACATGATGCCGGCCGAATTGGCAAGGCTGAGGCGCTCCGCCTTCACCAGCGGCACGGTGTCGCGAAAAATTGCGAGTTGGCGGGGATTTTGCGCGCTGTCTTCTTCCGCCGAGGCCAAATGCGAGAGGAGTATGTCGATTTCCAGCCCCTGCACTATGGGATCGCATAGTTCTGCAGGAGCAAGTCCAAGGCGGTTGATGCCGGAATCCACCATCACATTGCACCGCCCGCCGCCAGCTTCGACCCACAAAGCAGCTTGCCGCAGAGAATTGATGACAGGCCGCACGCCTGTGACGATGGCGAAGCGGGCTTCTTGGGCATTGCCTACACCATGCAGGACGCTGATCTGGCTCGCCTCCACATAGTTTAGAAGGGCGGGCACCTCGCTCCAGTGGGCTACAAAATATTCGCGCACGTCTGCGCCGCACAGTATCGGCGCGACCACATCTATGCCGAGCCCATAGGCATCGGCCTTCACCGCAGCGCCTGCAGCGGCTTTGCCAGAAAGCCTGTGCAGAGCGTTCCAGTTTCCGACTAGCGCCGCGCGATCTATCCGCAGCCGAAGGCTGGCGGGTGGCGGTTCAAGATGAAGGTTTGCAGGAAGCGGTTCAGGAAGGTTCATTTTGAAATTCTTGCGGAGGGCCGCCCTTCAAGCCAAACCAGACCACAACCATGCTGATGGCGACAACGGTCCATGTGTACCACAGACCGGCAAACATATCACCCGTCCGCGCGACGATGTATCCTGCGATAAGCGGTAGGAAACCTCCGAGATATCCAGCACCGAAATGGTAAGGGATCGACATGGAAGAATATCTGATGGACGGCGGAAACATCTCGGTCAACAAGGCAGCGACAGAACCGTAGGTCAATGCCGAAAGCATGGCAGCTGCCAGCAAAAGTGCCAGGATCCCAACGATGTTCGGTAGAGGCGGCCGCTGGACGGCAAAATCGAAGCCGTAATTTTCCAGCGCGGTCTGCACGCCATCATGCCTTTGCGTGCCGTTTTCCAGCCAGTCACGCTCAATCTGCACTGTCTCGCCACCCACGGTCAGGCCGAGTTCGTCAGCCTCGACCACGGTATATTGCACGCCCGATGCGGTCAGCGTTTCAAGCAACTTGCCACAATCGCTTTGCTCACGCTCGAACAGATCGGCGAATGGATCGGTTGCGCAAGCCTGGCCCGTGACGACCACCGGATTGCGTTCAGCCGCCTCGGTCAATTCAGGATTGGCCAGTTTACCCAGGCCCCAGAAGATCGGAAACAGAAGGAGAAGCGTGAGGAAAGCGCCGATAATGATCGGTGTCTTGCGCCCTACCTTGTCTGACCAGCGACCGACAGCCACGAAGAATACCATGGAGGTCAAGCCAACTATCAGCAGCAGAATTTCGACCACCGCACCATCCATGCGCATGTCGCGCTGGAGAAAGGAAAGGGTGGAGAAGAAAGCTGAATACCAGATCGTGGTCAGGATACCGGCCACCGCAAATGCGATGAAAATACGCCGTTTGTTACCGGGATAGGTGAAGCTCTCGACCAGCGGATTGCCTGCCGTTTGACCCGCAGCTTTCATCGCCTGAAACACCGGGCTTTCATTCAGCTTGAGGCGCATCCAGAGCGATATGCCCAGCAATACCACCGATAGCAGGAAGGGAACGCGCCAGCCCCATGCGGCAAATTCGTCTGCCGGAATAAGCGCACGGCAGAGCAATACGACTATGATCGACAGGGCAAATCCGCCAACCACGCTGGCCTGGATAAAGCCGGTGTAGAAGCCGCGCTTGTCTGGAGGTGCGTGTTCGGCCACATAAATCGCGGCCCCGCCATATTCACCGCCTAGCGCCAGCCCTTGCAGGATGCGCAGCAGGATCACGATCGCAGGGGCCCACAAGCCGATGGTCGCCGCGTTGGGCACGAGGCCGACCCCTGCAGTCGCCACGCCCATCAAGGTTACGGTGACGAGGAATGTGTATTTGCGCCCCAGCTTGTCCCCCAGATAACCGAACAGGATTGCTCCTAAAGGACGGAAACCGAAGCCGATGGCAAAGCCCGCCCAGACGAGCAGGATCTGCAAAGTCTCATTATCGCTAGGGAAGAATGCTGCCCCGATCAGCGCAAACAAGGTGCCGTAAATGAAGAAATCATACCATTCAAAGATGGTGCCGGCAGAACTTGCTGCAATGACAAGGCGAATTTCCTTCGCGCTCGGCTCCAATATCTCCGGCGCAGCATTTTCCGCCATCATTTCCCCTCCCCCAATTATCACCATGGCGATTAGCCGAGACTACGTGACGTGGAAAGAGCTTCCAGAGCGGCCTTCCACGGCAGGAGAATTGCCCCGTGCCGCCCGCGATGTTCCCGTGCGGGGGCAATCAGGCCAAGATCGGGCCAATCTGGCATGGGGCCATCATTTTTGAGCCAGCCGACAATCTCATCGAGCGTATGTGCGATATCCATGGGTGAACGCCCCTTGGCATGACGGGCAAAGATGGCTGCAGAAGCCTGGCCAACGGCGCAGGCGCGCACCTGCATTCCAACTTGCCCGATATCGCCGGTGCCATCAGGCATGACGTCCAGTTCCAGCGCCGAGCCACAGGTGTCTGAGCGTGCCCGGCCATGCAGTGGTGCTCCATCGAGCAAAGGCCAATTGGCAAGTTCGACTGTGGCAGCCAACATTTCAACAGTGTATAGCTTGGCCGCGCTCACTGTTCTGCGCTGTCCGGACCTTCCACGTCCAGCACATGCGCACGGCGCTCCGCAATCAATTGTACCATCGCGCGCGATCCTGCGTCGACAAGCTGATAGGTGCGCGCTTCGGAAATCCACAGCGGACGCCCCTTTGCGCCCCACACCGCGTCATATCCCAATACCAGCAGGGAAAAGCCGATGATGACGATGATGACGCCTTTGACAGCGCCAAATCCGAAGCCAAGCACACGATCTATTGGACCCAATACGGAACTGCGCGAAGAGCGTCCGGCGACCCGCGCGATCAATTTCATCGCGGCGTAGGGGATCAGCAATAGCAGCGCAAAGGCAAGAATGCCCGCGGTTATGGGAGAGCCCATGAAATCGAGGATGGCGGCGGTGAGGTCCGTATGCAGATAATGGATTGCCAGCACTGCGAGCATCCACGCCGCAAGAGACAAGACTTCCTGCACGAATCCACGCAGAAACCCGCCGATCGCCCCCAGGCCCACAAGAAGGAGCACGATAATATCAAAACCCGTCATCAGACCCGAAACTAGGCGGACGCCATCACGCGGTCAACGAGTGAAGCGACGCCGCCTATGTCACTATACCCCAGTTTCTTGACTTCCCGTCCGCCGTTCACCGGGCCACAACCATGGGTAAAGCCAAGCTTTGCCGCTTCGCGCAGGCGAAGGGCACCATGCGCAACCGGGCGCACCTCACCCGAAAGCGATACCTCGCCCAGCCAGATAGTATCGGCAGAAAGAGGCTTGTCAGCCAACGCAGAAATGAGGGCGGCTGCGACAGCAAGATCGGCAGCCGGATCCGACAGGCGATAACCACCTGCGACGTTAAGATAGACCTCTGCCGTAGAAAAACTGAGACCACAGCGTGATTCCAGCACTGCGAGCAACATCGCCAGCCGCCCGCTGTCCCATCCCACAACCGCGCGGCGCGGCGTCGCGCCCGATTGTAGCCGGACAATCAGCGCCTGGATTTCCACAAGCACCGGGCGCGTGCCTTCGATGGCGGGAAAGACAGCGCTGCCTGCAATCGGCTCCTCACGACCGGAAAGGAACAGGGATGAGGGATTGGAAACCTCTTTCAGCCCCTGCCCTTCCATTGCGAAGACGCCAATTTCATCGACCGCGCCAAAACGGTTCTTGAGGCTGCGCAGGATACGATACTGGTGGCTCCTCTCCCCTTCGAAACTCATCACGGTATCGACCATATGTTCAAGCACCCGCGGTCCGGCGATGTTGCCGTCCTTGGTGACATGTCCGACAAGGACGAGGCAGGTCCCGCTTTCCTTGGCATAGCGGATCAGTTCAAATGCACTTGCACGGACTTGGCTGACAGTGCCTGGTGCGCCTTCGATCATGTCGGAGTGCATTGTCTGAATCGAATCGACGACCAGCAGATCAGGCGGCCCGTTTTTACCCAATGTGGTCAGTATATCGCGCACGGAAGTCGCTGCAGCTAATTTGAGCGGAGCGTCCGCCAGCCCCAGCCTTCCGGCGCGCATGCGCACTTGGCCCGTGGCCTCTTCCCCACTTACATAGACAACATCGCCACCCGTTTTTGCGATGGCAGCCGCCGCCTGTAACAACAGTGTGGATTTGCCGATACCCGGTTCGCCGCCCATCAGGATGGCACATCCTGGAACAAGCCCCCCGCCCAGTGCGCGATCAAATTCTGCAAGGCCGGTGGTGCGCCGCGCGAGCGGCTTGGTTGGAGCATCCAGCGATTCGAAGGCGATGGCCCGACCTCCGCTCGATAAATCATGCTTGGCAGTGAACTTGGTTTCAGGCGCGTCTTCAACCAGCGTGTTCCACTGGCTGCAATCAGGACACTGCCCCTGCCACCGCGTCAAAACGCTGCCGCATTCTGTACAGATATATCGACGTTTGGGTTTGGCCATGAAGGGAGGACTAACCGGAACAGAAAAAGAACACAAGTGGGCTTTATGATAGCGGATAGCGGGTTTGCGACACTATGAAAACGGCGCGCCATATGTCAGTCATGCAGTTATGCGACAAAAGGAACTCAGGATTGCGCTGGTCTGCTATGGCGGGGTCAGCCTGGCTGTTTACATGCACGGCGTTACCAAGGAAATCTGGAAGCTGGCCCGCGCCAGTCGGGCGCATCATACGCCATCAGCGCTCCTCAAAACCGGCTCAGAAGCCGTTTATCAGAAGCTGCTCAACCATATTGAAACCCATAAAGGTCTGCGGCTCCGCGTCCTTCCTGACATCATCACCGGCGCGAGTGCTGGCGGCATCAACGCTGTTTTCCTGGCGCAGGCCATCCATTCCGGGCAAAGCCTTGAGCCGCTGACCGAACTCTGGCTGAAAAATGCCGATGTCGAAAAACTGGTCGCCGATGAGGCGCGGCCCTGGTCATCCGCGGCCAAGCCATGGATGCTGCCTTTTGTCTATTATATGACCAATAAGCCCGGCAATGCGGTGAGCGAGAGCGTGGCGGTGGAAACGCGGGCAGAGGTGCGGCGCAAACTTTCCGGTCTTGTACGTGGACGCTGGTTTGAGCCGCCTTTTTCGGGGCCTGGTTTCACAGATGTGCTGCATCATGCCCTATGCGCCATGGATGAAGGTGAGGCGGAAGATCCGCTGTTGCCACCCGGCCACCTGCTCGATCTTATGGTCACGGCCACAGATTATCACGGCCATCGCGAATTGCTGCGCCTCAATTCCCCGCCAGTGGTGGAGGAAAGCGAACATCGCATGCCGATCGGCTTTCGCGTGCATACGCCGCCTACGGGTGGCCAGTCACTGGCACATTTGTGCGAATTGACCTTTGCCGCGCGTGCTACCGCCAGCTTTCCGGGCGCGTTTCCACCGCTTAAAGTGGCTGAGATCGATCGGCTCTATCCCGGCGAATGGAATAGTCGCGATGCATTTCTTCAGCGTGTCATACCTGCCCATGTGGAACGCGACACGGTTGATCATGTCGCATTGATTGACGGGTCTGTTCTGGTCAACGCACCCTTTGCAGGCGCGATGGCCGGTTTGAGCGCACGCCCTGCCCTGCGTGAAGTGGACCGCAGGTTCGTCTATATTGATCCTACACCGCGCCGCCCGTCAGCTGTCAGCGGTGACGAAGTGCGGCCCGTCGGCTTTTTCTCCGCAATTGTCGGCTCCCTTTCGGCAATCCCGCGTCAGCAGCCCATTCGGGACAATCTGGAGACTCTCGAAACGCAATCTCGCGAAGCTCACAATTTACGCCGAATGGTCACCGCGCTGCGACCTGAGGTAGAAGGCGTGGTCGAAAAACTGTTTGGCAGGACCTTGTTTCTCGATCAGCCGACTGCAAAGCGACTTGCCGCGTGGCGCACACGCGCGCAACAGGCAGCGGCAGAGCGTGCCGGATATGCTTTCCATTCCTATGCGCAGGCAAAATTGTCCGGCATCGTGGATCGCATCGCCCTGCTGGCGCACAATGCAGCGCCCTATCTGAACAGGCCCGATGCTCATGAAATCGCTCTACGTATCCGGCATGTGCTTGAAGAGCGCGGGCTTGGCAGTCTCTCCGCCCAACGCGGTAGCGGAGCGAGTGAGGGAGCAATCCTTTTTCTGCGTGATCATGATAACGCCTTTCGCATTCGTCGCTTACGCCTTCTGGCACGCCGCCTTTCGCGTGAATGGGACGCTGATCCCGACATTCCCGACGATGAGCTGGAAGTTGCCCGAGAGCAGGTTTATCATGCATTATCGCTATATTCGGTAGGTGAGGACATAGATGGGCTTGGCCCTGACTTTGCAGACATCGCGGCAAATTCGGTAAAGCATCCCGAGATACTGCTCGATAAACTCGCGGAATTGCGTGCCTTGCGCGAAACTGATCTGGCGGCGGAAGAAATCATTGCCGAGGCGCTGGAGGCCATGCCCCGAGATTTGCGGCGGCGGGCCTTGCTCACCTATCTCGGCTTCCCCTTTTATGATGTCGCCACCTTGCCGCTGCTGCGCAATGAAGGTCTGACCGAATTTGACCCGGTGAAGGTCGATCGCATCAGTCCTGATGATGCCCGGTCAATCCGCGAAGGCGGAACAGAGGCGACCTTGCGCGGGACCGAATTCTTCAATTTTGGCGCATTCTTCAGTCGGTCCTATCGCGAAAACGATTACCTATGGGGACGCCTGCATGGTGCGGAACGGGTGATCGACCTCGTTTGCTCTACGGTGCCAGGCGGCTTCTCCGATGCAGATTGCCTGTCATTCAAATGCGACGCATTCCTCGCCATTTGCGATGAGGAGGAGACGCGCGGGCTGTGTGATGCAAAGATGGTGAGTGATCTTCGCGCCGAAATTATGGTCAAGCTTGGCTGAAAAGGCCCGTATTCAGGCGGAAAAGGCACCCTTCAACTTTTCGAAAAAGCCGCGACTTTCCGGACATTCATCACCCGTTTCAGTCTCACGGAATTCGCGCAGAATGTCCTTCTGGCGGCTGCTGAGTTTGGTAGGCGTCTCCACCATCACTTCAATCACCAGATCGCCGCGACCGCGTCCTTGAAGAACGGGCATGCCAGCGCCGCGCTTGCGCAATTGCTTGCCAGACTGGATGCCGGGAGGAATGTCGATGGAATGGACTTCGCCATCCAGTCCCGGAATTTCAATCGTGTCACCAAGTGCCGCGGCTGTGAAGCTGACAGGCACGCGCGTAAACAATGCGGTCCCCTCACGTTCGAACACGTGATGCGGTTTGATGTGCAGGAATATGTAAAGATCGCCTGCCGGCGCGCCCCTTGGTCCGGCCTCGCCCTTGCCTGAAAGCCGGATGCGCGTGCCATTGTCGACACCTGCAGGAACTTCCACGTCCAGTGTTTGCACAGTGTCCACCCTGCCCTCGCCACGGCAATCGCCGCACGGGCTTTCGAGTACTTCGCCGGCACCATGACAATTGGGGCAAGGTCGTTCGATAACGAAGAAACCCTGTTTCGCGCGCACTTTCCCGTGCCCGTGGCACAATTCGCAGCGGCGCCGCGATGTGCCGGGCTCCGCGCCGGTACCGGTGCAGGTTTCGCAGGCAGTAGATACTTCCACCTCGATCTCGGTGGATTTACCATGAAACGCCTCTTCCAGGCTGATCTGCATATCATACCGCAGATCCGCGCCGCGTCGTGGGCGTGAACGTCCGCCTGCGGCACCGCCACCAAAGGCACTGCCAAAGATCGTTTCGAAAATATCGCCAAGATCGCCGAAATCCTGCTGGCCGCCGCCGCCTTGCTGAAAAGCAGCATGACCATAACGATCATAAGCCGCGCGTTTTTGCGGGTCCTTCAGCACTTCATACGCTGCGCTGATCGCCTTAAACTGCGCTTCTGCCTCGGCATTGCCGGGATTGCGATCAGGGTGATATTTCATCGCCAGCTTGCGATAGGCGGATTTCAGGCCCGCGTGATCGGTCTCACGCGCAACACCAAGAATTTCATAAAGATCGGCTTCACCGGAAGACATGCATCACTCCCCAAACCGGACCGCCACCGATGCAATGCGCATCGATGGCGGCCGGGTTGTCCATCGGGCCGCTAAGCCCAGTTCATCAAGGCTTCGGCCTCAGGACTTGTCCTCGTCATCCACCTCAGTGAATTCAGCCTCGACGACTTCTTCTTCCTCAGCGGGTGAAGATGTATCGCCTCCGGCTGCTGCATCGGCAGCACCCGCATCGGCAGAGGTCTGATCCTTTTCATAGATCTGCTGACCCATCTTCATGGCAACTTCGGTAAGCGTCTGGCTCTTTTCCTTCATGACCTCGACATCGTCGCCTTCAAGCGCGGTCTTGGCTTCCGCAATGGCAGTTTCGAGTTCGGCCTTGAGGCCATCGTCGATCTTGTCGCCATTTTCTTCCAGCTGCTTCTCGGTCGCATGGGTAAGGCCATCGAGATTGTTGCGGACTTCGGCGCTTTCGCGGCGCTTTTTGTCTTCATCCGCAAACTTCTCGGCATCCTGCACCATCTGTTCGATGTCGGAATCGTTGAGACCACCAGATGCCTGAATACGGATCTGCTGTTCCTTGCCGGTGCCCTTGTCCTTGGCAGATACGTTGACGATGCCGTTGGCGTCAATGTCAAATGTGACTTCGACTTGCGGAACGCCGCGCGGTGCGGGAGGAATGCCGACAAGGTCGAACTGACCGAGCAGCTTGTTGTCCTGCGCCATTTCGCGTTCACCCTGGAACACGCGGATCGTCACTGCATTCTGATTGTCTTCGGCAGTGGAATAGACCTGCGTCTTCTTGGTCGGGATCGTCGTGTTGCGATCGATCATGCGGGTCATGATGCCGCCCAGCGTCTCGATGCCGAGCGAAAGCGGGGTCACGTCGAGCAGCAGCACGTCCTTGACGTCGCCCTGCAGAACGCCCGCCTGAATGGCAGCACCCATGGCCACGACTTCATCCGGATTAACACCGGTATGCGGCTTGGAACCGAAGAATTCTTCGACCACTTCGCGCACCTTGGGCATACGTGTCATGCCGCCGACAAGAATAACCTCGTCGATACTGTCCTTGGTGACGCCGGCATCTTCCAGCGCCTTCTTGGAAGGCTCCAGCGTGCGCTTGATCAGATCGCCAACCAGCTGCTCCAGCTTGGAGCGCGAGAGCGTTTCGACCAGATGCAGCGGAGTGGATGATCCACCTTCCATGCGGGCGGTGATGAAGGGCAGGTTGACCTCTGTCGATTGCGAGCTGGAAAGCTCGATCTTGGCTTTTTCCGCGGCTTCCTTGAGACGTTGAAGAGCGAGCTTGTCGGTCTTCAGGTCCATGTTTTCCTTCTTCTGGAACTGCTCTGCGAGGTAATCGACAATCACATTGTCGAAATCTTCGCCACCCAGGAAGGTGTCGCCATTGGTGCTCTTCACTTCGAAAACGCCATCCCCGATCTCGAGAACGGAGATGTCGAAGGTGCCGCCGCCAAGGTCATAAACGGCGATGGTCTTGCCATCGTTCTTGTCCATGCCATAGGCGAGCGCGGCTGCAGTCGGTTCGTTGATGATACGTTCGACTTCGAGGCCGGCAATCTGCCCAGCATCCTTGGTTGCCTGACGCTGCGCATCATTGAAATATGCCGGAACGGTGATAACCGCCTTGGTCACGGTTTCACCAAGATAGCTCTCGGCGGTTTCCTTCATCTTTTGCAGGATGAAGGCAGAAATCTGGCTGGGGGAATATTCTTCGCCGCCTGCTTCCACCCACGCATCGCCATTCTTGCCCTTGACGATGTCATAGGGAACCAGGTCCATATCTTTCTTGGTAGTCGGATCGTCGAACCGGCGGCCGATCAGCCGCTTGATGGCGAAAAGCGTATTGTCCGGATTGGTCACGGACTGGCGCTTGGCCGGCTGGCCAATCAAACGTTCGCTGTCCTTCGTGAAGGCAACGATGGACGGCGTCGTGCGCGCGCCTTCTGAATTTTCGATAACCTTGGGCTTGCCGCCTTCCATCACGGATACGCAGCTGTTTGTCGTACCAAGGTCAATGCCGATAATCTTGCTCATTTATTCCCCACTCTCTTTCAAAGTTGGACGCTGCACCTTCGACCTCCCGCCATATCGGCAAGGCCACTCGGCAGCTCTGGAAAACCTGTCTAACGGGGCCGGATATAGGTGCGCTTTCGCTTGGCACAAGGGACTTGAGGCCCTAGAAAATCACCATTGTGCAAGAGAGGAACATTATGAAGTCCATGTCTGTTTTTCGCGTTCTGGCTGCGGCCGGGCTGACTGCAACCCTGGCTGCATGCGGCGGAGAGGCGGAGGCTCCCGTCGAAGAAGTTGCAGGTGATTGTCCCCCCGGCATTACTGTCACCGAAGGCTGGCTGGCCCTTCCCGCTGTTGGTGGCAACCCCGGAGCTGCGTATTTCTCGCTGACAAATGGCACTGATGAACAGGTGACCATCCGGACAGCCAGCGTGCTGGGCGCAGAAAGCGCGATGATCCATGAAACCGCAACGTGGAGTAATGAAACGGACATGCAGGAACTTTTCACCCTTCCTGTCATGGGCGGTGAAACGCTCGTGTTCGAACCGGGTGGCAAGCATGTGATGGCAATGGGCATGGGCGGAGGGGTTGAGCCAGGCGGCGAAACCGAAGTCACGCTGACCTTTGTTGGTGGAGACAAATGCAGCTTTCCCGTCACCGCCCATCCAGCGGGAGAAGACCCAAGAGAGGCAATTAGCGAAGATGCGGCAATGAAAGTTGAATAGGCAAGAGCCGCAGGCCTGCCCCATCGGTGGGGAGCGGCCGCTGGGCGCGGGCGAGGTAAAGCTCGCCCGCTCCATGTTTGGCGGCGCGATTGATTATTCCAAGGTTACCATCCGTCGCCGCAAATGGGCTTTTTTTCAACCGAGCAAGGTTACCATGGCCCCGCGTGGCCACATTCATTTCCACCCGCTGGGAAATGTTTATTGCGATGATTTCGCCACGGCCCCGCTCCTTCGGCAAGCCTTGTTTGTCCATGAAATGACGCATGTGTGGCAGACCCAGACCAAGGGTGACTGGTATCTAGTGCTCAATCGTATGCCTTGGGCGCGGTATGATTATGCCCTCAAACCGGGCTGGAAACTTGAACAATATGGCATTGAGCAGCAGGCACGCATTGTGGAACACGCATTCATGCTCCGAAACGGCGCGAAATTGCCCGGCGTGACAGATAAATCCGCCTATGATGCCCTGGTCAATTTTCCCGGAGCTGCGCGTTGAATTTTCGGATTCGTCATTTTGTGAATGCGGACACGGCAGCTTTTGCAGACCTTAATCGGCGCTGGATCGAACAATATTTTGACCTCGAAGACAGCGATCGTGCCCAATTGTCCGATCCTCAATGCGCCATCATTGATCAAGGCGGCGTGATTGGCATTGCAGAGGATAGCACAAGCGTCATCGGTTGTGGCGCGCTTGTCCTTCCGCACCATAATCCGGATGACGGATTGAGATGGATTGAATTGATCAAGCTTGCCACCGATCCCGCTGCACAGGGCAAGGGTGTCGGCGGACGACTCATCGATTGGCTGTGTGCCGATGCGGCTGCGCGCGGATATGATGCTGTATGGCTGGAAACCAATGCAAGCCTGTCTTCGGCAACCCGGCTCTATGAACGTAAGGGTTTCCGCCCGCTATCGTCTGCTGAACTTTGGCCCACGCCTTATGCGCGTTGCAATCTTCAGATGGTTCGTAATCTGACGGATTGAGATTTTTGTCAGTTCAGAGGCGGTAGTGTCGCCCAGTCTTGAGCCAGCCGGTTGCATTTGTTACTATCTGCGGGTCCGGGCGGCCAAACCCGCGCCCGGCCAAAGAGTCAAAACAATGGAGCTGGATCATTATGGCATGTCGCGTGCGCGCGGCTTCCTTTCGCATTACGAAATTGACGAAATCAGCCTGCCCTCGGACTTTGGTGAAGTCACAGAGGTCTCAGGCAAGCTCTCAGGTCTCCTGACGACCGGACGCATCCGATATTGGCTAGTCCAATTGGCCGATCCTGGGTTGGAAGATTGGGCAAAAGAAGCGCCAGAGGAACAGGTCCGCACCGCCATGGTGCATTACTCCTTCCTCGTGCAGGCCTATGTGTGGGGAGAGCCGGAGCCGCCCGCTTCTCTCCCCGCAAACCTGTCCCGCCCAATAGTGGCAATTGCGGACAGGCTGGGACAGGCACCCCTGCTGCCCTATTCTGCCTATGTGCTCGACAATTGGTCGCGGTTCGACAAATCGGGACCGGTCAATCTTGAAAATATTTATATGGTTCAGAATTTCGCCGGTGGATATGACGAAAACTGGTTCGTTCTGATCCATGTCGCGATCGAGGCTGAAGCTGGCGTTTTGCTCGATAATGCAACCAAGCTCGTCACTGTGGCGAAACAGGGTGAAGCAGTTGAAGCGGAAAGATTGCTGGTGGAGATGGATGCCGCATGGGAACGCATTTACGGCCATTTCGCGCGCATGACTGCACGCTGTGATCCCTATGTCTATTTCCATCGTGTGCGTCCCTATATCCACGGCTGGGCGAACAATCCCGCGTTGGCCGAAGGTGGGCTGATCTATGAAGGTATAGAGAGATTCGATGGCAAGCCGCAGGCATTGCGCGGACAGACAGGGTCACAATCCTCGATCGTTCCTGCGATGGATGCGCTCTTTCAAATCGGCCACGGCGACGATCCGCTCAAATCCTTTCTTGATGAACTGCACCATTATCGCCCCGTCGCCCATCGCCGCTTTATCGAAGATCTTGCCGAGCGATCGACATTGCGCGAATTTGTAGGCGCTTCGGGAGCACAAAGTCTGAAGGACGCTTTCAACGCGTGTCTCAATCAGTCGGCACGGTTTCGCACGCGGCATCTCGAATATGCGGCAAGCTATATCAACAAGCAGGCGGGCAGCATTCCTGGCAATGATCCCGATGTTGGCACAGGCGGTACACCTTTCATGAAATATCTGAAGAAGCACCGCGACGAAAATGCAAATCAGTTGGTGGAGTGAACAGCAAAGGGCCGCCTCTTGAAAAGAAGCGGCCCTTTGAATTCTCCCGGATTTCGATGATCGCCCTGAACGCGAAACCTGCACCGGCACTGCCTATGCAAGTCCAGCATCGAAAACATGGGTTTCAGCGCGCCAAGACCTAAAGAGAAAGCACGGTCTTAATCTGCCTTTACCGCAAATTGTCAGTCAGGCTTTTTGGCGACTCCAACCATGGCGGGCCGCAGCAGCCTATCCTTGATCATATATCCAGCCTGCATTTCCTGCACGATGGTTCCCGGCTCAACCTCGTCATTCGGGATTTCCATCATAGCCTGATGCTGATTGGGATCGAGTGGCAGGCCCATCGCAGCAATGCGTGTGATGCCATGCTGTTCGAAAGCCTTTTCCATTTCGCGCTGCGTCGCCTGTATACCGGCGACCAGACCCTTGAACTTGGAATCCTCCCGCAGATCTTCGGGCACGGCTTCGATAGCGCGGGAAAGGTTATCCGCCACGCTCAAAATGTCACGGGCAAAGCCGGTCGCGGCATAATTGCGCGCGTCGGTGATGTCTTTTTCCATGCGCCGGCGCACGTTCTGCGTTTCTGCCTTGGAATAGAGCACTTCCTGTTTGGCCGCATCGAGATCCTCGCGCAGGCGGTCCAGTGCCTCGTCGAGCCGGTTGGTTTCTTCTTCCACCGTGTCTTCGTCACTGCCATCACTATCGTTGAGAAACTCCTCCGGCACGCCGTCAAGTTCCTTTTCAACCGCTTCGTCGCGATCTTTATCGTTATGCGTCATTCTTGCCTTGCCAACCTATTCGTTTGCCCAGGGATTGGGCGGTGAAGTCCACCATGGGAACGACGCGCGCGTAATTCAACCGCGTTGGGCCAATCACGCCCAGTACGCCGACCACCTTTCCCTCTCGATCGCGGTAGGGAGATGCGATTACGGAAGAGCCTGAAAGCGCGAATAACCGGTTTTCCGCGCCAATAAAAATGCGGGTCGATTCGGCATCGCGGGCGCTATCCAGCAATTCGGCCACCGATTGCTTGTCTTCCAAATCTTCCAGCAAGGAACGCACCCGCTCGATATCGCCCAGCGCGGTTTCATCCAGCAAATTGGCCTGTCCGCGCACGATCAGGACCGGGCGCCTTGCCGGGTCTTCGCTCCATGTGGCGATGCCGGCTTCAACCAGTCCGGCAGAGATTTCATCCAGCGCGCTTTGCCCCGAAGCAATATCAGCACGCATGGTCTGCGCTGCCTCTGCCAGGGTGCGTCCGGAAAGCTGCGCGCTGATGTAATTGCCTGCCCGCTGCAAGGCGCTGTGCGAAGTTGCATCGGCAATTTCGAGGACACGGTTTTCGACATGGCCATCCTCCCCCACCAGCACTGCCAGCGCACGCGTTTCATCTAGCGGGACGAGTCGCATTTGCGCCAGTCTTGGTTCTCTGCGCGGCACCATCACCATGCCCGCCGCACCCGAAATGTCCGAGAGGATGGAGCTGGTCTTTTCCAACGCCTTTTCGATCGGGCCGGGCGCGGAAAGCTGCTGTTCGATGGCCACGCGTTCTTCCCGCGTGGGTTCGGCCACCTGCATGATACCGTCTACGAACAGGCGTAGCCCGCTTTCCGTTGGCAAGCGCCCGGCGCTGGTGTGAGGGGCGGCAAGAAGGCCAAGCTGCTCCAACTCGCTCAGGACCGAACGGATGGATGCGGGCGAAAGGTTCAGCCCGCTCTGCTGTGACAGTGCCTTTGATCCCACAGGCTGCCCACGCCCGAGATAATCTTCTACCACCAGCCGGAAAATATCCCGCGCGCGGTCTGATAATTCGGTGATCGGTGGTGATGCCATGCGATCATAGCTAGCAATATCGGCGACAAGTTCAATTTCCACGGCGTGAACGCTTGTCGAATAGGTGCATTTTCTCCTAGCGCATGCTGTGAAGCTGAAAAGCTGCCCATCCCCAGGCTCAAGGTGAGCCGGGTTCAGGGCATCACAGGAGAAATCAATGCGACCTTCCGGCCGCGCGCCTGACGAAATGCGCGCCATCACTATCGAAACCGGTTTCACCAAACATGCTGAAGGCTCCTGCCTGATCAGTTTTGGCGATACGCGGGTGCTGTGCACCGCCAGCGTCGAAGAACGCATCCCGCCGTGGTTGCGCGGCAAGGGCCAGGGCTGGGTTACTGGCGAATATTCGATGCTGCCTCGCGCCACGCATACACGCGGCAGCCGAGAGGCAGCGCGTGGCAAGCAAAGCGGAAGAACGCAGGAAATCCAGCGGCTAATCGGTCGGTCATTGCGCGCGGTGGTCGACATGGAAAAACTGGGTGAGCGGCAGATCACGCTCGATTGCGATGTCATACAGGCCGATGGCGGTACGCGCACTGCATCCATCTCGGGCGCATGGGTCGCATTGCGACTTGCGGTGAATAAGCTGATGGCGGCAGGTGACATCAAAAGCGATCCCATGACGTCCAAGATCGCCGCGATTTCCTGCGGTATCTATCAGGGGACGCCGGTGCTCGATCTCGACTATATCGAGGATTCCGGCGCCGATGCCGATGCCAATTTCGTGTTGATCGAAGGCGGACAGATTGCTGAAGTGCAGGCCACTGCCGAAGGGGCGACCTATGATGAAGAGGCGCTGCTGCGCCTGTTGCGTCTCGCCCAGATGGGCTGCACAGACATCTTCAAGGCACAGGATGAGGCGACGCGGTGACACGCAGGATTGGCTCCGGCAAGCTGGTGATCGCTACCCATAATGCAGGCAAGCTGAAAGAAATTTCTGCATTACTCGCTCCGCATGGGCTCGATTGCATATCGGCAGGCTCGCTGGGCCTGCCGGAGCCGCCCGAAACTGGCAAAACCTTTGTTGAAAACGCACTGCTCAAGGCACGTGCAGCGGCAGAGGCCTCGGGCATACCCGCTCTTGCCGATGACAGTGGATTATCGGTGGCCGCGCTTGACGGTCGGCCCGGCGTCTACACCGCCGATTGGGCCGAGAGGCAATGGTTCGAAGGGGAACCTGGGCGGGACTGGTACATGGCAATGGGCAAGGTCGAAGGACTATTGCAGGCCATGGGCGCAGATACGCCGCGCGATGCGTGGTTTTCATGCGTACTCGCGCTGGCATGGCCCGATGGCGAATACCTCGTTTATGAAGGCCGCGTTGACGGGAACCTGACATGGCCACCACGGGGTGAATTGGGTTTTGGCTATGATCCGTTGTTCATTCCCGAAGGCCGGACACAGACGTTTGCCGAGATCGATCCCTCAGAAAAGCACGCGATCAGCCACCGCGCCGATGCCTTTGCGAAACTGGTGGCGGATCAATTTTCCGCCTGACGTCAATACACGGGCCGATCGTAGATATTGCCCGCTGGGTAATAGTGACAGACCAGAAAATCGTCGGTCTGTCCGCGTGCCACGGCGCAGCCGACTTCGCGTGTACTGCGCCAGATGACCTGGGTATAATGGCCGACATCACGCCATTGGCCGGTCGTGGACACATTCGGGAAGATGCCGTGGCGATACAGTCGCCGCTCATCCACGAAGGCGCCGACCATGGTTTCTGCGCTGTAATATCCGGCATGTCCCATCCACAGGTTCTCGCCCGTGCCGACACGACCTGATTTATCGGAATGCTGCATATTTCCGCGCCGCGCCAGTTCATCCGCCCATAGTTGCGCCTGACGTGCCAGCCGATTGCTCCATTCCAGGCGATCCACGCCTACATCGTCACGCGCGTCATTATGCGTTCTCAGCAGTCGCTCGGCGAATGGATTTGTGCGTCCCTGCCCTTCTGCAACAAGAGGTGTGGCGGAAATTGCTATGCTGGCTAGAAACGCACCCGCAAGTGCGATGAATTTCCCGTTTTTCATGCCTTCACCTTGACTCACTGGCGTTAACGGAGCCTGAAACGTAGCGATGGCGCGCGCCCTTTACATTCACTGGCCCTTCTGTCTTGCGAAATGCCCCTATTGCGATTTCAATTCGCATGTCCGGCAGAGCGTGGATATCGATTTGTGGCAGCAGGCCTTGCTGGCTGATTTGCGGCACGAAGCTGCACTGGCTGGCGGGGAGGCGCTGGAATCAATCTTCTTTGGCGGCGGAACACCCAGCTTGATGCCGCCGCAGCTTGTGAACACTTTGCTGCAAGAAGCTGAAAAACAGTGGGGATTTTCCAAGGACATCGAAATCACGCTGGAGGCAAACCCGTCCTCTGTCGAAGCTGCCAATTTTGCCTCACTTGCCGATGCAGGAGTGAATCGGGTTTCACTTGGCCTGCAATCACTGGATGATGAGGCGCTACGTTTTCTTGGCCGGCTCCACGGAGTTGAAGAGGGTCTTAAAGCGCTTGAGACAGCGCAATCGGCCTACAACAGGGTCAGTTTCGATCTCATTTATGCCCTGCCCGGACAGACTGCGACTGCTTGGGAAAACCAGCTCCGGCGCGCTCTGGATTTTGGCACCGGACACTTGTCACTCTATCAGTTGACGATCGAGCCGGGCACACGGTTTGCGACAATGGTTCGGCAGCATGATTTTACACCACTCGATGACGATGAGGCTGCAGATCTGATCGATGTGACGCGCGAATTGACCAAACAGACGGGCCTGCCCGCCTATGAGATCAGCAATCATGCGCGTCCGGGTGAAGAGAGCCGCCATAACCTCACCTATTGGCGATATCAGGATTATGCGGGCATCGGCCCCGGCGCGCATGGGCGACGGGGCGGTCTTGCAACCACGCGCCACAAGAAGCCGGAGAACTTTCTGTCTGCTGTCAAACGCAATGGATCTGGCCTGCAGCAGGAAATCGCGCTTGGCATGAGAGAGCAGGCCTCCGAAGCATTGCTTATGGGTTTGCGCCTTGCAGAAGGGATTGATCTTTCCTCTATCTCTGCTCGCTTCAACCTGCCCGAAGCCGCGCTGGTGGACCTTGGCGAGATTGAACGCCATGCCGCGCTCGGGCTGGTGCGGCGCGAAGCAAACCGCCTGTTCATTACCGATACCGGCATGCCGCTGCTGGATGCGCTGCTTCCCCGATTGGTGGCAGATGACCTGGTAACTGCATGAGCGGGGCCGTTGACCTTGTCGGCCAATGGCATATGCATCTGGCGCAGGCGCAGCGGCGCTCACCGCATACGGTCCGCGCCTATTGCACGGCAGCGGGGCGTTTGCTGGGCCATCTGGAGCTGTCCGATTGGGAACAGGTCGCCGCCATCTCAACCCGAGACTTGCGCGGCTATCTCGCGGCACGCCGAGCAGAGGGAATTGGCAATGCCTCCACCGCACGCGAATTGTCGGCGCTGAAAGGTTTCATCAATTTTGCGCTGGATCAGACCGGCGATGTCTCAGGCTCTGCCCCCCGAATGCGGGGACCGCGCCTCAAGAAGGGCCTGCCCTACCCCGTTACGCCGGATGAAGCGGTCAATCTGGTCGAAAGCGTGTCCGATGGCGCGCGAGATGATTGGACAGGCCTGCGCGATGCCGCCGTATTGATGCTGATGTATGGTGCGGGCCTTCGCATTGCCGAGGCGCTATCGCTGAAAGCCGGCGATCTGCCGCTGGCTGAAACGCTGACCGTCACCGGAAAGGGCAATAAGCAGCGCGTCGTGCCGATCTTGCCTGAAGTGCGCGAGGCTGTGGCACGCTATGCGCAGGCCTGTCCTTTTCCGCTGGAGCGGGATGCGCCGCTCTTCCGCGGCGTTAAAGGTGGTCCGCTGGGGCAAGGCATGGTTCAGAAGGCGACAGCGCGTGCGCGCAAGGCGCTTGGTCTGCCAAAAACCGCCACACCTCACGCAATGCGGCACAGCTTTGCCACGCATCTTCTGGGTGCAGGCGCGGATATGCGCAGTCTGCAGGAATTGCTCGGTCATGCCAGCCTGGGCTCAACCCAGATTTACACGAAGGTCGATGCTGCCACGATGCTGGAAACCTATCGCGCGGCACACCCACGCGAGGAGGATTAGGCAGTCAGCCCTCTCCGTCACGCTTTGCGCGTGGCACCCAACTGATGACGCGCCAGACATATCCGATCACCGCAAGACCGATGAACCCAAGGACAATGTAGCTGAGGATATGCTGCGATTCCTCCAGATAGCCGCCGAGGAATTTACCACCCAATATCAGTGCAGCATTCCAGATGAGTGAACCTGCAAAGGTAAAGCCGAGGAATTTCAGCTTCGGCATATGTGACAAGCCTGCCGGCAGCGAGATTATCGTGCGCAGGAAAGGTGAAAAGCGCAGGAAGAACACCACCCAGTGCCCGCGCGCGGCAAAGAATATCTGGGCCTTTGCGATATGTTCCCAATCAACTGTCAGCCATCTGCCCCAACGCTCTACGAAGGGCTCTAGCCGCTTGTAGCCAAAGCTATCACCCAGCCAGTACCAGAAGTAATTGCCGCCCACTGTTCCCAATGTTCCGATCAGCAGCAGGGGCCAGAACTCCATGGTCCCACGCTGCACCAGCAAACCGCCAATACCCATGATGACTTCGCTGGGCACAGGTGGGATTACATTTTCCAGCACCATCAGGAAGAAGATGCCGAAATATCCGCCCTTCTCGATCAGGTCGATAATCAGTGTGTCCATGCGACCTCAACGATCAAGGCGCGGAAGGGTTCGAAAAAGAATCCGCTTCCCCGTATTTGCTACATCGCGGCGTGCCGCGCTTCCAGTGCATCCCAGATCATGCCCGCTGTGTCCGTTCCGTTAAACGCATCAATGGAGACAATGCCGGTGGGAGAGGTCACGTTGATTTCGGTGAGCCATTCGCCGCCAATCACATCGATCCCGACAAAGGTCAGGCCGCGTTTCTTCAGGTCCGGGCCCATAGCATCGCAGATTTCCTGCTCTCGCGCAGTCAATATGGTCGCTTCGGCGGATCCGCCCTGTGCGAGGTTTGAACGAAATTCGCCCTCGCTTGGCCTGCGGTTGATCGCGCCCGCCACTACGCCATCCACAAGCACAATGCGCTTGTCGCCTTCTGCAACACTGGGAAGGAAGGGCTGGACCATGTGCGGTTCAGGCCAAGTCTGGTTGAACACTTCGAACAGGGCAGACATGTTGGTGCCGTCGGCATCTACCTTGAAGATAGCCTTTCCGCCATTTCCGTGCAGCGGCTTCACCACCACGGCGCCATGTGTCTTCTGAAATTCGCGAACATCGTCCAACACGCGCGTTATGAGTGTTGGCGGCATGAAGCGGGCGTAATCCAGGACATACATTTTTTCAGGCGCATTGATGACTTCGCGCGGATCATTGCTCACCAGCGTTTGCCCTCGCAGCCGGTCAAGCAGCAGCGCGGCGCTGATATAGCCAAGATGGAATGGCGGATCCTGTCGCATCAGGATCACATCGATATCCTTGCCAAGGTCAATCCTGATGCGTGCGCCAGCGGTAAAATGATCGCCTTGAACATTCTGCACCGTAACCGGCTTGGCCCACGCCGTGACCTTGCCCTCATTCCAACCGAGCGTCGTGACGTCATAATGCCATAATGAATGTCCGCGCTCTTGCGCGCTCAGCATCAGGGCGAAGCTGGAATCGCCAGCGATATTGATTGTTTCAAGCGAGTCCATCTGGACCGCGACGCGCAGGGACATGGGTTTTCCTTATGGTTGCCAAGCGTTGACGATGTGGCGCGGCGCGGTGCCGGGTGCAAGGAGGATAACGTCCACGCGCAAATCTTCACCTGCCAATGCATATTCATGCGCTACCGTTTCGGCAGCGGCGGCGACGCGGCGCAATCGGTATTCATCGATGGCGAAATCGAGGTCGGCAGCTCTCGCGCGCCATTTGACTTCGACAAAGGCGATAAGGCTTTCGTGCCGGGCAATCAGATCAATTTCACCGCCCTTCACCTTGACCCGCCGGCCAAGGATTTCCCAGCCCTGTCCCGTCAGCCAATCGGCAGCCTCATATTCTGCATCGCGCCCTTTGCGCTCAGCCTGCTGGCGTTTCATTCGTTCTTCATCTCCACCGCGCGCGCATAGAGCAATTTGCGGTCCAGCCCGGTGGCCTTTGCCACCTGCGCCACGGCCTTGGATGCCTTTTCCGTGGCGAGCAATTGTCGCAGCATCGCATCGGCATCCTCTGCGCTAAATTGCGTTTCGGAGGGTGGCCCGACCAGCAGCACAATCTCTCCCTTGGGTGGATGTGTGGTGTAGTGATCGAGCAATTCTGCCGCGGTTCCGCTGCGGCATTCCTCGTAAAATTTCGTCAATTCTCGCGCCACTGCGACCTCGCGATTGGGCAGAATTGTGCCAATGGCCTCAAGGCTTTTGGCAAGGCGCGGTGCTGTTTCGAAGAAGATCAGCGTGCTGCGCAGCATTGCGAATTCTTCCAGCGCCTCCCGCCTGGCCTTGTCTTTGGCGGGCAGAAAACCCGCAAACAGAAACCGGTCGTTTGGCAAGCCTGACAGGGCCAGCGCGGTTAGCGGGGCGGTGGCACCAGGAAGCACGGTGACGGTTATTCCCGCATCTTTTGCGTCATTTACTAGCCGATATCCCGGATCTGACACCAGTGGCATCCCCGCATCGCTGACTAATGCGACAGCGCGATCACGCATTGAACTGACCAGCCGCGCACGATCATTTGCGTCAGTATGGTCGTTATAGCGCCATAGGGGCTTGGATATGCCAAGATGGCGTATCAGCTTTTGCGTTACGCGCGTGTCTTCGCACGCAATACCGCTACACCGCGTAAGTATATCAATTGCCCGCAAGGTGATGTCGCCGAGATTGCCAATCGGCGTGGCGACTATATAGAGGCCGGGATCAAGGGGAGCGCTGTCGTCGGTCACGCACTGACCCTTGGACGAGGTTAAGCGGAGACTGCAAGCATGTTCGGTAATTTGAAGCGCCTGTTTATTGCAGGATTGGGCAGCATGGCGCTGGCCGGCTGCGCGGTGATCCCAGGTGGGGACAGCGGTTCTGCCGGCAGTGGTCCCGCCGTTTCTGACAGCGGATCTGTTTCCGGCCCCAGCGCCGATGTGCTGCCAACCGATGAACAGCGCCATCGCGTGGCACTGCTGGTGCCCCTGTCCGGTCGCAATGCCGAAGTGGGCCAGGCCATCGCCAATGCGACGACCATGGCGCTGCTGGATACGGGCGCGGAAAACCTGCGCATCACCACCTATGACACCAATCGCGACGCTGGCGATGCCGCCAGCCGTGCGGTGGCCGATGGTAACAAATTGATCATCGGCCCGCTGCAGCGCGACAATGTCGGCCCTGTGCTGGTGGAGGCGCGCCCCGCTGATATTCCGCTGATTACCTTTTCAAACGATACCACAGTGGCGCGCAATGATGTTTTCGTCATGGGCCATGTCCCCGAACAATCGGTGGAGCGCAGTGCGCGCTTTGCCATTGCGCAGGGTGCGCGCAATTTTGCGGCGCTGGCCCCGCGCGGCGATTATGGCAACCGCACGCTTGCAGCCCTTGAGCGGGTGCTTGCAGAACAGAACGGGCGGCTGGTTTCGGTCGAGCGTTATGATCGCAGCAATACATCAATCCTGAGCGCGGCGGACCGGCTGACACAGGCAGGTGGTTTCGATACTGTCGTGATCGCAGACGGCGCGCGGCTTTCGGCGATGGCGGCGCAACGATTGAAGAATCCAGGCGATCGCCAGCCTTCCATTATCGGGACCGAATTGTGGAGCGGTGAAGATGCTCTGGCGCGCGAAGCCACGTTGCGCGGCGCGTGGTTTTCTGCTGTTCCCGACAACCGCTATCGCCAATTTGCACAAAGCTATAGTGCCCGTTTCGGCAACCAGCCCAACCACATTGCCATGCTTGGCTATGATGCGGTTCTTCTGACCCTGCGTCTGACCCGCGACTGGCGCCCGGGCCGCGTTCTGCCGCAAAATCTGTTGACCGACAGTGGTGGCTTCCTTGGGCTCGAAGGCCCGTTCCGCTTCCACGGCAATGGCGTGGGCGAACGGGCATTCGAAGTGCGGCAGGTGGGCAATGGCGCTTTCAGCATCGTCGATCCGGCACCACAGGGGTTCTGAAGTCGGATAACCGCATACATGTGCTTGTGATCGGGGATTCGCCACGCCTATAGCCTTCGGTATGAGCGATGACCTGTTTGAAGCCCTCCCCGCCGCTGGTGGAGACTACGATTCCTCCTCCATTGAAGTGTTGGAAGGGCTTGAACCCGTCCGCCGCCGACCCGGCATGTATATCGGTGGCACAGACGAACGCGCATTGCATCACCTTGCCGCCGAGGTGCTCGACAATTCGATGGACGAGGCCGTGGCCGGCCATGCCAACCGCATCGAAGTGGAACTGGACGAAGGTAACCGCCTGACCATCACCGATAATGGCCGCGGCATTCCGGTGGATGAACATCCCAAGTTTCCCGGCAAATCCAGCCTTGAGGTGATCCTCACCACCTTGCATTCGGGCGGCAAGTTTTCGGGCAAGGCCTATGCCACAAGTGGCGGCCTGCACGGCGTCGGCGTGTCCGTGGTCAATGCCTTGTCGAGCCACACGCGGGTTGAGGTTGCGCGCAATAAACAGGTTTTTGCGCAGGAGTTTTCAAAGGGGCTGCCCACGGGCAAGGTCGCCAAGGTTGGGGATACGCCCAATAGGCGCGGCACCAGCATCACCTTCGTCCCGGACGCAGAAATCTTTGGAGACCGCAAGTTCAAGCCCGGACGACTGTTCCGCCTCGCCCGCTCAAAAGCATATCTGTTCGCCGGTGTCGAAATTCGCTGGAAATGCGCCGAGAGCCTTACTTCGGATGATGTCCCTGCAGAGGCGGTCTTCCAGTTTCCCGGCGGACTGGCCGATCATCTGAAGGAGCAGGTGGGAACGCGCGAATGCGTGACGGCGGAATTCTTCACAGGCCAACAGGATTTCCCTTTGAATGACAGGGGGCAATCACACGGCCGGGTTGAATGGGCAGTGGCGTGGCCCCTGTGGTCCGACGGCTCGACAAGCTGGTATTGTAACACCGTGCCAACGCCTGATGGCGGCACGCATGAATCGGGCCTGCGCGCCGCACTAACCAAGGGTTTGCGATCCTTTGGCGAACTGACGGGGGTCAAGAAGGCTAAAGACCTGACCGCGGACGATGTGATGACCGGTGCCGAGATTATGCTCAGCGTCTTTATCCGTGATCCGCAGTTTCAGAGCCAAACCAAGGATCGCCTGACTTCACCAGAAGCTGCACGCCTTGTAGAAAACGCAGTGCGCGACCATTTCGACCATTATCTTGCGGACAATATGGACCGCGGGAAGGCGCTTCTGGGCAGCGTGATGGAGCGCATGGAAGAGCGGCTCAAGCGCAAGCAGGAACGTGAAGTAAAGCGCAAGACTGCGACCAATGCAAAGAAGCTGCGCCTGCCCGGCAAGCTCACCGATTGCAGCGGCGAAACAGATGCCGAGACCGAGCTATTCATCGTCGAGGGAGACAGCGCAGGAGGCAGCGCCAAACAGGCACGCAACCGCAAGACGCAAGCCATCCTGCCTATTCGCGGCAAGATCCTGAATGTCGCAAGCGCCACTGTAGAGAAAATTCGCGCCAATAGCGAAATAGCCGATCTGGCGCTGGCGCTGGGCTGCGGCACGCGCAAGGATTGTGATACCGAAAGCCTGCGATATGATCGCGTCGTCATCATGACAGATGCCGATGTCGATGGGGCACATATCGCCACCCTGCTCATGACGCTTTTCTTCCAGGAAATGCCCGATCTTGTGCGCGGCGGCCATTTGTATCTGGCGCAGCCGCCGCTCTACCGCCTGACCGCCGGCAAGGAGAGCCTCTATGCGCGTGACGATGCCCATCGCGCAGAGATTGAAGCGGGTCCATTCAAAGGCAAGAAGGTCGAAGTCAGCCGGTTCAAGGGCCTTGGCGAAATGAATCCGCTGCAATTGCGCGAAACCACCATGGCCCCTGAAACGCGCAACCTTATCCGGATCACGCTGCCCGATCAGCATGAGGAGCGTTTCGCGGTGAAAGAGCTGGTCGACCAATTGATGGGTCGCAACCCGGAACACAGGTTCAATTTCATCCAGAACCGCGCAGGAGAGATCGACCGTGAAATGATCGACGCCTGACGGCCGCAATGAGCTTGAAGATTTGGAAGATGACATGTTCGATAACAAGGATCAGCAGGATGGTGCGCGCAGTAAGCTTGCATGGGTAATACTGGGCATCATCGCCGCCATCGCATTGGCGATTTTTGGCGGTGTTATGCTGGGCGAACTGGCCAGTCCGTTTGCTGACAGAAAAGAAGCCGACAGCACAGCGTCCGAACCATTGCCGACTGTGATTGAAACGACTCCATCCGATATTGAAACCCCTATCGAGATTTTGCCGCCTATCCTGCCTGAGATTGCAATTTCAACATCGCTTGCGCGCGATAGTGCGGCCCAGCCCATAGATCCGCAAAGCTGGGTGCGGCAGGATGATTTTCCGCGACAGCTATTTCGTGGCGAAAATGTTCGCGGCATGATTGCCGCCTACCTTACCATCACGCCCGATGGTTCTGTAAGGACTTGCGAAGTGGGGTCCAGCAGCGAGGTGGAGCCTGCGCACATGCTGCGTCCTGCCGCTGTGGGTGTGTGCCGCGCCCTGCAAGCACGTGCGCGTTTCCAGCCTTTCGCTGCGCCAGATCCACACGCCGCAATTGCACCAGTTCTGGTCACGCCTTCGCCAAGGCCTTCCGCCACTGTGCCGAACGCGCAGCAGGATGTGGCGCCGCAGGGAGTAACTGCCGCGCCGACGCCGGAAGCCAATGCCGATCGTCAGCTGTCGGTGCGCGTAGCCTTCAGAACCGGGCAGCAACATGCGCAGCCGGACGCGACCGATATCGAATAAGGCCTTGTGTCGGAGGTATTTTGTCCGTCATCCTGTTCTGTGCTAAGTTATGCAGAATTCATGGAGAATTGCAGGATGAAGGCTACTCTTTCCCCTGTCGCTCTGGTCCTGGCTGCGCCTGTTTTTGCGCAGGATAAACCAGCGGACCACGATTCGGAAATGTTCCATCGCGGCCCGGTATTGCAGAATGAAGTTGGCCCAGAACCGCATGCAGATTTGGCTTGCACTGATACTATTCATCATGCGCGCCGCGAACTGGGCCTGCCGTCGCTTGATAGCAAACCTGCCGATCCGGACGATGTTACGGCAATTTTATACTTTAATGAGCAAAGAATCGATGGCACAGGAACTGCGGCAGGTCGGTCTTGAAGTGGCGGTTACTAAGGAAATGGTCGAAACTGGACTCGCTGAAATGAGAGAATTTCGCTTCTTAGAAGAACCGTCGTATGTCCTTGAAAGCTATTATCGGGCGATGAACTATACGGCTCGCCCCTCAGCTTCGGAAAGCAATTTACCTAGATAGTCCGTTCCAAGTCTTCCTACATTTGCCGGGCTTTGATCTTCTATCGGTTGACCTAAGTGCGAATCTGGCACGTTGTAGGAGATGCCGCCTCTACCAGTTACAGATAGCAGAACTGCATTCCACCGTATGTTTTCTATCAAAATAGGCAGCCCATCATGGCTCGCCAGATGGCGTATTGTTAAATTCCCCTCAGCGTCAGTAGACGCCGATATGGCCATGTCATTGCTAAATCCAGGTGCTAACTTGCCGGTAGAGACGCCGCCGGGGTCCAGTTTGGTCACATCCGCTAAGCCATGCTCATCATCATCTCTGGCTTGAAAAAGATATTGAAGCAGAGGGTCGGTTTTCCGGTCGTGCTTTTTCGCACCAAACCATTGGCGGGATTGTGGTGTTGTTTTTGCCCCTTGCTCAAGGGTGGTGTATACGTTTTTAGCTGCGACCAGAAAAAGATACCAGCTATCGGAGAATTGCTCATATGTTTTGGCATTCTCAGCATTTTCTAGCTGTTGCCTAGCCGTCCTAAGACGTCCCTTCGCTTTTGTTAGAGCCTTTTGATCCATATGACTGAAACCCAACACGAGAACATTCGCTCTGAAGCGGAGCTCAAAAAGCTGTTTGCCACTCCGGCCAAGCCAAACGAGGCTAAGGGCAATAATTGGCGAGAGTCGAGTCAATCCAAGTAGCGTTTGCGATGTTCGCCAATCTGGCGGGCAATCACAGCCGACTTAGGCGGCGATTTTATCAGTCCGCCGATAGGTGAGGCGCTTGCCTTCCGTTTCGACAAGAATGAGCGCAGCGCGCTCGCCATCGTTCGTGCCGCTTGTATTGTAGTGACAATCAATCTCTTTGCTGTAGCGGCCTAGGGGCGCTTCGTTCAAGTGGTGGAAGGTGCCATTCACGCGGCGCTTGAAGATTGAGAAGAGGTTTTCCGCCGTAACGCGTGCAGTCCACTATAAACTGGATGGATGCGATGTCCTGCTGGCATCCGACGGCGAAATATTGCCCTTGCCGCTCCCACAGGAAGGGCCTTTCCGCCCCCAACCCGCTCAATAAAGAAGAATGTCAGCCACATCCTTGCGCCATTGCGCTTCGCCAGGAGAAGCTAGAGCATCGAGGTCGGCCGGTGTTGCGGTGGAATTGTCCACCCATTCGCGCAAGGCGGGGCCCCCGTTGATTATATCGATCGCCAGCGCTCCATCGGTATATTCATATTTGAAATCCGTACCGCGCCACAGATCGTAATCGGGATAGAGATTGCGGATTGCCTTGAAGGCAAGCGCCTGCATGCGCCACGGGCGGAAAGCTTCATGGTCATAGAACCGCCCTTCAGCATGGATCATCAGGGCGTTGCATAAGTGGCCGTTATGCTTGTGAAAAGTCGGTTCGAACCAGCAATCTCGCAAGGCGCACCCTGCCATCCATTCTGGCGCGATTTCCTGCATCTTCGCCAACACGGCCTTTGCATCCACATCCGGCGCGCCAAACAATATTTCGAGAGGACGGGTAGTGCCCCGCCCTTCGCTCAGCGTTGCGCCTTCCAGCATGACCGTGCCGGCATAGGCGCGCGCCATGTTGAGGCTGGCGGCATTCGGGCTGGGATTGATCCAGATGCGGTCTTCGGGCCAGCCCCAGCCGGCCCAATTCTGGCTCGGGCTCTCTGGCTGCCAGTCATGCATAGTGACAACTTGGTAATCTACATCAAGGCCGAAGTGACGGATAAACCAGTGGCCCATTTCACCCATGGTCAGCCCGTGGCGCATCGGCATGGGCCCAGCGCCGACGAAGCTTTCGAACCCGGCTTCCAACAATGTGCCTTCTACCGGTCGTCCCGCCGGATTGGGCCGGTCCAGCACCCAAACAGTTTTGCCATATTTCTGTGCTTCTTCAAGAATATAGAGCAGAGTTGTAGCAAAGGTATAAATGCGGCAACCAAGATCCTGCAGATCGAAAAGAAAGATATCCGCGCTGGACATCATCTGGCCTGTAGGACGGCGCACCTCCCCGTAGAGTGAGAACACGGGGATGCCGTAAACCGGATCGGTCTCATCCACCGTTTCGACCATGTTGTCCTGCTTGTCGCCTTTAAGTCCATGCTGCGGGCCAAAGGCGCTGGTGATATTCACACCAGCGTCGATCAGCGCATCGAGACTGTGGTTCAGATCCGCTGTGACAGAGGCGGGATGCGCGACAAGGGCGACGCGCTTTCCTTCAAGTGCGGATTTCAGGTCTGGTTCGGCAAGCAGCCGGTCGATTCCGAATTTCATGCAGCGCGGGTTCGCGCAAGTCCCGCTCCAAAGCAAGCCGGATCGTGGAAATCGGGCTTTTCCTTATGGTGGGACATCGCCCAATAGCTCTTCACGCCGCCCTCTTCCTCGATCACGGCGGAAAGACCTATGCTGACAGGTGGTTCTGGCATCTGATCGCGCGGCAGCGAAGCATCGAAAATGGCCATGGACTGGCCTGTGCGCATGACGCATTCCGGTTCCCTCGAGAAAACACGTTCTGTCATGCCCTTGCGGTAATCGGTGAAGTCATAGGCCGCCCAGCGTTCAGAGGGCGAGAGATTGAATTCACTGTAACCCGGCGTGCCATCGCGTGGCATGACGAACATTTCAAAGCAGGTGGTCTGCCAGAGATTATCCGCCCTTCCGCGACCCGCAAAATCCGGAATCACCAGTTTTTGGAGACCATCGATTCGCCAGCGAACGCGAACCCAGGCGTCGGTCAGAGACAGGACCCGCGCTTCCACCCTTCGAACGGCGAGAGGTGGATGAGCATTGTGTGCGGCCAGTTCATACGTTTGCAAGCAAGTTTCCCCGTGCTACGCGCCGCCTCCGCCAAAGGGGATACGATGACGACGTTCAAATCAGATTTGCTGCAACTTCTGCACGAGCGCGGCCATGTCCATCAGTTAACCGATTCTTCGGGACTGGATGCCCTAGCGGCGCGACAGACCGTGACCGCATACGTCGGCTTTGATCCCACGGCTGCTTCGCTGCACATCGGCAACCTTGCTTCGATCATGCTTTTGCGCCGTGTCCAGCAGGCCGGTCACCGCCCGATCGTGGTGATGGGTGGCGGCACCGCAAAGATTGGCGATCCGTCCGGCAAGGATGAAACCCGCCAGATGATGACTGATGAAAGGCTCGCCAGCAACATTGCCTCTATCAAGGGCAGCTTTGAACGGATGCTGCAATTTGGCGATGGTCCGAAGGATGCCCTTCTGGTCAATAATGACGACTGGCTGAGCAAGCTGGGCTATATTGAAATGCTGCGCGATGTCGGCCCGCATTTCACCGTAAACCGGATGTTGACGTTCGATTCGGTGAAGTTGCGCCTTGATCGCGAACAGCCGCTTACATTTCTCGAATTCAATTACATGATCCTGCAGGCCTATGACTTTCTGAAACTGGCGCGCGATTACGATTGCACCTTGCAATTGGGTGGCAGCGATCAGTGGGGCAATATCGTCAACGGTATCGAACTGGGCCGGCGAATCGATGGGCGAGAGCTTTATGGCGTTACCGCGCCGCTCATCACCCGTGCGGACGGCTCTAAAATGGGCAAATCTGTGACAGGTGCGGTGTGGCTGAATGAAGACGCTCTGCCAGCCTATGATTTCTGGCAATATTGGCGCAACACCGATGATCGCGATGTGGGCCGCTTCCTGCGCTTGTTCACCGATCTTGATCGGGTTGAAATCGCGCGACTCGAATCCCTTGAAGGAAGTGAAATCAATCACGCCAAGGCCGTGCTGGCAGACGAGGTGACAAAGCTGGTTCGTGGTAGCGAAGCGGCGGCATCCGCCCGCGCCACTGCAGAGCAGACTTTCGCTGGCGGCGGCTTGGGGGACGATCTGCCCGTGCTGGCTATTCCTGCCGAGGGGATGCGAGTGGGTGCGGCACTTACCGCGCTGGGCTTCACCGCTTCCAATGGCGAGGCCAAGCGCAAAATCGCTGAAGGTGCGGTAAAGCTCGACGATCAACCGGTGAGCGATGCAGGGTTCATGATCGCACCACCTGCCCAAGGGCAGGACATACGCATCAGCATCGGCAAGAAACGCCACGCGATTCTTCGTCCGGCATAGTTTAGAGAAAATCCACCAATTCCTGTCAGACCGCTTTTTCAAGCAGTTAAAAGGAGATAGGTGGCAAATGTCAGGTGGCGCACAACTGTCCGTAACCGATATGCGCAGAGCGTCGCGTCATCCGGTCGATTTCACCGTGATTGCGGAGCATCTGATGCATGGCGATGTGAAATTGCATGTTGCGAATATTTCCGCGCATGGGTTCATGATCGACCATGCCGAAAATATCAGTCGCGGCGATCGGCTTATCATCCGCTTGCCTATCGTTGGCCGCATAGAAGCCTATTGCATCTGGGTGGCGCAGGATCGCGCCGGTTTCCAGTTTGAACGAATCATCCGGCTCGACGATTTTCAGGCGATGATGAAGGAAATGCAGCCCAATCCAGCCCTTCGCCGTCGCGGCTAGGCTTTACATCTTCAAATTTTAGCTAGCTTGGCTTTGGCCTTGCGCGATGTCATGGCGCATTGGTGAATACTGCATCGCACCCCTTTCGCGTCGCCAATTACCGCGCTTTCTGGCTTTCCCGCCTGACATTGACGCTGGCGCAATACTCCATGCTGCTGATCATCGGTTGGCAGACGTATAATCTGGCGCGCGATAGCGGAATGAGCGTGGGTGAATCCGCAGGTCAACTGGCCCTGATCGGGCTGCTCCAATTTATCCCGCTCCTTCTGTTGACTCCGTTCAGCGGATTGGCGGCAGATCGCTTTGATCGCCGCAATCTCGGGCGGTTGACGATTCTCCTGCAATTAATGTGCGGTGTAACCCTTGCGGCGCTGACCTGGAGCGATCGCATAGACTTGCCCGTCCTTTATACGGTGGCGGTCGTGCTGGGTATCTCCCGCGCCTTTGCAGGCCCGGCACTTGCTGCTCTCGCCCCGAACCTCGTGCCTGCTGCAATCCTGCCTAACGCCATCGCGCTGTCATCCATCGCCTGGCAGGTCGGGATGATCGTCGGTCCGGCGGTAGGAGGCGTACTGTATGAAGTAGCGCCCCCCCTGCCTTATGCCGCGGCGTCAGCGCTTTTTATTGTTTCGATGATCGCTCTATCCGCAGTGGGTGATGTTCCCCGCGGGTCCCCTCGTAGCACTGACAGACCGATCCGCCAGATCCGCGACGGCTTGAGCTATGTCGTGCGCAATAAAATGGTTCTCGGCGCGATTACGCTGGATTTGTTCGCTGTATTCCTTGCCGGCGCGACTGCGCTTTTTCCCGTCTATGCCCGAGACATATTGCATGTCGGCGCGACCGGGTTGAGCCAGCTTGCCATGGCGCCCGCCGTTGGCGCGGCCTTGACCGCGCTCTGGTTCTCCTTCCACCCGCTTAAAAACAATGTCGGTCCCAAGATGCTGTGGTCAGTGGCGGTTTTTGGCGCTGCGACAATCGTCTTTGGCGTCTCCACCTCGATGCCGCTCAGTCTCGCTATGCTCTTCATCATCGGCGCGGCGGATATGTTCAGCGTGTATATTCGCCAGTCATTGATCCAGTTGCATACCCCCGATGACAAGCGTGGCCGCGTATCGGCAGTTTCTCAGATGACGATCGGTGCGAGTAATGAATTCGGCGATTTCTTCTCCGGTAGCCTCGCCTATCTCATCGGGCCTGTGGCTGCGGTGGTCGCAGGAGGTGCGGGCGCCATCATTACAGTAGCGGCATGGGCAAAAATATTTCCCGTTTTGCGGACTACTCGGACCTTCGATCCACCTGAAGAGTTGCTAATAACAGAACCCAATGACCCATTGAATGAAACCGCGAAGAGGGGGCCTGAATCATGAAATTCGACAATGTCCTGCAATCCATCGGCAATACACCGCACATCCGCTTGTCTCGGCTGTTCCCAGACCATGAAGTCTGGGTGAAAAGTGAGCGGGCAAACCCCGGCGGATCAATCAAGGATCGTATCGCTCTCGCCATGGTTGAAGCGGCCGAGAAATCGGGTGACCTCAAGCCCGGTGGCACGATCGTAGAGCCGACGAGCGGCAACACCGGCATCGGTCTGGCAATGGTCGCAGCGGTGAAGGGATACAAGCTCGTGCTTGTCATGCCTGAAAGCATGAGCCTTGAACGCCGCCGGCTGATGCTGGCCTATGGCGCGAGTTTCGATCTCACGCCTAAGGAAAAAGGCATGAAAGGCGCGATAGAACGCGCTGCAGAGCTTGTCGGCCAACTGGATGGCGGATGGTTGCCGCAACAGTTCGACAATCCGGCCAACACCGAAATTCATGCCCAGACGACGGCACGCGAAATTCTGCATGACTTCACTGATGATCCCATCGATGTATTGATTACCGGCGTGGGCACTGGCGGCCATCTGACCGGCTGCGCGGAAGTTCTCAAGAAGAGCTGGACCGACATGAAGGCATTTGCTGTTGAGCCCGAGCTTTCGCCCGTCATTTCGGGCGGCCAGCCAGGCCCGCACCCGATCCAGGGTATCGGCGCAGGCTTCATTCCCGGAAATCTCCACACTCAGGCTATCGACGGTGCGATTAAGGTCGATGCAGAAGCGGCCAAGGACATGGCCCGCCGCTGCGCTGCGGAAGAGGGTCTGCTGGTGGGCATTAGTTCAGGGGCAACCCTGGCGGCCATTAATGCCAAGCTGAAAGAGCTGGAAGAGGGAACGCGCGTACTCGGTTTCAATTACGATACCGGCGAGCGTTACCTGTCCGTGCCTAATTTCCTTCCTGCTGAATAAGCAGGAAGGGTCAGCGCGCCCAGGCAGCCCTAAATCTGTTTGAGTTCACCATTTTCCAGAAGCCGATAAAAACAACTGCGCGCGCCGGTGTGGCAAGCCGGGCCGGCCGGTGAGACCCTGAGGACAAGCGCATCCTGATCGCAATCTACCAATATCTCCTGCACTTCCAGGATATTGCCTGAACTCTCGCCCTTCTTCCAAAGTGTTCCCCTGCTGCGTGAATGGAAGTGGGCAATCCCTGTCTGCCGGGTTGCGTTGAGCGCTTCTGCATCCATGAAGGCAACCATCAGGATTTCGCCTGTGGCAACGTGCTGCACAATTGCGCAGAGCAAACCGCCAGCATCGAATTTGGGCATGAAGCTGGTTCCGTGTTCGCGTTCGGCATCATGCGGAGAAGTTGTGTCAGTAGAGATGGTCTGGGCCTTTCCGAAGAGATAAGTGAGTTGCATATCATATACGCTTTTGTTGCACGATAATCACATTCTTGTTCCAATATCTATCAAGCGCGAGAAAGCGGTATGCTCCAAATCCTTTTGGTGGAATGAATGCGTTGCGGCTTGACGGGTCGTATCTCATTTCGTGAGACACGCAATGTGCCAAGGAAATGGGGAGGTCGCGGGAACGGCGCAGAGCCGACCTGCTTCATGAGGGATTGGAACTGACGCGCGCACTGGGGGGTGGCGCGAGGTTCCAGTGATATCGTCACGCGAGCGCCCGGGGGGAAACCCTCGGGCGTTTTGCCTTTCTATGCCTCTAATGCTTCATCCAGAACGCGGGAAAAGCAGGCAATCACCACTTTGCTGGCGCCGGCTTGCTTCAATGTGCTGACACATGCACCGCTTGTCGCGCCGCTTGTCAGGACATCATCCACCAGCAGAATTTTTGCGTCCTTTATCTGATCCATCCGCCTTGGATTAATGGCGATGACGCCTTCCATCGTCCTGGCTCGCTGTGCCTTGCCAAGGCTTCCCAACGCCGGGGTCGCGCGCGTGCGCAATAATCCGTCCACCATTGGCTTCGCCCTCCCCATCCTGCCGAGCTCCCGCGCCAGCAATGCCGATTGGTTGAAACCACGCCGCCACAGGCGAAAGCGATGCAGCGGCACAGGCACCGTCAGCCAATCCCCGTCCGTTTCCGGAAGCCGCGCAGCGATCAATCGTGCGAGCATGGGGGCAAGCGCAATCTTGTTGCCATGTTTGAATGACAGCACAAGCCGCCGTGCGGCGTCGTTATAGAGTGTGCCCGCGGCAATCCCGTCATGCAGCGGCGGTTGTTCAAGGCAAGGTGCGCAGGTTTTGATCGCGTGGCTTGAACTACTGTCAAAGGGGCGCTGGCACAGGCGGCAATTCGGCTCCCCCGGAATGGCGAGTTCGCCCCAGCAGCTGGCACACAGGCCCCTTTGTTCAGCAAGCCCTTCTCCGCATAATGGGCAACGTGGCGGGTAAACAAGGTCCACCAGGGGCGCAAAGGTTTCTGAAATGATGCGGGAAACCGGCATTGAATGGCTATGCTGCATGGTGCTCCGCCTGTACGCAAGCGCAATGGCCGCGCAACCACCAACTACCCCGCCCCGCATATTCTCGACACAGCGTCGCCATGATCGGCGCCATCGGGCATTGGCCATGCAGGACCGGCCCGATGCAGCCAGTTTCATGGTGGATGAAATGGTTGCCGATGTGCTCGAACGGCTTGCCTTCCTGCGACATGAGCCGGGCAGATCGCTAATTATCGGCGATAGTTCTGGGGTTTTGGCGCGGCAGCTTGGAGGTGAGGTAATCACAGCCGACATTGCAGGCGCCCGCATGATCGATCTTGAAGCGCCTTTTCCGATTTCGGGCTTTGATTTTATCGCCGTGCTCGGCCTGCTCGACACGGTGAATGATCTGCCGGGCGCGCTCATCCATATTCGCCACGCGCTTTCGCCCGGCGGGCTTGCCATAACCAGTTTTCCAGCGGCAGGGTCCTTGCCAGTGCTGCGCGGGGCGATAATGGCGGCTGAACCGGACAGGCCTGCTGCCCGCATGCACCCGCTTGTCGATAGCCGTGCGGGCGCGCAATTACTCCAGCGTGCGGGCTGGAAGGATCCCGTAGTCGATACCTATGAACTGACGGTGCGCTATCGCAAAATGGCTAGGCTGGTGGAGGATCTGCGCGAACAGGGACTTGGCAATGTGCTTGCATCGCCGGCTCCGCCATTGGGCAAAGCTGCACTAGAGCGTGCCAGCAATGCCTTCATGGCGGAGGCGGACGATGACGGGCGCGTGAGTGAGCGCTTCACCTTCCTCACACTCAGCGGGCGTCGTTCACTCGGCGGAACGTAATGCGGCCTGTGCTGCTGCCAGCCTTGCGATAGGGACGCGATAAGGGCTGGCGCTGACATAATCGAGGCCAACTTTCTCGCAGAAGGCGATGCTTTCCGGATCGCCGCCATGTTCGCCGCAAATGCCCAGCTTGATGTCCGGCGTTGTTGCCCTGCCCCGCTCTGCCGCGAGTTCAACCAGTTGGCCCACCCCGTCTATGTCGAGGCTGACGAAGGGATCCTTCGCGTAAATGCCCTTGTCGACGTAAGGCGCAAGAAAACGGCCCGCATCATCGCGGCTGACGCCAAGCGCGGTTTGCGTCAAATCATTTGTACCGAAGGAGAAAAAGCGTGCTTCCTGCGCGATTTCGCCTGCCATCAGTGCAGCGCGGGGTAATTCGATCATCGTACCGACGAGATAATCGAGTGTGCGACCCTGTTCGGTGAACACTTCTTCCGCGACACGATCAACCAATTCACGCAGGATTTCCAGTTCCCGGCGTGTGGCGACAAGCGGAATCATGACTTCGGGAACGACAGGATCGCCGCCTTCAGCGGTAACTTCGCACGCGGCTTCGAAAATGGCGCGCGCCTGCATTTCATATATTTCGGGGAATGTAATGCCCAAACGGCATCCGCGATGGCCCAGCATCGGGTTGAATTCATGTAATTCCGCGGCACGTCGTTTAAGGTGATCGACACCCACGCTCAGGCTTTCGGAAAGTTCTTCGAACTCCTCGTCCCGGGTCGGCATAAATTCATGCAATGGCGGATCGAGCAGGCGGATCGTGCACGGCAGACCCGTCATAGTGCGGAAAATCTCGGCAAAATCGCCACGCTGTTCAGGCAGCAGGCGATGGAGAGCTGCTCGTCGTCCGCTTTCATCATCGGCCAGGATCATGGCGCGTACGGCGCTGATCCTGCCGGCGTCGAAGAACATATGCTCTGTCCGGCACAGACCAATGCCCTCGGCACCGAAGCCGCGAGCGGTGCGGCAATCGTCAGGAGTTTCGGCATTTGTGCGCACACCCATCCGGCGATGCTTGTCTGCCCAATCCATCAGCACGCCGAAATCGCCGGCAAGTTCAGGCTCTATAGTGGGGACCTGCCCTGCCATGATTTCGCCCGTTGCGCCGTCCAGCGTGATGATATCGCCTTCCTTGAATTCACGATCGCCAATGCGCAAGGTGCGCTCATCAAGCTTGATCGAGACCGCCGACGCACCCGATACACAGGGGCGTCCCATGCCGCGCGCGACCACGGCTGCATGCGACGTCATGCCGCCACGTGCGGTAAGAATACCCTTGGCCGCGTGCATGCCGTGAATATCTTCCGGGCTTGTTTCCACCCGAACGAGAATCACGGATTCGTCACGATTGGACCACAGTTCTGCCGTGTCCGCATCAAGTACTATCTTGCCCGAAGCAGCACCTGGCGAGGCCGGGAGGCCCTTGCCCAGCACATCGCGCTCGGCATCGGGATCAAGCGTCGGGTGCAGCAGCTGGTCGAGCGCCATCGGGTCCACCCGCAAAATCGCTGTCTCCTGATCGATCAGACCTTCATCTGCCATGTCGACAGCCATCTTCAGCGCGGCCTTGGCGGTGCGTTTCCCTGAACGGGTTTGCAGCATCCACAGCTTGCCCTGCTGCACGGTAAATTCGATATCCTGCATGTCACGATAATGGGTTTCAAGCAGATCAAAAACGCGGGCAAGTTCGCCATAAGCTTCGGGCATGGCTTCTTCCATGCTTGGCAGATCGGCCCCTGCAGCCTCGCGCCGTGCCTTGGTGAGATATTGCGGCGTGCGAATGCCGGCGACAACGTCCTCGCCCTGCGCATTGACCAACCATTCACCGTAATAGGTGCGTTCGCCGGTCGAAGGATCACGGGTGAAAGCGACCCCCGTGGCGCTTGTTTCACCCATATTACCAAACACCATGGCCTGCACATTGACCGCTGTGCCCCAGCCAGCGGGAATGGAATTCAATCGACGATAGACCTTGGCCCTGTCGCTTTCCCAGCTCTCAAATACCGCGGCGATGGCGCCCCATAGCTGTTCATGAACGTCCTGCGGAAAAGGCTCTCCGCGTTCCTGTTCGACGATCGTCTTGAATTGGCCGACCAGTTTCTGCCAATCATCCGCTTCCATTTCGACGTCAGTGAAATAGCCGCGGTCTTCCTTGGCAATCTCCAGCGCTTCTTCGAAAAGGCCGTGATCGAGCTCCAGGACGACGTCGGAATACATCTGGATAAAGCGGCGGTAGCTGTCCCACGCAAAGCGCGAATGCCCGGAATTGGCGGCCAGCCCCTCTACCGTCACATCATTGAGACCGAGATTGAGAACGGTATCCATCATGCCTGGCATGGATACACGCGCACCTGAACGGACAGAGACAAGCAAGGGATCTTCAGGATCACCGAACCGCTTACCAACGGCGCGCTCCACATGAGCAAGCGAAGCTGCCACATCGGCGCGCAGCTTATCTGAAAAAGCCTCACCACGGGTCAGATAGCTGAGGGATTCCTCGGTAGTTATGGTGAAGCCCGGAGGAACCGGCAGGCCAATACCCGCCATTTCAGCAAGGTTTGCACCCTTGCCCCCGGTTACTGTTTTGTCCTTTTGCCGCGGATCGGAATAATCCGCGTCACCACCGAAATTATAGACAGTCTTCATGAAATTGGCTGCTCCGTTATATGCGGAAATTATGTTCTATTGGCCGTGTCTTCGGCCTAACCTTCAATTTTTGAGAAATCTGCAACATTGTGGACTGCGTCCCGAAAGCGTGCAAGCAAGTCTAATCGGGCCGCGCGCTTATCAGTATTGTCATCATTGACAGTAACGTCCTCGAAAAAAGCATCTATGGGAGCGCGCAGGCTGGCAAGTGCGGACATTGCAGCGGCGAAATCTTCAGCCGCAATCGCAGCATCCGCCTGCGGCCCGGCAGCATCAAGCGCCTTGATTACCGCCTGTTCGGCAGGCTCGGGCGTGTAGGATAACTCCGCCGTATGGCGATCAGCCATTTTTGCAGCGATAACTGCCGCCATATCGGGATTGTCCACCTGGCTTAAGGGGTCTTCCTCGCCCGTCCGCGATATTTCGCCCTCAATCCCGTGCCAGTCTTCTTTCTTGAGAATATTGGCCGCACGCTTGTAGGCAGCGAGCAGGTTTGTGCCGTTGTCAGTGTCGATAAAAGCTTGGAGAGCTTGGACGCGGGCAAGCAAGCGAACGATATCTTCCTCTCCGCCAAGCGCGAAGACAGCGTCGATCAGATCGTGACGGACGCCTGCTTCGCGCTGTTGGACTTTGAGGCGATCGATAACAAAATCCCTGACATCGTCCATATATCTCCCATCAAAAATATCGACGACAGACTCGATAGATTCTCTAACACTTTCACTCGGCTGCGCTGATCCAGGTTCGTCCTTGATCCCTTGCTCGATATAGTTTTCACGAGCCTTCGCTAACCATGAGGTGAGTTCACCTCTCAATGTATTCTTTGTGACGATACCTAGAGTGCCGATAGCGGCCCGCCTCAATCCAAAGGGATCCTTCGATCCGGTAGGCTTCATGAGCTTCATGAAGAAGCCTGCAATCGTATCCAGTTTGTCGGCTAATGAGATCGCCACCGTCACAGAAGCAGTCGGCACTTCATCGCTCTGCCTTACCGGCTTGTAATGATCGCGGATCGCGTCAGCCACCTCTTTCGGCAGACCTTCAGCGCGGGCATAGTAGCCGCCCATCAATCCCTGGAGTTCTGGAAATTCGCCGACCATTTCGGTTACGAGATCGGCCTTTGAGAGCATTGCGGCCTGCTCGGTTAGGTCGGGATCAGCGCCATCGACGATACCTTCTTCTACCAGCCAGACCGCCAGCTTTGCCACCCGGTCCACCTTATCGGCCACGCTGCCCAGCTTCTCGTGGAAGGTAATGCGATCCAGCTTCTTTGCCTGATCGCACAGGGGCGTTTTCTGATCTAGCTCCCAGAAGAAGCGCGCATCAGAAAGGCGTGCGGCGAGGACCTTGCGGTTGCCATTCACCACCAGGGCGGGGTCTTCTGCATCAATATTGGCGGTGCAGATAAAGGCGTTGGCCAGATTGCCGCTGGCATCCTCGCATACGAAATATTTCTGGTTCACACGCGCGGTAAGCTGGATAACCTCAGACGGGACATCGAGGAAATCCTCGTCAAACCGCCCCAGCAGCGGCACGGGCCATTCGGTCAAGCCGGCGTTTTCAATAACCAGGCCTTCATCTTCTACCAGCCTGAGCCCCGCTTCTGTGGCAACTTTCGCCGCGACATCACGAATCATATTCTGACGTTCTTCATGATCTACGATCACGTGACAGGCGCGCAGCTTTTCGACATAATCATCTGCCGAACCGATGGTGATCTCACCCGGACAATGGAAGCGATGGCCATGCGTTACATAACCGCTCGCGATGCCGCCCGACGTGAACGGCACAAGTTCTTCACCCAATATCGCGACAATGCCCGACAGGGGCCTGACCCAGCGCGTGCTTTCAGTGCTGATTGATGCTTCGCCCCAGCGCATGGATTTTGGCCATGAGAAATCGCGGATGATCGCCGGAACGGCATCTGCCAGTAATTCCGTCATCGCGCGGCCCGGCACATTCTTCACCGCAAAATAAGTCGCGCGGCCCTTCACATCGCGGGTTTCAAGTTGTTCGCGCATAATGCCGATCTTGCGGCAGAAACCGTCCACGGCCTGATCGGGCGCGCCGACTGGCGGGCCCTTTGCCTCTTCGCTCACTGCCTTCGTCGCTTCAGGCAGATCGCGCGCGATCAGCGCAAGGCGGCGCGGAGTTGACCAGATGGTTAGGTCCTTGATGGAAACGCCAGCGGCATCCATTTGACGGCGTAACAGCTTTTCCAGCTCTGCCCGCGCGCCGGCCTGCATCCGGGCAGGAATTTCCTCACAGCGCAGTTCCAGGAGAAAGTCGCTCATAGCGTCCACTCCGGATAACCCTTCTGCCACTGCGGGGTCATAACCTCGGCATATTTCTCACAACTGCCGCGCGCCAGATCGCGCACGCGGGCCATGTAGCTGGCGCGCTCCTGTACCGAAATAACGCCGCGTGCCTGCAACAAATTGAATAGATGGCTGGCCTCTACCGCCTGTTCATAGGCAGCGATGGGCACATCGGCAGCCAGTGCATTCTGGCATTCCGCCTCTGCCTTGCTGAAAAGGTCGAACAGGGCATCGGTGTCTGCAACTTCAAAGTTCCATTTCGACATCTGTCGTTCGTTTTCGAGAAACACTTGTCCGTAGGTGTAGCCCTTGCCGTTGAAATCGAGATCGTAAACATTGTCCACGCCCTGAATATACATGGCCAGCCGTTCCAGCCCGTAGGTCAGTTCGCCCGCGACGGGTTTGCAATCATAGCCGCCCATCTGCTGGAAATAGGTGAATTGCGTGACTTCCATGCCATCGCACCAGACTTCCCAGCCAAGGCCCCATGCACCCAGTGTCGGGCTTTCCCAATCATCCTCCACAAAGCGAATATCATGCTTGAGCGGATCAATGCCGATCACTTCAAGGCTCTTGAGATAAAGCTCCTGAATGTCGGGCGGGCTCGGTTTCAGGATGACCTGATACTGGTAATAATGCTGCAATCTGTTTGGATTTTCGCCATAGCGGCCATCAGTTGGACGGCGGCTTGGCTGCACGAAAGCAGCGTTCCACGGCTCAGGACCAAGCGCGCGCAGAGTGGTCGCCGTATGGAACGTGCCCGCCCCCATACGCATGTCGTAAGGTTGCAGGATAAGACAGCCTTGCGTGCTCCAGAAATCGTGCAGCGCGAGGATCATGTCCTGAAAGCTTGTCTTCGGGTTCCGCTCCATGATGCGGCGCAATGGCTGATGCCTTCGAAACCGTCAATGCCGGGCGCGCATGGCGCTTGACACATGGCATGCTTGCCGCATCATCTGCACGGCATGACCGGTCAGTTTTTCCGCATCGCCTTGGCGGCAATCTTCACGCTTTTACTGGCTGCTCCGGCTGCGGCGCAGCATCTTCGCCCGCACACACATCATGAATTCACGCAGGATTACGAGCCATCCCCTGCTATCTGGCAAGTTTCGGATGAAGATACGACCGTTTACTTGCTGGGCACGATGCATGCCCTGCCGCGTGGATTTCGCTGGCGTAGTGCAAAGCTCAACGCGATAATTGCGGAAGCGGATGAACTGGTCGTGGAAACCAGCCGATTCGATCCGTCCGCTGATGTGCTGAATGTTGATGCAAAGCTGAAGGCACGGATAGCGAACCGATCTTCGACATCCAGCCGACTGTCTGCCGCAGGCCGAGAGCGCTGGATTGCGCTGATCGCCAGAACTGGCTTCGGATTTGACGAGATTGACAAACTGCCGATTTTGCTTGGCCTGTTGACGATGGGAATGATGGGCGAAGCGGATGACCAATCGTTCGAGGCTTATGGCGTGGAATCCGTGCTTGAGCAGGAATTCCTGCGTCGAGAATCTCCCATCATCGCCATCGAGGATTCCGGAGAAGTGATGTACAGCCTCTTCCGCCTCGACACCGCGGCGCTTGTCGATGATCTCGATAGCAAGCTGATGGCTTGGAATGGAAAATCTCTCATGCCCTTTTTTGATGTGGGCTATGTTGAACGGTCCGCCGATGACTATTGGAGGATGGAGCACCGATGGGCGCAGGGGATATTGGAAGCTGATTTTTCCATTGGTTTCGGTGACGGCCCCATCGGGCGTGCGTTCGATTATAACTTGCTGGACCGCCGCAATACTTCCTGGGCCAGATGGATAGAAATGCGGCTGCAAGATCCAGGCACGGCGCTGGTTGCAGTCGGGGCAGGCCATTTTGAAGGACCGGCATCACTGCTGATCAAGCTCGATGACCGTGGATTGTCGGCGAACAGAATAGATTAGCGGCCAGCCTTTGTGATGCTTGGCGCAGCGTCGAGAAATTTGTCATTATGAATTTCCGACGGTTGGGTGGCTCGAAGTCGCCTCTCCGTGACTTTGTGTCAGGGGTAGTATTGACACAGTCGGCTCCTCATGACAAAAAGTAAAGATAACTTGACACAAGGGAAGGTTCGCACGACATACTGCGGATGAATCCCGCCTATCAGTCTTCAGGACTTCAAGAGCCTTGTGAAAGGGCGTGGCATGAAATTTGAGATCACTCGTAGCAGCATTCTTGCACTGCTCGGTATCGTCGTAATCATGTTCTTCGCGGGATATGGGTTCGGCAATATCAGTGCCAAAACATACAAGAATTTCACAGAAAGCTCGACAGCCAGCCATGAACTCCGCTGACCAGATGATGCCATCTGCCAGGAAGTTCCAATGAATAACCGTCTCAAGGTTCTTCGCGCCATGCACGATTGGAGCCAGGCGGAGCTGGCCGGTCGTCTCGATGTGTCGCGGCAGGCCGTGAATGCGATTGAGACCGGCAAGCACGATCCATCGCTCCCGCTGGCCTTCCGCATTGCCCGCCTTTTCGAAATGCGTATCGAGGAGATCTTCGATGACCAACATGAATGATAGTGCCATGACAGGTGAAGCCCGTTTGAAAGCCCGTCGCAACCGCCTGTGGGCATTTTCCGGAATGGGATTCCTGATTGCCATTATCGTGGGTCTGGCGACAGGATTTGCAGGCGATCTTTATGAGGATGGCAGTCTTCCTGCATGGAGCATCTACGCAATATGGGCTTTAGTTGTTGCCGCCTTTACATGGTTCACCATCAGCTATTTCCGACGGGTCGATGAGCTCGATTTGATGGACAATATGTGGGCCACATTGATCGCTTTCTATTTCTATGTCGTGGCAATGCCATCTTGGTATATGTTTGACATCATCGGGCTTGCCGGCACCCCGCAGGATAAGGTGATCTATCTAGCAACCCTCGCTGTCATGTTCATAGCTTACGGTGCGCGCAAACTTGGTTTGCGCTGATCTTTCATAACCATTACCTGGATTTTACGGAGATAATAAAATGCTGAAGAGATTGATCCTTACAGCTTCTGCACTGACTCTGTCAGCCTGCGCTTTTCCTGAGACAACGCTAGCGAATGAGGCAGGCGCGCATGAACACGGCGCTGTCGAACAATCGGCAGTGGGCTCAAGCGGTCCGGCAATGTGGCAATTGGGTGATGAAGATACGACCATTTACCTGTTCGGCACCGTGCATTTCCTTCCTGAAGGATTGGACTGGTACAAGCCTGCAATCGCCGATGCGCTGAGCGGGGCCGACCAGTTCGTGACCGAAATTGACACGAGCACCGTGCCGCAGATGGAGCCAGGTGAGCCCCCCTCCCCCGAAGCGATGGCGATGGTGCAGCTGATGATAGGCCTTGCACAACTTGAAACCGGCGGCACCCTACGGGATCTTATGACTGAAGAGGACCGCGTCGAATATGAGGCTGGCATGACTGCTCTAGGTCTTCCGCCGCAAACATTCGACGGTTTTGAACCGTGGTTTGCCATTATGAACATGGCGCAGATTGCGCTGATGCAGGCGGGCATGGATCCTTCCACCGGTGTGGAGCGCGTGTTGGATGAACAGGTCGAAGGCAAGGATCGCGCCGCCTTTGAAACGGTTGAGCAGCAATTCGGCTTTTTTGATGGATTGCCGATGGAATCGCAGCTGCTCATGCTTGATGAAAGCGTCGAGGCCCTGCCTGACATGGGTCCCGGCCTTCAGGCCCTGATCGATGAATGGATGGATGGCGATGCCGTTGGTCTGGCCGCTCTGATGAATGAGGAAATGAGCGATCCGGTGCTGTATGATGTGCTGCTAACATCACGCAATTCCAATTGGGCAGAATGGATCGAACAGCGCCTCGAACAGCCTGGCACGGTGTTTATCGCTGTAGGGGCAGGACATCTTGCCGGTGAAGGTAGCGTCCAGCAATTCCTTGCAGAGCGCGGCATAAGCACGGAGCGGGTTGCATACTGATACGCACGATCATCGCATTATTGGGGGCGCTGTGGCTGGTTGGCTGCAGCGCCCCAAATGATGATGCCAGGCAGGTCTGGCCCGAGCCCTCTCCCGCTGTTTGGGAAATCACTGCGCCAGAGGGGCAAAAAGGCTGGCTGTTCGGAACCATCCATGCCCTGCCCGATGAGGTGGAGTGGCGCACGCCGTTAATTGACCATACGCTGACACAATCAGGTGTGCTGGTTGTGGAGGTCGCCGATCTAGGCGATCCCACCGGACCTGATCTCTTCAACCAACTGGCGCATGCACCGGGGCAGCCGCCGCTTACACAACGTGTCGCACCAGTTCACCGTCCGGCTCTGCGTGCCTTGCTGAATGAAGCAGAGCGGCAGGATGAGGATTTCCCCGATACGGAAAGCTGGGCTGCTGCTCTGTCGCTTGCGGCCGCAGTGCGAGAAGGCGATCCGCGCAATGGTGTGGACCGCGTATTATTGTCACAGACGCAGGATGTCGTCGCGCTTGAAAGCTATGACGGGCAACTTGCAATGTTCGATATGCTTTCGGCAGAGGCTCAATCTGCCCTGCTTGCAGGGGTGGCGGAGGAAAGAAAGAGGAATGCGGGCGGTGTCGCTGTAGATGCCTGGCTTACTGGCAATGACCAGTGGATGGTGGGACAACTGAATGGACCGCTGTTGGCGCATCCGGAACTAAAGGCAGTATTATTGACACGGCGAAACGCGGCCTGGGCGCAGCGAATTGCGGCTCTGATAAGGGAAGGCCGCGCCCCCTTTGTCGCGGTGGGCGCGTCTCACGTGGTGGGCGTCGAAGGGCTTGCAGATTTGCTGAGCAAAAGGGGCTATGATGTGCAGAGGCTGCCGGACATAGAATAGTTGCAATTTGCACAGCTGCTGCTAAACGCGCGCCCTCCCCTGTCATGGTCATCCCTGGAGGCATGGTGCGGGGTCGTATTCAATCTATCGAAAGGCAAGACTTATGAGCGATGCTCTGAACCTGTCGGCCGAGCTGCGCGAAAGGGCTGGCAAGGGAGCCTCCCGTGAGCTGCGTCGCAATGGCCGTGTTCCCGCCGTTATTTACGGTGGCAAGGAAGAACCGACAACGATCCACCTGGAAGAAAAGGCACTCGTCAAACAGTTGATGACCGGCCACTTCATGAATTCCATCGTGATGATCGATCTGGATGGAAAAAGCCACCGCACCCTGCCCAAGGATGTGGCGCTTGATCCGGTCAAGGACCGTCCGATTCATGTCGATTTCCTGCGTCTTGCCAAGGATGCCACAATCGTCGTGGAAATCCCCGTGGTCTTCGTCAATGAAGAAGACAGCCCAGGTCTCAAGCGTGGCGGCGTTCTCAACGTCGTGCGTCACGAATTGGAACTCAGCTGCGAAGCGGACAAGATTCCTGGCCAGATCGAGATCGATGTTACCGGTCTGGAAGTTGGCGATTCCATCCACATCAGCTCTGTCACGCTGCCCAAGGGTGCCGAAAGCGCCATTACCGATCGTGATTTCACCATCGCAACCATCGTTGCCCCCTCTGCGCTCAAGCGTGCCGAAGGTGAGTCTTCGGACGAAGACGGTGATGAAACAGATCCCGGTTCGGTTGCTGCAACCGAGCAGGGTCCCGATGCGGACGCTGCTGAAGAGCAGGCGGATAAGAGCGAATAACTCGCTTTATCCTTTAACCGATTACAGCAACGCCGGCCCCACAAGGGTCGGCGTTTGCTTTTGGAGGCGCAGGCTTTAGGGGAACTGCCATGCAGATATGGGTCGGCCTTGGAAATCCCGGACCGCGCTATGCGATGCACCGGCACAATGTCGGTTTCATGGCGTGCGACCTGATTGCAGACATGCATGATTTCGGCCCAGTGCAAAAACGCTTTCAGGGTTGGACACAGGAAGGCCGCCTTGGCGCAGAAAAGATTTTACTGCTCAAGCCCGCCACTTTCATGAATGAAAGCGGCCGCGCAGTGGGTGATGCCTTGCGGTTCTACAAGCTTCCGATTGACGCGTTGACCGTGTTTCATGATGAGCTGGATCTTGCCCCGTTCAAGATCAAAGTGAAGATTGGCGGCGGCCATGCCGGTCATAACGGATTGCGCTCGATCGATAGCCATTGTGGTCCGGAATTTCGCCGCGTGCGCATCGGCATTGGCCATCCCGGCCATAAGGATCGGGTCCATGGGCATGTTCTGGGCAATTACGCGAAATCAGAGATAGATGGCCTCACCGATATGCTCGCTGCAATAGGAGCAGAAGCACATTGGCTGGCCACTGGCGATAACGCCCGTTTCATGAGCGAAATTGCGCTGCGCCAGCAAGCCACGGATTAGCTGGCGGAAGCGCGCCCGCGTGCTGCCTCTTCGGCCAGCTGCCGATCGATTATTGCAGCATCGCGCCGGCCCGCGAAAGGGCCGATAATCGCATAGGCTGCGGCATGTTCACCCGATGCGATGAGGGTACGCGTCAAGACCCGCGCATAGGCGACATTGTCAGGATAGCGGCGGTGGAGTGGTGCCAGCTGCGCCCTGGCCTGTTCCAGCTGACCCAGTTCCAGCATTGCCTGCCCGTATAAGCCACGCGCTTTATCGTGCTCGATGACCATTGCCTCATGCTGCTGCAACATTTTGCGCACATTGAACCAATTGCCATCGAAGGCTTGCAAGCTCGCCTCCAGATATAAAAATTCGACATCTTCGGGATATGCGGTTCGGCCACGCGCGATGAGATCGCGAACCAGATCAATGCGGCCGATCATATCTAACGTCTGAATTGCGCCCAGCAATGCAGGCTTATCTGCGGGGAAACGCTTGATAATCGCCATATAGGCGCGCGCTGCCAGTTCGGGCTCACCCTCCTGTTCTGCAAGGCGAGCAGAGACATACAGCGTTTCAACATTGTCCGGCGCAAGCAGTTGGGCCTGCCGAACAGCAGGACGGGCAGCGTCAACATCATTTCTGGCAAGATGGTGGTTGGCCTCGGCCACGAACAGCCGGCGCTTGTCACCATTAGCCCCCTTCCCCATTGCGAAGGCGCGCAAGGCACCATCATTGTCTCCAGCCATTGCCGCTGCGAGTGCGCGCAGCCGCCAGCTTTCCGCTCCTTCTCTACCGCGAAGCAGAGTGAGCGCAGCGCGATGGTTCCCCGACTGGAGCAAAGCTTCCGCTTCTATCAAAGCTGCATCCGCTGGGAGCACGCCAGCATCCTTGAGGCGGTCAAGCGTAAGATTTGCGTCGGCCCCGCGCCCCATCGCAAGCTGAATGCGGGCCAGCAGCTCGAGCGCCGTCGGATCAGAGGCATCTTCCTGCAATGCCGCAAGGACATCAATCTGTGCTGACACATAATCTTGCCCGGCGAAATGCTCTTGCGCTTCCGCCAGCGGATCGGATTGCATGAAGCTGCATCCGCCAAGCGCGATGGACGATGCGACGGCAAAGACAAATACGGATATTCTGGAGAGGCGCTGACCGGTTTTCATTCAATGGCCAATACGGCCAAAGCGCAAATATTCGGTGAAGCGTCGGTTTTCTTGACAAGCCTGATGTCTAGTCGAGAATGTTAACCATGGAAAACCGCAGAACTCCTGGAATGGCACAGGCTTTGCTTTATTCTCTGTAAACCAAGTGTTCAGGGGGTAATTGACGATGAACAAATTTGTGACCGGCATTGTTGCCATGGCGAGCCTTGCTCTCGCTGCACCGGCCCAAGCCGATCCGATAACGCTAGGAGCCGGAGATGTCGGGACTGCGTTTGAAATCAACCTCAATGGCTTTTCCGGAGACAGCAGCGGCATTGTCGACGGATTGACCAGCACGCTGATTTTCACGCTCGATAGCGTGATCGGCAATAGCTATAATTTCTCCTACGAAGTGGCGAACACCACAGATGGCGGTGTAACCTCACGCATTTCCAGCTTCGCTTTCAACGTCGATCCCGACATTGCCGGCGCGATTGTGGATGGCGCATATCGCTATGCATTCGTTGCGGATGGCCGCGCGAGTGAACCGCACCTCCCTAACCGCGTCGGCAATGTTGATGTGTGCTTCCGCGCTGCAATTGCCGGTTCGTGCTCTGGCCGGGGTGGCGTGACCGAAGGCGAAAGCGGAACAGGATCAATGTCCCTGCTATTCGGTTCAAGCCCTGACGAGATCACGCTGGACGATTTTTTCGTTCGTTATCAGAGCATCACCGGCGCTGACGGCGTAAGTTCGGCTACGGGAGAGCAGATCACTTCGACAACGACTGGCGGTTCCACCAGCGGCACACCCGTTCCGGCACCTGGCATGCTCGGTCTGCTGGCCTTGGCCCTTGCATCGCTCGGTTTCATGCGCCGGCGCCGAGTGGGCACGCAGGCTGAGGTTCAGCCCGCCTACGCCTGATAAGTTCTAATTCGAGACAGTGAAGAGGCGTCGTCCTGATTGGGCGGCGCCTCTTTTGCGTCCGCCCCACCGGCGATTAGCCACGGCGCGCTTCGGCAAGGTGGCGCGCGATAACTGCATTTTCGGGCGCTGCTTGCGCAGCCTGCTCCAGCAATAGCAGACCACGGGAGCGATCCTTGCCAGTGCTGACCAACAACCATCCCAGCGTATCCATGATAGATGGATGGTCCGGTGCCTTGCCCAGCGCCAATTCTGCAAGATGAATTGCTTCTTGCGGATTCCCCGACCGGCTATGGGCAAAGGCAAGATTGTTCAGAACCATTGCATTGGAATCGCCAGTCCAGCCGCGCAATTCCTCATAAGCGTCGATCGCCCCGCGCCAGTTTTCATCATTCAGAGCATTGTCGCCTTCAGCCAGGAGCAGGCCGACGCGTTCCGAGGGTGGAGATTGCTTGAGCGCGGTCTCAATTTCATCTGCAAGGCCAGACTGGCGCGCAGCGGTGGTGAAGATCGCCAGATCCTGCGAAGTGCCGCTGGCGCTGTCCGCGAGCGGCTGGATCGTGGCAAAGGCGGCGCCGGCATCGCCCGTTGCCAATTGTGCACGCGCCAGCAGCCTTCTTGCCTCGGCATTGCCGGGGGTGCGTCGCACCATGGTGATGAGACGCGGCTGCGCCTGTTCAGGGAGGTCCAGTTCAATCAAGGCCCGCACATAAAGCAATTGCTGGCGTATATCTTCGCGCCCTTCGATCGGTTGAAGCAATTCGCGCACTTGCCGCCAATCGGCAGCCTCGGCCGCAAGCCGCGCCTGAAGGTAGATGACATCGGGATCGGAAGGCGTGCGCCGAACGACCTGTTCGATCAGCGGCCGCGCTTCTTCTATACGTCCCAGGTCGCCAAGCACCCCAATTTGCCCCAGCAGAGCGACGCGGCTTTCGGGCCATATGCGGGCTGCCTGCTCATAAAGGGTCAATGCATTGCCAAGTTCTCCGCGTGATTGGGCGATCCGTGCGCTGGCTGTGAGTGAATCGAGCCCGTCGGGCGCGGCCTCACGGGCCTGCTGGCCCAGCCTTTCCGCAGCATCGGAATCCCCTGCATTCAGCATAAAAATTGCATAATCGGCCAGCAGGCGCGATTTCCCGCCTGCCATTCGGGTTCCGCTTTCAAATGCGGATTGTGCCGCAGTAGCATCGCCAAGCCCGACATGCGCCAACGCCGCAATCCGCGCGCCTGCTGCGTTTTCCAAGGCGTTGCCCGCATCCAGAGCTTCCTTGAATTTGCCGCGTAACAGGTCCGCCTCTGCCAGCATCTCGGCTAGGTCTGCCGGAAGAGCACCAAGCTCCGCCAGGCGGGAGAGCGAGGATCCAGCCCCTTCCCCGTCCCCTAATTGCAACTGCGTGCGAGCGAGCAAATCGAGAGCGACGGCATCGTCTGCATTTTCCTGCAAAATCGTGGCAAGATCCAACCGCGCCTCTGAGAAGCGATTTTCAGCGAAGGCCTGCTCTGCGCGATCCATGCGTTCTTCCGGGGAAAGACCGCAGGCCGCGAGCGAGAGCGCCAAGGCAAGAACGGAGGCGGAGCGGATCAATTTTTTCATGGCGTAGTTCATAGCCTGCGCCGGTTGAAAAGTGGTTTACCCCTGATCAATCGTCAATGCCTGTCTTGTGCCACTGGTATTGGCGCGGATCGCCCGCTAAAGGCCGCGCAAGATTGTAATCGTTAGACCAAAGGTAACTGATCCATGGGATTTCGCTGCGGGATCGTCGGCCTGCCCAATGTCGGCAAGTCCACCCTTTTCAACGCCCTCACCGAAACGCAGGCGGCGCAGGCGGCCAATTATCCGTTTTGCACGATTGAGCCGAACGTGGGCCAGGTTGCGGTTCCAGATCCGCGGCTCGACAAGGTGGCATCCATCGCCAATAGCGCGAAGATCATTCACACCCAGCTTGGCTTCGTTGACATTGCGGGCCTTGTGAAAGGTGCCAGTGCAGGCGAAGGTCTGGGAAATCAATTTCTCGGCAATATCAGGGAGGTGGATGCAATTGTTCACGTCCTTCGTTGCTTTGAAGATGACGATATCCAGCATGTTTCCAATCAGGTCGATCCTATTGCCGATGCAGAGGTTGTGGAAACCGAACTGATGCTGTCTGACCTTGAAAGCCTCGAAAAGCGGGTCGACAATGCGAAACGCCGTGCTACCGCAGGTGACAAGGAAGCGAAGGCGCTCGCCAGTGTATTGGGCCAGGCACTCGAACTGCTCCGTGAAGGCAAGCCTGCCCGGCTTACTCAGCCTAATGATGACGAGGAAGCTGCCCTGTTTGAACAAGCGCAGCTGCTGACTGCGAAGCCGGTTCTCTACGTTTGCAATGTGGCAGAGGAAGATGCAGCCGATGGCAATGCGCTGTCGCAACGCGTGTTCGAAAAAGCTGCTGACGAAGGAGCGCAAGCCGTTGTGGTTTCAGCCGCTATTGAAAGCGAGCTGGTGTCAATGGAGCCTGAAGATCGCGGAGAATATCTTGCCGAACTCGGCCTGGAAGAAAGCGGATTGGCACGGGTAATTCGTGCCGGATATCAACTGCTTGGACTGAACACCTTCTTCACGGCGGGACCGAAGGAATCGCGTGCCTGGACTTTCCCCAAGGGTGCAAAGGCTCCACAGGCTGCGGGTGAAATCCACACCGATTTCCAGAAGGGCTTCATTCGCGCTGAAACCATTGCCTATGACGATTACATCGCATTGGGCGGCGAAGCGGGTGCGAAGGATGCCGGCAAATTGCGCCAGGAAGGCAAGGAATATGTCGTGCAGGATGGCGATGTCATGATGTTCAAGTTCAACGTATAGCGCTCAATTATCCGGCTTCTTGCGGCTGAACAGGCGGCGCAACGGCGTAAGCATCGCCGTTCCCAAGACCAGTAGGGCAATCCCCAGCGGTTGCAGCAATTTGCCCAAGAGAGCCATCGCGCCGACATTCTTGGCGACCGCCACCCCAACCCCGGTGGCGACAACGCCAGCCACGCCATAGGCGGCTACGTCGTCTCGCCCAGCCTCGAAATCTTCATAGCGTGCGCCGCTATCAAATTCTGTCCGCCCGGCAAGATCGGCCGCTCCGGCGCGGATTTGGGCCAACTGATCCATTGTGCCGACGATATTCATGCTCAACACGCCGCGCCGTCCCAACAATCGCATGTCATAATGCAGGGCATTGGGTTCATCATCGAAGAAATGGAGCTCGCGCGCCCATGAAACAGTGTGGGCCACGCTGTCATATCGTGGTTCTTGCGCCCAACCGAGCACCTGGACTTCGGGATAACCCTCCGCACGCCTCTGCGCATTCAGCGCACGGGCGGCAGATTGCATCTGCACCATCAATCCCGCGTAATCGGTGTTGCGGGCGTCATCACTATCAACCCAACCGATCGGCTCCCAAGTGATGATGGCACCCCATGATTGCTGCCTCGGATCGTCTCCTGCCGGCATGACGATGCCCAACGCATTTTCGGCTTGCGAAGGAGGATTTTCCCAGATTTCGACCAAAATCGTGCGAGCATCTTCGGGACCATAAAAGCTGTAATCATCGCTCAAACCAATCTGGGCCTGGGCCTCTGTCAGCACTATGGCACCGGATTGCGGAGATAGCGCATCCACCGTCTCTGCCTGTGCAGGAAGCGGGTTGGCCGGAAGCACCGACACGGCAATCAAGGCGATCCAAATCGGGCGCATCGTGCCAATCGCTATAGCGCGATTAAATTACTGGGACGTGCACACCGAGCGCATAACAACAAAAACGGCGCAGAAAGCTGAATGCTCTCCGCGCCGCCATTGCGTCCTAATTAGGGCTTATTGCGTTGCGAGCGATTCTGCATAGGCAGACCACAGTTTCGCCACCGGAGTACGGGCGCCGCTCACCTGGCCAAAGGCTTCCTGTGCAGCAGCGTAATCGCCCTGCTTCACCAGCGTGATGCCAATACGCGTATTGGCCGTATTGCTATCAAAACCACGTTCGAGCGCGGTTTCATAAAAGCGCTCTGCTTCCGCATAATCTCCAAGAGAATACAGCACGTCGCCAGTTGTCAGCGCCATGCGCGCATCACCGCTTTCGCCTTCGGCGATAGTGGCAGCCTTTTCCCTGCGATCGGCTGCGGCGCGCGGTTCTGCAATGCCCCGAACTTCCACATAATAGGGGTCCGAAGCGTCCAACTGGCCAGAGGCTACACCGGCATCGAGTACGGTGATAACTTCGCTGCCCATGATACGCGGATCAAGATCTTCAACCAGCCGGATATATTCACCACGCTGTGTTATGGCGTCTGCTTCCAGCATCAGTCGGAACAGATCAACACGCGCCGAAGGTTCAAGTTCGTTCAGCGCATTCGCGACCTGCAAGGTGTTGGTCCAGTTCTGCTTGGACGGATTTTGACGCAGCAGGACAAGGGAAACATCTGTCGCTTCATTTGTGAGATTGGCATTATAGGCATCCTGCAAGCCTTGCAGCAGCCAGCTTTCGGGCACAGGCTGGCCAGCAACCTCAAGCTTGTTGGCTTCTCCAAGGATATAAGCCAACCCCGCTGTGGGATTATCTTCGCCCACATAGGTCTTCATCAGAAGAAACTCGGGATCGTTGGCAGCCGTCGTATCGGTATCGACATAGCCATTGGCAATCGCGGCCTCGATCGCGGCGCGGGCAGCGGCGTAATCACCGGCATTATATGCGTAACTTGCCACGTAGAAGTGGAATTGACCAAGCTGCTCAGGCGCAACCTTGCCACTAGCAATCATCATTTCCAGACCGGTGCGACGCAAGGCCCCATCGTCAAGCTGGTTGCCAAGAATAACCGTCAGATTGCCTGCGGCCATGCGATCATCATCGGTTTCGACCGCTGCATGCACTGCATCAAGCCGCGCACGCGCTGCTTCGTAATCCGGTGTTTCACCCTGAGTCAGGTCGGCAGTAGGCTGATAGACCTCGATGAAGCCAGATGAATAGTCTTGTGCCATGGCGGCAGGGGCGATCGCTGCGGTGCCAACTGCGGCACCGCCTGCCAGGGCAAGTGCCAGGGCAAATTGCGAGGATTTCCGGCGAGCGGAGCGGAAAGCACGAAACATTGATATTCTCTCCTAATAACTTCTTTTGGGGCACAAGTTCAGTCGAAACAGTTGCGCAGGTGTTCTGCATACAACGCCCCGAATTGCAATAATGTCCTACAGAAAGGCCGCTGAATGGGGTTTTAACGTATCTGTCAGTCAATTCGTCGAACCCGTGCCGCGCGCCAGGCCATCGCAGCTTGTGGCAGGTGTGGAAAAGACGGCAGTTCTCCCCATATGACAACGATGCAAAACTAGCGCTTACGCGCCCGTTCATCTAGGTTTTGCGAACAATTAGAACAGCGATGGAAAACCATTTTCAGTGAGCGACGAGACCGATAATCTCACGCCGCCTGCGGCACCCGAACAATTTGGTCGCATCGACATCGTCGATGAGATGAAAACGAGCTATCTCGATTATGCGATGAGCGTGATCGTCAGCCGGGCCCTGCCCGATGTGCGGGACGGCCTGAAGCCGGTTCACCGGCGCATTCTCTATGCCGCGCAAGTAGGCGGTTACACATCGAACAAGCCCTATCGCAAATCGGCCAAGATCGTCGGCGAAGTGATGGGGTCCTATCACCCGCATGGCGACAGCGCGATTTATGATGCGCTGGCCCGCATGGTGCAGCCGTGGTCGCTACGCCTACCGTTGATTGATGGTCAGGGCAATTTCGGCAGCATGGATCCCGATCCGCCGGCAGCCATGCGTTATACCGAAAGCCGTCTTGCCAAGGCTGCCGATCCGTTGTTGAGCGATCTTGACAAGGACACGGTCGATTTCGTTGATAACTATGACGGTTCTGAAAGAGAGCCGTCCGTTCTTCCTGCGCGCTTCCCCAATCTGCTCGTCAACGGTGCTGGTGGTATCGCCGTTGGTATGGCGACCAATATTCCGCCGCACAATCTTGGCGAAGTGATTGATGGCTGTTTCGCCTATATGGACGATCCCGGCATCACGTCCGAACAATTGCATGAGATTATTCCTGGTCCCGATTTCCCGACGGCACCACTGATTCTCGGTAAGACTGGCGCACGCTCTGCTTATACCACAGGGCGAGGTTCCATCCTGATGCGCAGTCGGCATGAAATCGAGACTGGCCGGGCTGGCAGGCAATCTATCGTGCTCACAGCCACTCCCTTTCAGGTTGGCAAGGCGGGGCTGGTCGAAAAGATAGCCGATGCGGCCAAGGAAAAGCGGATTGAGGGCATTGCCGACATTCGTGATGAATCCTCACGCATGGGTGTGCGCGTGGTGATTGAGCTGAAGCGCGATGCCACAGCTGATGTCGTGCTTAACCAATTGTGGCGACATACGCCTGCCCAATCAAGCTTTCCTGCCAACATGCTGGCCATTCGTGGAGGCAGGCCCGAAACGCTGGCGCTGCGTGAATTCATTCAGGCCTTCATTGCCTTTCGCGAAGAGGTTATTACGCGACGCACGAAGTTTGAACTGAACAAGGCGCGTGACAGGGCGCATGTGCTGCTTGGTCTGGTAGTCGCGGTTTCCAATCTGGATGAAGTCGTGGCGATGATTCGCAGCTCTTCCAACCCTGCGATTGCGCGGGAAAAGCTGCTTGCCAAGGAATGGCCGATTGGCGACATTGCGCAATATATAGCGCTGGTGGAGGCGATTGAGCCGACGAGTGACGAGGCCGGCGGGACCTATCAACTGTCCGAAAGACAGGTGAAATCCATTCTCGACCTGCGCCTGCACCGCCTGACAGCGCTTGGCCGAGACGAGATCGGCGACGAGCTGAAAGAACTTGCCGACAAGATCGAATATTACCTCTCGCTATTGGCTGATCGGGCCAAATTATATGGGGTAATGCGCGAAGAATTGCAGGAAGTGCGTGACCAGTTCGCAACGCCGCGCCTGTCCGAGATCGCGCCCGCATGGGACGGGATTGATGATGAGGACCTGATCGAGCGTGAAGAGATGGTCGTGACCGTCACGCACTCCGGCTATATCAAGCGCACGCCTCTTGCCACTTTCCGTGCCCAGCGCCACGGCGGCAAGGGCCGCTCCGGCATGGCCACGAAGGATGAGGATGCGGTTGTCGAGATGTTCGTAACATCGACGCATAACCCTGTGCTTTTCTTCACGAATACGGGCCGGGTCTATCGCCTGAAAGTGTGGAAACTGCCTGAAGGTGGGCCACAGACCAAGGGGCGCCCGATGGTTAATCTGCTGCCATTAGGCGATGAGGAGCGGGTTACCAATGTCCTTCCCTTGCCAGAGGATGAGGACACATGGTCTGCGCTCAACATCATATTCGCCACGGAACAAGGCATGGTGCGGCGCAACTCGATGGATGCTTTCACCAATGTCCCGTCAAATGGCAAATATGCGATGGGCTTCGTCGAGGACAGCGGAGACCGGCTGATCGGGGTGAAATTGCTGAGCGAGGAGCAGGAGGTCTTCCTTGCGTCGGATTCGGGCAAGGCAATCCGTTTCGCTGCAACCGATGCGCGCGAAACCAAGAGCCGCACCGGAATCGGTGTGCGCGGAATGACTTTGAAAAACGGTGCCAAGGTTGTTTCGCTGGCAGTGCTGGACAAGCTTGCACTCGATATGGAAACGCGTGAGGCCTACCTTCGTGCAGCGCCGTGGAAGAATAACGACGCCGAAATCGCACTGTCCGCAGACCAGCATGAGTCGATGGCGGAAGCAGAGGAGTTTATCCTCACGCTAACGGCCAACGGTTATGGCAAGATTTCGTCTGCTTTTGAATATCGCACCATTGGTCGCGGTGGACAGGGACTTACCAATATCGGCACGCCAGACAGCAATCCTGACCGCAATGGTCCGGTAGTCGCCAGCTTCCCGGTCAAACATGGCGGGCAATTGATGTTGGTAACGGATCAGGCAAAACTCATTCGTCTGCCGATCCTGTTCCGCCATCTTATTGAGGACGGATTCGAGAACCATAAGGGCTTCTCTATCTACGGGCGCGGATCGTCGGGCCTACGGATTTTTGATGTGGCCAAGGGCGAACATATCGTTGGGGCAGCATTGATTGACGAAGATGAATCGCCCGAAAACGAGGCGGAAGAGGCCGTTGTCGAGGAAATGGTCGAACGGCGCGGCGGTGGTGATGAGACAGAGCCGCACACGACCGCGCAGACCGATGATGATCTGGCCGAGGACGGTGGCGACGAAAGCTAAGCCAAACGATCTTTTTGCAATAATGCGAATGCGTTGATGCAAAGCCGGGTAGCATCGCCTATCCGGCTTTGCATCAGGAGACCCATTCATGAAATTCGTACCGTTGAAATCCCGCGGCGGCAATTATCTCGTCGTTGCCTCCAATGTCGCCTGGTTGCGATCGGACGAAAATGGCCAGACCAAAATTGGCATTGTTGGCTCTACGCCATTGCTGGTGGAGGGTAATATCGAGGATATTGCCGCGCTGATATCGGTAGATTGATCTGCGTGCCTGTCTGATTGTCAAAATTGACGCACGGCTGATTAGTGCTGGCCGCCCCGCACCACGCGTAATTCCGGATCCCGCTTGCGCAGAGTTGTCACAATGCCAACGGTGATCAGGAACATGCCGAGATAATAAATAGGCCAGACAAGATATTGCGGCACGGCGCTGCCGGATAGTGGCCCCATTTCGGCGATTTTCAGCAAGTCTGATACGATAAACAACATCGCGCCTGCCGCCACACGCAAACGCGCAAAATTGCTGGCCCAGGCACCTGCAGCCATCGCGCCAAGTGCCAATGCGTAGATTGCAGCCGGGAGCGAGACCCGGTCGTCATAAGGCAGCAGATAAGCGATGAATGGAGTTGCCAGCAGGAGCAGGATGAAGATCAGGCTGTCACGCCCTTCAAGAGGCTCTCCGCGATTGCGCAGGAAAACTACCAGTGCCAGCGCGTGGAATACGAAAAACGCCGCAGCACCTGCGCGCAGATCAAATTCGATGGCCATGTCGCCCACTGCTCCGGCAATAAGCGCAGCTGTCAATATCCGGGCAGAACAGCTCGAATGACGCATCCAGGCATACAGCGCAAGAAAGCCCACTGCGCACCCCTTGATCGGCACGAGGTAAATCTCTGGCAGCGCGCTGGCCCGCATGTAGTAAAACGCCAGGGCGGCGGCGACGCTCAGCACGAGGTAGGGACGTTTGTTCACAAGGGCACGGCGAGGCATGTCGCGTTTCCTAATGCGCAGGCAGCATTTGCGCCAGCGGCCAATCGCACTTATCTGCCGGCTCATGACACATCAGGTCCATATCATCGGCGGCGGTTTGGCCGGTAGCGAAGCGGCGTGGCAACTTGCGCAGCGTGGCATTCGCGTGAAGCTTTCTGAAATGCGCGGCGGAGGCGGCTCTACTGCTGCCCATCATACCGATGGCCTGGCCGAACTGGTTTGCTCCAACTCCTTCCGCTCTGATGATGACGCAAAGAATGCGGTTGGTCTGCTGCATCACGAAATGCGGCGTGCAGACAGCCTTGTGATGCGTGCCGGCGAAATCGCCCGGGTGCCTGCAGGAAGCGCCATGGCGGTGGACCGCGATGTATTTTCAGCCGAGGTCGAAAAAGCGCTCACCAATCATCCCAATGTCGAGATCGTGCGTGAGCAAATCGGCGCGCTCCCACAAGAGGGGCTGACAATCGTTGCGACTGGGCCGCTGACTGCCGCAGCGCTGGCCGAAAGCATTATCACCGTTACGAGAGAGGATCGGCTCGCTTTTTTCGATGCCATTGCGCCAATCGTTCATCGTGACAGTATCGATATGGACAAGGCCTGGATTCAGTCTCGTTGGGACAAGACGACCAGCGCCTCCAACGAAGGGGGCGATTACATCAATTGTCCCATGACGAGGGAGCAATATCTCGCCTTCCACCAGGGTCTGATGGATGCTGAAAAGGGCGAGTTCAAGGACTGGGAGGCAGACACGCCCTATTTCGATGGCTGCATGCCCATCGAGGTAATGGCAGAACGCGGTGTCGAGACCTTGCGTTATGGCCCGATGAAAGGTGTAGGGCTCGATGATCCGCGCACCGCTTGTGAGGAGTTTCCACAAGGACGCTGGCCTTACGCCGTGGTACAATTGCGGCAAGACAACAAGCTGGGCACGCTGTGGAACATGGTTGGCTTCCAGACCAAGATGAAACACGGTGCGCAGGTAGAGCTGTTTCGCACCATACCAGGGCTGGAAAATGCGGAGTTTGCCCGGCTTGGTGGGATGCACCGGAATACTTTCATCAATTCGCCCGAACTTCTTGATCGGCAATTGCGCTTGAAATCAGCGCCGCATATCCGCTTTGCCGGACAGGTTACGGGCTGCGAAGGCTATGTAGAAAGCAGCGCGGTCGGATTGATGGCGGGCATGATGGCCGCGAGCGAGCTTGCTGGAAATGCCTGGCCCCCTCCGCCACCGACAACGGCCATGGGTGCGCTGCTCAGCCATATAACGGGCGATGCCGATGCAGCCCATTTCCAGCCGATGAATGTCAATTTCGGGCTTTTCCCGCCGCTTCACGAGGTAAAGAAGAAGCAACGCAAAGAAGCCTACACTTCACGTGCCAAGGCTGATTTCGGAGAATGGCTGACGTTGTGTGACACTGTGCCCGCCTGAACGATTAACAATCGCAACGCGTGGAAGAGCTACGCCGCGGCGCTGGCGCGCTGGTGGCGAATTCTGCTGCGGTGAGTTCACTATTTTTGTCTGCATCCATCTCGGCAAATCTGTCGGAGGTGGAGATCGCCCATTCCTCAAAGGTCAGTAGATTATTGCCGTCCGTGTCGAGCCTGCGAAATCCCGAGGTGCGGCTGGACAACATTTCGTGCCGCGTGATCTTGAGATCACGGTTGCGATCATAACGGAAAAAGCGCCTCTGCTCGCGTGTCAGCTCGCTAGCTTCGGGCGGAGCCGGACCTTCAAGATCGGCAATGTCCGCAGTGGGCAAGGCATCGGGATCCTGTTCTTCCTCTAGCGCTTCAGGACTGGGCGGAGGCGCTGCTTCTTCGACTTGGGCCCTGCCCTGCATCCAGAACAGACCCAGCGCGGCCAGCAACAGCGCGCCAAAGGCGCCCAGAAGCATACGGTTCATGAATAGTCTCCCTGTTCCCCGGCCTGCTGCGCGTCTCTACGCTAACGTCCTGTAATTCCAACCCGCATCGCTAGAGCCATTGCAGCAGGGCCATCCAGCAACTCGCCTGAACCTTGCTTCAAGGCACGCTGGGTAAGAGCGTTCAGGACGGCTAGCGGACGCATCTGCCGATTGAGCTTTACACGCCCTGCCTGCAATTGTGCCAGTTGATGGAGCGCCACATCCCGCTCTGCCGGATCGCCAAGATGGAGCGCCAGATCGGCCAGAGCGAAGCGTTGACCAGCTTGCGCCACCGTTTCCGGATCGCCCTTGCCGCCCAGACCATCAGCAAGCGTCTGCCATGATGTCCCCCGCGCCGCGGCAAATGCGCGCACTTGCGCTTGGCCCAGTGATTCGACGAGCAATCCCTCCCAGCCATCGACCAGCTCTCCGAGAGCTTCAAGATTTCCGCGCCAGTCGCTCAAGGCAGACAGCAACGGCTCTCCTGCTGGCCAGTTTTCGGGATTTTCGGCCAGCCTGTCTCGCCACCACGCAAGCTTTAACTGCGCGATGATGGCTTCCCCATCGCCGCGCACGATAGCGGCAAGCCGCGTATCGAGCGCCAGAAGAACCAGCGTTTCGCGGCGCGCATCCCTGGGCGCATAACTAAGGGCAAGGCGTAAGGGCAGTGGCAGGCTTTCAAGCAGAATATCGTCCATCACCCTTTCCGGTGCCTGCCCTTGCCCACCCGCGTCAAGCTTGACCTTCCACAGTGAAGAGCATGGTGACTGCGCATTAACCTTGTCTGTTTAGACGATGGTTACCTGACGGGCGATATAGCCATGCAAGTATAGAGTTACCTCGCAATGGGAACAGGTAAGCCAATGATCACCAGGATCCGTCGTCACATCGCTCATATGTCGGGCTGCAACAGCGGCAATGCGACTCTTCTTGTTGCTCTCGGTATGCCCGTCCTCATTGGCGGCGCAGGCCTCGGGGTCGATGTCACCCAATGGTACATGTGGAAACGCGAATTACAATTCGCCGTGGATCAGTCTGCTGTTGCCGGTGCATGGGCAATGGCCGATGCCGATACGGAATCGACTTACCTGAAACGCGCCAAGCAGGAATTTAATGCCAATCTTTCGATAACCGAAGATTTCAATAGCGATCCATTGATATTGTTGGCAGATTTCGCCGGCGGTTCACAAAACTCGGTCGCGGTGTCAGCCACAGTTTCCAAGACGCTGCCTTTCAGCAGCATTGTCATGGGGGGGAAGACAGATGTCTTTGCCTTTGCACAGGCAAGCTTTGAAGAAGGCGTGAACCTTACCAGCTGCCTCATTGCACTTGACGACGAAGAAACAGGTGCGATCACAATCGGCGGCAATTCAATCCTGACAGCAAGTTGCGGTCTGGCCGCGCTTTCAACGGCAGATGAAGCGATTACCGTAAACGGCAACCCTGAAGTGCAGGCGGGCTGGATTCTTGCAGCTGGCGGTGTTGATCAATGGTTGAAAGATAACACCGATGACGTGATCATCGAAAATATGACGGGTCTGTACGATCCATTTGAGGATATGGAACCGCCCACGCCAGCGGAATCGGAGACAGCGCGCACCTATAGCTGCACTGCCGAACCAACCACGACCAAGGCGGACGTGAGCAGGCGGACAGTCACGACGTATGAGTATTACAAGGGCTCTAACAAGAATAATGCGGATCCCTGGGACAATCCTTCACCGAAGGAAAATACCAATCTGCTGACGGAAGCCTACGATCAGATTGTTCCTTCAGGAACCACCGCAGGAACCGAGGAATCCAACTCCGATATCTGGACTTCGCTAGGCGGCAAGGGGCAGGAGAAGCGTTGGGAGCGCAAGGTAGATACTGTTTCCACGACCTATGCGAATGTCACCACTGAAGGCGGGGATCCTGCCGGCAGCGTTCGTCCGGGAACTTACACTGATCTCCAAATTGGCTGTAACACAGCGTTCGCTCCTGGTGTTTACAACCTCGTCGGTGGCGGTTTGAAGATCACCAGCCAGTATGATGTCACAGGTTCTGGCGTGATGTTTGTCCTCTATGACGGCGCCTATATCGACATTACCGGCGGATCGAATGTCAACCTGACCGCGATGCAGGCTTCGGAGCTCATGAGCCTTGGCCTCACGGCTGATGAGGCCAATGGTCTTGCAGGGATGCTCGTCTTCGAAGATCGGGACTCGCAAGGCAGCAGCAAGACGAAGTTCAACGGCACTGCATCCACCGTGCTCAACGGCAAAATGTATTTCCCCATCAGCGAAGTGTTTTTCGCCGGGACCGTGAGTGTCACCAGCCAGTGCCTGATGATCGCGGCCAATACGATAACGATTACCGGCACTACGCAGATGTCGACTTTCTGCGATCCAGGTTCCTCTGAAGACACTACTGTCGTTTCGATTGCGGCGAAGGTAAGGTTGGTCGCATGATCCGCGCGCTTGCCCGACTGGCCTGCATTCGCCGCAATGAAGACGGTTCGATGGTTATCGAAACCGCCTTGGTCGCTCCGGTTCTGCTGGTTCTCGCCCTTGGCGGGTTCGAGGTCAGTTCCATGGTCTCCCGGCAGACAGAATTGCAGACAGCCGCCGCTGAATCGGCCGCTATCGTCCGCGCTGTCATCCCCGAAACCGCCGAGGAACGCACCACGGTGCGCGATATTCTGGTAACATCCACCGGCCTGACAAATGAACAGGTGACAATCAGCGAAGTATATCGTTGCGGTGCAGGCGATGCTTACAAGACCACCGCCGGAAGCTGCGGCGGTGGCACCGAATACAAATTCATCAAGGTGGACCTTACCGATACATATCAGCCTGTCTGGACCAAGTTTGGTCTGACATCAGGCATCAATTACAATATCACCCGCACGGTGCAGATCGGATGAATATGCGCAATTTTCTCAATCGCCTGCAGCGTGACAATGCTGGTGCCGCAGCCATCGAATTTGCGCTGATTGGCCCGGCCTTCATCGTAATGATGCTGGGTGTGCTCCAGGTGGGTCTTGGCCTACAGAGCTATAACTCGATGCGCAGTGTGTCTGCCGATGTCGCGCGATATGCGATGGTGCAGTACCAGACCGGAAACGAAATAACGAATGGCCAGATCAGGTCATGGGCCCGCAACCATGCGCAAAATGCGCCTTATCTCCTGGATGCACAACGCCTGTTCGTAACCGTTGAAGATGCAGGTACGCAGCGTGTTGCAGGTGCAAAGGAATTGACGATTACGGTCCGCTACACACCGACAAGTGTGTTGCAGATGATCGATGTTGATGGTCCGACGTTGACCTTCACGCGCCCCGCATTTCTCGCATAATTCGATTTCGGACAAGCCCTGCTCGGCGGCGGTATATCTCGCAATCGCAGATGCAAGGAAGGCGGACCTACGCCGCCCGCTTTCTTTGCATAGCAAGTCCTGTTCAGCTCAATCCACGTAGCAGACCTTCCGCACAGCCTTGACGATGCGATCCGTATCGATGATTGCCAGCTTTTCCAGATTGGCTGCGTAGGGCAGCGGCACATCTTCATTGCAAACGCGCAATACGGGGGCATCGAGGTCATCGAAGCCTTGCTCCATGCACACTGCGATCACTTCAGATGATATAGAGCAGGTTGGCCAGCCCTCTTCTGCAATGACTACGCGATTGGTCTTCGCCAGCGAGGCCAGGATTGTTTCGGTATCGAGTGGGCGCAATGTCCGCAGATCGATTACCTCCGCATCTATTCCCTGCTCTGCCAACTCATCCGCTGCTTCTAATGCGAGGCCGACAGAGATTGAATAGGCGACGATGGTGACATCGGAACCCTCGCGCATGATACGTGCCTTGCCGATAGGCAGGACATGATCGTCCAGATCCGGCAATTCGAAATTCCTACCGTAGATCAGTTCGTTTTCGAGAAATACGACCGGGTCTTCCGTGCGGATTGCGGCCTTCAACAAACCCTTCGCATCCTGCGCATCATAAGGCGCAATCACGATGAGACCGGGAACGCTTGCATACCACGGACCATAATTCTGGCTGTGTTGTGCGCCTACGCGGCTGGCTGCGCCATTAGGGCCACGGAAAACCACAGGACAACGCATCTGTCCGCCGGACATATAATTGGTCTTGGCGGCAGAATTGATGATGTGGTCAATTGCCTGCATGGCAAAGTTGAATGTCATAAATTCAACGATCGGGCGAAGGCCGCCCATAGCCGCCCCTGTGCCAATGCCGGCAAAGCCGTATTCGGTGATTGGCGTGTCGATCACGCGTTTGGGGCCGAATTCATCAAGCAGGCCCTGCGTTACCTTGTAAGCGCCCTGATATTCAGCGACCTCTTCGCCCATGACGAACACCCGCTCATCACGGCGCATTTCCTCTGCCATCGCATCACGCAAAGCTTCGCGCAGCGTCATCTTGACCATGGGCGTGCCTTCCGGAACATCCGGATCGGCAGCACGCGGCGCGCTTTGCAGCTTGGTAATTTCAGCTTCGGAAGGTTCACGACCAACATCCTTGCCTTCACCCGGCACATCTTCGACCTCTTCGGATGGAGCCGGAGCGGAAACGGAGGATACATCTTCATCTTCGCCTGCGAGAATTGCGATGACGGTCCCAACCTTCACTTCTTCAGTGCCCTCAGCGATCAATATCTTGCCAACTGTGCCTTCATCGATGGTTTCGAACTCCATCGTGGCCTTGTCAGTTTCAATTTCGGCAAGCACGTCCCCTGCCGATACACTGTCACCTTCTTTCACCAGCCATTTGGCCAGAGTGCCTTCTTCCATGGTGGGAGAAAGGGCGGGCATCTTCAGTTCAATAGCCATCGCTCAATACTCCTCGACCAGAACTTCTGTGTAGAGTTCCGCCGGATCGGGCTCTGGCGAGCTTTCAGCAAAATCGGCCGCTTCGGCCACGATTGCACGAATTCCCTTGTCGATTTCCTTCAACCTCTCCTCCGAAATGCCGAGCTTGCCCAGATCGACCTTTGCCCGTTCGATCGGATCGTTCTTCTCGCGCTGGCCCTGCACCTCTTCACGCGTGCGATATTTAGCTGGATCGGACATTGAGTGTCCGCGATAGCGATAGGTATTACATTCGATCAGCACCGGCCCATTGCCATCGCGCACATATTTGAAGGCAATCTCAGCGGCTTGGCGCACCTCGAGCACGTCCATGCCATTAACGTCCATGCCGGGGATGCGGAATGCGGCACCGCGTCGGTAAAACTCGGTTTCGGCAGATGAACGATTGACCGCCGTTCCCATTGCATATTGATTGTTTTCCACCACGAACACGATCGGGAGGTTCCAGAGCGCTGCCATGTTCATGGTTTCATAAACCTGGCCCTGGTTCGCCGCGCCATCGCCGAAATAGGCGAGGCAAAACCCACCGTCTTCATTGTATTTATGCGCAAAGGCGAGCCCGCCACCCAGGGAAACCTGCGCGCCCACAATGCCGTGGCCACCGTAGAATTTATGTTCAGTGCTGAACATGTGCATTGAACCGCCCTTGCCCTTCGAAATGCCGGCACCACGTCCGGTCAATTCTGCCATGATGACCTTGGGATCGATGCCATAGGCGAGCATGTGACCATGATCGCGATAGCCAGTGATCACACTGTCGCGTTCATTATCCAGAGCGGATTGCAAGCCGATGGCTACGGCTTCCTGGCCGATATAAAGATGGCAGAAACCGCCGATAAGGCCGAGGCCGTAAAGCTGGCCTGCCTTTTCCTCGAAGCGGCGGATCAACAGCATCTGTTCGTAGAAATGGAGCAACTGCTCCTCGCTCGGCTTGAGACGACGGTCCTTTTCCAGAGCATTCTGAAGGGCGCCCAGATCAACGCCCTCGCCGGATGATGACTTTACTGATTCGGATTTTGAGGTGGCGGCTTTGGCCAAGGCAATTCCCCTGTTAGTGCCCATTGTGGGCATCGTTGCTACCAATTTAGGTGACCTATAGTCGCGGACCGGTTTCGCTGGCAACGCTGTGCATACGAATTTCGCCGCTTGGGTTAATTTGCTTCGGTGCAGTCACCGCTCTGGACGCTTTACACGCCGTATCCAGTTCCCCAATCAGTGGAGCGGCTCCAGCTCGACGACATATTCGTCCTGATGGGCGACATTAAGGTCCCTCCTTACCAGTTCAGAAGCGAGGTCGGGATCGACATGATCCGCATCCAGCAATTCCAGCCTGTTTGCCAGAACGGCCCTTTCTTCTTCCAGCGTGGCTATGCGTTGCTTGTGATCTTCAAGCTGCGCTGCCTGATCACTCCATGCCAAAAGCCCTGATGGCCCCATCAAGGCCAGCAAGCCGATAAGGATCAGCACGAGCAAGGCAATGGCGTTGCCAATCCTTTCACGCACGATATCGCGCCGATTGATGCTTGTATTCATAGGTGTCCTTGAATCACAGGAAGACCTTTGTTTCAAGGCCCTTGCGCCATCACACCCCGATTTCGCGTCATCCGGCACGAACGCTTGCGGTTTCTGCCGAAACAAGTTACAAGTGAAACCATGACTGATCTCTTCGAAAATCCAATTGGCCTTGATGGCTTTGAATTTGTTGAATTCTGCGCGCCCGAGAAGGGTGTTATAGAACCGGTGTTTCAGGCGATGGGCTTTGCCCATATCGCTTCCCATCGCTCCAAAGACGTGGACGTTTGGCGACAAGGCCAGATCAATCTGATCATCAATTACGAACCGCGCTCAGCCGCATGGTATTTTGCTCGTGAGCATGGACCATCCGCCTGCGGCATGGGGTTCAGGGTGAAGAACGCGGCCAAGGCGTATGACGAATTGCTGGTACGCGGGGCGGAACCTGTGCAGGTCGAGACCGGACCTATGGAAATACGCATACCGGCCATTCGAGGGATCGGCGGCGCATTCATTTATCTGATTGACCGCTATTCGGATGAAAATGGCAATGGCCTTTCCATCTACGACATTGATTTTGAATTTCTGGACGGGGTTGAAAAACACCCTGAAGGAGCCGGCTTCAATGTCATCGATCACCTGACGCACAATGTCTATTCAGGCCGGATGGCGTATTGGGCAGACTATTACGAAACGCTGTTCAATTTTCGCGAAATTCGCTTTTTTGACATCAAGGGTGAGTATACCGGACTTACGTCAAAGGCGCTCACCGCGCCCGATGGCAAGATTCGCATTCCGCTCAATGAAGAAGGCGAAGGGGGCAAAGGCCAGATTGAAGAATTCCTGCGTCAATTCAATGGCGAGGGAATTCAGCACATTGCCTTGATCTGTGATGATCTTGTTGCCGCGTGGAACAGGCTGAAAGATTTCGGCGTGCCATTCATGACCGCCCCTCCCGAAACCTATTACGAAATGCTCGATGAACGACTTCCGGATCATGGCGAGACGGTTGATGAGCTAAAGATGCGCGGCATCCTGCTCGACGGGACAACCGAAGGTGGCAGCCCTCGCCTGCTACTGCAGATTTTCGCAGAGGCACAGGTAGGCCCAGTGTTCTTCGAATTTATTCAACGCAAGGGTGATGAAGGTTTTGGAGAAGGCAATTTCAAGGCTCTTTTCGAGAGCCTTGAACGTGACCAGATTCGCCGCGGCGCGCTGAATGTTGAAAATGCCGCCGACAGTGGCGAGGTTGATGCGTAAGGCAGTTGTGCCGATCAAATCTCCCGCCTAAACGAGCCACGACGCGCCCGTAGCTCAGTCGGATAGAGCATCGGATTCCTAATCCGGGGGCCACAGGTTCGAATCCTGTCGGGCGCACCATTTATCAATGGCGTGTGAGTAAGGTCAGTTCAGCTTTTCAGGTGGAGCCACTGGGAAAGGCAGCGGGGCGACCGCCACACCTTCATCCAGCAAATCCCGGGCTTCCTGCGCACTCGCCTCACCGTGAATCGAGGCGTGTTCACGCTCACCATAATGCATGGCACGCGATTGCTCCGCAAAGTCCTTGCCGACCCATGTGCTGTTCTTGAGAGCCTTGGCCTGCGCCTCTGCCAGTTTGCCCAGTGCCTTCGTCACTTCGGGCGGCATGGGATCATTGGACAGCCCCTTGTCAGCCTGTGGTTGAGCGACTTCTTCAACCGGCACAAGTGGCCCTGATTGCTTGCCGCTTTGCTGGTTACCCTTCTTGCCAACGGCAGGTGACATCGGAGCTTTGACGATCTCAGCACTGCCACATTCGGGGCAGTCCAACATACCACTTTCCTTTTGTGTAGCGAATTCGTCAGATGAGCCGAACCATCCTTCGAATCGGTGGCCATTGGCGCAGGTGAGATCAAAAACTATCATGTTAAGGCGATCTAGGGATATCACGCTTGTTGGCAAGGCTCGGTAATTGCTGACGCACATGCTGGGTACGAAATGGGTCTATTTCTGCAAAGGCCACGCCGGGATGCGTGCCACCCATGTCGAGAATATTTTCACCCCATGAATCGATAACCGCTGAATGGCCATAGGTTGATCGCCCGTCCTCATGCTCTCCCACCTGGGCGGCCGCGATAATATATGCGCTTGCTTCAACCGCGCGGGCGCGCAACAACAGGTCCCAATGCGCTTTGCCCGTGGGAACAGTAAAGGCGGCGGGGATGGCAATTGCATCACATTGGTGCTTGCCCAGTTCTTCGAACAGGGCAGGAAACCGCATGTCATAACAGATCGCAAGTCCAAGTCGCCCAAGCGGTGTATCAACTGTTATAACCTGATTTCCCGGCACATAAGCGGCGGATTCGCGCCAGCTTTCACCAGTGTCCAGCTCGACATCAAACATGTGTATCTTGTCATACCGAGCTACGATCTCGCCATTCTGGTCAATCACGAAACTGCGGTTTGCCCATCGTCCGTCCTCGCGAAGAATGGCGAGCGAACCCAGTGCGATCATCAGTCCTTCGCGAGCGGCTGCATCGCGTACCTCCTGCAGAACGGGATCGTCGTTCTCCTTGCAGATGGATTTTTGAGCGCGTTCACGATTGCGATCAAGCAGGCCACTCATCTCTGGCGTGAAGAGCATCTTCGCCCCGCCCTGCGCGGCCTCTGCTGCTGCCTTGATGATTGTTCGACCATTGCTTTCGGGCACGATCCCCGATGTCATCTGCAAAAGAGCGATGCGCCTCGAATTCATATATTCGCTACCCCGTTACAGTCCGAGCATGGCATCGAGCTTGCCTTCACGTTCCAGCATCGCAAGCTCATCCGACCCGCCAATGCTGCGGTCGTCGATGAATATCTGCGGGACGGTCGAGGCGCCGGGTTTGCGCCGCACCATATCGTCCCGCTTTTCCTGATCCATGCCTATATCATACTCGTTATATTCCACGCCCTTGTCATCCAGAAGCCGCTTGGCCCGAGCACAATATCCGCAAAACATCTTCGTATAAATTTCAACCTTGAGTGCGCTCACAGCGATTCCTTTATCTTCAAAGTCTTACCGCTCTTGAATCAGAAGAGCCGTTTCTTATCTTCTTAACGCGGATGCCACCTGTCGGGTCCGCAAATTGTCAAATTGCTCAAACTAGAGGATTTGTTGAAATGAATCGATTTGATCTTACCCCCTATCGCCGTTCCACAGTCGGCTTTGATCGCCTGTTTGACCTGCTCGAAAACACCAAGAGCGGGTCGTCGGGCGACAATTACCCTCCTTTTAATATAGAGCGCCGTGATGACGATGCCTATCGCATCACCATCGCCGTGGCAGGATTCCGTCCTGAAGACGTCGATATCACGGCCATGCAGAACCTGCTCGTCGTGCAAGGGAAAAAGCGCGAAGAATCTGTCGAAGGCGAGATGCTGCATATGGGCATTGCCAATCGCGGGTTTGAGCGCCGCTTTGAACTGGCCGACTATGTCCGGGTTGAGAATGCGGACTTGAAGGATGGTCTTCTAAATATCGATCTGGTGCGCGAAGTGCCTGAGGCGATGAGGCCCAAGAAAATAGCTATCGGCGGCAAGACGCTGGAAGTAGTCAAGGGCGATAAATCGGACGACAATCAGACGAAAGTCGCCTGATATATATTGAATAAATTTGTAGTAAAAAATTGGGGGCGAGCCTAAAAGGCTCGCCCCCTCGACGCATCGCGCCGACTAGCCTTTGAAAATGGGCTGTCCGGGTCGCAAGAGACAGCCAATTCCATTGGCAAGACCACACCGGAACGACGCACAAAGACGGATTTGGCGCGCTACCGGCTGATAATTTTAAACCCTAACTCGGGCATATTTGTGACTTAAATGACGAACTCTGCCAGACGTGTCCCCACACGCCTGCACTGACAAGCATGTTAGGCGTTGGCAATTAACGAAGGCAAGGAATTTCTTCGACCATTAATGTGGAAGTGTCCCACATATGTTCAAACCAATCGGGATTGCTCAATGGCAGCCGCGATGAAACCCGAAAACAACGGGTGTGGATCGAATGGGCGACTCTTCAGCTCTGGGTGGAACTGCACACCAACGAACCAGGGGTGATCGGGTCGTTCGACGATTTCGGGAAGAAGGCCATCGGGTGACATGCCGGAGAATATCAGCCCGCCGGCTTCAAGACGTTCCTTATAGGCTGAGTTGACCTCATAACGGTGGCGATGCCGTTCCGAGATTTCGCTCGCACCGCCGTATATGCGCGAAACATGGCTGTTACCAGCCAGCTTTGCAGGATAGGCTCCGAGACGCATGGTGCCGCCCATATCCGTATCTGCGGAGCGCTGTTGTAGCCCCTCTTCGCTCATCCATTCGGTGATGATGCCGACCACCGGTTCCTTCGTCTGACCGAATTCGGTTGATGATGCGCCGTCAATGCCGGCCAGGCTGCGCGCGCCCTCGACACAGGCCATCTGCATGCCGAGACAAATGCCAAAGAATGGAACCTTGCGTTCCCGCGCAAAGCGGACGCTGGCGATCTTACCTTCACTCCCCCGCTCACCAAAGCCGCCGGGCACCAGAATGGCGTGGAGCGGCTCCAGCTGGGCGGCAATAGCATCGTCCTCCTGTTCGAAAACCTCGGCATCGATCCAGCGGATATTGACCTTTGCGCGATTGGCCATCCCACCGTGCACCAACGCCTCATTGAGCGATTTATAGGCATCTGGCAGGCCGACATATTTGCCGACCACGCCAATAGTGACCTCGCCTTCGTAATTCTCGTAACGGTCAACCACGTCTTCCCAGCGGGCCATTTGTGGCAAGGGCGTGTCTTGCAACAGGTCAAAGTGGCGCAGGACTTCGGTATCTAGCCCTTCTGCATGATATTGCTGCGGCACGGCATAAATACTGGACGCGTCCAGCGCCTGAATTACCGCTTCCTTGCGCACATTGCAAAACAGCGCGATCTTGTTCCGTTCACTTACCGGAAGTGGGTGTTCACAGCGGCACAGCAGGAGATTTGGCTGCACACCAAGGCTCGTCAACTCACGCACGGAATGTTGTGTAGGCTTGGTTTTCAGTTCGCCGGCAGCCGATATATACGGCACCAGCGTGACGTGAACGAGGCAAGTCTGTTCTGGCGGCAGATCGTTGCGCAACTGGCGGATCGCCTCAATGAACGGGAGGCTTTCGATATCGCCTACTGTTCCGCCAATCTCGCACAGAATAAAGTCGTGATCGTCCTGATCCTGAAGGGCGAATTCCTTGATGGCATCGGTAACATGCGGGATGACCTGCACCGTAGCGCCGAGATAATCGCCGCGACGTTCCTTTGCGATGATGTCGCGATAGACGCGGCCCGATGTGATGTTGTCGTTCTGATGTGCGGAAACGCCTGTGAATCGTTCGTAATGGCCAAGATCCAGATCGGTTTCGGCCCCATCGTCGGTGACGTAAACCTCGCCATGCTGATAGGGGCTCATTGTCCCCGGATCGACATTGAGATAGGGGTCGAACTTGCGAATGCGTACCTTATAGCCACGCGCCTGCAGGAGCGCAGCAAGGCTTGCTGCCATGAGACCTTTGCCGAGCGATGAGACCACGCCGCCGGTTATGAAAATGTACCGCGCCATGGGAGTTGGGCCTTAAGGTGAGAGGCGGATTCGACGCAAGCACAATCCCGAAAAATCGGCAGCTGGCATCAGGCTTGTCCCCGCATTTGCGACGACAGCTTCAAATTCCGCAAAAACGATTGCGTGGATTATCCCTTACTGGGCGACGTCGGCCAGAGGATCTTCGTCGGGTGCGGGAATGGGATCTACAGGCGCTTCACCATCCAGGCCTTCATCAGCCGGGAACAGTTCTGATCCGTCATCACCGGACGCCGTAGTGGAGCGATCAAGCGTATCATCGAAATCGCGCTGGCCCGATGCATCTACGGCAACTGCCGCCAGCACGATCGCCAGCACGACGAAGAGGACAGCGAACCATTTGGTCGCGCGCGTAAGAAAGTCAGCCGCACCGCGCGCCGACATGAGGCCCCCAGGGCTACCCCCACCGCCAATTCCCAGTCCGCCGCCTTCCGAACGCTGCATAAGGACAAGGATAACCAGTCCGGCTGCGATAAAGGCCTGAATTACGGTTAGGAAGACGAAAAGGGTCATGTCGGATCAATCAGTCAGATATAGAAGGTTCAACGTCAAGGCGCGCATGTAGTCCGCACAGAGGCTTCCCACAAGGGCCGAACCGTTGGCTCATGCGAGAGAAGAACCGGATTAACTAGTCACCGCCAATTTCGACAGCGGCCATGATGATGCCCAAAAAGCTTTCCGCTGTCAGACTGGCGCCGCCCACAAGCGCACCACCCACATCATCCGCAGACAATAATTCACCGGCATTTTCTGGCTTCACCGAGCCGCCGTATAATATGCGGATGGAAGCGCCCGCTTCGCCATAGGTCTGATTAAGAACGCCGCGAATGTGTCGGTGCATCTTGCCAATATCGTCAGGCGATGGCGTGCGTCCGGTGCCAATCGCCCAGACAGGCTCATAAGCCACTGTAAGCCGCTCGGGTACTATATCGCCTTCAGGTAGTGATCCGGTGAGCATATCGGTAATCACGCTTTCTGCATCGCCTGAATCGCGCTGCGACTCAGTCTCTCCGACGCATACGATTACGTTCATCCCTGCTTCGATGACCGCATTCGCCTTTTCTTTGACCAGTTCATTGGTCTCGGCGTGATTGGTGCGTCTTTCACTATGGCCGACGATAGTAAAGCCGGCGCCGGCATCCTTTGCCATGGCGGCCGAGATATCACCTGTATGCGCGCCGCCATCCGCCGGATGGCAATCCTGCGCACCGATACCGATGAGGCTGGCTTCCTTGCGTGTGGCATGAATCAGGGTGAAAGGCGGGGCAATAGCCACCTCCACTTTGATAAGGCGTTCGGCTGCGCGATCAATCGCGCGTGCTTCTGCCAGCATGGCGCGGGTGCCGTGCATCTTCCAATTGCCGACAATGAAAGGGCGGTTGTTCATCAGATTTCCCGTAATTTCCAAACCTGGGGATCGCATATGGGTCACCATCAGGCGAAAGGTGCCAGAGCGCGCTAATGGCAGGCACCCCGCTTGTCAAAGCCGCTTATTCACAATGCGGGAAACCGTCCACGCCCTGTTGCGGCAGGGTCGCATGCGAGATAAGGCGCCTGACGAAATCAAACAGGGCGTCTGTCCTGCCCGTCACATCACGGCCACAAGGCCAAGCAAGAATTGATCTTTGCATGCTTCAGCTCTTCCGCAATTTCTTCAAATCAAAGGTCGGCATCGTCATTACGCTTGCCTTTCTCGGCCTGATCGCCGTCGCATTTGCCAGTTCGGACGTGGCCAATACGGGTATGTTTGGCGGAGTCGCCGGTGGTGACAGGGTGGCCGTTGTGGGGGACCGCACGATTTCGACATCCGATCTCAGCCAGAATGTGACGAATTCCTTGCAGCAGGCCCGGGGGGACAATCCCACGCTGTCGATGGAAGGCTTCATTGCTCAGGGCGGGTTCGACGATGTTATAGATCAGATGCTGAGCCGAACTGCGATCGCCGAATTTGCAGAGATGCTGGGCCTGCGTGCAGGCAATCGTCTTGTCGATAGCGAGATTGTGAGCGCAGCTGGTTTTCAGGGCGCGGACGGAAACTTTGACGGAGAGGCATTTCGTAATTCACTGCGTCAGCGCGGCCTTTCAGAAGCCACGGTGCGCGAAGATCTGGCGCTCAGCCTTTTGGCGCGGCAGGCCGTTGTACCCGTGGCTTATCAGTCACGCATGCCTGCCAGCTTGGCCCGGACCTATGCGCAATTGTTGAACGAAACGCGATCAGGGTCCGCCGCAACGTTCCCTGCCGAGGCATTCGCGCCCACAGAAGATCCGACCGACGAAGAACTACAGGCATATTATCAACAGAACAGGGCAAAGTATATCCGTCCGGAGCGCCGGGTTATCCGCTATGCGGCTTTTACCGAAGATGCGCTTACAGATGTGCCGCCGGTTACCGATGCGCAGATTGCAGCGCGGTATGAAGCCGATTCTACGCAATTTCAAGAAACGGAGCGACGCAGCCTCACCCAGCTTGTGGTTCCGACAGAGGCAGCGGCACAGGCCGTCATCAATGAAGTCAATGGCGGAATGTCGCTAGACGCGTCTGCACAGGCGAAGGGTCTCGCAGTTACCGAAGTCGTAGATGTCGAGCTCGACGAATATGCGTCTTCCGCTTCACGTGCGGTTGCCACAGCGGCTTTCGGCGCGGCTCGCGGCGCGCTAGCCGGCCCGGTCAGGGGTAGTCTTGGCTGGTATGTGGTTCGAGTCGATAATGTCACAAATGTCGCGGGCCGCTCTCTGGCGCAAGCCAGCGAAGAAATCCGCTCTACGATTATGGCTGAGCGTCGCCGTGAATCCCTGAACGAATTGACCGAGCGGCTTGAAGATGAATTTTCGCGCGGTCGCACCCTGGCAGAGGCGGCGAAGGAACTTGGCGTCGAGATCGAAACGACACCACCCCTGCTCGCTGATGGCCGGGTGTATGGTCAGGCAGCTGAAGCTCCACCGGAACTCGCTCGCCTTGTCAGCTTCGCTTTTGAAATAAGCGCAAACGACGCCACGATCACGGAGATCGTGCCTGGTGAGGCCTATGTCATATTTGACGTCAGCGAGATCACCCGTAGTGCCACCGCGCCGCTGGCTGAAATTCGCGAAGATGTAATCAGGCAATGGCGCCGGGAGCGCGGCATGGCTGCAGCCGGTCAGGCCGCAGCGCGGGTGCTTGAGCGCGTCGATAGCGGAACAACTTTGGCAGACGCTGTCCGAGAAGAAGAAGTGAGCCTCCCTGCTGCCCAGCCCCTGCGCCTTAATCGCCAGCAATTGGCCGAACAGGGGCAAATCAACCGTGCGACAATCCTGTTTTTCTCAATGGCAGAAGGTACAGCAAAGCGCGTAGCCGCGCAGGAAAATGGGAGCTGGTTTGTCGTGCAGCTGGACAATATTGAAACCGGTGAACTGGCCGCAGACAGCCCGCAGGTGCAAGGCACAGCTGCACAGCTATCCAGTGCGCTTGGAGACGAATATGTTGCGCAATTTGTTGCTGCCGCACAAAGTTCTCTAGAGATTGAGCGCAACGAAACCGGGATCGATGCCGTCCGCGCGCAATTGACCGGTGCCACCAATTAAGGAGGCGGTTCTGAGCGCCACTGCGGCCAGCAATGTGAACAATGGCGCAGAAGCCCTTACGGCTTTGGCACAGGGTCGCAATACGCTCGTCTGGCAGCGGGTCGTCGCGGACACTGAAACGCCAGTGGGCGGCGCGCTCAAGCTGATCGAGGAAGGCCGTGGCGATTTTCTGCTGGAATCGGTCGAAGGCGGTGAAATCCGTGGGCGGTACAGCTTGCTCGGTCTCGATCCGGATCTACTTTTCCGTGCCACAGGTGCCAGCGCGCAGATCAACCGCAATTGGCGCCAAGATCGCAGTGCTTTTGAGCCCCTGGCGGGTGATAGCATGGCTGAACTGCGAAACCTTGCGCAAGCATGCCGGATTGATGTGCCTGCCGAATTACCGCCCGCGCTCGCATGTCTGGTCGGCTATTTCGGTTATGAAACCATAGGCTTGGTCGAAAAACTGCCACGGGCGCCGCAGAGCCCGCTGGAACTGCCGGATATGCTTTTCGTGCGCCCTGCACTGGTGCTGATATTCGACAGGCTCACCGATGCGTTGTTTGTCATTGCTCCACTGTGGGCCGACAATGGCGATCCTGCCAGGAAGGTAGAGCGCGCCGTTGAGCAGATCGACACCGCACTGCGCAAGTTGGATGCAAAGGTGCCGGCAGCGCCAAGGCTGGCGGATATGCCTGACAGCATGCTTACCCCCGTAATGGATGAAGCCGAATATGAAAAGATCGTCTTGCGGGCCAAGGATTACATTGCGGCAGGCGACATTTTTCAAGTGGTTCTGGCACAGCGTTTCACTTGCCCCTTCCCGCTGCCGCCACTGGCGCTCTACCGCGCATTGCGGCGGATAAACCCGTCACCCTTTCTCTATTTCCTCGACCTCCCTGGCTTTGCAGTTGTCGGATCAAGTCCAGAGATTCTGGTGCGCGTTCGGGATGATGCAGAGGGTTACAAGCAGATCACGATCCGACCTATCGCCGGAACCAGGCCACGCGGCGCATCCGATGCTGAAGATCGCGATGCCGAGGCAGGGCTGCTTGCCGACCCCAAGGAATGCGCGGAACATCTCATGCTGCTCGATCTGGGGCGTAACGATGTCGGGCGCGTGGCGGCGGGGAATAGCGTGACAGTGACCGACAGCTTCACCGTAGAGCGATATAGCCACGTCATGCATATCGTCAGCAATGTGATTGGCAAGCTGGCGCAGGACAAGGATTCGCTCGACGCATTGTTTGCAGGTTTCCCGGCAGGCACTGTCAGCGGTGCGCCCAAGGTCAGAGCTTGCGAAATTATCGCAGAGCTGGAGCCGGAAACACGCGGCGCCTATGCTGGCGGAGTGGGCTATTTCGCCCCGGATGGCTCTGTTGATAGCTGCATCGTATTGCGCACCGCGGTCGTCAAGGATGGTGTGATGCACGTGCAGGCTGGCGCAGGAATTGTGGCTGATAGCGAACCTACCTACGAAGCTGCAGAATGCCGCCACAAGGCAGGCGCACTCATCGCCGCGGCGCGTGAAGCATTGGAAATCGCCAACCAGTCAGAATTCGGGCAGTGAAGATACGCGCCCTCGCCCTCCCTTTTTTTGGCCTGCTTGCAGGGTGCGAAATTCATTTCGAAGGTGAGCAAGAGGAAGTGCGGGTATCGATCTGTCAGCCCGTCATGTTCGAACAGACCCCTTTGACCCTATGTACAGTTGAACCGGCGAAGCATGAGATTGGCGTGGTTCTGGCTCCTGAAGGGAATGAGACGCCCTATCGCTCACTTCGCGCTTTGGCACATTTCACAGAAGAGGTGGATGGCCCTGAAATTGCACTGGCGGTGAACGGGGGCATGTTCGATGAAGACGGTATGCCAATCGGCTATTATGTCGAGGACGGCAGGCGGATCGGCATGCTCAACCAGAATGACGGGCCGGGCAATTTCCATCTCATGCCCAATGGCATATTTTTTGGAAGAACAGGCGGCCCGTGGCAGGTGATGGATACCCCTGCCTTCGCCCGTGACATTCAGGACCGCCCAGATTTTGCGACACAATCCGGGCCGATGCTGGTCATCAAAGGCGAACTGCATCCCGAAATTCAGCCAGACGGCCAATCGCGCAAAATCCGCAATGCAGTTGGTGTCGATGCCTTGGGCCGCGCACATTTCATCATCAGCGAAGCGCCGATCAGCTTCGGCAAGCTGGCACGATATTACCGCGATGTCCTCAATGTCGGCAATGCGCTATATCTTGACGGCAGCGTTTCGATGATCTGGGACCCGGCCACGGGTCGGCTTGACACAGGTGCATCCATCGGCCCCTTGATCGTGGTGCAGAATCGGGCAGAGATCGCGGAATGAGCCAGATCCTCGTCATCGACAATTACGATAGCTTCACTTTCAACCTCGTCCATTATCTGATGGAATTAGGCGTAGAGGTTGAAGTGCAGCGCAATGATGCCATCAGCGTGACACAGGCCATGCAGAGCGGAGCAAAGGGTGTGCTTATTTCCCCCGGTCCCTGCACGCCGAATGAAGCGGGCATCTCACTCGATCTGGTCGCCGCCTGTGCCGATGATGGAATGCCGCTGCTCGGCGTGTGTCTCGGCCATCAGGCGATCGGCCAGCATTTCGGAGGCACGGTGGCACGCGGGGGGTTGATGCACGGCAAGACCAGCCCGGTGAACCATGATGGCAGCGGTGTCTTTGCTGGTCTGCCTTCACCGTATAATGCTACGCGCTATCACTCGCTGATCGTGGAGGATATTCCTGAATGTCTCGTTGTGAACGCAATGAGTGAGACACCCGGTCTTGATGGAACTTGCACTATGGGCTTTCGCCACGCCAACTTGCCCATTCATGGGGTGCAATTCCATCCCGAGAGCATCGCCACGCAGCATGGCCACGCATTGCTTGCCAATTTTCTAGAGATCTGCGGCCTGGAACCTGCGCGCCTGAATGCGGAGACTTCGGCATGAGCGGCGTCCTGCCTCCTGCCGATATTGCGCTGACCGAGGCGGATGCTGAGCGTGCCTTTGCCGATATGCTGGATGGCGAGCCTTCAGATAACGAGATCGCCCGTTTTCTTTCCGATCTGTCGGACAGGGGCGAACGTGCAGAGGAAATCGCCGGAGCTGCGCTGGCCATGCGCAAACGGCTCATCCCGATAGAGGCGCCCGACAATGCGATCGACGTTTGCGGCACTGGCGGCGACGGGCACCACACGCTCAATGTCTCGACCGCAGTCAGCCTTATCGTCGCTGCTTGTGGTGTTCCGGTCGCCAAACATGGCAACCGCGCGGCAAGCTCTAAGGCAGGCGCCGCAGATACGCTGGAAGCGCTCGGTCTGGATATGGATGCAGCCGGACGGACAGCAGAAAAGACGCTGGCCGAAATCGGCATCTGCTTTCTGTTCGCAAAGAACCACCATCCCGCAATGGCGCGTATCCAACCAATCCGGCAGAAGCTGGGCAAACGCACGATCTTCAATCTCATGGGCCCGCTTTCCAATCCTGCCCGCGTACGCCGCCAACTGATCGGCATTGCGCGCCCTGCCTACGTTCCGATCTATGCCGAAGCGATGGCGCGTTTGGGGACTGAGCGGGCATTTATTGTTTCAGGTGATGAAGGGCTGGACGAACTCAGTCTCGATGAAGGCAATGAAATGGCCGATGTGCAGGGACGCGAAGTGCGCATGCGGCGTGTCGATGCAAGCGAAGCGGGTCTGACACATGCTCCGGTAGAAGCGATCCGTGGTGGGGATGCGATGCACAATGCCAAGGCGCTCGAAGCGTTATTGATGGGCGCGCCCGGCCCCTATCGTGACGCGGTGCTGTTCAACAGTGCCGGCGCGCTATTGGTTGCGGGCGTGGTGGAAAGCTGGTCAGAAGGAGTTGAGGAAGCCGGAGAAGCAATTGACAAGGGGTTGGCGAAGGCCTTGCTCGCCTGCTGGATAGACACCGCGAAATGAGCGACAGACTTGCTGAAATATGCGCTACCAAGCGCGAAGAAGTTGCCACTCGAAAGACGGCTCTTACAATCGATGATTGCGACAATTTGGCAAGAGAAGCGTCGGCGCCAAGAGGGTTCCGCCGCGCATTGGAGGAAAAGGCAGCGTCCGGTTTTTCCCTGATTGCCGAAATCAAGAAGGCCAGTCCATCGAAGGGTTTGATCCGCGCTGATTTCCGTCCGCACCAGCATGCTCTGGATTATACCAAGGGTGGCGCAGCATGCCTTTCCGTCCTGACCGATGCGCCCTATTTTCAGGGCCATGAAGATTACATGATGGAAGCGCGTGCCAGCACGCGATTGCCAGTGCTGCGCAAGGATTTCATGGTCGATCCGTGGCAGGTCGCCGAAAGCCGCATGATCGGGGCCGATGCCATCCTTGTCATCGTGGCTGCACTCGATGACATTCTGATGGCCGAGATAGAGGCGGCAGCGCTCGAACGCGGAATGGATGTGCTGATCGAAGTGCATGATGAAACGGAGATGGAGCGCGCGTCGAAGTATCTCACTTCGCGACTGATCGGGGTCAATAATCGCGACCTGCGTACATTCACTACTGATCTTGCCACGACCGAAAAGCTTGCCTCGATGGCCCCGGACGATGCTCTTCTTGTGGGCGAAAGCGGTATAGGTTCACACCGGGATTGTGTTCGTCTCGCCAAGTCTGGCGTACGGTCTTTCCTCGTGGGTGAGAGCCTTATGCGGCAGGAAGATATCGTCGGCGCGACAAAAGCTCTGATCGGACATTAGAATTTACAACCAATCGTCTGTTCGTGCGTTAGTGTGAATAATGGCAGCAAAGGTCGACGACACCGGAAGAGAAACGAACCGATGGGAATTTTCAGCTCTATCAAGAACGCGATTTTTGGCGATGACAAGGAAGAGAAAGCCGCCGCCGCTCCCAAGCCGGCGACATCCGGCTTCAACCGTACATCTACCTCTGCCATTTCCGAAGTCGATGTCGAAGCACGGCTGGACGGCATGCATGATGCGGACAAGCTCAATTGGCGTGAGTCTATAGTCGACCTGATGAAGCTGGTCGGTCTGGATCCCAGCTATTCCAACCGGCAGGAACTTGCCAATGAATTGGGTGACAGTGATTACTCGGGCAAAGCCGAGGAAAATATCTGGCTCCACAAGCAGGTCATGAAAAAACTCGCCGCAGCAGGTGGCCGCGTCCCGCAGTCGCTGAAGGACTGATCGGAAAGACTTACTGCCTGTCTATACTGACCGCTTGCGTTATGGCACGTCAGTTGAATGACCCGGCTGACTCATCTCGATGATAATGGCGCTGCCCGCATGGTTGATGTGGGCAGCAAATCCGCAACGGTGCGTTCAGCCAGGGCAGAGGGCCACATTCGCATGTCGGCGCCCACCCTGCAGGCCATTCGCGATGGTAGTGGGCCGAAAGGCGACGTGCTGGCGGTGGCGCGCGTTGCCGGAATTATGGCCGCGAAAAAGACCGGCGATCTCATTCCGCTATGTCATCCTCTTGCACTCGATAAGGTAATTGTCGATTTCGCATTTGATGCCGGTGGCATCACGGTTTCTGCAAGTGCAGCTCTCACCGGCAAAACGGGTGTCGAAATGGAAGCCCTGACCGCCGCATCCATCGCCTTGCTCACCATTTATGACATGGCAAAGGCGCTAGAGAAGGGCATGGTCATTCAAGATGTGCGGCTGATCGAGAAAACTGGCGGCAAGAATGGTGACTGGCACACAGATCGCAAAGCACAATGACTTTGCCCGCCCCCATTCCGCTTGCAGAGGCGCAGGCTCGATTACTTGCCCTTGTCCCTGTCTTGCACAGTGAGACCATTCCAATTGCGGATGCCAGCGGGCGTTATTTGGCAAAGGACCTGATTGCAGGCCGAACACACCCCCCGGCCGATCTTTCTGCGATGGATGGCTATGCCATGCCCGCTGGCGATACTGGCGGACCATGGCGCATCATCGGAGAAAGTGCGGCGGGCCATCCCTGCCCGCAGGCATTGTCATCCGGCGAAGCGGTGCGGATATCCACGGGCGCCATAATGCCGCAGGGAGCTGGCGCGATATTGCTGCAGGAAAACGCTTTGCGTGATGGCGATAACCTCAGTGTTTCGGGCAAGGACGCCGCAACATCTGCACACATAAGGCGCATGGGCTTCGATTTTGCAGTGGGTGATTGTCTGATGGAAGCGGGAATGAAGATCGCTCCCGCCCAGATCGCCCTCGCTATCTCCGGGGGGCACGGGGCTGTAGCAGTCGGTAGTCGTCCGCGCATCTGCGTGATCGATAGCGGAGATGAACTGGCTTCCGATCCTGCCAAAGTGTCCCGTCATCAAGTCCCTGCAAGCAATGGTGTGATGATCGCGAGCCTCGCCGAATCACTGGCGTCGACATGCCTCCATATCGGACCTGTCGATGACGAGCTCGATTCTCTTCTGAATGCTTTTGAACAGGTGGGCGACGCTGATGTTATCGTCACCAACGGAGGGGCCTCTGTGGGCGATCACGATCTTGTTCTTCCGGCACTGGAAAAATGGGGTGCCACGATAGAATTCTGGCGGGTAGCGGTGAAGCCGGGTAAACCGCTTATGGTGGCGCAAAAGGAAGAAAAGATCGTACTCGGCCTGCCCGGCAATCCGGTGTCGAGCTATGTCATCGCCTATTTGTTCCTCCTGCCCTTATTGCGCCATATGGCAGGAGCGCGCCAACCGATCCCGATTGCATTGCCTCTGCCGTTATGCACAGATTTGCCAGCGACCGGCCCGCGCGCAGAGTTTCTTCGAGGGCGCCTTGGTCCTGGCGGTGTCACGCCGATTGGCCAGCGCGACAGCAGCGCTGTGCGCGCATTGGCAACTTCAGATGCCCTTATCGAACGACCGCCACATTCATCACCGGCCATCACCGGCGATGTTGCGGATGTCTATCTGCTCCAAAATGGCGGAAACGCTTGACTTAAGCGAATCTGTTTCATAATTGTTCTGCATTCGTTCCATCGTTGGAACATTGCGGAGGATTATTTCGATGTTGACCGCCAAGCAGCACGAATTGCTACTTTTTATCCATCGCCGTCTCGAAGATAGCGGCATCTCCCCCAGTTTTGAGGAGATGAAGGAAGCGCTGGATCTAAAAAGCAAATCTGGCGTGCATCGTTTGATCTCTGCCCTTGAAGAACGCGGCTTCATCCGGCGCTTGCCAAACCGCGCCCGCGCTCTGGAAGTGGTCAAGATGCCGGAGAGCCTCGGGTCCGGTGACCCCGTGGCAAAGATCACAACAGCTCCGGCTGCCACGCCCCAGCCAGCCAATGATGTCGTTGAAATCCCGCTGCACGGCAGGATCGCCGCTGGTGTTCCGATCGAAGCGCTAGAAGGCAGCCAAACTCTTCCCGTTCCTGCAGCCCTGCTTGGCTCTGGCGAACATTATGCGTTGGAAGTATCGGGCGATTCAATGATTGAGGCAGGCATTTTCGATGGTGACTTCGCATTGGTGAAGAAGGCCAGCACGGCGCGCGACGGAGATATTGTCGTAGCCTTGGTCAATGGTGAGGAAGCTACGCTGAAATATCTGTTTCACGATGGAGGCCAGATCCGTCTTGATCCGGCTAATGCCTCCTATGACCCGCAGGTCTACACAGATAGCCAGATTGAAGTTCAGGGTAAGCTTGCAGGGCTTTTGCGCCGCTATCATTGATTGGGCGCTTCGGCTTTAGGCGGCGTTCAATCGCCGTCTCGCACGCGCCACCACCCATGTTCACCCTCGCCTTGGGCAACTGTCCGCATTGTCCTGTTTTCGAGATTCAGAGCGAGTCCGCCATTGGCCTCAAGCATGCGCCGGTCAGCCTTCAGCCAGCCTGGCATGCAGCTGCGAGGAAGCCAGCGATCTGAAACGACGATATCGGCCCGCTCGCACGCTGCGGCCAATGCTCTTTCGGCGACGATATCTCTGCTACGGCTCATCAACAGATGCCAGGAACGTCCGCCTCGCTCCAATGTCAATGCGCAAAAGTCCGGACTACACTGCGCGGCCGGCCATTGTGCGAGGGGGATCGTATCGCCCTCCACTCCGGATAGTTCGAGCAGATTGTCACGGGTAAAGTCACTGCGCGTGTCACGAAGCACCAGAAGGCCGTCACCTTCACCAGTTATACCTACATGCCGTCCATCGGCAGAAATCAGCACATCGGGAATTGGCGTGATGAGGAGCAATATTGTCGCGATAGTTGCAGGGATAAAGCCCAATAATCGCGCCCTTCCCCTCCATAATGCCAGCCATAATCCGCCTGCCATGAACAGGGCGATGGTGGGCAATGTCATTTGCGGGACGAGCTTCACTGCACCGGGCTGGCTCGATGTGAAATGAGCAATGCCAATCAAGAGATCGAGGGAATTACCAGCCAACCACCAGAATGGTGCGCCGGCACCTATGACGTCGAACAGCAATGCAATTGCAATCAGCGGCATGGAGACGAAAGTGACAAGAGGTATCGCGATTACATTTGCCAGTGCTCCGTAAACACCTGCCCGGTGAAAGTGAAACAACACGACCGGCATCAAGGCAATTTCAATGACCATACCGGTCACCAAAAGCATCACCGCGCGCCTTCCGGTACGGGTGAACCAGCTTTCCTCTCGCGGTGCTAGAAAACGCTTGACCGGTTCTGCATTATGCAGCGCGACAATGGCGATGACAGCGCAGAAACTCATCTGGAAGCTCGGCCCGACAAGCGTTTCAGGCCAGGCAAGCATCACCGCAACGGCTGCCACCGCCACCATCCGCAAAGATAACGGTTCCCGTCCTAATGCAAGCGCGATCAACACCAGCACCGCGCCAATGCAGCTGCGCACCGTTGGCACCTGCGCGCCGGTCAAGAGGGTGTAGCCAATGCCCCCCATGGCCGCGACAGCAGCTGCCACTACAGGAAGCCGCACGCGCAAGGTGAGCCACGGCCAGAACGCCAGCAGCTTTATGGCCAGAACATAGGTTGCAGCGATAACGGCACTCACATGCAGGCCACTGATGGACAGCAGGTGAGTAAGTCCCGCATCGCGCATCGCATCTTCATCCGCTGCTATGATGGCGCCGCGATCCCCGCTGGCGAATGCTGCAGCGATACTTCCTGCCGAACCACCCAATTGCTGTCGCACATGCGCGGAAAGGCGGCGTTGTATGCCAGCGATTACGGCCTCGCCGGGCGGAGCTGGCTCAACCACCTCGATTTCGCCCTGAAGGCTACCGGTTGCCGCCAATCCATTGAACCATGCCGCGCGCGCAAAATTGTATCCGCCCGGCAGCATTGACGAGGCAGGCGGCATCAACCGCGCCTGCGCACGAACAAGGGCGCCCTCACCCATTTCCGGGGTCGCTAGTTCAAGCGGAACATTGACCCTGATCCGCACTGGCGCGCCATCTTCAGGACTGCGGATGGCAAGCACCAATCGCACACGATCCTGCGCTGGTTGCTCGATTCTTTCGAGCACACGGCCTTCTACCCGTTCGGACATGGGCCAATCAAATGCCTCTGCGCCGACAATGGCGGATCTTGCCCAGATCAGACCGGTGCCAAAGGCAAAGAGCAGGCCACAGGCAACAAGCGCAGTGACAAGATTGGTGCGGTCCATCCGTCCTTTCCAGACAGCAAGAGCGCCCATCGCCAGAAGCAACCCGCTGGCCATGGCGGCGACCCAACCTGTCCCATTTGGCAGGACGAACCATGCACCAATGCCCGCAGCCAGCGCCACCGCCAGCCAAGGCCCCCGGTCAAAGCCTGCCGTGTCGAGAAATTGCTCCGCAGTCTCTGCCATACTGGACAAAGCGACACGCTTTCGCCAAGGCGTGTGCTGCATCGCAGCATCACGCTCGTCTTCTCCTAGGGGGACTAAAGGTGGCGGCTGCGTAGCCATTCGGGATCTTGGACAGGAATCATACAATTATGGCAAGTTCGGATGGCAATGGATTGGGTACACAGCGTCCTGTTATCACGCGTTTTGCCCCCAGCCCCACCGGTTTCCTGCATATCGGAAACGCCCGAACTGGCCTGTTTAGCTGGCTTTATGCCCGTCACCTAGGTGGCAAGGCTCTCCTGCGGATCGAAGATACGGACAAGAAGCGCTCCACGCAGGAGGCGATTGACGTGATCCTTGATGGGCTAGACTGGCTGGGATTGGAATTTGACGGGGAAACCGTGTTCCAGAGTGAGCGCGCAGACCGTCACGCTGAAGTCGCGCAAAAGTTGCTGGATGCGGGCAAGGCCTATAAGTGTTTCGCCACAACCGAAGAATTGTCCGAAATGCGCGAACAGCAGCGCGCGGCAAAGCAGCCGATACGCTATGACGGGCGCTGGCGCGATCGCGATCCGGTCGAAGCGCCGGAGGGTGCCGAATTCACCATTCGTATCAAAACTCCCGAAGGCGGCGAAACGATAATTGAGGACGCTGTGCAAGGGCGCGTCAAGGTCGACAATCGCGAGATTGACGATTTCATCCTGTTGCGCGCTGATGGCACTCCGACCTATATGCTCGCTGTGGTGGTCGATGACATGGATATGGGTTGCACCCACATAATCCGCGGTGATGATCACTTGAACAATGCCTTTCGCCAGATGCAGGTGATTGAGGCAATGCAAGGCGTAGAAGATGGCTGGGAACGGCCGGTTTACGCCCACGTCCCGCTCATCCATGGCAATGATGGCGCCAAGCTGTCCAAGCGCCACGGCGCATTGGGCGTACGCGATTACCGCGAGATGGGCATTCTTCCCGAAGCGCTGTTCAATTACCTCCTGCGGCTTGGGTGGGGGCATGGCGACCAGGAAGAATTCAGCCGCGAAGAAGCCATCGCACTTTTCGATATCGAGGCCGTCGGCAAAGGACCGAGCCGGTTCGACATGAAAAAGCTGCTGAACATGAATGGTAACTACATTCGCGCCGCCGATGATGCTCGCCTCGCACGTTTAACGGCGGATGCCATCGGCCCGCAAGCTGATGTGGCGGTGCTGACAAATGCCATGCCTGTATTCAAGACACGCGCCCGGAATTTAAGCGAACTGGCCGATGGTGCAGCCTTTTTGTTCAAGTCGCGGCCATTGGATATGGATGAGAAGGCGGCAGCATTGCTGGATGGCGAGGCGCAGACGCGGCTTTCTGCCATTTCCGGGCGTCTGCATGCGGAATCTGACTGGACATTAACCGCGCTGGAGGCCAATCTGAAAGCCTACGCGGAAGAGCTGGGTCTCGGCCTTGGCAAACTTGCGCAGCCGCTTCGTGCGGCGCTCACAGGGCAAACTACCTCGCCCGGAATTTTCGATGTGCTCGTCCTCCTGGGAAGGGAGGAAAGCCTCGCGCGGATTGATGCGCAGGTTACGGTCTGAACGGCCGTGCAGCGAAGTATAATATAAAATATATAAAGGAGAACCCCATTGGCAGATAAGCAGGCAGAACTGGCAATTGGCAGCGAAAGTTTCGATTTTCCGACGCTGGAGGGAAGTTGTGGACCCGATGTCATCGATATCCGCAAACTCTACGGCAAGACCGGCAGATTCACATTTGATCCCGGGTATAAATCGACTGCCAGCTGCGAAAGCGCACTGACATATATCGATGGCGATGAAGGTGTGCTGCTTCACCGTGGCTATCCCATTGGCCAATTGGCTGAACATTCCAGCTTCATGGAAGTGGCCTATCTGATGCTGAATGGGGAACTGCCCAAGCAGGACGTTCTCGACGATTTCACGCACACGATCACCTATCACACCATGCTGCATGACCAGATGCGGCAGTTCTACCAGGGTTTCCGCCGTGATGCGCACCCTATGGCGATTATGTGCGGCGTGGTTGGCGCGCTCAGCTCCTTCTATCACGACAGCACCGATATTTCCGATCCGGAACATCGCAAGATTTCTAGCCATCGCCTGATCGCCAAAATGCCGACAATTGCGGCATGGGCGTATAAATATGCGGTCGGCCAGCCTTTCATGCAGCCTGACAACAGCCTCAGCTACACTGGAAATTTCCTGCGCATGACCTTCGGCGTTCCGGCAGAGGAATATGAAGTTGTTCCCGCGGTTGAAAAGGCGATGGATCGTATCTTCATCCTACACGCCGATCACGAACAGAACGCCTCGACATCCACTGTGCGGCTTGCCGGTTCTTCGGGCGCGAACCCATTTGCCTGCATATCCGCTGGTATCGCGTGCCTGTGGGGCCCGGCGCATGGCGGCGCGAATGAAGCCGCGCTCAACATGCTGCGCGAAATCGGTACGCCCGATCGCATCCCGCACTATATCGAGCGCGCCAAGGACAAGAACGATCCGTTCCGCCTGATGGGATTTGGTCACCGCGTCTATAAGAACTACGATCCGCGTGCCACGGTGATGCAAAAGACTGTGCGCGAAGTGTTCGACGTTCTTAAAGTCAAGGATCCGGTTTTCGAAACAGCACTTCGTCTGGAAGAAATCGCACTCAGCGATCCGTATTTCCAGGAAAAGAAGCTGTTCCCGAATGTCGATTTCTATTCCGGCATCATCCTGTCGGCAATCGGCTTCCCGACAACCATGTTCACTGCATTGTTCGCCCTTGCCCGCACCGTGGGCTGGATCGCGCAATGGAATGAAATGATTTCCGATCCTGGTCAGGTGATCGGCCGTCCGCGCCAACTTTACACCGGACCGACCGAGCGCGATTACATCATGGTCAACGATCGCTAATTACATTTGAGCAAGCGGATACCGGGAGCGTCAGCCTTCCGGGTCCGCAGGAATTTCGAGCGTGAAGTGGGCACCCTGCCCCTTCGCGCTCTTTACTGTCAGCCTGCCATCCATGGCCTCTGCCAAGCGCCGGGAGATATACAGGCCGAGGCCCGATCCACCGTCTCCCTTGCGCCCAAGCCTTTCGAACTTAGTGAAAACGCGGCTTTGCTCTGCCTCGTTAAGACCCTCACCCTGGTCGGAGACGGTCACGCTGGCTGTTCCTTTGCCCTTTTCAACGCGCAGCCAGACTTGCCCACCCTCCGGCGAATAGCGGATGGCATTGCCCACCAGGTTCAGCAGGACTTGCAGAGTGCGCCTGAATTCTCCGATTGCGGGGATGCACTCGTTATCCGTAGGCGGGTTGAGAATTATGCCCCTGTCCTTCGCGCGGACCCCCAGGATTCCAGCAGCGCGGCGCGCAACATCGGCAAGATCAATGGGGTCGGGCGCGGGGGAGAAATCCTCGTCTTCCACCATCTCCAGCGTCGTAAGATCGTCGATCAGGGCCAGCAGGTGCTCACCCGCAGCGGCGATATCAGCGGCATAATTGCTGTATTCATCGGCCAGTGGACCGGCAAGCTGGGTGCGGATAGTCTCGGCATTCGCAATGATCCGGCTGACGGGCTGGCGCAGGACAGGCGCAACTTCGCGACCGATGCCTGCACCGCGATCAGGCTTGCGTGAAACGGCCCTTGGAGCGTCGGCCAATGGCCTGTCAGGGACGAGATAGAGTTCGAATCCGTCACTCCCCGGTTCTGTCCGCCCAAGTGGCACAATCTGAGCGGCCCATATCCGGCTGGTTCCTGGAACTGAGACCTTGACGCCATCAAGCATACGCCAGTGCATCGGTTGACGCTGATCGAAATCTTTGGGTGGCGCGAAATCGGTCCAGGGCATGCCGACACCGGCCATCATGGCTTCGCCAAGACTGTCCAGATCGCGCGCCGACCAATCTACGGCCAGTATCTCTTGTGCAGTGCCAAGCCGCGCGCTCAGGCCCGCAAGGTGGCGAACAAGTGCAAACCTTTGATTGGTTTCAGGGACAATTGTGTCTGGTACTAGCTCCTCCGCCTTCCACGCACTGACCTTGATCATCGTTCCAGCCTTGCCCGGCACAACTTCCGCCCATGCAGATATGGCTTCGAGCGAATCCTGCGCCTTTATCGCGCGTGACTGACTCTGTCCGGTCTTGCGGGCCATGCGCACCAGTTCCAGCAACGCCGGTGTGACAAGGGGACCAGGCAATTTGCCGCCTGCACGCAGGTGAAAACTCGCCAGCGGCTCTTCCGCTTCGATCAGCCGGTCCTCGGCATCGGTGCGGGCGCGCGCAGAGATGATCTTAGCCGATGCCATCAGTTTATTGATCCATCCTTGTCTGTGCCAGCATGGCAACAGCGGTGGTGGGGTCCAGTCCGGCCACGCCTTCGGGCACCTTGACGTCCGGATGGAGGACGGAAAGGAGTTGCGATATTTCAGAAGTTTCGGCGCTTCCACAGCGAAGTGAGAGGGAGAGCCTTGCAACCTGCGATTCGCATAGCGCAAGCGCCAGGACATCGCGCGTTTCACCGGATGCCAAATGCAGTGCGGTCAGGAAAAAGGCGACACCGGCGTGATCGATTTCCAACGCATGAACAGGAGCATAGGGCATTGCCTTCAACACGGCACATAGCTGCGCGGTGCGGGCTTTTGCAGGGTCATAGTGCGCGCGCAAGCTTGGTGCTATCTTGTTGGTATCGACAAACTGCCCCCCCAATTCATCGAGATATCGCAGCAATAAATCGAATAGGGGTTCCGGTAATTCGGAAAGGGGCAGTTCCATGCGTCTCTGGTGCTGCACGAACCTCGCCTGCGCAGCCAGGGCCCGCATTGCAGCAGTGGCAACTTCTTCTTCACCTGAAGCGACGAAATCCTGAAGCAATGGCGATAATACCGGATCAAGACCGCTGCGCTCGCTCAATCGCTCGGTCATCTGCGTCTCTATCGCCAGCGCATGGAGATGTGTCAGAAACTCTGAATTGCCCGAAATCGCACTGGCAAACGCCTTGGAAAGGTCGACGAATTGAGAGCCATCGAACTCCTTCTCGGAATTTGCTTCCAGAAGATCGTGGATCTGGCGTGCAACATGCATGACCATTCCACCAATGCGCGCGATGATTTCATCGCTGAACATGGTGCGATCGTGATTTTCGAGCAAATGCTGTAAAATTGGCGTGGCGCTGGCAAGTGTGACATTGCCGCGCGCAAGGGATGCATGCAGGTCGTCCTCCATCGAAAGGGCCGAAGCACCGGATTGGCCATTGTCGCTCATGCGGGCGTGATACCTTGCTACCGTTAATTCCGCGTTAGCCGCTGTGCTTGGCGGTGGAGGCGAGCCGCGCGGTAATCACCACTGCCGCCAGTAGCATTATTGCAATCTCGGGCCCTGCAAGGAAGGCAAGAGCAGCGATTACGCCAACCACTAAAGCCCGATCCCGCAAAGGCTCGAAAATTCCATCTACTTTGCCCCGGTCCAACATGATCAGCGCGACAATAAGCACGAATGGCGGAAAGACAGAGCGATACCACAGTCCGTCAATAGATAATGTTCCGACGACCAGCAGCGCTATATCGACTGCATGCCTGAGCAGCGTCAGACGGTCGATATTGCCAAATGGCGCGACAGCAAGGCGTGAGAGCGCCAGAAACGTTTCGATGACCGGCGCGCAAATTGCCACAAGAGCAAATGCTAGGACAGGATAGCCATACCATGCCAAAGTGATCGAACCGCCAGCAAGCAAAGCGGCGAGCACCAGCAGCGCAGGTTGCATCCAGCTCTTGTCCAGCAACCACGCGCCGGCCCGCGCGACACCTTCGCGTGCAAGCCAGCGTGATGGGGCCATCGGCGAATATCTGCCGAGATTGGCGTGCAACCAGCTCTTTTCCCGCAAGCTGGCCGTCTCGCTATCGCCCACCACCATCCAGCCCCCGTCATCGAGCAGGGAATCTGCAAGTCTCGCTTCCGGAAGCTTTTTCTGTAACGCCACACGCAACAGCGCAGCATGGGGTGCAGCATCTTCGAGCAGGCTGTTGAGGCCGGACAGCAAGCGGCCCGGAATGGTAAGTGCCCCTGCCCATGCGCGATCGAGATCTATCCGTTCGAAGCCCGCCGCTGTGCCGGGGCCTGCGGAAACTACGAGCAGACGATCCCCTTCGGCCCGTAGCAGATCGAGCGCTTGTTGTGCTTCGGGCAGGAGGCCGGGTTGCAGAACAAGCAGGCTGTCATCATCACCAACGGCGCCGGGCAAGGCATGGCTATTACTTATGACGGCAAATCGCATCCCCGCCTTTTCTGTTGCATGGCGCAGCGCATGGGCTTCGGGCGAAGCTCCTCCGCCATGGGCAATGATCATCGTGCAACCGCATTCACGCGCGAACAGCAATTGCCGCTGCGCGATCGACTTACCGGCTATGGCGGGCTGTGTGCCCTCCCCCGGTTGCGGAAGATTGATGAGTGCGGCCCGCAAGTGACCTTGCTCCTGACATTGAATAGGTTCGTGCAGGCTAGGGCCAGCGCGGCGCGCTGCCAAGCAAACCCGTCAATTGGTCACGGAAAATCTGGAAGTCAGCGTGCCCAGCTTGACCAGGACGGTAGGATCGCCTGGCGCGTCATCAATGGCTTCTTGCGCGAGCGTTATGAGTTCACCTGCGTGGAAACTTGCCCCCAAGCCGCGCAACCGCTCTGCCGTGATTCGCCAATTGGCATCACAGCGGGATCGACGCAGCAACTCTACCTGACCCGTGAGGCTCTGCATGAATCCGGCGCGCAATTCCGCCATCAACGATGGGTCATCTCCGGCCGCTGCCGTCAAGGTAAGCTCGAAGTCGCTATTTGCGTAGGTCATGCGCGCTTTCATGGCGGAGAACCTGTTAAGGCAGGGTTTCAAGCCCTTTGCATTGTGTTAATGAAATCGAATGACACGCCGCCGAAATCTCATGTCGCTTGGTGACGGAAATGAAACTCTGACTGCGCCGACATTCGGGCAGGACGAGCATGATGCCGACATCGTAAATGTAGCCGAGCCCGCGTCTTTGGAAGAAGGCGCGCATGAGGAAGAGTTTTGGGAGAAAGAGGCGCCTTCACGCCCGCGTGGGCTGTGGATCGTGCCAACATTTGCAGCTCTGGCCATCTTGGGGTGGACGGGTTTTTTCGGATGGGTCCATTTAGCTGAGATCACGGCAGGAGCTTCGGCGGAGCAATGGTCGCAGTGGATCGTCAATTGGTCGGTGCCTGTTTTGCTGGTCATTGGCCTATGGATGCTCGCAATGCGCAACAGTCGCCGGGAAGCAAATCGGTTTACCGACGCTGCACGGGCCCTTTCGTATGAATCGGCGCAGCTTGAAACGCGTCTGGTCGTCGTCAATCGTGAACTGAGCCTCGCCCGTGAATTTATCGCCTCGCAATCGCGCGATCTTGAAACGCTGGGCCGTGTGGCGGCAGAGCGCCTATCGAGCCATGCGGATCACCTTCAGGCTCTTGTTAAAGACAATAGCGCGCAGGTAGAGTTGATCGGTGTGGTCAGCGATAATGCAGTCCATAATATGGAGCATTTGCGCGACCAACTGCCAGTTCTGACCAATGCAGCGCGCGATATGAGCAATCAGATCGGCAATGCCGGAAATGTTGCGCACCAGCAGATCAGCGCACTTGTCGATGGATTTGATCGCCTCAACCAGTTTGGCGAAATCGGCGAAAGACACGTCACGCAGATCGGGGAAAAGGTCTCCGCCACGCTCACCTCGTTCGATCATCAGGTAGCTGCCCTTGGCGACGTTACGCAGGCGCGTTTTGGCAAGCTTCGCGAAGTGAGCGAAGCCTTCCGCACCGATATGGTCAAATCCGAAGATGCGGCGCTTGCCTCTCTGCAATTGCGCGCAGACGAACTGGCCACCACCCTCAAGGAGCGCAATGATCAGCAACGCGAAGCCGAAGATGCTGCTATCGCTGCCATGCAGGATCGTCTTGCGGCATTGACCGTGCAAGGGGACCAATTGCTCGTCAATCTGGACGAAGAGCGCGTACAGATGACGGGCGTGTGGACACAGGCCATTGCCGGGCTGGAGGCGCGCATGGGCGAAGCACTGGATCACATTTCACATGCTGATGAGAAGGCGATGGAAGGCGCCCGCCAGCGGCTCGCTGCATTGTCTGAAGAAGCCGGCCTGGTGGATGCCAGAATAACTGGCGGTCTGGCTGCATTCGACAGTGAACTGGAACGCAGAAGGGAAGAAATTGCTTCCCGTGAAGCCCGTGAATTGGCCGAGCTCGACACTCGCATCTCGGACTTTGACAAGCGTATGGCTGAACGCAAGGTGGAGTATGCCAACACCCTCGCCGTCCTCGCAGAACGGAGCGAAGGCCTTTTCGGGCGGGTGAGCGAGATTGACGACAATATGCGTCGCCTTGCCCGTGAAGGTGAAGACACACATGGCATGCTGGGCGAGGCAGCGGATGAATTCGCTGATCGTCTCGCACAGAGCCGTGCGGCTCTTGAAGAAAACTCCGGCCGTATTGCGAAATTGACCGATGATGGGGTTCGCCTGCTCGAGATTATCCGTTCCGGCGGGGAATATTCAGAAAGCACACTGGCCAATTCCATCGATCACGCAGAAGCAAAGCTTGCCAGTTTCATGCAGGAAGCGGTCAGCCTGAAAGGCCTTGTCGAAGATGCAGAGGCGCGGGGCGAAACACTGGCTGCGCATGTTGGTGCGGCGAATGAGACAAGCTCCTCCACGCTCGGTCATCTGCAAGCGCTTGAGTTGCAAATCGGGACCGTGACGGCCGAAAGCGAAAAGCTTGCCGAACGTACTGGCAACGAATTGCGGGAGGCCCTGCAATTGCTGTCCGGCTCCGCATCAGAGGCACTAGACAGCCTTCGCGAAAATCAGCAAGAAGTGATTGAAGAGATTGCTGGAAAAATATCCGAACAGAGCCGCGACCGCGTAGCCGAGGCAATCAAGGCAGATACGCAGGCAGCCATCGCTGAACTTGACGATGCAATTTCGCAAGCTGCCGCAAGGGGCCATGAGACTACTACGGCCCTGCGCGATCAACTTGCACGGGTGAATGAATTGGCGGCCAATCTGGAACAGCGCATTTCCTATGCGCGCGAGCGTGCAGAAGAGAATGTCGATGGAGATTTTTCCCGCCGCATCGCACTCATCACAGAGGCACTCAATTCCTCTTCCATCGACATTGCCAAGGCCTTCGATAACGAAGTCTCCGATACGCAATGGATGCAATACTTACGTGGAGACCGCGGCATTTTCACGCGGAGTGCCGTGCGCATGCTCGACCGTCAGGATTCACGGGCGGTAGCCGATATCTATGGCGAAGACAGCGATTTCCGCGAAACGGTCAATCGTTTTATCCATGATTTTGAGTCCATGCTACGCGAGGTATTGTCTACCCGCGATGGCAATGCGCTGGCGGTTACGCTGCTCTCGAGTGACGCGGGTAAGCTCTATGTAGCATTGGCACAGGCAATTGACAGGCTGCGTGCCTAAGCACTGGCGGTCTAGCCTTTTCTCAATTGTCTTCAGGTCCATAACCCGGTGGGGTGCCGAAGATGTTTATGTCTTCGATTGTCACCCAACCTTCCAGATAATTGGCGATATACAACGCAGATAACAAAGCGGCGATGGCGGTCGCGCGCAAAACCAGCCTGCCAGGGCGGAAATTGACAGGAGCACTATCAGCCTGACCGGGGACCTTTTCCGCCCCGACTTCGTCAGCGGTTCGCACCCCAAATGGTAGCAGCAGGAATGCGCTCATTACCCAGAATAGCGCGTAGATCGCGACGATCGATGTAATTTTCATGATTCCGCCCGGTTGTCATCGCCCAGCATAATCACGCGCGTTTGCGGTTTCTTGCCAGACCAGCGCTGGGCCGCCCGACGGGCAGCAAGTCGCGCAGCTTCATGTATTGCGGCGGGATCATCCTTGCGGCCCTTGCGCAGCTTCATCAGCGCCTCGACCACATCGGCCTGTGCCTCGGCAACAAAATCGGGATAATCTTCATCCAGCGGCAGGCCGACAGCGTCAATCTCTACTCCGCCCTGGCCGTCAAGCACAACGATCAGCAAACCATCGCGCGACAGGCGTCGTCGCATGGTTACAGCATCGCCATTGGCGGGCACGATAATGTCTCCATCAAGAACGAGCCGCCCGGTGTGAACTTCGGCCAGCTTCTCCGGCTTTCCCGGGGCAAGACGAATAATATCGCCATTCTTCTGCACAATGGCCTGCGGGATACCGCTTAAACGGCCCACCCTGCCCTGTTCCTGCATATGGCGCATCTCACCATGCACGGGCACAAGAATTTCAGGTTGCAACCAACCGTAAAGGGCTTCGAGTTCAGGTCGCCCTGGATGTCCAGAAACGTGGATTTCGCTCTGCCGGTCGCTGACCATCACGATGCCGCGTTCGGCAAGCATGTTCTGGATGCGGCCGATGGCAAGATCATTCCCCGGAATGACGCGGCTTGAAAACAGTACCACATCACCAGACACCAGCGACAAGGGATGTTTGTCCTCTGCTATCCGGCTGAGGGCTGCACGCGGTTCGCCCTGTCCGCCTGTTGCAAGGATCATGATCTGGCCGCGCGGTATATCCATCGCCTCGTCGAAATTTACCGTTCCGGGGAAGTTCTGCAAATAGCCATTGTCCTTGGCGACCTCGATAATGCGATCGAGAGACCGTCCCGCAACACACAGCTGCCGCCCCGTTTCGCGTGCGACTTCGCCTAATGTCTGTAGCCGCGCCACATTGGAGGCAAACGTCGTGACAAGCACACGTTTGCCACCATGCTTGCGCACTTCTTCCAGTAATCCGCGATGGACGGCGCCTTCGCTTCCCGATGGCATGGGATTGAATACATTGGTGGAATCGCAAACTAGCGCGAGAACGCCTTCATCGCCGATCTCGATCAGCTCTTGCTCCGTCGTCGGTTCGCCAATGATCGGCTCATCGTCGAGCTTCCAGTCGCCAGTGTGGAAAACGCGGCCATATGGTGTTTCGATCAACAGGGCGTTACCCTCTGCGATGGAATGCGCCAGCGGGAGATAGGTGATACCGAAAGGCCCGATATCAAAGCTGCCGTGATCGTCATTGATGACGTTCAGTTCGACAGAGCGGGTCAGCCCAGCCTCGTCCAGCTTGCGTCGAATCAGGTCGGCGGTGAATGGTGTTGCATATAACGGCACACCCAGTTCGGTCGCGAAATAGGGGATCGCGCCTATGTGGTCCTCATGCGCATGGGTCAGCACGATGGCGAGGAGATCCTTGGCTCGCTCTTCAATGAATTCAGGATCGGCGAACATAAGCTCGGTGCCCGGATATTCATTGCTGCCAAAGCTCATGCCAAGGTCCACCATCAGCCACTTGCCCTGACAGCCGTAAAGATTGACATTCATGCCGATCTCGCCCGACCCTCCAAGAGCAAGAAACAGCAGTTCATCCTGCGGAGTATAATTTTTCTTCATTGTGTTCCTGCACGATCGGCCAGAATCTGGAGACCGCGTATAGTAAGATCGGCGTCAATCACGTCAAAGATGTCGGTTTTCTCATCAAACAATATGGCGAGCCCACCGGTTGCGACAACCTTTACCGGACGACCTATTTGGGCCTTCATCCGATCGATGAGGCCTTCCATCATCGCGACATAGCCCCAGAACACTCCGATAAGCATCTGCTCCTCGGTATTGCGGCCGATTACGCTACTCCCTTTTGGCGCGCGAATGGCAATGCGCGGGAGCTTTGCAGTCTTGCCGACAAGCGCATCAAGCGAAAGGTTTATCCCAGGGGCGATAATGCCGCCCTTATACGCACCATTATAATCAATCGCCTCGAATTTTGTTGCGGTACCGAAATCGACCACGATCATATCCCCGCCCACAAGTTCATGCGCAGCGATGCAATTAAGCGCGCGGTCTGCACCGAGCGTGTGAGGCTGTTCCACATCAATTTCGAAATCCCATGCCACCTCCCCCTGACCGGCAAACAACGGATCGATATCGAAATATTTCTTGGCCAGAACCGACAGATTGTGTTCTGCGCGCGGAACTACTGAAGAATAGATAATACGCTTGATGGCACTGCGTTCTATGCCTTCCATCGCCAGCAATTGCGTAAGCCAGGTGGCGTATTCATCACCTGTCCGCCGGGGATCGCTGGCAATACGCCAGCGGCCGCGGATCTCCGACCCATCGAACAGGGCGAATACGATATTGGTGTTTCCGACATCGACTGCGAGCAGCATTATGCCATCTCCTCATCATCGTCCCAAAGCAGCGACACATCGCCTGCATGAACGACTTGTTCCTGGCTATCAATCGGCTGAATACGCAGGCCGCAATCAGGCGTGATACCCCGATAGTAACCTTGCAATACCTTACCGTCAGACCCAGTCACGCGCAGCCGATCATTGAACCGGTGGCTGCGGATCGCCCATTCCAGCGCGGTATGGGAGAGTGATTGAGCACGCCACTCGGCCAGACGTTTTGCGAAGTGACCGGCCAGCATGTTGAGAAGCTCTCCCGGACCGCTTTCGAATTTGTTATTCTCGCAGACGATATCGGTTGTCTTTCGCCCTGAAATAGCGGGCGCGTGGCTGACATTAATGCCAATCCCGACGACGACGCAGTCGTCTTGCCGTTCAAGCAATATGCCGGCGATCTTTTCACCTCGGATCAAGAGATCATTAGGCCATTTCAGCAGCATCACCGTGTGATCAGACAAGCAGCGTCTCACACAATCATAAACGGCCAAACCGGCGACCATGGAGAGTGTTGCAGCTGAATGGTCAGACGGGCGCAGAATTACCAGAGTGCTGCAATGCAGATTGCCCATCGGGCTTTGCCATTCGCGCCCCAAACGGCCCCGTCCTCTGGTCTGTCGCTCAGCACGCAGCCAGTCGCCTTCGTTCAGCCTGTTGCCATTACGCAGGCGTTCCAGAATATCTGCATTGGTACTGCCGGTCTCTGATACAGTTTCGATCAAGATGCGCCGCCTTAGGCGGGAAGCGCCAACGATGCCGCCGCCATATCAGCCAGACCGCCAAGCCATCCGATCAACAGATATCCCAGCGGCGATACAATGACCGCGCAGATCAACAGCAGCGCCCAGTGCGCGGTGTCACCCTCGCCCTTTACGGTATCGATCGGATCGTCGAAGAACATGACTTTGACGATCTTGATATAGTAGAACGCACTTATCACACTGGCGGCAATGCCGATGGCGGCAAGCGCCAGCAGGTCTGCTTCCACGGCTGCCTGGAAAACCACGAACTTGCCCCAGAAGCCGAACAGCGGCGGAATACCGGCGAGGCTGAACATCAGCGCCATGAGGCTCCATGCTATGGCTGGCCGCGTGGTCGAAAGACCCGCAAGATCGGAAACGCCCTCAAGCTGGTTCCCGTCAGCATCGCGCAGCAACAAGACAGCCACAAAGCTGCCGATTGTCATCACGACATAGATAGCGAGATAGACCATCATCCCGCTGGCACCAGCAGCCGTTCCAGCAGCCAGACCGATTAGGATGAAGCCGATGTTGTTGATGGACGAATACGCCAGCAATCGCTTGAGATTGGCCTGACCAATGGCCCCCAGGGCGCCGATTACGATGGAAAGGAGGGCTGCTGCAATCACCACCTGACGCCATGCATCAAGCTGCGTGCCAAAGGCCTCCAACGCAATTCTGGCCAATAGCGCCACGGCTGCGACCTTGGGTGCGCTGGCAAAGAACATAGTAACCGGTGTCGGCGCGCCCTCGTAAACATCAGGGGTCCACATATGGAACGGAGCGGCGCTAATCTTGAAGGCCAGTCCGGCCAGAACGAAGATCAGCCCGAACAGCATGCCAGTGCCAAGATCACCAGAAACCGCCACAGCGATGCCGGCGAAATTGGTTGTCCCGGCAAAGCCATAGATCAAGCTCATCCCGAATAGCAGAATTCCTGAAGCAAGTGCGCCGAGAACGAAGTATTTGAGGCCAGCTTCTACAGAACGCTCATCATCGCGCAGGAAAGCGGCAAGCACATAGGCCGAGAGTGAGTTCAGCTCGAGACCCATATACAGGGTGAGCAAATCATTGGCCGAAACCATGATGCTCATTCCCAAGGTAGCGAACAGTATCAGAATGGCATATTCGGCACGCATCGCACCGATCTTCCCGAAGAAGCGCGGGGCAACGATGAGCGCAGCGCCGGATGCCGCATAGATCATCAGCTTTGCGAGGCCGGCGAAGGCATCCGCACGGAATAGCCCGCCAAAGGCGAGCGTGTCCGGGCCGCTTGCTCCAGCACATACCGATGGCGCGACAATTGCAAAGGCACCGCCCAGGGCAACGGCGCAGCAGATGGAGATAATGCTCGAAAGCTTGTCCCCGACCCAGGCCGCCAAAAGCAGCATTGCCAACCCTGTAAGGGTCAGGACAATTTCAGGTGCGATGAGGCTCAGGGAAGATGAATAGTCCATCAGTGGGCCTCCCCATGTGCTGCATGGTCCGCATCAACATCTCTCGCAACAGGCTCTCCGATTACGAGATGCGCGTCACTATCCGGCGCCGCTTCTGTAAGGCGCGCATCTAGCAAGGCGATGTCAGCTCGCATCGGCGCAAGGAAGCTTTCTGGATAGACACCCATCCACAATACGGCCGCTGCAATGGGGCCAAGCAAGAGATATTCCCGCATGGATAGATCGGGCATCGCAGCTGCGTCTGCATTGACCTGCGGCCCGAAGGCGACGCGGCGATAGAGGTAAAGCATGTATGCAGCGCCCAGGATAATGCCGGTGGTGCAGACAAAGGCGACCCAGCTGTTGATTTGGTAGATACCGGCAAGCGCAAGGAACTCACCGATAAAATTGCTTGTTCCCGGCAGACCAACGCTGGCCATGGTGAAAAGCATGAAAACTGCCGCATAGGCAGGCATGTTGACCGAAAGGCCGCCATATCGTGCGATTTCGCGCGTATGCAGACGGTCATAAATAACGCCCACACAAAGGAACAGCGCGCCAGATACAAGGCCGTGGCCCAGCATGATCATCATCGCGCCCTCGATGCCTTGCACATTGAATGCGAACAGGCCGACAGTCACAATACCCATATGCGCGACCGATGAATAGGCGATCAGCTTCTTCATATCATGCTGCACAAGCGCGATGAGGCTGGTGACGACAACGGCCACCATTGACAGGCCCCAGATCAACCAGACGAACTGCGCACTGGCATCGGGGAACATCGGCAGGCTGAAACGGATAAAGCCATATCCGCCCAGTTTCAGCAATACGCCCGCCAATATGACAGAGCCGGCAGTAGGCGCCTGCACGTGGGCATCCGGTAGCCAGGTGTGGACCGGCCACATGGGCATCTTCACTGCGAAGCTGGCGAAGAAAGCCAGCCACAGCCAGGTTTGCGCTTCAGGAGCGAAGTCATATTCCATCAGCTGCGGAATGGATGTCGTGCCCGCATCATTCACCATCCACAGCATCGCAATCAGCATCAGGACCGATCCGAGCAGGGTATAGAGGAAGAATTTGTAGCTGGCGTAAATACGGTTATCGCCGCCCCATATCCCGATGATGAGATACATGGGAATCAGCCCCGCTTCGAAGAAAATATAGAACAGGAACATGTCCTGAGCGGCAAACACCCCGATCATCAGCACTTCCATGAAGAGGAAGGCGGCCATATATTCGCCCACGCGCTTCGTGATCGCATTCCAGCTGGCGCCGATGCAGATAGGCATAAGGAAGACGCTGAGCATGATCAGCATCAGCGCGATACCATCAATCCCCAGTGCATAGGCAAAATCCCCGAAGATAGGGCTGTATTCCTGGAACTGCCATTGCGCGCCGCCAATATCGTAGTTGAGCCACATCACCACGCCGAGCACGAGGTTGATCAGCGTGGCTACAAGCGCAACCATGCGAGCGGACCTGGCATCAAGAAACAGGCAGGCGATGGCACCGATAAGCGGCACGGCCAACATCAACGAAAGAATAGGAAAGCTACCCATCAGAACAGCACCCAGGTGATGGCGGCAACAAGACCAATAAGCATGATGAGGGCGTAACTCGTGAGATAGCCGGACTGGAATTTCTTGGCGAGGACAGAACCTTGCGAGACGGCCCATGCCGCCCCGTTGGGGCCGAAGCGGTCGATGATGCCTTCATCACCGCGCTTCCAGAACAGGCGGCCAAGCCAGAAGGCAGGCTTCACGAAGATCAGATTGTAGAGCTCGTCGAAATACCACTTATTATAGACGAACTTGTAAATCGGACCGAGCTGTTCGGCGGTTTCGGCAGGAAGCGAAGGCTTGCGGATATAGGCATACCATGCGCCAATAAAGCCGAGCACCATAACGATGAATGCGGCATATTTCACCAATATCGGAACTTCATGCATCGCATGCATCAGCTCTGCATTGAAAGCGATGCTTCCGGCCCAGAAGCCCGCGTCATCCAGAAACGCCTCGTGGAAAATCTGGCCAGCGAAGACTGCGCCCAGGCTTAACAGGCCAAGCGGCACAAGCATGGATAGCGGGCTCTCGTGCGGATGATAGCCACCGGTGGTATCAGCCCCCGCCTCTTCAGGCGTCTTGTGAACCGAATGCTGGATATGTTCGCTCTCGATCCAGCGGGGTTTGCCCCAGAAAGTGAGGAACATCAGGCGCCAGCTGTAAAAACTCGTGAGCAACGCAGCGATAGTGCCAAGCCAGAAAGCCATATTGGAATATTCACCGCCAGCTGCATAGGCGACCTCCAGAATGGCGTCTTTCGACCAGAAGCCGGCAAAGCCTGCACCAACATGATAAATGCCGACGCCCGTAATCGCCAGCGTTCCGATTAACATGGCCCAGAACGTAAAAGGAATCTGCTTCCGCAGACCGCCGTAATATCGCATGTCCTGCTCATGATGCATGGCGTGGATTACCGAGCCTGCACCGAGGAACAACAGCGCCTTGAAAAAAGCGTGCGTGAAAAGGTGGAACATCGCCGCACCATAGGCGCCGACACCCGCTGCAAAGAACATATAACCCAGCTGGGAGCAGGTGGAATAGGCGATAACGCGCTTGATATCCCACTGGGTGGTACCGATCGTGGCAGCGAAAAAGCAGGTTGCTGCACCGATCACGGTGACAAAGGCCAGCGCAGCGGGAGCTGCCTCGAACATGGGGGAAAGGCGGCACACCATGAACACGCCTGCCGTCACCATCGTGGCAGCATGGATAAGCGCGGATACGGGCGTGGGCCCCTCCATCGCATCCGGCAACCATGTGTGCAGACCAAGCTGCGCCGATTTGCCCATCGCGCCGATGAACAGCAGCAGGCACAGAATCGTCATTGTATCGAGCCGCATGCCCATGAAACCGATTGAGCTTGCCCCTTCCATTGCCGGGGCAGCCGCGAGGATTTCGGGGATGCTGGTCGTCTGAAACACCAGGAAAGTGCCGAAGATACCAAGCATGAAGCCCAGATCACCTACGCGGTTGACCACGAATGCCTTGATCGCCGCGGCATTGGCAGATGGTTTTTTGAACCAGAAACCGATCAGCAAATAGCTGGCGAGGCCCACGCCTTCCCATCCGAAAAACATCTGAACGAGGTTGTTTGCCGTCACCAGCATCAGCATGGCAAAGGTAAACAGGCTGAGATAGGCGAAGAAGCGCGGTTGATCCGGATCTTCATCCATATAGCCCCAGCTATAAAGATGGACGAGTGAAGACACGCTGGTGATCACCACCAGCATTATGGCGGTCAGGGTGTCGACCCGCAGTGCCCAGTCGAATGTCAGCGCCCCCGATTCCACCCATTTCATGACTGGAACGACGCTCGCCGTTTCGCTGCCATTGAGGAAACCGATGAACAGCGGCCAGCTCAATGCGCAAGCGAGAAACAGGCCACCCGTCGTTACCAGCTTGGACGCGAAATTGCCGAGCATTCGATTGCCCAGCCCCGCGATGATCGCCGCCAGCAGGGGTGCGAAAACGATAATGAGGATGTTCAAGGTCTAACCTTTCATCCGGTTGACATCGTCCACCGCGATCGTGCCGCGCGAACGGAAATAAATGACGAGGATAGCGAGGCCAATTGCCGCTTCGCCAGCGGCGACGGTCAACACGAACATGGCAAATACCTGCCCGGTTAAATCGCCAAGAAAGGCGCTGAATGCGACGAGATTGATATTCACCGCCAGCAGGAGCAATTCAATCGCCATGAGGACGACGATGATGTTCTTGCGGTTCATGAAAATGCCGAGCACGCCCAGCACGAACAGGATAGAGCTGACGACGATGTAATGCTCGATACCGATGCCTGAAAGTTCGGTCACAGTTCGACCCCCTTGCCCACTTCGGGTTTGACGTTGACGGTCGCCTCATCCGGGCGGCGGGCGTTTTGCTTGGCGATATTCTGATGTCCGCGGGAGGAACGCTGTTCGCGGTGGGTCAGCACAATCGCGCCGACCATGGCGACCAGCAGGATGATCCCTGCCACTTCGAACAGGAACAGATATTGCCCGTAGAGCATCGCCCCGATGCTCTCCACATTGCTTTGACCCAGCAGCGGTGCGGCATCGCCCATTGGCGTGCCAAGTTCCAGTTTGCCTGCGCGATAGGCACCGATGCCCAGCACCAGTTCGGCCAGCAGGATCAGTGCAATGGCGAAGCCCAAGGGCGCATTCTTCATAAAACCGGCGCGTAATTCCGCAAAATCGATGTTGAGCATCATCACGACAAACAAGAACAATACCGCGACCGCGCCAACGTAAACGACGATCAGCAGCATCGCGAGAAACTCTGCCCCGACAAGCACCATAAGGCCCGCCGCGTTGAAGAAAGCCATGATCAACCAGAGCACGGAATGCACTGGATTACGCGCCAGCACCGTCATCGCGGCGGACGCGATAACAAGGGCAGCAAACAGATAGAAGGCAAAGACAATCAAGTGAAGTCCCCGTTGAGTCTCGCGGCGCGGTTAGCGGTAGGGGGCGTCGGCTTCAAGGTTAGCGGCGATCGCCCGCTCCCACTTGTCCCCGTTCGCCAGCAATTTAGCTTTGTCATAGAGCAGTTCTTCGCGTGTTTCGGTGGCATATTCGAAGTTCGGCCCTTCGACCACGGCATCCACCGGGCAGGCTTCCTGACAGAAGCCGCAATAGATGCACTTGGTCATGTCGATATCGTATCGCGTGGTGCGGCGGCTGCCGTCTTCACGCGGTTCGCTTTCTATGGTGATCGCCTGCGCCGGACACACCGCCTCACACAGCTTGCAGGCAATGCACCGCTCCTCCCCATTGGGGTAGCGCCGGAGCACATGCTCACCACGAAAACGGGGACTGAGCGGGTTTTTCTCATGCGGGTAATTGATTGTCACCTTGGGCTTGAAGAAATACTTCAGCGTAAGCGCGTGGGCCTTGAGAAACTCCCACAAGGTGAAGCTCTTGATGAGTTGGGCAGCGGTCATGCCGCACCTCCGTAACGAGTAAGCATCAACCAACCGGAGATTGCGACCACGAAAATCAGGCTCATCGGCAGGAATACTTTCCAGCCAAGCCGCATCAATTGGTCATAACGATAGCGCGGAACCGTCGCCATCACCCAGCTGAACATGAAGAAGAAAAAGAATGTTTTGGCAAGGAACCAGACGAATCCTGGAATGTCGAACCACGGGATCAGGTCTATATCGAGCGGTGGCAGCCACCCGCCGAAGAACAGCAAGGTGTTGAGGCTGCACATCAGCAGGATATTGGCATATTCACCCAGCCAGAAAAGCGCGAAGCTCATCGAAGAATATTCCGTCTGATAACCGGCAACCAGCTCACTTTCTGCCTCGGTCAGATCGAAGGGGACGCGCTGCGTTTCAGCCAAGCTGGAAATGAAGAACATCACCCACATCGGGAAGAGCAGCAGGTTGAAGTAATAGCCGTTGACGATGCCCAGTCCGTGTCCGCGCTGCGCCTCAACAATCTCGCTCAGATTGAAGGAGCCTGCGTATAGTACCACGCATACAAGAATGAAGCCGATCGACACCTCATAAGATATCATTTGCGCGGCAGCGCGCATGGCGGAAAAGAACGGATATTTTGAATTACTCGCCCAGCCCGCCATCGTGATGCCGTAAACCGAGAGGGAACTGATCGCCAGAATGTACAGCAGGCCGACATTGATGTCCGCAAGCACGACGCCTGCGTCGAACGGGATCACAGCCCATGCGACGAGGGCCACGGTAAAGGTAATGATCGGCGCAAGAAGGAAGATGCCCTTGTTCGCCGCGCTGGGGATGATGGTTTCCTGCAGGAAGACCTTCAACCCGTCGGCAAAGCTCTGCAGCAAACCGAAGGGCCCGACCACATTGGGCCCGCGCCGCAAATTGATGGCCGCCCAGACCTTGCGATCGACATAAATGATCATCGCCACGGCTAGCATCAGTGGCAGAGCAATCAGCAGGATGCCTGCAATACTGCCGACAAAAAGCGCCCAGCCTTCTGTCATGCCAAGGGAGGTGAAGAATTCGGTCATTCCGCCGCCTCCTGCAGCACTTCCTCATGCAGTAGTTCAACCGAACACCGTTGCATCACATCGCTGGCGCGGGCGATGGGGTTGGTGAGGTAGAAATCCTTGACCGGATAAGCATTGATCGTACCCGATGGTGCTGCTCCGATAGGAGCGGATGGCATTGCGCCGAAATTCGCAATCTGGCCTTCTTCGCCCAAGGCAGGCACGTCTGCCACCATTGCGGCGCGCAATTGATCGTAATTATCGAAGCCCACGGTGACGCCCAGCGCATCTGCCAATGCGCGCAGGATCGTCCAGTCTTCGCGCGCGTCACCTGGCGCGAAGATCGCTTTGTCGGCCATCTGCACGCGCCCTTCCGTATTCACATAGGTACCGGGCTTTTCGGTATAAGCGCTGGCGGGCAGGATGATATCCGCCGCATGCGCGCCCTTGTCGCCGTGATGGCCGATATAGACCTTCAAGGCTTCAGGGAACTGGCCGAAATCAATCTCATCGGCGCCCAGCGCAAGGACCACCTTGGGCTTGGCAGCAAGGATATCCGCCATACCGCCACTCTGCGCAAAGCCGAGCATCAGCGCCCCCATACGAGCCGCCGAGAGGTGCAATACGTTGAAACCGTTCCAACCGTCTTTCACCATGCCGAAATCATGCGCAATCCGCAGTGCTGAACCATGCGCACCAGCAGCCAGACCTGCCCCGCCGATGATGACGGCAGGCCGTTCCGCCCCGTTTAGTGCATCCTGCACATGGCTGGGCAAATTACCGAGAATTCCGATTTCTTCCCCGAGAAACTCTGCCGGATAGGTCGTTTCCCATTCGGGACCTACAATGAACAATTTCGCACCGCTCTTGGCTGCCTTGCGCAGACGGACATTCACCAGTGGCGCTTCCCAGCGCACATGGCTGCCGATGATAAGGATAGCATCCGCCTCCTCGATCTTGGCAAATGTGCTGTTGAAATTGGCGCCCGCGAGGCTGGACACATCGTAGTCCATACCGGTCTGACGGCTTTCGACAAGGGCCGAACCGCTCGCCTTGAGAAGCGTCTTGGCAGCAAACATCGTTTCGCAATCGACCATGTCGCCCGCGATCGCGGCAATGGCCTTGCCGGGCTTGGCCTTGGCAATCTTTGCGAACGCTTCGTCCCAACTTGCTGTCTCGAGCTTGCCACGACGGCGGATGAAAACCTTATCGAGACGGCGGCGCGTCAGGCCATCGACCTGGTAGCGCGCCTTGTCGGAAATCCATTCCTCGTTCACATCATCATTGATGCGGGGCAATACACGCAACACTTCGCGGCCGCGGCTGTCGATACGGATGTTGGAGCCGACCGCATCGGACACGTCGATGCCAAGCGTTTTCTTCAATTCCCACGGACGCGATTCATACGCATATGGCCCGCTGGTGAGCGCGCCGACCGGGCACAGGTCGATCACGTTGGCGGACAATTCGTGCTTAGCCGCCTGTTCGAGATATGTTGTGATCTGCATGTCTTCGCCACGATACAGCGCACCGATTTCATCGACGCCGGCGATTTCTTCGGAAAAGCGGACGCAGCGTGTGCAATGGATGCACCGCGTCATAATCGTCTTGATCAGCGGCCCCATGTATTTTTCGGTCACGGCACGCTTGTTTTCATCATAGCGGCTGCCGCCCCGGCCATACATCATGGCCTGGTCCTGCAAATCACATTCGCCGCCCTGATCGCAGATCGGACAATCGAGCGGGTGGTTGATCAGAAGGAATTCCATCACGCCTTCGCGCGCGGTCTTTACCATTTCGCTATCGGTACGTATTTCCTGTCCATCAGTCGCGGGCAATGCACAAGATGCCTGCGGTTTGGGCGGCCCCGGCTTAACTTCCACGAGGCACATGCGGCAATTGCCAGCGATGCTGAGACGCTCGTGATAACAGAAACGCGGGATTTCCTTGCCGGCAAGCTCACACGCCTGCAGCACGGTGGCGCCTCCGGGAACCTCGATTTCCTGACCGTCTACGGTGACTTTAGGCATTAGACCCTACCTTGGATTGTTGGTGCAGGCCGACCAGTCGTGGCGTAATGGCTGCGGCTCCACAGTCCATCGGCGGCCATCTGGCGAAAGAAAGACGTTGGCATCGTCAAGGTCGGCTCACCAAGAAAACCAGCGCCGCCTAGATTGTAAAGCGAACGCATCACTCCGCTGCCTCCTGCAAACCGCCTTCGCGTTCGGCGATGCGGCGTTCCAGTTCTGGGCGGAAATGCTTAAGCAAGCCCTGGATTGGCCAAGCGGCGGCGTCACCCAGTGCGCAGATCGTGTGGCCTTCCACCTGCTTGGTGACCTGATAGAGCATATCGATCTCTTCAGATGAACTTTCACCCACGCGCAGCCGTTCCATCACGCGCCACATCCAGCCTGTACCTTCGCGGCACGGCGTGCATTGGCCGCAGCTTTCATGCTTGTAGAAATAGGAGATGCGGCTGATGGCGCGCACGATATCGGTGGATTTGTCCATCACGATAACGCCCGCCGTACCAAGACCGGAGCCAAGTTCTTTCAGCCCGTCAAAATCCATATGCGCCGTGCGGATCTGCTCTCCCGGCACCAGCGGAACGGATGATCCACCGGGGATAACAGCCAGCAGATTATCCCAACCACCGCGAATACCGCCGCAATGCTTCTCGATCAGCTCCTCAAAGGTGATGCTCATGGCCTCTTCGACCACGCAAGGCTTATTCACATGGCCGCTGATCTGGAAGAGCTTGGTGCCCTTATTCCCTTCACGCCCGAAGCTGGAAAACCAGTTTGCACCACGCCGCAGGATGGTGGGGACCACTGCGATACTTTCAACATTATTGACCGTTGTGGGGCAACCATAAAGCCCAGCACCTGCGGGGAATGGCGGTTTAAGCCGTGGCTGGCCCTTCTTGCCTTCCAGGCTTTCGATCATCGCGGTTTCTTCACCGCAGATATAGGCGCCAGCGCCGCGGTGCATGAAAACGTCGAAATCATAGCCTGATCCACTGGCATTCTTGCCGATCAGACCTGCGCCATAAGCTTCGTCAATTGCAGCCTGCAAGGTCTCAGCCTCGCGGATATATTCGCCGCGAATGTAGATATAGGCCGCCCTCGCCCGCATGGCGAAACCGGCGACCAGTGCGCCTTCGATCAGCTTGTGCGGATCATGGCGAATAATCTCACGGTCCTTGCAGCTGCCCGGCTCCGATTCATCGGCATTGATGACAAGAAAGGACGGACGACCATCCTTGCTTTCCTTGGGCATGAAAGACCATTTCATGCCGGTCGGGAAACCTGCACCGCCGCGGCCACGCAGGCCGGATGCCTTAATTTCCTCGATGATATTGTCTTGCCCGCGCTCGATAAGCGCCTTCGTATCATCCCAGTCTCCACGCTTTTCGGCAGATTTCAGGTCCCAGCCCTGAAAACCGTAGAGATTGGTGAAGATGCGGTCCTTGTCAGCGAGCATTATAAAAACCTCTGGATGCCAAGCGCATCGCACATCCTGCATTAAGTCTGGAAGGTGCTCCCCACGCAGAAGCCCTTTTCGCTGTCGGATCGAATGCGAATGCCACGATCAGCCCGATAAGGAGGCCAAAAACCGGAAGAACATCGATCACATCATTAGACATCACGTCAGCCCTCCAAAGGTCCAGATCGCGGCCGCTGCGAGGATCACGACGAGCGCTACAGTCTTGACGATTCCCTTGAGCACCTTCCACGCAATCACGACGAGGACCAGCGCGATGAGGATGGGGAAGATCTGGTCCATTACCAGTCTTTCCGATAATCATGGTTCGCGTCGACCATTTCATTGAGCGTCGTCGGTCCGCCAGTAGGCTCCGACGTGTGACGGCCAGGCTCTTGCGTGCCACTCCTGGGCTGCTCACCTGCAGCCAGCGCATCAAGCACTGTATCGAGGCGTTCTGGCGTCAAATCCTCATAATTGTCGTCGTTGATCTGGACCATCGGCGCGGTGGCGCAATTGCCCATGCATTCCACTTCCGTAAGGGTCCACAAACCGTCTTCGGAAACCTTGCCCTTGGCCATGCCGCGCTTGGCACAGGTTTCAAACAAACTGTCCGATCCGCGTAGCATGCAGGGCGTTGTGCCGCACACTTGCACATGGAATTTGCCAACAGGAACAAGGTTATACATAAAATAGAATGTTGCGACTTCAAGCACACGGATCACCGGCATGTCGAGATATGCGGCTACATATTCGATCACTGGCAGCGGCAGCCAGCCCTGCGTTTCAGTTTCTTCACCGACCTGGCGCTGCGCCAGGTCAAGCAGCGGCATCACCGCGCTTTTCTGGCGGCCTTCGGGATATTTGGCAATGTGCCTGTCCGCCGTAGCCTTATTGGCATCGGTAAAGGCAAACCCTTCCCAGCGTGCGCGCAGTTCCGGTGTATCGGGGGCGAGATGTCTAGCGGCCATTCGATTGACCTTTTCGATTGGAAATTAAGGTCATGCCGATCACCGGTCACACTCCCCGAACACAACGTCAATAGCGCCCAGAATGGCGGTCGCGTCAGGCAGCATGTGGCCCTTGGTCATCATATCCATAGCCTGCAGATGCGAGAACGCAGTCGGGCGGATTTTGCAGCGATAGGGTTTGTTGGACCCATCGCTCACCAGATAGACGCCAAATTCACCCTTGGGGCTTTCTGTCGCAACATACACTTCACCCGCAGGCACGCGGAAACCTTCGGTATAGAGCTTGAAGTGGTGAATCAGCGCTTCCATCGACTGCTTCATTTCGGCGCGCTTGGGCGGTGCAACCTTGCGGTCTTCGGTCGCGATCGGGCCTTCGGGCATCTCGGCAAGACACTGCTTGATGATGCGGGCTGACTGATACACTTCTTCGCAGCGGACCATGAAGCGATCATAGCAATCCGAATTGGTGCCGACGGGAATTTCAAAGTCCATCCGATCATACACATCATAAGGCTGCGATTTGCGAAGGTCCCACGCAATACCGGCGGCGCGGATCATCGGGCCGGAAAAGCCCCATGCAATCGCATCCTCTTTTGATACATGCGCGATATCGACATTGCGCTGTTTGAAGATGCGGTTGTCTTGCACCAGGCTCATAGCATCGCCGAAAAGTTCAGGCAGACGGCCATCAACCCAATCGCCAATATCAGTGAGCAGCTTTAGCGGCACATCCTGATGCACGCCGCCGGGGCGGAAATAGGCGCTGTGCATGCGTGCGCCCGAAGCACGTTCAAAGAAGTTGAGACAATCCTCGCGCAGTTCAAACACCCACAGGTTGGGCGTCATCGCGCCCACATCCATCACATGCGCGCCGATGTTGAGCATGTGATTGCAGATGCGCGTCAGCTCCGCAAACAGCACGCGCAGATATTGCGCGCGAATGGGAACCTCTACATTGAGCAGCTTTTCTATAGCGAGAACATAGCTGTATTCCTGCGCCAGCGGGGAGCAGTAATCAAGCCGGTCGAAATAGGGCAGCGCCTGGAGATAGGTCTTGTATTCGATCAGCTTCTCGGTGCCGCGATGCAGCAGGCCGACGTGCGGATCGACGCGTTCCACGATTTCGCCATCCAGTTCCATCACCATGCGCAGCACGCCATGCGCAGCCGGATGCTGGGGACCGAAGTTGATCGTGTAGTTGCTGATGGGTTCGCCGGTGGTGGTCGGCGATTCTTCGAGTTGCAAGCCGCTCATTCGCCGCTCTCCTTCTCGTCAGGCTCCGTCGCGCCTTTTGTGTCGCGGCCGCTTGCCTCGCGCTCTTCACGGTCTTTCCGGTCCTCTGTAGGATCGGGCGCGCCTGCATCTTCTACGCCGGAATCCTTTTCCGCCGGCGCAGCGTCACTAACTTTTTCAGCTGCCTTGGCATCAGTTTTCGCACCGGCTCCGGTCTCGGATGCCTTTTCTGTTGTCTTGGGGTCATCGACTGGCGGAGAATCCGCCTTTTCATCGCCCGGAAGCACATAATCCGCACCTTCCCAGGGCGACATGAAATCGAATGTACGGAAATCCTGCGCCAGTTCGACAGGCTCATACACAACGCGGCGTTCCTCTTCGGAATATCGCAGCTCGGTATACCCCGTCAGCGGGAAATCCTTACGGAAAGGATGCCCTTCAAAACCGTAATCCGTGAGAATGCGACGAAGATCGCTATTGCCTTCAAATATCACGCCGTAGAGATCGAAGACCTCGCGCTCCAGCCAGCCTGCGACGGGCCAAAGCGTGGTGACCGTGGGAACAGGCGTCGCCTCATCGGTGGAAACCTTCACCATCACGCGGTGATTTTCCGTCAGACTCAGCAGCATGTAAACCACTTCAAACCGTTCAGCACGGCCCGGATAATCGACCCCCGCGATCTCGACGAGCTGCTGATAGGCGTGATCGTCGCGCAGCAGGCGCAGCGCGTCTTCGATATTTTCGCGCTTTACCGTGAGAATGATCTCGCCATGATCTTCCAGCGAATCCAGCAGCATCGAGCCAAGCGCCTTCGCTAGCGCATCGAGCCTGCCTTCATTGGATGCGATTCTTGGGGCGGAGTGCAGAACGCTCATCGTTCGATTGTCCCCACGCGGCGGATCTTGCGCTGCAATTGCATCACGCCGTAGAGCAGCGCCTCTGCCGTGGGAGGGCAGCCGGGAATGTAGATATCGACCGGCACAATCCGGTCACAGCCGCGCACCACAGAATAGCTGTAATGGTAATAGCCACCCCCATTGGCGCAACTGCCCATGCTGATGACGTATTTGGGGTCTGACATCTGATCGTAAACGCGGCGCAATGCCGGGGCCATCTTGTTGCACAGCGTTCCTGCCACGATCATCACGTCAGACTGACGCGGGGAAGCGCGCGGAGCGACGCCGAACCGCTCCATGTCATAGCGCGGCATATTGACATGGATCATCTCAACAGCGCAGCAGGCGAGACCGAAGGTCATCCACCACAGGCTGCCGGTGCGTGCCCATTGGAACAAATCTTCTGTGCTGGTGACGAGGAAGCCCTTGTCATTCACCTCAGACTGAAGCGCGTTGAAATAGTCCGCATCGGGCTGCTTAACTTCACCCGGGCGGGCGGCGGGGATGGGGTCGTTCACTCCCATTCCAGGGCTCCCTTTTTCCAGGCATAGGCAAGTCCGATGGCGAGTTCTCCAAGGAAGATCACCATGGTGAGCCAACCGGCCCAGCCGGTCAGATCAAGCGTAACGGCCCACGGAAACAGAAACGCTGCTTCGAGGTCGAAAATGATGAACAGAATCGCGATCAGGTAAAAGCGCACGTCGAACTGGCTGCGCGGATCCTCGAAAGCGGGAAAGCCGCATTCATACTCGGATAGCTTTGCCGCATTGGGATTGTGGCTCCCCGTCAGGCGCGACACGCCCATGGGTAGCAGCACAAATGCCGTCGACAAGGCCGCAGCGATGCCTAAAAACAGCAAGATCGGAAGGTATTCAGTGAGATCGACCAAGGTGGACTCGGAATTGCTGATGGGTTGGCCGCGCGTCTAGGCAATGCCCCGCCATCATGCAAGGCAACTAACGGCCAATTTCCGACTGTTGCCCTGTGCTTTCCCCCAGTTGCGGCCTGCGCTTATGCGAACTTCGCAAAATTTGCCGCTACTGCAGGATTCTGCCCTTCCCGCAAATGTCGCATTGGCCATCTCCAATATTATGGAGAACACCTATTTAGCGCGCTGAAAAATAGCCCCTACTTGGGAGAGTAAACAACGTCTCGCAATTATTCAAATTTTGCGCAGATATTCTATCGCTCTCTTCATGTAAGAATTGTTGATTTACCTATCTATCAAGAATGCAATAATTTTACGCTCTAATGGCAATACTTGGTTTATCAAAGTTTACATAACGACACGTAATAACAACCTTCCCTCCCCTCTCCATGAGGCATTTGCCAAGCGCGGGTGCGCGGCGTATTGCAATTGGAAAGTCGATATACCCACATCCAGAGGACCAAGCTTCATATGCCTAAGTTCAACGAATCCGATCCCGTCGTCATCCTTTCTTATGCGCGCACCCCGATGGGCGCGATGCAGGGCGCATTGGCTGACGTTGCTGCAACCGATCTGGGTGCAACAGCTGTTAAGGCCGCGATCGAACGTGCTGGCGTTGCTGGCGAAGACGTTGATCGTGTTTACATGGGCTGTGTACTTCCCGCCGGCCTTGGTCAGGCCCCGGCGCGCCAGGTGGCGATAAAATCAGGTCTGCCGCTCAGTGCGCAGGCGACCACGGTCAACAAGGTTTGCGGCAGTGGTATGCAAACCGTCATCATGGGGGCAGAGGCGCTGGCAACCGGCACGATCGATACGATCGTTGCGGGCGGCATGGAAAGCATGACCAACGCCCCATACTTGCTCAAGAAGCATCGCTCTGGCGCGCGTATCGGACATGATACAGCTTATGACCACATGTTCCTCGACGGGCTGGAAGATGCCTATGAAGAAGGCCGCGCCATGGGCACTTTCGCGCAGGAGATGGCTGACAAATATCAGCTGACCCGCGAGCAGATGGATAATTACTCCATCACTTCCCTCGAACGCGCCAATGCAGCGATTAATAGTGGAGCGTTCGCTGATGAGCTGGTTCCGGTAACTTATTCCACACGTCGTGGCGATGTGACAGTCGATACGGATGAATCGCCGTCTAAAGGCCGACCAGACAAGATCCCGACGCTACGTCCCGCTTTCGCCAAGGATGGCACGATAACCGCTGCGACGTCGTCCTCTATCTCCGATGGCGCTGCGGCTGTAGTGCTGACGCGCAAAAGCGTGGCTGATGCAAAGGGTCTTACGCCTGTCGCGACCATCATTGGCCTCACTGCACATGCTCAGGCCCCTGAAGAATTCACCATCGCCCCTGTCGGTGCGATCGAGAAGCTACTCGAACAGACCGGCTGGAGCGTGGATGATGTGGATTTGTGGGAAGTGAATGAAGCATTTGCCTGCGTCACCATGTTCGCCATGCAGGACATCGGCATCTCGCATGACAAGATCAATATCAATGGCGGCGGCACCGCACTGGGCCACCCGATCGGTGCCAGCGGAACACGCATCATCGTAACGCTTCTCAATGCGCTGAAACAGCAGGGAAAGAAACGCGGCATCGCTTCATTGTGCATCGGCGGCGGTGAAGCAACGGCCGTAGCCGTCGAACTGGCCTGAGGAACACGAGACGCTTCCCAAGCATTTGACAAACAGTGCACATCAAGAATCAGGACGACATCATGAAGAAGATCATCGCAATCGCCGCAGCTTTCACCATGGCTGCCTGCGGCGGAAACGAGGCTGAAACGCCCGTAGAAGCCGAAGTTGAAACAGCGCCGACCTTGGCAGTCAGCGAATATGCCGGCACTTATTCGGGCACGAGTGAAGATGGCAGCAGCTGGGCCTCGACACTGGCAGCAGACGGTACCTTTGAAGACACGCAGGATGGCGAAGTCGTCCGCGTGGGCACGTGGACCGATGGCGCCGACGGCTTGTGCTTCAACGTCGAAGGCGAAACTGCTCCGGAATGTTATGAGATGGGCGAAATCCAGGCAGATGGCACTGTCGAATCAACAGGCCCGGATGGCGAGACTTTCATCATGAACAAATCCAGCTGATCTCAATTCATATCGTATAAAAAGGGCGGCCTGCGAGTCGCCCTTTTTCGTGCTGAGCAGCGATCTAGGGTTCGCCCGCGCCCCATAGCCTGTCTTGCGCCACCCAGCCACGATGCCAACCAGCCATCCGTTCGACACTGAATTCGCACCAGCTTTCGATGCATTCCCCCAAGACCCCGACGACGCCCGGTTCCAAAGTCCAGCGCATCGGCGCGCTTTCAGAGCCGCTTTCATGCATGGTGGCGAGATCTTCTCCGATGACAATCGCGGTGCGTTGCCGGCTGAGCAGGCTACTGAATATCCACCCTTCGGTGCCATCCGGCTCCCGAACCATGCGCCAGCCCTGATAAGACCGGAGCACTTTCACAGGCAAACCGCGCCTCTCATACACCCACTTTATCGGATAGCGTTCGCTTGCCCCTGCCCGCATATTTGCCTGATCGGCAGAGATGCTTGCCCAATAGGGCAGATCCACATCCTGCGCCCTCGCAGGCGTAGACATGGCAAGCGTGGCAATTCCGCAAAAAAAAGACAGGACAAGGGTGAGAAGTCGCGACATAGCATGCTGTCTTAGGACCGGTGATGGATTCGCCGCAACAGGCTTTGCCCGTCTTGCCCCCACGAGAGTTTCCCGCCACTACGGGGGACGCAACCCCACCGCAAGGGGGCCAGAGGGGGCACATTGATGTTACGCAAAGCCGGCTTATCACTGACCGTTATCGTCGCCGGAGCAAGCCTCCCGCATTCCCTGTTCGCCGCAAGCATGACCAATATTGCACGCAATGACACTGGCGACACGGCCTGGGTCGTCACTGCGAGCGCACTGATATTGCTGATGGGCTTCCCAGGTCTCGGTCTATTTTATGGCGGGCTGGTGCGCGCAAAAAACTTCCTCTCGGTCTTGTTGCAAATAGGCGCGGTTGCGGGCCTTGCTTCGGTTCTGTGGATCATGGTCGGCTACACGCTCGCCTTCGGGGACAGTGTTGGCGGTTTTATCGGCAATGGTGCAAAATGGATGCTGATCAACTTGACGATACTGCGCGAAGGCATGGCGCTGCCCGAGAGCACATTTGCATTGTTCCATATGACATTTGCCGCGATCACGCCCGCATTCATGGTCGGCGCATGGGTTGGCCGCGCACGGTTTGGCTGGGTGCTCGTCTTCACCGGTTTATGGGGGCTGCTGGTCTATGCGCCGGTGGCACATTGGATCTGGGGCGGCGGTTGGTTGGGCCAGCTGGGCGTCACCGATTTTGCGGGCGGCCTTGTCGTTCATTGCACAGCTGGCGTTTCGGCGCTGGTTATCGCCCTGCTTCTGGGTAAGCGCCAAGGCTTTCCCGGCCCTGCCCTTCTGCCCCATGCGCCGGGCATGTCCTTGTTGGGTGCAATGCTTTTATGGGTAGGATGGTTCGGCTTCAATGGCGGCAGCGCGCTGACCGCAACGGACGATGCCTCCACCGCGATAATCAATACGCATGTCGCAGCAGCAAGCGCTGCGCTGGTGTGGCTGATGATCGAGAAGATTGTTGTCGGCAAGCCATCCACTGCGGGATTTGCCACGGGCGCCATAGCGGGTCTTGTCACGATTACCCCGGCAGCAGGCTTCATCGCGCCGGGTGCGGCAATCATGCTGGGCGTCGCAGGTGCTGCCGGCTGCTACTGGATGATCACGCTGATAAAGCGCCGCATGAAAATTGACGATTCACTCAATGTCTTTGCAGTTCACGGCGTGGGCGGCATTCTGGGTTCGTTATTGCTCGGCATATTCATGGCGCCAGAATTTGGCGGCACCGGCTTTGCTGATGGCATCGGCATTGGAGGCATGGTCGGCGTGCAGGCAATAGGCATTGCTGTCACTGCCGTTTTCAGTGCAGTGGTTACGGCTGTGATCGCGGTTGGCGTAAGCCTCTTTATCCCGATGCGGGTGAATGAGGATGATGAACTGCAGGGCCTCGATATAGCCAGCCATGGTGAGCGTAGCTGGCAAATCGACTAGAGTCTCCAGGCCGGGAATGATGATTACTGCGCGCCCATCACCGATTTACGCCCCGCCGCGCGGGAAGCGCAGCGGGTTCAACAATATTCGCGGAAACGCCAGCACTTCACCCAACAGGTTGCGTAAGGGTGGCGGAGTGGCGTTTTCGATCAAATCAATCCCCGGTCAGGATCCGGTCGACTAATTGCTTCACGCTTGGCGTAAAGTTGTTGGAATAGAAGGGGTCGGTCTTGAAGCGATAAGCGGCATGGCCGGCAAAGGCGAGGTTCTCGTTCACATCGCCGCCATGGGCGATATCCTGCAAGGTCTTCTGGATGCAAAAGCTGCGTGGATCGGCAAGCCGGCCCGTGGTGAAATCATCGTGATCCTTCCATGATGAGAAGCCGCAATGTGATAGGCAACCCATACAGTCGGCCTGATCCTTGCGGATTTCGGCACGCTTGTCCGGCGCAACGAAAATGACCGTATCGTCGGGCGTTTTCAGCGCGTCCGTATGGCCTTCGGCAGCCCAGTTTCGTGCGCGTTCCAGATCCTTGGGCGTCACCCAGAAATTCTTGCCCTTCACGCCAACATCAAGCTGCACGGTGTGTTCGCCAGCGGACACCTTGCTGTACGGTATCTGCCGTTCCGAACGATGGATCAAATCCCACAGGAAGGGGTTTTTGACCGCGCTCGAATAAAAGCCGGTGGGGCTGAACTTGTGAAGCAGCACATCGCCTTCTTCAAGTGTGCGCAGCAAATCCTTCCAGCCTTGCGGGATCGGACTTTCCTCTGTCAGCAGCGGGCGGGTGCCGAACTGGAAAGCAATCTGACCCAGTTCAGGATTGTCGATCCAGTTTTCCCATTCGCGCAGGAACCAGACACCGCCTGCCATCACGATCGGCACTTCGTCCGAAATACCTTCCTTGCGCATGGTATCACGCAAGGCAGCAACGCGCGGAAAGGGATCTTCCGGCTTCAGCGGATCTTCTGCATTGGACAGGCCGTTATGCCCGCCCGCCAGCCACGGATCTTCATAGACCACTGCCGCCATCAAATCCGAAACCTTGTGATAGCTGCGCTTCCACAATGCACGAAAAGCGCGGGCAGAGCTGATAATCGGCAGGTAATTCACCTGATATCGCGCTGCGATCTCTGCCAGCTTGTATGGCATGCCCGCTCCGCAGGTTACGCCGGTGACAAGACCCCTCGTTTCTTCAAGAACGCCCTCCAGCACTTCTTGCGCGCCGCCCATTTCCCACAGCACGTTGATATTAATGGCGCCCTGTCCATTGGATATTTCATGGGCGCGCTTCACCTGTTCCGAAGCGCCATCAATGGCATAGCGGATCAGCTGTTCGTGCCGTTCCTTGCGTGTCAGCTGGTCATAGACCTGTGGTACAATCTTGCCTTCTGCATCATAACTGTCGGCATTGACCGCGCTCACAGTGCCGATGCCGCCAGCAGCCGCCCAGGCCCCGGAACTGGCGTGATTGGTTGCCGAAACACCCTTGCCACCTTCGATAAGCGGCCAGACTTCACGGCCACCGTAATTGATGGGTTTAAGACCCTTGAACGTCATTATCTTCCCCGGAAGAGCTATCATCGCTGATGGTTAGCTCGTTAAAATCTTCGCCCGGCTGAACGCAGGGCTCTATATCGCGTGGGTCCGGCCTTTTGCCGGCCACTTCGAACTGTGCGTAATAGCCCGCAATCTGCGGGTTGCGTATGAACTCGACGAGCCGATAGCCGACCCTTTCGAATTCGCAAAACAGAAGCTGCGGATTGATACCATGCTGGTCCGCCGGACGGTCAACATCGACCACAATAACCTGCCCGCCTTCGCGCAAAGACGGGCGCATCCGCCAGATGAATGCGTAAGGCTCGGTAATTTCGTGATACATATGTACCATGAAAACGCGGTCGAAACTACCTGACGGAAGGCGAGGATCGTCTGTATCTCCCAATATGACGGAGACATTGTCCAACCGGTCACGTTCAACGCGGCTGCCAAGGCGAGCAAGCACGCTATTGTCGATATCCTGCGCCAGAACGCGTCCTTCGGGGCCAACACGGGCCGCAAGGCGGACGGTGTAATACCCCTCGCCCGCGCCGATATCGGCAACGGTCATGCCATCGGTAATTGCGGCAAGGTCCATGACCGTCTCAGCTTCGCGGCGATCATCGCGTATCTGCTCGGTAGAAAAGGCGTTGGAGCCCGTGGCCGAAACCGGGCGATAGGGGCGTGGAAAATCGCGCGAAGTCGGAAGCCGATCATCTTCGGATACATCGCAGGCGGACACGGCCATGCACATAAGTGCGCCCGCCAGGATCCGGATGAAACCACTTTTCTGCATGGTCATGCGTCTAACGAAGGGCAAAGCGGAAGGCAAAAGCTCTGGAAGCAGTACCGCGGCCCTACTCCACGTCCTCCACATCGACTTTTTCTCCGGTGACGCGCTGGGCGAGCGCAGCAGCGATGAAATCGTCAAGCTCCCCATCAAGCACATCGTCAGGCGTCGGGCTTGTCACGCCGGTGCGCAGATCCTTCACCATCTGATATGGCTGGAGGACATAGCTGCGGATTTGGTGGCCCCACCCGATTTCCGTCTTTTCCTGATATTCGCCTGCCGCCACAGCTTCACGTTCTGCCATCTCGCGCTCGAACAACCGCGCCTTGAGCATGTTCATCGCTGTTGCGCGGTTTTTGTGCTGGCTCCGATCATTCTGGCTGGCAACCACAATTCCGGTCGGTTGGTGGGTAATGCGCACCGCCGAATCGGTGGTGTTGACGTGCTGTCCGCCAGCGCCGCTAGCCCGATAGGTGTCAATCTTCAGATCGCCCTCGTTGATCTCTATATTGATGTCATCATCAATTACCGGATACACCCAAACGCTGCTGAATGATGTGTGACGACGGGCCGAGCTGTCATAGGGGCTGATCCGCACAAGGCGATGGACGCCACTTTCTGTCTTGGCATAACCAAATGCGTTTTCACCTTTGATCAGCAATGTGGCTGACTTGATGCCGGCCTGCTCGCCCGCCTGATATTCCACAGTCTCGACCTTGAAGCCACGCCGTTCAGCCCAGCGGGCATACATGCGCAGCAGCATTTCAGCCCAGTCCTGGCTTTCAGTACCCCCTGCGCCCGCGTTTATCTGGAGATAGGTGTCGGAACCATCTGCCTCTCCCGAAAGCAGCGCATTGACCTTGTCCCTGTCTGCACGGCTAGCGAGGCCCTTGAGCGTGCTCAGGCCTTCATCGATAACGCTCTGGTCATTTTCGGCTTCGCCCATTTCCACGAATTCGACGGCATCGGTCATCTCGGCAGAAATTTCCTGCACGGTTTCCACTGCATCCTTCAGCAGCTTGTGTTCGCGGCTGATCGCCTGCGCCTGCTTTGGGTCATTCCACAGGTCAGGGTCCTGCACGCGTGCCTCCAGTTCGTCGAGGCGGCGCAGGGCCTGTTCCCAGTTGAGCGACTTCTTGACGAGCGCGAGTGCAGCTTCGATCCGGTCGATATGGGCCTGCCCTTCGGCACGCATGATAATATTCTCCGATAGGTTTGAGCGGCGCGCCTAGCGCAGCGCGCGGGTTTGCGGAAGGGGCTGCGAAACCGCAGGCGGCGACTGGCGGGCGCAGATCAGTAAATTCCGCCCTGCTCCGCGGCAAAGTCAGCAGGCTCTTCCGAAGCATCCGTCGCCCCTGCCGAGGGACCACGTTCCCGCCGCCGGAGCTGTGTGAGGATCAACTGACGCATCGCGTCGATTTCATCCTGGCGCTGGGTACGGCGAGGTTCAGTATCGGGCTTGAACGCCTCCCAGATCACGTCCGCAGTTGGCTCTCCCGTAGGCCAACCGCCAAACACACGACTTCCGGAGCGCCTGTTTATGCGGACCATGCGCACGCCCGCAGGCGCTGAAAATGGTCGCCCGCTCCAGTGATCTGGTGTCTCGGTCACGAATTGCTTGAAGATCGGAACCGCGGTGTTGCCGCCCTGAATCCACCCGCCCATATTGCGCGGTGTATCAAAGCCCAGATAGGTCCCCGCCACGATATCGGGTGATCCGCCGACGAACCACGCGTTGGTCGGGCCGGAACTGGTGCCGGTCTTGCCAAACATCGGGATATCGAGATCGCGCAAACGTGTGGCAGTGCCGCGCTGCACTGTGCCGGTAAGCATGTGCACCGTCTGAAAAGCTGTTCGCGCGTCCATCACCTGCCGTCCGGTTCGACCGAAGCGCGGCATGGCGCTGCCATCCCATTGTTCCATGTTGCAGCCCGTGCACTCACGCTGGTCCGCGCGCCAGATGACCTTGCCATCGCGGTCCTGCACGAAATCAATCACGGTGGGTTCATTACGGCGGCCATGATTTGCCAGCATGGCATAAGCGCCGGTGATCCGCTCCACCGTCGTTTCCCCTGATCCAAGCGAATATGCGGGATAGGGCTGATACTCTATTTCTTCAGGTTCCAATCCGGCTTTGCGGAAAGTGTCGATGACATTTTCCATGCCAGAATCCATTGCAATATGGACTGTCATCAGATTCTTCGATTGCTCGAGGCCATATCGCATTGGATATTCCCCGCCCCCGCGACTGCCGCCGAAGTTGGTGAAGCATTTTTCACCAAGATTGCTGCCCTGATAATAACAATATTGTCGATCCGGGATCATCGTGGCCGGCGTCATCCCATTGTCGAGACCGGTCGCATAGACCAAGGCCTTTACGGTGGAGCCAGGCTGACGATTGGCCTGCGTTGCACGATTAAAATCGCTCAGGCGGCTGTCGAACCCTCCTTGCATGGCAAGAACGCGCCCTGTTTCAGGCTGCATTGCAAGAAAACCGCCGGATACTTCGGGCACGGCGCGAACTCGCCAGCCGTCACCGCGCGGCGATACTGCAATGACATGGCCGACTGCCAGCGCATCAGGCGCGGAGGTCAACGGACCTTCTGTGCCATCCGCAAAGCCAATCGTCGCCGATCCGCCACTTCGCTGTGTCACCACGGCGATACGCCAATCATCGTAGCGGACTGAAAGATAGGAACTGCGCAGCTGATTGGTCAGATCGCCATTGTCAGGATTGATCGTGGCCAATGGCCCGGTCCAGCCCCTATTGCCGTGATAGCGCATCATGGCTGTCCGCAGGGAGTTGCGCGCCGCATCCTGCAATTCAATATCGAGCGATGTGCGCACCCAAAGGCCGCCAGCATATACGCTATTGCGTCCATCCTCAGCCTCCTCCCCGTATTTCTCCATCAATTCACGACGGACCTCTTCGAGGAAATAACCGGCATCGGCAGAACGCACCCGGCGCTGCCCGTCGATCACACCCAGCGGCAATGCCTGCGCTGCAGTCATCTGCCCATTGGTGATATACCCATTATCCTCCATCTGGCTGAGGACGAGATTACGGCGCTGGCGGGCAATTTCGAAATTGGCGGAACGGCTGTATTCTTCCGGTGCGCGTGGAAGAATGGCGAGATAAGCCATTTCATGCAGCGCCAGCTCATCGACATCCTTGTCGAAATAGGCGCGCGCGGCGGCCTGCACACCAAAGCTGCGGCGGCCAAGAGGGATTTCATTGAGATAGAGCGTAATGATCTCTTCTTTTTCCAGAACGCCTTCGATCCGCGTCGCCAGGATCATTTCCTTCAGCTTGCGGGTGACCGAATATTCATTGCCGACAAGAATGTTCTTGGCGACCTGCTGGGTTATCGTCGAGCCGCCCACCGCGCGTTCATCAGAACCCAGCTTGGACACGTAATCGATTACCGCGTTGAAGAAACCACCAGCATCGATGCCATTGTGGCTCCAGAACGTTTCGTCTTCTGCCGAGATATAAGCATTGAGCAATTGCGCGGGCAGATCACGATATTGCAGCTCGACACGGCGTTCGCGTTCATACCGATGAACAATTTCCCCATCTATCCCACGCACGACGGATGGCAGATTTGGCTCGTAATCAAGCAACGTTTCAGCGCCGGGCAAATCGCTTGCCAGCCAGAACCATGCGGTAATGGCCAGCAATAACCCGCCACCCAGTGCATAAAACAGAAGACGGAACCAGCGCCGGGCTTCCCAGGCTTGCTTTATTTCGGCCCAAGCACCCTGCCCCCCGCGCGAAATGCGCCGGGTAATACCTTGGCCGCTCTCGGCCTCACCGGGAAGATCGTCATTCATGGGTGTTGCCCTAGCATGGCGAATTAAGCTGGCGCCACAATGAATGCGTGCGCCTTGTCGAAATGACCTGCCATTACCGAGCCGAGTTCTATTGCGACTCTGCCTGTCGCGCAAAGTAGATTCGGATGGCGCGCGTCAGTACCGTGGCGAATTGTCGCTGGCCCTCCGGCGATGCCAGCACGCGGGCTTCTTCCGGATTGGAAATGAACCCTGCTTCAAATAGAACGGCCGGGACATCAGGTGCGCGTAACACCGCAAGCGCAGCGGAACGCCGCGTTTGTGGATGGAAGCGCAATATCCCCTCGCCTTCACGCTCAATCAGAGATGCGAAACCGGCCGATTTCTCCGATGTCAGTCGCTGGGAAAGCTCTACCAGAATGGAATTCACAGCTTCGTCATTTCCCGATAGATCCACGCCATTGACGATGTCGGCGTTGTTTTCGCGCTCTGCAAAAACTGCCGCCGCCTCGGAAGATGCGGTTTCGGACAAGGTGTAAATCGTCGCCCCTTCCACGGCTTCGCGATCTCCTGCCGAATCGGCATGGATGGAAATGAACAGGTCGGCATCCAGTGCGCGGGCGATCTCGGCACGTTCATCAAGGACAATCAGCGAGTCATCATCGCGGGTCATGGCGACCCTGATGCCTCCATTGGCAAGCAGGCTTTCTTGCAACACGCGGGCAAGACCCAATACCACGTCCTTCTCTCGATAGGCTTCGCCCACTGTCCCGGGATCGGGGCCGCCATGCCCTGCATCGATTACTACGAGCGGGCGCGAAGGATCGGCGGGGCCAAGGATTTCCGGCAGGTCAAGCCGATTATCAGCTGCGGGTAGAGGCATTGTAATGACATAAGAGCGCCCCAGCAACGGCACGTTCAGTCCCAAGAGATAAATTGCCGCAGCCATCGCAACGGGAAAAGCGAGCAACAGGCCGATCTGGAAGCGATAGGGCACGATGTCTGGCCACATCCTCAATCTGCGATGCTCCGCAAAAAAGGGAGCTGCTGTTAGCTGCCGTCAATCCGGCGACGGCTCCGTAGATCGCGGACCCAAGGGAAATTTGCCAGAGCGCGCAACAAGGTTGCCGATAGTTTCCCCGGATGCTAGCAAATAGATGTCGGTGCAACTAATTACCGACCCACTCGGATTGGCGGTTCGCCATACCGGTTCAAATTACAGGTTGATGCCGCGATGCAAAGCAAGAGTCAGTTCGCCAGATCACGTCCGCAAGGGCGTGTGGCTGCTGCGGCTCTATCAGCGCATATGCAAACACTGCGCCTTCGCGTTCCGGCAAATACGTTTCGCACTCCCGCTCGCCATCACCCCATGGGGATCATTGGCGACGGGGCGATAATTCTTCCCCTGCGCAAATGGGCAGGGATTCACACATATCGGCAGTTACCCGCAATCGGACCGGCTTCAACCGGCCAATCCGAAGGATCGGGGCCTGCCTGGAGAAAATTAAATGGCAACGCGCATGCTAATCGATGCGCGCCACCCGGAAGAAACACGGGTGGCGGTCCTCAAGGGTAACCGGATTGAGGAGTTCGATTTCGAATCTGCCGAACATAAGCAGATAAAAGGCAATATCTATCTAGCCAAAGTCACCAGGGTTGAGCCATCGCTTCAGGCGGCTTTCGTTGATTTCGGCGGCAATCGTCATGGCTTTCTGGCCTTCAGTGAAATCCACCCTGATTATTACCAGATCCCGGCTGATGATCGCGCAGCCCTGCTTGCGGATGAACAGGCCGCAGCGGAAGAAGAAGCCGCTTTGCGCGCGGCCGAAGAAGATGACGAAAATTTCCTCGCATCTGACGCTGATGATGAAGATGACGATGGTGATGATGACGACGAGGCCGGTGTCGAGGAAATCGACACTTCGGAAAAGGACCATGTTGCCACTATCGAAGATGGACAGGTCGAAAACGGCGAAGATGCCGAGGACGATTCTTCCGATGATGACGACAGCGAAGATGACGACGTTGCCGAGGGCGATACGGACAATGGCAACAAGCGTCGCGGACGCGGCCGAGGTCGCAGCCAGCAGGGCCGTGTCCGCAACGGACGCAAGGGTTCAGGCAATCGGGGCAGCCGCGCCAAGGAAATTGACGAGGCTCGCGCCAAACGCCAGGCTCTGCGCCGCCGTTACAAGATTCAGGACGTTATCCAGCGCCGCCAGGTGCTCCTCGTCCAGGTTGTAAAGGAAGAGCGCGGGAATAAGGGCGCTGCGCTCACATCCTATCTCAGCCTGGCCGGGCGCTATTGCGTGCTGATGCCCAATTCTAGCCATGGCGGCGGCATTTCGCGCAAGATATCCAGTGGCGCCGACCGCAAGCGGTTGAAGACAATCGTGTCAGGCCTCAATCTGCCCAAGACCATGGGTCTGATCGTGCGTACCGCCGGACTTTCGCGGACCAAGCCGGAAATCAAGCGTGATTTCGACTATCTCGCCAGACTGTGGGATGAAATTCGTGAGCGCACTCTCAGATCCAGCGCGCCCAGCGTCATCCATTCTGATTCCGATCTGATAAAACGTGCCATTCGCGACATCTACAATCGCGAAATCGAAGAGGTCATCGTAGAAGGCGAAGATGGCTATAAGGCAGCCAAGCAGTTCATGAAATTGCTCATGCCCAGCCACGCACGGCGCGTGAAGGCTTACAGCGATCCTGTGCCCCTGTTCCAGCGTTATGGCGCGGAAGACCAGCTTTCCGCCATGTATGAACCTGTCGTGCAGCTGAAATCGGGTGGCTATCTGGTCATCAATCCGACAGAGGCGCTGGTGTCCATCGACATCAACTCTGGCCGCTCGACCAAGGAACACGGGATTGAGCAGACGGCCCTGCATACCAATCTTGAAGCAGCGCGGGAAATTGCCCGTCAACTCAGGCTGCGCGATATGGCTGGCCTCGTCGTGATCGACTTCATCGACATGGACCACAATTCCAATGTCCGCAAAGTTGAGCGCGCGATGAAGGATGCGCTGAAAAACGATCGTGCACGCATTCAGGTTGGCCGCATCTCCGGTTTCGGCCTGATGGAGATGAGCCGCCAGCGCCTGCGCACCGGTGTGCTAGAAGCGTCCACCCGCCAATGCCCTCATTGCGATGGCACCGGCCTTGTTCGCACAGCATCAAGCGCCGGTCTTTCGGCCCTGCGGTTTATCGAGGACGAAGCGGCCAAAGGCAAAGGCACCGTCATCACGCTTTACGCTTCCACCGAAGCGGCGGTGTATCTGCTTAATGCAAAGCGTGAAGACCTGTCCGAAATCGAAAGCCGCTATGGCGTTACCGTCGAAGTGCAACCTGAAGGCGAAGACGAAGGCGCAAAGATGCGCGTCTCCTCCTCTGGGCCGAAGCCAACTGAAGCACCCAAATTCGATCCCATCGTCGATGACGAGGAGGAAGAGGGTGTTTCTGACGAGGATGAGGATGCAGATGACGATATCGAGGAATCGTCTGATGAAGGTGACAATGGGCAGCGCAAGAAGCGCCGTCGCCGTCGCCGTGGTGGACGCGGCCGCAATAAGAACCGCGCGAATGAGGATTCCGATGAAGAATCCACGTCAGATAAAGCTGAAGTCGAGGAAGACTCCGGCACGGGCGAATCTTCCGATACCGATGATGCCGAAGCGGAGGCCGATGGCGATGCGAAGCCACGTCGCGGTCGTCGGGGCGGTCGCGGTAGATCGCGCAGGAAGCCGGAAGATGGTGCTGCCGATGCTCAGGAGGACAAGCCTGAAGGCGAAGTAGCACGGACTTCCGAAAGCGAAACACCACCGGCAGAACCTGAAGCAGAACCCGTGGCTGAGGAAAAGCCCAAGCGCAGGCGGGCACCGCGCAAGAAGAAGGTTGAAGAAGCAGCAACCGGTGATGAGACCAGCGCAACTGAGGATGAGGTCACTGCCGAGCCTGCACCCGAGGAAAAGCCCAAGCGTAAACGTGCACCTCGCAAGAAAAAGGTCGAAGAGGCTCCAGCTAACGAAGCGGCAGAAGCACAACCTGCCGCTGAGGCCGAGGAAGCACCCAAGCGCAAGCGTGCCCCCCGGAAGAAAGCAGAGCCCAAGGTTGCTGCGCCCAAGGCCGAAGTGACCGCACCCGAACCTGACAAGGAACCTGAAGCGGCCAATGACGCAAATGGTCAGGCTGACGCTGCTGATGCTCCCGCTAACAATGCCGCTGCAGACGATGCGACTGAAGCGCCTCGTCGCGGTGGCTGGTGGCAGCGTACTTTCGGCAATTGACGAAGCACGAGACGGAAAGCTGAAGCCATGTCACAAGTGCCGGTGACGGTCATCATCCTTGCCGCCCAGCGGACAGGAGTCGTGAACCCGCTTGCAGAGCGCGCAGGCGTTAGCCACAAATGTCTCGTGCCGATCTGCGGGCGACCGCTTGTCGAATACGTCATGGAAACCATCACCACCCTGCCCGCCATTAAAGCGATCAGGGTGGTGCTGGAGCCGGAAGGGCAGCAAGACGTGGATAAGGTGCTGGAGCCGTTCCGCGCGCGCGGTATCGCTGTGGACCTCATCGATTCCGATCCGAACATCGTCGAAAGCGTTATCGCTGCGTCAAAAGGTGAAGAAGGACCCTTCATTATCACCACGGCGGACAATGTGCTGCTGACCCAAGCCGGCTTTGAACAGATGCGAGATGCCTTGGGAAAAACGGACGCTGCGCTTGGCCTGGCCGCCAGGGAACAGGTGCTGAGCGCACACCCCGAAGGTCAGCGCCGCTTCTACCAGCTCCGCGATGCAGGCTATGCCAATTGCAACATTTATGCGCTTGCCAATCGCAAGGCCTTTGCCGCGGCGGAGACGTTTCGCGAAGGCGGGCAATTCATGAATAATCCCGGACGATTGGTGCGCGCGTTTGGCTTGTTCAACATTCTGCTGATGAAGCTGAAACTTGTGAGCATCAAGGGTGCCATGCGCCGTATCAGTCGCCGCTTCGGAGTCGAGATAGAAGCTGTCGTTTTTGCCGATGGCGGTCTTGCAATCGATGTCGATAATGAACGCACTTTGAGCATTTGCGAGCAATTGCTGCCCATCCGTCGACCCACGGATATCAGGGCCTGATCAGCCGAGCCTTTGGATAGCCCTGGCCACGCGCGCAAGGTCTTCTTCCAGTAGATTTTTTGCCTCAGAACTCGACAATCTCGCCAGCATGCTGATCTGCGGCATTGACAGACCTATCCGCAATGTACCGGCCCATTCTTCATCTTCCCGGCGTATGCATTTCACCGGTTGTCCCAACCGCACGCCATGATCAACCAATTGACGGTGCATGGCCTGTGCCGCTGCAAATGTTGGCGCTTGATCGAGATTTGATACGTCAAGCGTCGTCAGCGTTCGCATGGCAGTAGGATGGCGTTCACCCCGTTCCGGCTCATCGGGGTGGTGCGGCAGCAATTCTTCAAACCCCAGATTAGCTGAAACCATTTGGGAGACACATTCACGAAACAGCGCGATAACCGCTTCCCGATCGGCAGGAGGAATGGCGACGTAGCGCTCCAGTTCAAAGATCGCCGCCTCAAGCCGCAATGCAAGACCAACATTCTCTTCATCTGCCAGATCATCGCCGCCAACCCAAGACGATGGCCATTCTGCAGCGCGAAAGATCTTCCTGAACCCTGCAGGCAATGGCGCAGCCTTCTCCACGAGATCGCGCGGAATTAATGCCACCCCGCTGAAAGGCGGACCGCCCATGAACTTTGACCCGGTGACAAACACGATGCAGCCAAGGTCAAGATATTGCGCTGCAACATCTTCATGCATCCGCGCCTGGCAGGCATCTACGACAAACAATGCCCGGTCCTTCCACTCAGACGCCAGCTCGGCAAGATCATGACTGGAGGGAAGGATAAGGCCGGTTTTTGATCCATGCACCACATGGACAACAGGGAAGCGATCAGCAGCTTGCGCTTGCTGCAATTGCTGTCTTATCCGCTCAACACATTGCCGGCTGCTGAGCGCCGTCCCCTCTGCATCTCGAACAGGGATGTCGATGAGCGAAACCGTCTCCAGCCCTTCAACGGTGTCGCCCTTTGTCGTGGCAATTCCGCGTGCTGTCGTCTCCGCGAAATATCGTCCGTGCGCGGAAAAAATGCAGCCGCTTCCAACTTCGTCCGCGCCGAGAAGAATATTGTGAATTCCGCCAGCAGATCGCCCCGCTACAGCCGCCAGCGCCACATATTCGAGATCGGTCCCTGATGGCGCAAAGGCAATTTCGACATTGCGACTCAGCGAATATGCACTGCGAATCCGGGATCGCAGGTCATCCAGCCATTCGCTGTATGCGGGGGTGCCTGCCGCCCATTTGGCGAGTAGGTGATCGAAAGCGGGGCGTGAAATATCATTCGCGGTGGAGCTGGCAAAAGCAATAACATCGCGTGGATAGGGCGCTGAATAATAGCGATTAAGGCCTGTCTCCGCTTCCAGCACAAGCCGCGCGTCACCGCCGCTCGTCAATGCCTCTATCAGCTGGTTGAAAAGGGAATCGGGGGAAATATCACCCGATAAGGATGAGAAAAATTCTGCATTCAAACCAGCATGACTTTCAATCAATGTTTGCCTATCGGGTTCACCGATATATGCAGCGACCAAGTTTTCCAAACAGCATTTTTTTATAAGGTCGCATCTGTGTCCCAGTTTCATCCTCCAAGACGCATTTCGCAATCCGCGCTTGAACGGTTGCGCATACTCTTCATCGCCAAGAATGCCCTATGGGATGGCGCGGGAAAGGCTGCGGACGGCAACCATGCTACCTATCATCTGGAAATGCGTGCGATCCTGGAAGACCTTGGCCTCAATCTGACGATTACCGATACATTTGATACGCTGTTTGACAAACCCGATGTCGATTTCGTTTTTCCATTGCTGAATAGGGCAGGATTTTTCAATTCGGAGATGCTTTGCCCGCTGCTGTGCGAGCGTGCAGGCCTGCCCTATCTTGGCGCCAGCCCAATCTTACGCGGGCTCGCTGATGACAAGCACCTCGCCAAGCGAGCCGCACAATATGCTGGCGTTCCCACGGCACCTTGGGCGATCTTCCGCCGCGGCGCACCGATTGACGAGGCGCAATTTCCCGCAGGAGAGCGCTTTGTCATCAAGCCCAATGCCTCTTCGGCTAGCTGGGGCGTGCTGGATGCGCACACCCATGGCGATATCCGCCAGGCTATCGAAGGGGTGCATGATTTGGGCCACGATGCATTGGTTGAACCCTTTGTCGTCGGCAGTGATGTCGAAGTGCCTGTGCTCACGCTGGACGACCCGGAAATCCTGCCGATGATGATCTTCAGGCAGGCGGACCCCGCGCATCTGCGGACTTATGAAGAGAAGCGCGACCTCGTCGATCGTAGCCAGAAATATACGCTGGAGCCGTTTGTCGATCAGGCAGTCGCCAAGAGGATCGCCGATTGCACGCGCCGATTATGGGCCGAATATCGCCCTTTCGATTATGGCCGGTTTGAATTCCGATTGAATGAGGATACGGGCGAAGTGACCTTCCTTGAGCTCAATCTTAACTGCAACTTATGGTCTGAAAAGGTCTTTGGACGGTCAGCTGCACTTGCAGGCTGGACGCAGGCGGAATTGATCGAAACGATCCTTGCCTCCAGCCTCAAACGCTATGGACTAGACGACTAGGACGCGATTTCCTCGCCTTTATAGTCAAAAATCTTGCCACTATCTTCCGGTGTTAGGTGAGTCAGGACATTGAGCAGATTGCGTGCTGCGCTGTCAGCCATGGTCAATTGGCCTTGGGGAAGGTTTGACTGGAAAGGCTTGGACAGCTGAGTGTCCACCGTACCAGGATGCAGCGCTGCAATAATTGCTTTATTATGCGTTCGGTGCATCTCGATGGCAAAGTTGCGGATGAGCATATTCAGCGCTGCCTTGCTGGCGCGGTAAGAATGCCAACCACCAATCCGGTTATCGCTGATGGAACCAACCCGCGCTGAAAGAGCCACGAAGCACGATTGGGCGTCACGTGAAAGCAACGGCAGGACGTGTTTTGCAATCAGTGCCGGCCCGATTGTATTCAGCCGGAAGATTGCGTCCATCACCGATGGGTCGACATGCTTTAGACTGCGCTCAGGCCCGCTTCCATCCGGTAACGTCAATACCCCCGTCGCGACGATAACGAGATCGGGAGGATCCGTTGCCAACAGCGCAGCGGAGGCAGCAATACTATCCTCGTCAGCCAGATCGAACGCGAAACGGGAAACGCCCTGAAGATCAGGTCCATCCCCCTTGCGCGAACCGGCCAATATTCTTGTGCCGTCAGCAGCAAGCGCGTGTGTGAGGGCGCTGCCAATACCTCCGTTTGCACCATAGATAGCTGCCCTGTTCCAGATCACGCCTTATTCTCCGCAAATGTGCTTCACTGCCAATCTCTTATCTAAGAGGAATTTGCGCCAACCCCCAGACATGCCAAGGTCCACCTTGCCCTTGCGCGGCAAATGGTTAGATAGGCCCTCGAACGCCGAAATAACCGGGACGAAACATGGCAACCTTTACGCTTCCCAAGAATAGCAAGATCCGCAAGGACGGGCAGGTCCATAAGGCCGCCGACACCACGGGAAAAATCAAGTCATTCCGCATCTATCGCTATGATCCGGACAGCGGTAAGAATCCCAGCTATGATTCATTTGAAATAGATCTCGATGCCTGCGGGCCGATGGTTCTGGATGCCTTGTTTAAGATCAAGAATGAGATTGATCCGACGCTGACTTTTCGCCGCTCCTGCCGCGAAGGGATCTGCGGTTCATGCTCCATGAACATGAACGGCAAGAATGGCCTTGCCTGCACCACTGCAATCGAAGATATGAAAGGTGACATTCGCATTACTCCGCTTCCACACATGGAAGTCGTGAAGGATCTGGTCCCCGATTTCACGCATTTCTATGCGCAATATGCATCGATCCGGCCCTGGTTGCAGACTGTTTCGACAACACCAAGCGGGAAAGAGCGTCTGCAATCCCCCGAGCAGCGTGAGCAGCTTGATGGCCTTTATGAGTGCATACTGTGCGCCTGCTGCTCCACCGCATGCCCTTCTTACTGGTGGAATTCAGACAAGTTCCTCGGGCCTGCCATTCTGCTGCAGGCCTATCGCTGGCTCGCCGACAGCCGCGACGAGATGACGGGTGAGCGGTTGGACGATCTGGAGGATCCTTTCCGCCTTTATCGCTGCCACACCATCATGAACTGCGCCAATGTCTGCCCCAAGGGGCTCAACCCCGCGCGGGCCATTGCAGAAATCAAGAAGATGCAGGTGGAGCGGCAGATCTGAGCGGGCTGCTCGCACGCTACGAACAACTCGTCACCGCCGACGAGTTGCAACCGGATCCTGACCAGCGCCGTGCTGCGGTGCGGCTGGATCAGTTGCAAAAGGAGTTGGAGACAGAATCTCCGGGTGGATTGCTTGCCCAATTGTTCGGTAACAAAAAGCGCGACCCGCAGGGCGTTTACATGTGGGGCGGTGTTGGACGTGGCAAATCCATGCTTATGGATCTTTTCGTCGACACGCTCAAAATTTCCGAAAAGCGGCGCGTGCATTTCCATGAATTCATGTTGGAAGTGGACGCCTTGATCCGCGAGGAACGGCAGGCCGAGGTCACAGGCCCCATCGGGCGTGTCGCGAAACGCCTCGCGAATAATATCCGTTGCCTTGCCTTTGATGAAATGGTGGTAACTAACACTGCCGACGCCGCGATCATGGCGCGCCTGTTTACCGCGCTGATGGAGGATGAAGGTGTGACGGTCGTCACCACCAGCAATCGTCCTCCGCATGATCTTTACAAGGATGGTCTCAACCGTTCCTTATTCCTGCCATTTATCGATCTGGTAGAGCGCGAGTTGGACGTGGTGCCATTGAATGGCCCAACCGATTATCGGCTAGACAGGCTGGGCGATCTTGCAAGCTGGCATACACCTTTGGGCGATGCGTCAACTGAGCAGGTGCGCGAGGCATTCTTCCGACTGACCGATTATGCCCCCGAAGATGCTGCCCATGTGCCTTCAGGAGAGCTGGAGCTAGGCGGGGGGAGAAAGCTGTTCGTTCCCAAATGCTTAAAAGGCGTAGCTGTATTCAGCTTCAAGCGGCTTTGTGGAGAGAATCGGGGGGCTGCCGATTATCTCGCCATTGCGCGCGAATTTCACTCGATCATTCTGGTCGGCATACCTCTGATGGGGCCGGACAATCGTAATGAGGCCATTCGCTTTACCAAGCTGATCGACGCGCTTTACGAACAGGGTGTAAAACTTTTCGCCACCGCAGAGGCAGCACCAGAAAACCTCTACCGCAAGGGTGACGGCGCCTTTGAATTTGAACGTACCGTCAGCCGCCTCAAGGAAATGCAGAGCGACGATTACATGGCACGCGGGCACGGCGTGCCAGGGTAGCGGCTCCCTTTCCATCTGCCTTACCGTCAATCAAATGACTTATGCGATACCGAGCCGCGCGAGCGAGCGATCCAGCATCAGTAATTGCCACAATATCCGTGAATGGTCGGATCGGCCGGAAATATGCGCTTCTGCAATATCGGCGAGCCTTGCATTTTCGAACCATCCGGTGCGTGCGAGCATTGCGCTTTTGGATATGCCCCGCGCCTTGCTTGCCAGCGGGCCACGGAACCACTGTGCAATAGGGGTCACAAACCCCTGTTTCGGACGATAGAGGATATCGTTCGGCAGATAGCGTTCCATGGATTTCTTGAGCAGCCATTTACCCTGCGCCCGTTTGACCCTCAGCCCATCTGGCAGACCGGCGGCAAATTCTACCAGTCGGTGATCAAGAAGCGGTTCACGCGCCTCAAGGCTAACCGCCATACTGGTGCGGTCCACTTTCGTCAGGATGTCGCCGGGTAACCAAAATTTCAGATCGGCATATTGCGCGGCATCGAGCCCGCTGCGCGCAGGTGCCTGAGCCATCAATTTTTCTAGTGGCAGTTCTCCGCGATATCCACCGATCTGGCGCTGCAAGTCCTTACCATAAAGGCCAAGCCTGATTTCAGGCGGGACAACGGACAATGCGCGGGAATATCCCTGCGCGCCGGAGGCGGCCAAGGACAGCAGGGTAGTCTTGGCGCGCCAGGGACGCGGTGCCCAGTCAAGTTTGGGGAACGCTTCTCCCAATGGACCCAACACCTTGCTGCGCAGCGCAGAAGGCAGCACTCCCCTCACCCGCTCTTCATGGGCGTGAAATACCTGTCGGCGATATCCGGCAAATGCTTCGTCCGCGCCATCTCCCGATAATGCGACGGTCACGCTTTCGCGGGCCAATTGGCACACGCGCCATGTCGGCAGCGCTGATGCATCGGCAAATGGTTCATCGAACATTCCTGCAATTGTATCCAGGGCATCGAACTGGTCTGCACTGACAATGCGGCTCGCATGCTCGGTGTCAAAAAGCCGCGCGATCTTGTCGGCATGGCTTGTCTCGTCTGCGCTGGCCACGTCAAAACCGATGGAACAGGTCTTGACCTTGTTTCTGCTGGCTTCAGCCATGAATGCAACAACGGTGGAGCTATCTACCCCGCCGGAAAGGAAGGCGCCCAGCGGAACATCGGCGACCATTCGGCTATCCACCGCCTGCTTCAGGTGATGGAGCAGTTCTGCCTCCAGATCACGCGCCTTGCCCTTGTGACGATTTTCGAAACTGATGTCCCAATATTGGCGCGGCTGAGGGAGCGGACTATCGTGTCTGAGCAGTAAGCTGTGCCCGGCCGCAAGCTTGCTTACCCCGCGTAGTATAGATCTATGATCGGGAACATAACCCCAGGTCATGTAATCCTCGATGGCCAGCGGATCGACTTCGCGACGCAGCAGTGGATGCGCCAGCAAACCCTTCAATTCGGATGCAAATGCTAGCGAACCGTCTGACAGCTCCGCCATGAACAATGGTTTCACCCCAAACCTGTCACGGGCAAGAAAAAGCGTGCGATCCTTGCGATCGTAAATTGCGAAGGCGAACATGCCGTGAAGGTGCTGCACGCAATCCTCCCCCCAGCGCTGCCAGGCAGCAAGGATCACTTCGGTATCGCCATCCGTCCGAAAACGCGCACCCTTCTCTTCAAGTTCACGCCGTAATGCACGGAAATTATAGATTTCTCCGTTGAAAACGATCACTGAGCGCTCTTCAATGGAATGCATGGGTTGAAGCGAGCCCGCGATGTCGATGATCGACAATCGGCGGTGGCCCAACCCTACGCCGGGCGATGTCCAAACCCCTGATCCGTCAGGCCCGCGATGAGCCAGAACGTCGCACATGCGCTCAACCCTAGCGGGATCGACCGGCTTGATCGTGCCTGTATGGAAAATGCCCGCAATGCCGCACATGTGCCTGTCGTTAATCGACGCCGCCCGTGCGGTCCATCCAGTTCCCGAGATCCGCCGTGGAAGATCGAAAATCAGCGATGGTTGCTGCTGGATCTGTGTCGCCATATTCCTCTGCTGAAAGGATCAGCATGGCCGTGGGCCGGGCGCGCAGCAGCAACCGATCGCGCATGGTCAACAGTTTGAGGTGCATCGTGCTCGTGCCGATCCAACCTTCTTTGCGATACCAGGTTTCAGCCACGCGCCTGTGTGCGCCCAGCGCCTGCAATCGATCACCGGCCACACCATCGGTTGATGTCGATGCGGACAGCCAGCGCCATTCGCTATCCATGGGCAATGCTCCCTCGCCAAAAGCTCCGGCCTCCCGCCCTTCGGACTGTGCCGCATAAAGTGCATAAACCACATCGACCACACGTCCCTCCCCGTCTTGATATGCACCGCGCAGCACGCAATCAGCTCCACTGGCGCGGGGCTGCCAGGGATAGGCGCGTGATTGCTCGACCAATGTCCAGCCCGCGATTTGCGAAGGCAAGGTCTGATCCGTTGCCAGATCGGCCTCCAGCGCCTGAGACCGGGTTGACCATGCAAGTGCCACCAGGATGAGGCTGAGGATGACGACCAGCACTGGCCAACCCTTTGCACTGTTGGATTGCAGGCGATCCAAGAACGGATTGGCGGCAAGCGCAGTGGAATCGACGAATGGGGCTTGCACTCCCCTGTCGAAGAACTTTGAGCCAATAAGCAACAGCAGCCCCATGACCAGCGCAAAGAAAATCCAGCCATAGAAGATGTGATCGAAACCCGCCGCGAAGCTTATGCCTTGCGATTGCGCGATATAGATTGTGCCCCATGCCCTGATACCATTTGCAATGATGGGGATGCTGACAGCCAGCATCATGAACGCCGCGCGCCGCCACCAAGACTGGAAACAGACATGTGCCACCAACGCCCCTAGCGCGATCATGGCAACGAGGAATTTCACGCCTGAGCACGCCTCTGCCACTTCGAACAGTCCGGCAGGCGTATCGATAAAGACGCCTTCGATATGCGCTGGAATGCCGCTTGCTTCGGTAAGAGCAATGGTAATGCTCGCCGTGATCATCTGCAATGCGGGCACCAATTCATAGCCAATCGGAACGAGGAACAGCGCATAGCAGAGCGGAAAGGCAAGCCCCCAGCAAATTCGCGGGCCAAGGATGGCGAGAGTTACGGCCTGCAACGCAAGAACAACGCCCAGATGCGCCGCAGTCGCGAGGCCCGAAATATCCCCAAGCAACCAAAGAAACAGCGCGCCTGCGAGTGGGACAAGGCCTGGCCACCACGGCTGCGGGTCAACCTTGGCAAGCTCTCCCGCGCGTTGCCAAACAAGCCATGCAAGGATCGCAGGGACGATCAGTATGTGGTTATAGGTGGAACTGTCCCACCACAGCATGGCCATTGTGGCCCAATCACGCGCAAACATCGTGAGTATGGCAGCCCAGGCCAGCGCCAATTGGACAAGCGGCGTTTTCCAGGCCGGTACAATACGTTCGGCGATCATTGCTCGCTGCGGGGAGATCACCTCATGCCGCATCGCGCACTGCCCCGCCGGCAAATCCTGTCAGGACAGGAAGATCGGCAAGCATGGCTCGCCAGCTCATCTGGTCGCGGACTAACTTTCGGGCTTCTAACCCCATGGCGGCCACCTGCTGACCAGCTGAGTGAAGCTGAGTGATATGGTGGATGAAGGCACCATCGTTCTCGGCAATGATGAAGTGCCTGCCATGTTCTGCATCAATGCCCGTAGCCGCATCGGGGGTGACGACAACCGGACGGGCCATCGCCATAGCCTCGAGCACCTTATTCTGGACACCGCGAGCGATTGTCAAAGGTGCCACCACCATATCTGCACCAGCAAGCCAAGGCCGCGTGTCAGGCACTTCTCCGACCACAGAAACGCCATTTACCCCCTTCAGAGCGGTGACATCACGCGAGGGAGCACGTCCGACGATATGGAAACTGGCCTGCGGGAGAGCCTTGATAAGGCGTGGCATGATGTCATTCGCCATACGCGAGACAGCGGCAATATTGGGCGCGTAGTCCATTTGTCCGGTGAAAACGAGGTGCGGGCCGCCTTCCCCCAGGGCTGGATGTGGCTTAATTAATGCAGGGTCGAAGAAGCTGCAGTCTATGCCATTGCTCAGCGCCCGAATATCGTGCTGGCCGGATATTCTGGACCTGAGCAATTGCGCCTCTGCATGACTGACCAGCAAGGTGCTGCTTGCACGCTCTACCAACCGCGCCTCTACGTCCCGCAGAAGTTTGCTTTCGCGCGCATCTATCCAGGCCCGTGGACCGCTTCCGTCTTTTGCAAATGCCTCGAATTTGGCCGAATCGACATCGACCAGATCGACAATCAGCCGTCCTATCCAGCTTTGCGGTACATATTGCCCCATCTGGCCGGAGAACACATAGATCGCAGTGATTTTGCGCGTGGCCAGTGTGTTTTTCACCCACTGGCGCAATTGCTTCGAATGGAAAGCTGCAAGGCTGACAGGTTCTCGCCGGATTAGGGCCTTTAATCCTGCAATCGGCAAAAAGGGTGGGCGCGGCGCCATGCAGTAGGAGGCAGCCAGCTCTTCCAGAAAATGCTCATGTGCAAAATCGCTTAACTCTTCTGCAAGGCAGCCAATATGGACCGGAGCAATCTTCGCCAAAGCCTTCACAATATGATGTGAACGAATTTTGTCACCGCGGTCAGGTGGAAAAGGCAGCCGGTGGGCGAGGAAGAGTATCTCTCCGCTCACCCCAAACCCCGCGCGATCAGGGGGCCAAGCCGGTTTGCTATTGGCAGGGGCAGCTTCTTCCAAAGCGCAATCCGCGATTGGTGTTGTGCGCTCGTCGGATCGGCATCGCGCACGGGATGGCCCGGCGCAGTCCAGTTGGCGTAAGAAAGCGGCTGCGGTTCAAAACCCCAATTCTTCTTGAATCTGAAGGCACCGCTGCCTGTCTTGCTCCTTCCGAAATCGAACCTGTCGCAGCCTCGCGCGCGCGCATGGAGCATCAGGGCGTAATACATGCGGTCATTGGCACGCAACGCGCGTGCGCCATGCGTGCCGCCACCCCAATAGGGCATTACCGCGCCATCGTGATAAAGCGACAGCACGCTTGCTACCGCTTCGCCGCGGTGGCGCACTGTAAGGATATCGGCATCAAGCTGCTCGATCACTGCTTCGAACAAGGTGCGCGGGAACACGGGCGTGCCTAGGCTGCGAACGCTTTGCGAATATACCGCGTAATGCGCCTCCAGATCGGCTTCTCCCTGCCCGACATGGACAGTTAGATCATTCTTCAGCGATTTGCGCACTTCGGCGCGTTGCTTGCGCGGGATTGCCGCCAACTGCGTCTCGTCATCCATCGCCAGCGATTGCACGAACCCGCAATGGCTGTCCGACTGAACCTGCCAATTTGACGCGACCGGACCACCGCGCATTTCAATAGTCGGGCAGGAAAGCCGCATCGCAAATTCGCTGGCGGCATTGCAGAGGTCTACCGCTACAGTGTCATCCTCTGCCAGGATGCCGCCATCAACGGCAAATCCGCTTGAAGCGAGCATTCTGCCGAAAATTGGTGAATGCACCTCAGTCAATGGAAGCCAGCCCGTGATCGCTCCGTCCATCTCGGCTACGATCCCGCGCGCCTTTTGCCCAGTGCCCGCCTCAACTGCGTCGAGCCATCCAGGGAGGTGAAAGATGGAACCGCCCTCTTGAGCAACGAACCTTTCAACGCGCGCTGCTTCATCAGGTCGATGGAGGTCAAGCACGCGTATTTTCTGGCGTGTCAGGGCAAAAGGCGCGTTCATACCGCCATTTCCTTGTCCGATGCCATTTCGATCGCAATTCTCGCGGCCTCACGGTGGGCGACGACATCCATCCGTCCCCAGGCAAATTCATTGATCAATTGGCGCAGCTTGCCACTCATTTTACTTAGATTGGTGTAATGCCGCAGCCGCGAACGCAAGGGAGCGCCGGCGACCCTTGGCTGGCCCGGGTCTATTTCCCACGGGTGGAAATAGAAGATCGCAGGACGCTGATCTGTACGATTGACCTGTCGTATGGCCCAGCGGCTAAAGGCGTAAGGCAGCACACGGAAAAAGCCCCCTCCGCCTGCCGCCAGTCGTTTGCCGCGGAATATGGCGGTTGTAACGGGTAATTCGACCAAATCGTGCCAAGGAATGGGCTGAAACGCGAAACGCGGTGCCTCTGCCCAACCGTAATGGTCATGGGTGATTGGCGCGACGCTTGATGAGTACAGATAGCCTTGCTCGGCCAATTCCATGAAAGCCCACGGCGTGCGGTGATCAATGGAGAAGCTGGGCGCGCGATAGCCATCGACACGCTGGCCGCAGCAATCCTGAATGGTCTTGCGAGTCCGCTCTATATCGCGGGCAAAGCTCTCCCGATCCATGCGGAACACACGCTGATGATCCCAGCCATGACTGGCAATTTCGTGCCCGCGCTGTGCTATTTCCCGCAGGAGCGGGCCGTGACGCTGTGCAACCCAACCCAATGTAAAGAATGTCGCACTGGCCTTTGCTTCATCGAACAGATCGAGGATTTCATGGACGTTGCGTTCCACGCGATTGTCGAGCGTGCTCCAGCTGTCGCGTTCGATCACATCCTCGAACGCGCCCACCTGGAACCAGTCCTCGACATCGACTGACAGGCCGTTGGCGATGACCTTGTCTGGCCCGACGCCCTTGGCGTCTTCATTGGCGAAGGCGATGGCATTCAAAGCGAGTTACCCCTCCTGAACGCCGTCAGGCAGCCTTGCTCGATGCCATGTCATTTTCGATCCACTCGATCAGCATGTTGAGCGTCTGGCTGATCGAGTGCTCATGCTCATTGAAGCGTTTCTCGATCTGCTCAATCTGTTCGCGCATCAATTCGAGCTCTGACCGAACTACATCGGTTGAAACGGTGTTCTTCACCTGTTCAGAAAGGAGATAGATGGCCTGTTGCAGCTCTGTAATCTGCTTGTCTCGGAGCGCAAATGCGCTGGCGATTGCCTTCGCATCAGCCGATGAAGCGAGAGGAGAAGCTTTTTCTGTCTTTGCTGCTTGAGGTCGCGCGGTTGAAGGTGCAGGCGGCGCTTCCGGTAAAGCGCGCTCGGATTCGAGTTCTGTCAGCACAGATTGCAGCATTGCCGCATCTATGTGCGAACATTCTTCCACTGCGCCCAGCAGCATCAGGCGATTGGCGATCTGGTTCACACGGCGCGGAATGCCTCCCGATGCCTCGTGAAGCTCTGCAAATATGCGCTGATCGAATGAAGGATTGCCATCCCAGCCAACCTTCTTCAGGCGGTGGATGATATACGGCTCGATCTCGTCCTTCTGCATGGGCTCAAGATGATGCGCAGCGATCACGCGCTGGCGAAGCTGTTCAAGTCCCGGCTCATTTTGCAGCGTTGTACGGAATTCGGGCTGGCCGAGCAGCAGCGTCTGGAGCAGTGGATGGCTGCCAAGCTGGAAATTGGAGAACATTCGCAATTCTTCCAATGCGGAGACCGAAAGATTCTGCGATTCGTCGATGACCAGCAGGCATCGGCGGCCTGCGCGCGCCTCTTCATGCAGATGACCTTCGATTTCGGTCAGCGCAGTCGCTTTGTCATGGCCTTCCACATCAAGACCCATGGCTCCGGCCACGACATGCACAACTTCTTCTTCGTCGAGCTTGCTGGTGACGATCTGCGCCACGGTCACCTGACCCATATCGAGGTTCTGCATCATATGCGCGATGAGCGTCGACTTGCCGGAGCCGATTTCACCCGTAATGACGATGAAGCCTTCACCTTGCGCCAGACCATATCCGAGATAGGACAGAGCCTTGCGGTGCGTGATAGAGCGGAAGTAGAATTCGGGATCGGGCGTGAGCTGGAATGGTTTGCCGCTCAGGCCATAGAAATTGTCGAACATTGTCTTGTTCTCCCTTGGACCTGTCAGAAGGTGTAGCGAAGCCCGACCAGGGCCGAGGCCGCCTGGTAATCGGGCAGATCTTCGCGGGTGATACCGTCCAGGCTGACAGCGGCTGTGCCGGTCAGCCTGTCGATCAGGTTGCGATTGTATGCGAAATTTATACTATAACCGATTGAGGTTCCATCATTATTGAACCCTCCATCGAAGAGCGTCGCCGATGCTCCAGTTGAAATCTGGGAACGACGGTCTAACCGGCGCGAAGCATAGGCGGCGGCCCAGTAGTTCTCGTCTACCAGCCCATCTGTGGCGGCAAGAACGGTGTCTTCTCCGGCAATAAATGAACGTCGATCATATCCGGCGCCCACGCCCCAGGACGTGCGCTGGGTTTCTGCACCATAGGTAATTGCAACCCCGCGACTGCGGAAGACGGTCGAACGGACCGAACCAAGACGCGCCAGCGCACAATTGTCTCCCGCTACGCCAAGTACGCAGCCACCAAGATCACCGGTAGCGGGATTGCGGAAAGCATCAAAATCCGTGCCAAGATCCCCCAACGCGCCCATGATCTGCCCGCCAAAGCTGTTCAGATTATCATAGACAGAGACATTGAGGCTGGAATTGGAATTGGGTGCATATAACAATGAACCATAATAGGTGGTGGAACCATAACGGCGGCCCACATGCACTTCGAAAGCAGTACGACGGCTGGGCCGCCACATCACGCCCACATCCCAGATCAATCCGTCAGTCTGATAGGCGATCTGACGCGGAGCAGATGTGTCCGTTACATAACGGCCATCGCGACCGATCACTGGCAGATCATTCACATCTCGAAGCGCGTCGCGGCTCGAAATCTCGACATCCTCATATCCCACGCTGGCAACCAGCGCGACATTGGGCGATAGAGGCACGGTGACATCGGCACTGATGTAGCTGTCATCAATCCGTTGATCGAGGTTCGAGACATCCTGCCGGTTCCACCCCGCGCTCACACCCAAGCCTACCGGCAGCATTGCATCAGGAGCTATTTCAGCACGCAGTGCTGCATTATGCGTGATGGAATCATCGAATATGTCTGCCGGTTCTCTACCCGGGAAAAGCTGCACTGCATCAGGCGATTCCACGCGTGTATAACCCAGGCGATAAGAACCACTGACCCGTGCGATGCCCGCCTGCGTCTGTACCGAAGGCCCTGCATACACAGAATATACCTGGCTGGTTGATGCATCATCACCGCCAAATGCGCCGAGTGAGGTTGCGCCGTTTCCCTCAACCCTTGTGCGGGAGGCTAGGCCACCCGCTTCAAATGTGACGTTTGGCCCGGCGAGCGCCATCGATGTGCGCGCGATGCCGGACAGTGTGTCCACATCGGCGACACTATCGCTATATCCGATACGCCGTTCATACCGCAATGAAAGCGAACCCTGCGAATAGCGACCGCCAAAGCCCGCATCCACGCCAGCAGCCACCCGAGAATAGGTGACGACATCATCGCCCGGTTCAAACTCTGCTGTCACGACCTGTGCCGCTTCGATATAAGGCGCGATCTGCACACTGTGATCTGACGACCTTTGCAGATCGCTATTGTCTTCAAGATCTTGCGCCAGCCCGCTTGCCGGAAAGGCAGCAAGAAGTAGCAGGCTTGCAAGCGAGTGCCGCATGGCTATCAAGCCTCCTGCTCGTAATAGGCGCCGAATCGGCGGCCGCTGGGGCTGAAATGCGCCGCGTTGAGGAGCAGTTTGAGATCAGGGCAGGCGGAAAGCAGCGTCAGCGCATCTTCAAGAGCGCTTTGGCCGGTGCGATCCGCACGGGCAACGACAAGGGCCTGACCGACATGATTGGCCAGCTCTGCTGCGGGAGAGGCGGCCAGCGCGGGCGAGCTATCAAATATGACGATCCGGTTAGGCGCAGCGCGCGTCAGCCGATCGAGCACGTCCGCAGTGCGGGTGCTTGAGAGAAATTCGCTGTCCGACGTGGTGTGATTGCCTGCAGGCAACACATGCAGACCGGCGATATCGGTTGCCATTACGCAGTCTTCCACGCGAATATCATCACGAGCCAGCACATCCATGAAGCCCGGCCCGCGTGGCAGACCGAGCATCGACAAAATCGATGGCTTGGCGAAATCTGCATCGACAAGAAGCACTTCGCTGTCCTTTTCAGCCGCCATCGCAAGCGCCAGATTGGCAGCACAAAAGCTTTTGCCTTCATTGGGGAGTGGTGAACAGATGAGCACGCGTTGCGCGATCTTGCCCGAGCCGTTCTCGCGTGCCTTGCGGACGGATTGGAGCACCTGGCGCTTTACGATGCGGAATTCTTCCAGCAGCGCGGAAATCGGCCCCTCGGGCTGGATCAGCCCGTGGCGCGCCAAGGCATCACGATCAATCTCGTGAATGTCCTGAGAGAAGGTTACGTCTTCATACACAGGTTCAGGGATGAACGCTTCTGTCGTCGGTATACCCTGCAAGGCTGCTTCGGTCAGCGAAAGTTCCGTCACTTTCGTTGTTACATCACGCCTGGTGATGCGGCGATTGACCGGTTTGGCAAGTTCATGCGGAACAGGCGCAGGGGTAAGATCTTCACCGAGGCCGAAGAAGCCTTCAGCGCGTTCGAACAAGGACTTGCCCGGGGTAGGAATCTTGCTGTGTTTGGTCATGTCCTGCCCCTTCAAGCCACAGTGCTGCGCTGGACGATTTCAACGCCCATGAGAACGACGAAAAGCATCCCGAGCCCGCCCAAACCGGCAGCAAAATATTTGAGCCGTCTTGCGCGCAATTCCCGACCAGCTTCGGTGAAAGTATGGGTGATGGTACCCACCACCGGCAGGCCAAAGTTGCGTTCAAGCTGACTTGCAGTGGCGAAGGTGGAGCCAGCTTTGCTTAGAACAAAGGCGGTGCCAGTTCCGGCGCCAAGCCCCACGATCAGCACCGCCAGCAGGAGCAAGGGCCGGTTCGGGGCCGCAGGCGTGCGCGGAGTGGTCGGGGGATCAATCACCTCGAATTGCACGGCACTTCGTTCACTTTCAACCTGACCTCGCAAGCGCAATTCCTCACGGTCTTGCAGCAATTCGTCATATTGAGTGCGCAGCACTTCGTAATCGCGGCTGATACGCTGGGCCTCTGCCGCAACACCCGGTTCGCGAGCCTGACTTGCGTTGATCGAGGCTATTTCGGCGCTGAGTGCGGCGGCGCGCGATTGCAGGGACATGACATTGGACTGGCGTTCTACCCGCATAGACTGAAGCGAGGTAAAGGCCGGATTGGGCATCCCCCCACCCCCGCTGCCTGTGGCAGGGGATCGTTCGCGCAAGCTGGCGACGGTGCGGGTGGCCGCAATGACATCGGGATGCTCTTCAGTCAGACCCCTTGCCCGCATGGCGGCCAAGTTGGCCTCAGCCTGGGCCAGCGTCGATTGTGTGCCACCAGACCCAGGAATGACTATGGTTCGCGGTGTGCTGGCCAGCTGCCCATCTATTGCGGCCAGAGCGGCTTGCGCAGCGGCGAGATCGGATTCAACACTGCGAAGCTCTGCGCGTGTGGCACTCAGCTGCGCGGCAATCGCCTGTGCTCCGCCGATCAGATCAGGGTTCTCCGCCTCAAATGCGAGGCGGCGTTGTTCGGCAGAAGCGAGGTCCGCTTCGCGGCTGGCGAGTTGTTCGTTCAGAAATTCAATGGAATCCGCCATTTCACCGCGCGCACCGCCGAGGTTCTCTTCTCGAAAGATGTCGATCATGCGCTGCGTGATCGCCTGCGCGAGAGCAGCGTTCTCTTCGTCCGACAAATTACCACGACCGCTTACTGCCGAAATTTCGAAGATGTTTTCGCCCTGGCTGACAACCTTGATATCTTTTTCGAGCTGTTCGATCGCCGCTTCCATCTCAACAGGCGTGCTGACCATGTCTCCGATCCGGGTCGAACGGACAACGGTTTCAAGATTGACCGAGCTTACCAGCGTTTGCCGGATCCGGTCGATATCGCGTTCACGCGCATTTGCACCGATGCCGATCTGTTCGGCCAGCACGTCATCCAACTGGACGAAGATGCGCGTTTCGCTCTCGTAAGAATTGGGGACCAGCGCAACGGCCAGCCAGCCCAGAAGGCAGACGCCCCAGGCAATGGCCAACGCCAGCCACCGGCGGTTCCACACCGCCCAGAGGCCCGCACGCAATTCTTCAAGGAGTTGGTTCAAGCCCCCGCCCCCTTCAGAACATGCTTTCGGGGATGATGATGACATCGCCCGGCATCAGCATGACATTGGCATCGCTATCACCGCGGCGCAGCAAATCCGACAAGCGCAGGTCATACTCGCGTTGCTCGCCCGACTGGCGATCGAAACGGATCAAGCGGGAGCGGTTACCTGCGGCATATTCGGACAATCCGCCGACAGAGATCATTGCATCGAGCAGCGTCATATTCGCGCGATAGGGAATCGATGCCGGTTCTGCCGTTGCACCCACAACACGAACCTGCTGGCTGAACGTACCGGCAAATTCATTGACGATCACGGTAACCAGCGGTTCTTCAATGTATTGGGAAAGCTGAAGGCGGATGTCTTCTGCCAACATGGTAGGTGTCTTGCCCACGGCAGGCATATCCGACACCAGCGGCGTGGTTATCCGGCCATCTGGGCGCACCTGGACTTCTGCACCAAGCTCATCATTGCGCCAGACATGAATCGTGAGCTTGTCGAGCGGACCGATGACGTATTCTTCGCCCGGCCCTTCCTGCATGGATACGAATCGCGCAGGCTCCAGCTGCGAACCGGCAGCCCCGCCAGCACAGCCCGACAATGCGAGCGCAATGCCTGTTGAGACAATGAGAGTGGTGAGCGGCAGTTTCGTACGCATCTTGCGTCCTTCGCGAGTTGGACGATCAGCTGACGCGGCCTTGCTTGCCCCGCACGCATTTCGCCCATGGATCCTGCCTCGCCTTCTCGCGGAAAAGGGTGAACATTGCGTTAGTATTGAAGCCTCTAAACGCCGGAAACACGCGGGTTGCAGACCCCTGTCCCGAAACGGGACGACCAAGGTGTAAAACCCTACACCAGCAGTTCGCGTGCCGGACCTTGCCCCAGAAAGGTGGCCGGACTGGCGCTGGCACCATAGGCGCCGGCGCAAAACACTGCGACAAGATCACCGATTTCCGCCGCGGGGAGCTGCGCCAGATCGGCCAATCTGTCGAGCGGCGTGCACAGGCAGCCCACCACATTCACGGTTTCAGTAGGGGGTTCGGTAAACTTGCTGGCGATTGCGACGGGGTAATTGCGGCGTACTACGGTTCCAAAATTGCCTGATGCGGCAAGCTGGTGATGCAGTCCACCATCGGTCACAAGGAAGGTGATTCCGTGGCTTTCCTTGCGGTCGACAATCCGGGTCAGATAAACACCTGCCTCGCCAACCAGATATCGCCCCAGTTCCACAGCAAATTCAGTGTCATTCAGATTGCCGGGCAGATTAGCAAATTGCGCTTTCAGAGCTTCACCGATTGCAGCAATATCAAGAGGCGCATCCTTATCGAAATAAGGGATGCCAAAGCCACCTCCCATATTGAGGTGCGGCACAGCGACGCCGGCCTCTTTGCCAAGCCGGGCCGCCAGTGCGATGACATTGGCCTGTGCTTCTATTATAGCAGTTGAATCAAGCGCCTGACTGCCACTGTAAATGTGAAAGCCGCGCCAGTTGACACCTGCATCCACCAGATGGCGGGCGAGCGCGGGCACGCGATCCTCGTCCACGCCGAAAGGTTTGGCACCGCCGCCCATCTTCATGCCGGATCCGCGCAATTCGAAGGACGGGTTCACGCGAATTGCCAGGCGCGGGGTCACGCCAAGCGTGCGTGCAGTATCGAGAGCGCGTTCAGCCTCGCCCTCAGACTCGATGTTGAGGGTCACGCCAGCGCGGATTGCCGCAAGCAATTCTGCATCACGCTTTCCTGGCCCGGCAAAGCTGATTTCACGCGGCAGAAAGCCCGCCTCCCGTGCCTGTTGGAGTTCACCGCCAGAAGCGATGTCCAAACCATCCACCAGGTCTGCGATAAATTCCAGAAGGTCAGCGTAAGGATTTGCTTTCATGGCATAATGAATACGCAATCTATCAGGCATGGCAGCGCGCAATTCGTCCATACGGGTGGCAATCGCATCGCGTGAATATACGAACAGGGGGGTGCTGCCCGCTTCCGTTACAAGAGCGCTGGCAGATCGCCCGCCGATAGCCAGCTCATCACCTTTCGCCTCATAGAAATCAGGGATCGGTCCAAGCGGTTTCATATTGCCTCCTGCTGCAATCTGGCGCGATCAATCTTGCCATTGGGATTGACCGGCATCGCATCAACCCACTTGATCAGCCCGGGCTGCATGAAATTGGGAAGCTCGCTGCGCAATCCCGAACGCAACGCATCGTCATCACGCGTCCCCCGCACTACGAGGTGGATGGCATGGCCAAGTCGCTCATCCGCCACGCCAAAGGCAACGGCCTCCTCTGCCTCGCCCGTGGCAATGGCAGCGCTTTCGATTTCCTGCGGACTGATGCGATTACCGGCGCTTTTTATCATCGCATCGTCCCGGCCGATGAAATAGAGCAAACCGTCTTCATCGCGGCGCACATTATCCCCAGACCAGACCGCCATCCCGCGATATGAGGATGCCGCGGGCGCTGGCTTGAAGCGTTCTGCAGTGCGTGTCGCATCCTGCCAATACCCTTGCGCAACCAACGGCCCGCAATGCACAAGCTCTCCTTCCGTGGCGATCTGCCCCGCTTCATCCACCACTAAGATCTCGGCAAAAGGAATGGCCGTGCCCATCGACGCTGGGTGGCTGTCCACCATAGCCGGATCGAGATAGGTGGAACGAAATGCCTCTGTCAGGCCATACATCGGAAAGAGGCGCGCTTCCGGACACATCTGCGTCAAATCGCGAACCAGCCCTTGCGTCAGCGCGCCTCCACTATTGGTCATACGACGCAAATTGGCTTTTGCGTCTGCTGGCCAGTCTTGCTCGGTCAATTGAACCCATAATGGCGGCACTGCAGCAAGCGTCGTGATTCCATGCCGCGCGCATGCCTTGATGACATCTCGCGGCGTGAGATAATCGAGAGGTACAACGCTGCCGCCTGCGTACCAGGTCGACAGAAGCTGGTTCTGTCCATAATCGAAACTGAGCGGCAGCACGGCAAGCGTGACGTCATCACTATACATTCCCAGATAATGCGCGACGCTGACCGCACCGAGCCAGAGATTCGCGTGGCTCAACATCACACCCTTGGGCCTGCCGGTTGAACCGCTGGTATAAAGTATGGCTGCCAAATCATTGGTATCAAAAGAAGAAAGGTTGAGACTTGCAGAGAAATCAGCCAGCTCTTCCAGCACCTCCTTTTCATCGGCGATGGTGCATGCAAATGGCACATCGCCTTCGCCAAGTGAGCCAAGCCTGCCGGCATTTGCGATCAGCAGACTTGCGCTGCAATCGTTCAATATGTGGCGGACCTGCGCGCATTTGAGCAGCGGATTGATCGGCACATGCACCAATCCCGCCCGCGCGGTGGCAAGTGGCATAAGGCAGGTCAATTCCCCCTTCGCAGCCCATGTCGCCACGCGCGCGCCCTTTTGTGGTCCTTGCGCAATAAGCCATGCGGCCATGCGAGCGATACGGCTTCTTAAGTCATCCCAGCTAAGGGTCTCGCCGCGCAGGACGAGCGCCGGATCGCTATCCGCCCCGCATTCTGTGAGGTGGTCAAGCGGACGGGGAACGGGATCAGGCGTGCTGGACATTCATCCTCAGGGGAAAGCAATAAGGTGACGGCGATCAGCTATCACGACACGGTTAACGATCTGCCAGAGGCTGTTTGCTGGGGCAATGGTCCGTTCTCTCGCCAGGGGTGGTTTGCTTTGCTGGAAGAAGCAGGGCTTCACCCCTTTGTCGCCGTGGCGAGTGACGGTGACGGTGCCGTCTGCTTCCCCATGATGCGCGGGACGCGGGGGCTTGAGCCTTTGATGAACTGGTATGCATTTACATGGGCACCCTGCCTGCCCGATGCGCCATCCACGCGAATGCTCACCGAGCTGACACGAGAAATTGCGGAAAAAACACATTGTATATCCTTGAGAAACCTCGCCGATGAAGATGTTTCAACTCATCTTCTGGAGCAGGCTTTCCGCACAACCGGATGGGTGGTGCTGCGCGAACCATGCGACATCAATCATGTCCTGAGGGTTCAGGGACGCAGTTATGACCAGTTTCTGGCCGGACGCCCCGGAAATGTACGCTCCACGCTTAAGCGCAAGGGGAAGAAAATATCCGTGAGGCTGACGCAAGCCTTCGATGCCGATGATTGGTCGGCTTATGAAGATATTTATGCCGATAGCTGGAAACCTGCCGAGGGGGAACCAACACTGCTATGCCACTTTGCCCAGACCGAAAGCGCTGCGGGACGCTTTCGGTTTGCGATCGCCCATCACGATGATCAGGCCGTGGCCGCGCAATTCTGGACGGTGGATGGCAGCACCGCCTATATTCACAAGCTGGCCCATCGCCAGTCGGCCACCGCATTATCACCCGGCACCACGCTGACGGCTGCATTGTTCAAACAGGTTATAGACATAGACAGAGTGGAGATGGTGGACTTTGGCACGGGCGATCAGCCTTACAAGCGCGACTGGATGGAAGAGACACGCATACGCTGGCAATTTACCTGCCTGCGGCCAGGCGCGCCGCAAAACTGGCCCACTATTGCCAAGGCTGGCATACACAAACTTGTCAGCCGTCGCGGTGCTGGCTAGGGCAGGTTTCTATGGCGAGTAAACTTCCCGTGCCGGTCGAGGAAACCGGCGAAATTGATCTGACTTTGCGCCAGGTGCTGCAGGACGTTCTTGGCCTTTCGGATGAACGTGTTGCCCAGCTGGATATGGATTCGGGCTTATTTGGCGCTTTGCCAGAACTCGATTCCATGGCTGTCGCGGGTCTCCTTACCGAAATTGAGGACCAGCTCGATATCCTTGTCGAGGATGACGAAGTGGATGGCGAGATGCTGGAAACCTTTGGTGGTCTCCTCACCTACCTCGTGAAAAAGTGGGCGGAAGACTGATCAGCGATGCTGACGGGCAATTGGCCCAACCCTCCTCATCCAGAGGAATATGCGATTCGCTTTGACAGCGGGCGCGAAACGCGGATCTTGATCGTCCCGGCCTTGTTTGATGAAGCGAACAAGCTGCGCCATTTCATCGTCGAAACCATGCGCATTCTGGATGGTTTGGGGATGGATTGCATGCTTCCGGACCTCCCGGGCACGAACGAGAGCCAGTTGGCGCCTGTCGAACAAGATATTGCGAGCTGGCACAGCGCGATGAGTGGTGCAGCACGGCATTTTGGCGCAACGCACGCATTGTCCCTGCGCGGTGGCGCAAACTGTGTACCCGACACCATTCCTGCCTTGCGCTATGCTCCCATCGGCGGGTCAAGCGTGCTGCGTGCATTGCTGCGGGCGCAGGTCATTGCTGACCGCGAAGCTAGCAAAAACACATCTCGAGAGGATTTGTTGGCGCGCGGTAGGGAATGCGGCCTTGTACTGGCCGGCTATGCGCTTGGGCCAGACATGATCGCGCAGCTCGAGAACGCAGAACTTGCCGAGCCGGGCATGCCAGATATCGCACAAGGCGACCTTGGCGGTGCTGGTCTATGGCTTCGCGCAGAACCCGATCATGACCAGGCGCAGGCCCAGGCCTTGGCAAAGACTGTTCAGGAAAGGCTTCGATGAGCCGTCGTCACTTCACCTTTGACTGCGAGGGTGAGACTTGCTTCGGTTCACTCGATGAAGCCGAAGGGCGTGTCGGCCTGCTGCTTGTAAGCGGCGGTAATGAATTACGCAGCGGGGCATTTGGCGGACAGGCCCGACTTGCCGCCCACATCGCCGCGAAAGGCTATCCCGTAATGCGTTATGATCGGCGCGGCATAGGCGACAGCAGCGGCAAGAACGGCGGTTTTCGCGCGGCCGGACCAGATATTGCAGCAGCACTGACCCATTTTCGACAAATATGCCCGTCGCTCTCCCGCATTGTCGGCTTTGGCAATTGCGACGCGGCGTCAGCGCTGATGCTGGAAGGTGGCGCTGGCTGCGATGGCGTGCTTCTGGCCAACCCCTGGACTTTTGACGAAGATGACGAGGGCCCTGCCCCGGCCACCATTCGTGCGCGTTATGCCGAGAAAATCAGGAACCCGCGCGAATGGCTGCGCCTGTTGAGCGGCGGCGTATCACTTCGCAAGCTTCTGCCTGGTTTGCGCAGCGCGGTTCAAGCAGGAGGTGGCGAATCGACCCTTTCAGGCGAAATGCGCAGCACGATAGAGGGATTCAAAGGCAATCTCGGTTTTATCATCGCGGGGCGGGATCGGACCGGTAAGGCGTTCCTTGAAAGCTGGGGCAAGGATCCGCGAACATCCGTTCGTGCCTCTGCCGACCATGCTTTTTCGGACCACTCCGATATGGAGTGGCTCCTTGATCAGCTAATCTGCGCGCTTGATGAACAGGCTCGCCAATTCGACATGGGTTGACCAGCGGAACTGCCCCACAGGACGCAATTCTCGCAATTCATATCCAGCGCTCGCCAGCAAAGTGCAATCACGAGACCAGCTCGACGGATTGCAGCTGATGTAAACCACGCGTTCCACCGTGCTTGCCGCGATCTGCTCAATCTGCGTGCGCGCCCCTGCACGGGGCGGATCAATGAGCACGCCATCAAAACCGGCCAGTTCCTTCGCACGCAATGGGTTGCGGAACAGGTCACGATGCGATGTTTCAAGCTGAAGCCGGGCTGCATTGGCGGCGCTTCGGCAGGCAAGAATGGCAGCGCGATCCGCCTCCACTGCAAGTATTTTACGCCCCTTCGCCAAGGAAAAGGCAAAAGTACCGAGGCCGGAAAAAAGATCGGCAATGTGCCCGCAATCTGCCAGCCATTCCTGCGCCGCACTCACTAGTGTTTTTTCACCGTGATCCGTGGCCTGCATGAAGCTGCCAAAAGGGAAGGCAACTGCGATTCCGCCAAGCGTAACAGTTATAGGCTCAGGCTCCCAAAAACCTTCCGGCCCGTACCCCTGGTCCAGCGTCAGACGCGCCAAACCGTTTTCACGGCAAAATTCCAGCAGTTCTTCAGTCTGGTCGAGCCCTTCGGGAGCAAAGCCTTTCAGCGCGCAATCCACCCCCTGATCGACCCGGGCGATTTCGATATCAATTGTATAACGTCCTTTGACGCGGGCGAAATAGCCGCGCAGCGGCGCGATCAATGCAAACAGTTCCGGCAGCATCACCGGGCATTCCGCAAGATCGACGAGCTTGTGAGATCCGGCAGCGTTGAAGCCAATCAATGGTCGCCCACCGCTATTGATAGCGCGCAGGCTGACCCGTCTGCGCGAAGAGGGCGGAGACATGGCTGGCGGCACCACAATTTGCGGGTCAAGCCCCTGTGACTGAGCCGCAAAGGCCACCCGATCACGCACGAAGTTAATGAGCGCCTGCTCATCACAATGCTGGAGCTGGCAGCCGCCACATTTGCCAAAATGGCGACATGGAGGTTCTGCATGATGGGGCCCCCGTTCAATACTGCCGTCGGGCATCAGCATATCGCCAGGCGCCGCAAAACTGGCATGGCGCCCGGTTGCGGTGACGCCATCCCCCTTGGCGGCGATCCGTAGAATTTCTTCTGCCTGTGTCTCTAACTGTGTCATAGAAAGGCGCGATATGCCTTTGGAATAGCATCGACAAGGCCGATCGCTGTAAACGCAGGCCCGGCCTTCCGTGCTGCCTCTGCATGAAGCCAGCAGCCTTGTTCTGCGGCTTTGCGCGGCACGATACCGGTCGCTAGCCGGCTTGCGATCAGACCCGCAAGAATATCCCCCGTTCCCGCTGTGCTGAGCCAGCTTGGCGCTGGCGGCATCACGGTACTGAAGGAGCCTTCTGCCGCAATCAAGGTATCGGGCCCTTTGGCCACCAGCACCCCTTCTATGGCTTCTGCCAGCTCGCTTGCCTGCTCATTGCGATCAAGGCCGACAACGCCAAAGGTGTTCGCCAATACGTCTAGTTCGCCCGCATGCGGCGTGGCAACAATTGGTTGAGTGCGGCTTTCCAGCATCTTTGGTTCGAGCAGGTGGAGCGCATCCGCATCGCACACGGTAGGAAGATCGCAGGCAAGCACCAGATCGAGCCGCGCACGTGCCTCTTCGCTGCGGCCAAGCCCCGGCCCGACAAGAAATGCATCGATGCGATGATCGCGCGTCAATTCCAGCAGAGAGGCATGCTCCACTACGAGATCGGGCTGGCCGATAAGGCGCTCATCATCCTCGTCTGAGAAAACCTTCACATACCCTGCACCGCCATGTTGCGCCGCCTCTGCCGCAAGAATCGCTGCACCGGACATTTCGCCCGCGATTACTGCCAGCAGGCCGCGGGAATATTTATGCGCATCCAGCGGCGGTGCTTGCAAGAGAGGCGCTTCGGAAAGGCGCGCCGCATTGGTCACTTTCTTAACGCCAATATCAACGAGGCGTCGCATCCCCATCTGTCCCGATGCGGGCATCAGCCAATGGGCGAATTTCCACACACCCAAGGCAATGGTGAGATCATATGCGGGCAAACTGCTGTTGAGCTGTTCACCATTGTCGCTGTCGACCCCGCTGGGCAAATCTACGGCCACGCATTGCTTGTGCGATGAGGCGAGATTGCGCAAAAGCGCCAACAGATCATCGCCCAATGGGCGGCCAAGCCCAGTCCCGAAAAGGCAATCGACCAGAACAGCACCCTCGGCATAGGGGACCGTTGCCTGTCCCCACTTACCCCGCGCGGAAATAGCCGCATCGGTCTTGGGTTCAAGTGGAGCGACGATCTGGACGGTCAGCCCGCGCTCGTGAAGAAAACGAGCAATAACATAGCCATCGCCGCCATTATTGCCAGGCCCACACAAGATAGTAACAGGTCGCCCCGACGCCATCCGCCATATTAACAATGCAGCTCCATGCCCAGCCTGTTCCATCAGGCTTTCGACAGATTCTCCATTGTCGATCAGCGCCTCTTCTGCCGTTCGCATTTGCGCGGCGGTGAGAATTTGCGCGAGGTCTTTCATGATCTATTGCGCCACCGGCACGCGATAGCGATCAGGCCCTACGCGGATTTCGACCAAGCCGCTCCCGGATGTGACCTGTGCCTGCTCGATGCCGTCAGCGGTGATAATGCCGCGTCCTTCGACGCCCAGTTCGAAACGGCGGAAGGTGCCATCGGGATGCCGTAGGATGAGCAAACGTTTTCCATCCATCTCTGCGCGCTCACTCGTGCAGACAGGCTCAAAACCGACTGCTCCGCCAAGCGCACAATCGAAATACTGGCCCGAACTCGCTGCGTTACCCGCCCCGCACGCTGCAAGCGCAGGCCATAGTGCAACGAGCAAAAGGGCACGCATCATGCCTTGCGTGGCCCCGTAACTTGGGAAACATCGCGCACTGCTCCGCGAGCAGCGCTGGTCGTCATGGCGGCATAGGCCTGCAATGCGGGCGTAATCTTGCGTGGACGCGGTTGCGCAGGCTGCCATGCACCTTCACCCCTTGCCTCCATGGCTGCGCGGCGATGCGCAACGTCTTCATCCGATATGGCGAGATTGATTGTCCGGTTGGGAATGTCGATTTCGATAATGTCGCCCGGTTCCACCAGTGCGATCTCACCGCCCTCGCCCGCTTCCGGCGATACGTGACCTATCGACAATCCCGAAGTGCCGCCGGAAAAGCGACCGTCGGTCAGCAAGGCACATTGTGCGCCGAGTCCTTTCGATTTCAGATAGCTGGTCGGATACAGCATTTCCTGCATGCCCGGCCCGCCCCTTGGCCCCTCGTAACGGATCACTACCACATCTCCTGACACCACCTCGTCTGCGAGAATCGAGTCAACTGCGGCATCCTGGCTTTCATAAACCTTTGCCGGACCGGTGAATTTGAGAATGCTCTCATCAACGCCCGCCGTCTTTACGATGCAGCCATCCTGCGCGATATTGCCGTACAGCACCGCCAGTCCGCCATCCTGGCTGAAGGCATTATCCTTGTTGCGAATGACGCCGCCTTCCCGGTCCAGATCCAGCGCATCCCAGCGCCGTGACTGGCTGAATGCGGTCTGCGTGGGCACGCCGCCCGGCGCGGCCTTGTAAAATTCATGGACCTTGGGATTGGCATTTCGCGCAATATCCCAATCATCCAGCGCATCACCCATCGTGGGGCTGTGCACGGTGGGGAGCGCTGTATGCAGCAGTCCTGCACGATCAAGTTCGCCAAGGATTGCCATAATACCGCCAGCGCGGTGCACGTCTTCCATATGCACATCACTTTTGGCTGGTGCCACCTTCGAAAGGCAGGGCACTGACCGGCTGAGACGGTCGATATCCTTCATGGTGAATTCCACGCCGGCTTCATGCGCGGCGGCCAGCAAGTGCAGGACGGTGTTGGTTGAACCGCCCATCGCAATATCGAGGCTCACGGCATTTTCGAAAGCTTCGAAATTGGCGATAGAGCGCGGGAGCACGCTGGCGTCATCTTCCTCGTAATACCGCTTAGCCAAGGTAACGATGAGCCGGCCTGCCCGCTCAAACAGACCCTGCCGGTCTGAATGGGTGGCAAGCTGAGAGCCATTGCCCGGCAGCGAAAGCCCCAGCGCCTCTGTCAGGCAGTTCATCGAATTGGCGGTAAACATGCCCGAACAACTGCCACAGGTCGGACAGGCCGATCGTTCGATATCTGCCACTTCTTCATCGGTATAGCTTTCATCGGCAGCCGCCACCATCGCATCCACGAGGTCCAGCGCGACTTCCTTGCCCTTTACCACGACCTTGCCCGCTTCCATGGGTCCGCCGCTGACAAACACCACGGGCACGTTGAGACGCATGGCGGCCATCAGCATGCCGGGCGTGATCTTGTCACAGTTGGAAATGCAGACCATCGCATCGGCGCAATGCGCATTGACCATATATTCAACACTGTCAGCGATGAGATCGCGGCTCGGCAATGAATAGAGCATGCCGTCATGGCCCATAGCGATGCCATCATCGACTGCTATTGTATTGAATTCCTTCGCAACCCCGCCCGCAGCCTCTACTTGCCGCGCGACGAGCTGGCCCAGATCCTTCAGGTGAACATGTCCTGGAACAAATTGTGTGAAAGAATTGACGATGGCGATGATTGGTTTGCCAAAATCACCATCTTTCATTCCGGTCGCGCGCCAGAGCCCGCGCGCACCCGCCATATTTCGGCCGTGAGTGGAAGTCCTGGAGCGATAATCGGGCATGAATTGTCCTGTTATTTGCGCGGGATTGCTCCGTTGGCTTTAACGGAAGCGGGCGCCAATCCGAAACAGGAAATGCTTGCCCCCGGTCAAGCCAGTCTGCGAGTCCGCCTTCTAGAGAGGGTGGTCAGCCAGTTTGCAGTGCCACTTTCACCCGACCTGCGACATCCGCGATGATCGCTGCCCAGCGCGCCTGCCCGCGTTCCTCCGCGATCAGATCGTTGCGAATTTCGATGGCACAATAGGGCCGGCCAATCGCCTCTGCATGACGGTTCATCGTGGCATTGAATTCTCGGCCCGAATAAGGTTCGTTGTCGCCCACCTTGCAACCAAGTTCGGAAAACAGCCGAATGGCATGGCGCGCCGCCTGATCATCATCATTGTAGAGCAAGCCGATTTCCCACGGCCGCTCTTCATCCTGCTTGCTTTCAAGTTGCGGCGTGAAACTGTGGATCGACAGAATCAATCCCGGCTGCACTTGCTCCAGCCATTCAGACATCCTGCGATGGTAGGGCCGGTAAAAATCGTCGAGCCTTTTGTCCTTGTCCGCGCCGATATTGCCGGGAACGAGGATTCCGTCCGTAGTGGCTGGAATTAGCCCCGGCGCGTCCTCTTCACGATGCAGATCAATCACCAGACGGCTGACATTGGCCAGCATCGCGCCGATATTGTGGCGGCGCGCAAGCCGCTCTGTAACGCCAGCGGCACCGATATCATAGGCAACGTGTTTTTTCAGCGTCTTGGCTGATACACCCAAATCCAGTTCGGCCGGGACATGGTTTGACGCATGGTCGCACACGGCAACGATTCCCCCGCGCGTGGCATCGCCAATCATGCGGTAAACCGGATCATTCATCTAAGGTGTCCTCTCATCTGCCACCAATCGGGGCGTATCGCTGCAATATGCTGGCTCGCCATGTCACGCTCTTCGTCTGAATTATACAGAGCAAAGCAAGTTGCACCGGAACCGGACATGCGCGCAGCCATCGGGCGGGTGACGCGCAGTTGCTCCAATATATCCGCCACGATCGGACAAAGCGTTACAGCTGGCTCCTCCAGGCCATTGATACCATTTATAAAGATGTCCTTCGCGGTGCCCTGCGGCAGGGGTCCGTCATCCCCACCTCCCCATTTCGCGAACACAGGCCCTGTAGAGAGCGCGACACGCGGATTGACGAGGAGCACCGCCATTCCGGCCAGATCATTTTCAACCGGCTCAAGCTCGGTTCCAATGCCACGTCCGACACAGGTCTCACTTTCCACGCAGGCAGGCACATCTGCCCCCAGTTTTGCAGCCCGGACGCGCCAATCATCAGGCAAGCCATATCCATCCCGTACCATGCGGAATATTGCCCCCGCGTCGGCAGAGCCTCCACCCAATCCAGCTGCAACCGGCAGGTTTTTCTCCAGCGTAATGGCCAATCCGTCAGGCCGCGGTAGCGTGAACAGCGCCTGCATCACGATATTGTCGAAAGGATTGGTCAGTGCCCCGGCGAATTCACCCGTTACAGAAAACCTGTCTTCATTGCTGCCATGCGCCACCAACCTGTCTCCCGCATCGACAAAGGCAAACAGGGTTTCAAGCTCATGATAGCCATTCTCTTTGCGCGCGCGGACATGCAGCGCAAGGTTGATCTTGGCGTAAGCGGTTTGGGTAAGATGCAAGCGCGCGCCGCCCCTTACATGTTTGGATAATTAGGCCCGCCGCCGCCTTCGGGCGTGGTCCAGTTGATATTCTGGTTGGGGTCCTTGATATCGCAGGTCTTGCAGTGGACGCAGTTTTGAGAATTGATCTGGAACTTGGGCTCCTGCCCTTCCTCGATCAGCCATTCATAAACGCCTGCCGGGCAATAGCGCGCCGAAGGACCGGCAAAGACCTCCAATTCGCTTTCGCGCTGCAATTCCATATCCGCCACTTTCAAATGGTTAGGCTGGTCTTCTGCGTGGTTAGTGAAGGAATAGGATACGCTTGTCAGCCGATCGAAGCTGATCTTCCCGTCGGGCTTGGGATATTCTATAGGCTGGTGGAGATCGGCGCGCTGCAATTCTTCGTAATCACGGTGATGCTTCATCGCCGGCAGCACACCGATTTTCAGCTGGCGCATCCACATGTCGATCCCTGCCAGCACCGTCCCGATATCGCCGCCAAACTTGGCAACTAGTGGCTGTGCGTTCTTTACCTTCTTAAGCTCTGTCGCAATCCAGCTTTCGCGCAGATTTGCGTCGTAATCCGCAAGTTCGGTATGTTCACTGCCCGCCCCAATGGCGGTTGCAACACTTTCAGCAGCCAGCATGCCGCTCTTCATCGCGGTATGGCTGCCCTTGATGCGAGGAACATTCACGAAGCCCGCAGCGCAGCCGATCAAGGCGCCACCGGGGAAGGCGAGCTTGGGCACACTTTGCCAACCGCCCTCGTTGATGGCGCGCGCGCCATAGGCGACGCGAGTACCGCCTTCGAGATATTCGCGGATGGCTGGATGCTGTTTCCACCGCTGAAATTCTTGGAAAGGCGAAATATAGGGATTTTTATAATCGAGCGCGGTTACGAAGCCCAATGCCACCTGTCCGGCTGACTGATGGTAGAGGAAACCCCCGCCCCAGGTATCACTTTCCGAAAGCGGCCAGCCTTGTGTGTGGATGACCCGGCCCGGAACGTGTTTAGCTGGATCAATGTCCCACAATTCCTTGATACCGAGGCCGTAAACCTGCGGCTGGCAATCTGCCTCAAGATCAAATCTGGCCTTCATCTGCTTGGTCAGATTGCCGCGTGCGCCCTCTGCAAACAGCGTGTATTTGGCCTGGATTTCCATGCCGGGCTGATAATCACCCTTATGCGAACCATCAGCGGCGACGCCCATATCCTGCGTGATGACGCCGGTAACTGCACCATCGTCGCTGAACATGACTTCGGCGGCCGGAAAGCCCGGAAAAACCATGACCCCCAACGCTTCTGCCTGTTCACCCAGCCAGCGCGTGAGATTGCCGAGCGATCCGGTATAGCAGCCATCGTTGGAAAGGAATGGCGGCATAGCGAGATGCGGTATTGCCATCTTGCCACCCTTTGACAGGTTCCAGTGCCAATTATCCGTGACAGGCGTTTCAGCCATCGGGCAATCCATATCGCGCCAGTCGGGCAGCAATTCATCCAGTGCGATAGGATCGACCACAGCGCCGGAAAGGACATGCGCGCCAATTTCCGAACCTTTTTCAAGCACGACGACTTCAAGCTCTTCATTCAGCTGCTTGAGCCGTATTGCGGCCGATAGACCGGCAACGCCGCCGCCAATGATCACCACATCGACTGGCATTGATTCCCGTTCACTCATCACTTCATCCCGTTTTACAGATAATCCGTTGCACAGGGACTTGATCGACGCACAACAGCAGGTCAAGACCACCAATGGTCCCGATGATGGATAATCGCTCCGATAATCTGCTCGTGCAGCACTATGCCGCCACGCTTGACTGGTGGCGCGATGCAGGCGTGGATTACACGTTCGAGGATGAAGCTGTGAGCTGGCTGTCAGAGCCAGAGGGGCAGAAACCTGCACCGCCGCCGCAGCCCGCGCTGGACGAAACGATGAAGGAGGCGCTGCCTGAACCCTCGATTGTTTCGGACAACTTGCCGAAGGATCTCGAAAGTTTTCGTAGCTGGTGGCTGGCGCCGGAAAGCCCGCTTCCCGTTGGCTCTGGCCCGCGCATCGCACCGCGCGGCAAAGCTGGCGCTTCGATGATGTTTGTCGTCACCATGCCCGAAGCGCAAGATTGCGAGACGCTTTTTTCAGGGCCCCAAGGGCGGCTCCTCGTCAATATCGCCCGCGCGCTGGGCCAAACGCCAGACGATATCTATCTGGCTTCCGCCCTGCCGGGGCATATGACTTTGCCGGATTGGGATGCGCTGGGCGCAGACGGGCTGGGCCAGGCAATATCGCGCCATGTCGAACTGGCTGCGCCGCAGCGGGTCATCCTTTTCGGCAGCAGGCTGCCCACACTGATGGGCCATGAACGGTCAGCTGCGCCTGAACAGTTCAGCGACATCGCTGGCATCCCTGCCCTTTGCACCTTTGCACCTGACCGTTTGCTCAATCACGCGCCGCAGCGCGCCCGCTTGTGGCACCGACTGCTTGAATGGACCTCCCAATGAAACTACCCGTGTTACGTTTGATGGCCCTTTGTGGCCTCTTGAGTGCGTCATGCGCCCCTTTCGCTGCTGAGGCGCAGGGGCAGGACACGCGCACCTATTTTACAGCCCGGATCAGCACGCCAGAGGTCCCGCAGCAACTCTCTGCCGATGATAGGGAGCATTATTCGCGCCTGTTCCGCGCCATTGAGGGCCAGAACTGGACAGAAGTGGAGAGCCTGCTCTCTCGCCGCCCAATTGGGCTGCTGACGGATGTCGCACGAGCAGAATATTACCTTCACGCCAATTCACCGCGCGTGGAACTGCCCTCCCTGCTCGATTGGCTGCGCACCGGTTCCGAACTGCCGCATGCGGCACAGATTGGCCGCTTAAGCGTGACCCGCGGTGCAATGCGGGAGCCCGATCTCCCCTATGTGCGCGATTTCCAGTCACAGCCCAGCATGCCGCGCCGAACCCGGCCCCGTTCCATCGATGATGGCACTATGCCCGGTAGCCTGAGAGCGGAAATACTTTCGCGCATCTCGAATGACGATCCCGATGGCGCGCGGCTCCTGCTCGACGGGATCGATAGTTCACTCAGCTCGCACGCGCGTGCGGAATGGCGGCAGCGCGTGGCGTGGAGCTATTTCATAGAGAACCGCGATGCGCAGGCACTTGCCATGGCGCAAACCGTGGGCGCAGGCAGCGGGCCATGGGTCGCAGAAGGCGATTGGGTGGCAGGAATGGCTGCATGGCGGCTGAATGACTGTGCGCTTTCCGGCGATGCTTTCCAGCGCGCTGCGGCAGGCGCACAAAGCCCCAGCTTACGCTCTGCTGCATTATACTGGGCATCCCGTGCCGCCCTGCGATGCCGCCAGCCCGATATCAGCGCCCGCTTGCTGAATGATGCTGCCGGAGATGATCGCACGCTCTACGGGATGCTGGCGACAGAACAACTGGGTCGCGCGCAGCCCTCCCGTGTCGAAAATGCTGATTTCTCCACTTCCGACTGGCAATCGCTCGGCAATCTGAGAAATGTACAAATCGCCGTCGCATTGGCAGAAATCGGTCAGGATATTCTTGGTAGCCAAATATTGCTTCACCAGGCGCGTATCGGCAACCCGCAGGACTTTGCCGCGTTATCGCGTTTGGCCCGTTCGCTCGGCTTTCCGCAGACCCAGCTTTACATGGCATTGAACGCGCCTTCAGGTGGTCAGCCAGACCCATCTGCGCATTTCCCAGCACCTAAATATGCCCCATATAACGGATGGCAGGTCGATCCTGCGCTCGCCTTTGCGCATATATTGCAGGAAAGCGCGTTTCGCCCGGACGCACGCAGCTCCGCCGATGCGCGAGGTTTGATGCAGATCACGCCGATTACCGTTCGGCAACACGCGCCCACACTTGGTGTGAGCTCGAATGTGGATATTTACGATCCGCAGACCAATCTCGCCTTTGGGCAGCGCAATCTGCAGATGTTGCGCGATGATCCTGCAACACGCGGCAGGCTGCCGATTATCATGGCCGCCTATAACGCTGGCATGACGCCAATCCGTCGCTGGGAAACCGAGATCCGCGATTTTGACGATCCGCTGCTCTATATGGAGGCAATCCCTTATTGGGAAACGCGTGGTTATGTCGCCATTGTAATGCGCAATTACTGGATGTACGAACGCCAGGCCAATTCGCAGTCGCCAAGCCGGCGCGCGCTGGCGCAAAATGGCTGGCCCATGTTCCCGACCGGCACCGCAAATGATGGTCGTGTTTATATGTCCACCGGGGGTAATTGATGGCGATTGACGAAAGCCGCACGTTCAAGCCTATCAACATCGCTCTTTTGACCGTGTCGGATACACGCGGTGCCGATGATGATACGTCGGGCGATATCCTTGCTGCAAGCATCGCGGAAAAAGGCCATATTCTGTCTGACCGGGCAATCTTGCGCGACGATGCGGCGCTCATCGCCGACTATTTGGACAAATGGATTGCCAGTGCCGATGTGGATGCGGTGATCACCACGGGTGGCACTGGCCTCACCGGCCGCGATGTAACGCCCGAGGCGCTGGACCGTGTCAAGGACAAGGACATTCCCGGTTTTGGCGAATTGTTTCGTTGGGTCAGCTACGAAACAATCGGAACTTCCACAATCCAGTCACGCGCCTGTGCCGTTGTCGCAGGTGGAACATATATTTTTGCGTTGCCCGGATCGAATGGGGCAGTGCGCGATGGGTGGGATCTGATCCTTTCCGAGCAGCTCGACAGCCGCAATCGCCCTTGCAACTTCATCGAATTGATGCCGCGCCTGCGCGAGACGTAAATCGACGTTCCCAATAGCAATCAATCACCTTGAGCTGTCGGTTCATAGCATCCGAGTTCGAATCCTTGCGGATCAGTGAAATGGAACCGCCGACCTCCCGGAAAATCGAATATATCCACCGTGACCTTGCCGCCCGCAGCCAGAACGGAGTCCCGTGCAGCCTCGACATCACTAACACGAATGATTGGCAAAATCCCTGTGCTGCGTTGCGGATTGTCTACTCCGTTCAATCCCATCTGGCACGGCCCGCCCTCATGTGCGGCATAATCTGGCCCGTATGAGGTGAAACACCAACCGAATGCGGTGCCGTAAAACCGTTGCTGCTCCTGCGTCGATTTGACCGGAAGTTCCAGATAATCCAGCACTGCCATCGTTCATCTCCTGCTTGCCTGATCCACAAGTATGTTCTATTTATGTTCTATGCGCAAGGATGGGGCAGTCTTTCATCAGCCAGTTCGTGGCCGGGGTTCCCAATCGGGAGACGCGCCCCAACGCGTCGGCCTCGCCAGTCGGGAAGCTGATGGCGATTGGAGAGACGCGATGGAAGCACTGGACGGACCGCCAGTAAAATTGCGCACAACGGTGACAGAGGAGCATCCAAAATCCATTGTCAGTTTCAACCAATCGCCCGATGTCCCGTTTGATCGTTCGGTGAACGCGTATCGCGGTTGCGAGCATGGATGCATTTACTGCTTTGCACGCCCCACCCACGCCTATCACGACCTTTCTCCGGGCCTTGATTTCGAAACGAATCTGTTTGCCAAACCGAAAGCCGCCGATCTGCTGCGCGATACACTCGCCCGCCCGAAATATCGTCCGCAAGCCATTGCCATGGGCACCAATACCGATCCCTATCAGCCAATAGAAAATCGCTACCGCATCACACGCGCGCTGCTGGAAGTGTGTCTTGAGGCGCGCCATCCGGTCACCATCACCACCAAGTCAGACAGGGTGTTGCAGGATATCGATTTGCTGGAAGAAATGGCGGAGTTGAACCTTGTCGCCGTGGCCATCTCTGTCACCTCCCTCGACCCGATCCTTTCAGGCAAGCTGGAGCCGCGCGCCGCTGCGCCAGCCAGACGCATGGCAGCATTGGAGAGGTTGGTGCAGTCTGGCGTTCCGACACATTGCTCGGTTTCACCGATCATCCCGGCGATTACAGATGAATTCATGGAGGAAATCGTTGCCCGCGCGGCCATGATCGGGGTGCAGAGCTGTGGTTGGATCCCGCTGCGTTTGCCCCATGAAGTCGCCCCATTATTCCGCGAATGGCTGGATGTCCACTTCTCCGAACGGGCAGGCAAGGTGATGGGAATAGTGCGGTCCATCCGGGGCGGGCGAGACAATGATCCGGATTTCTTCACCCGCTTTAAACCGGGCGGCGTCTGGGCCGATCTCTTCCGCGCTCGCTTCCGCATCGCGTGCAGACGTGCCGGGTTCAAACGAAGGGATTTTACGCTCGATGCATCGCAATTTCGCAGGCCGGGAAGCGGTGGGCAATTGCGCCTGCTGTAAGGGGCGGTGAGAGAAATCTCCCGGCCCCGTTAGACTGGCGTCATTGATTGGGATGGCGCAGGCTCGCTTCCTGCTAAAGTGAGAGTAAGGGCAGCGATTGCGATTACGAGTGACATGATGAGCATTCCTCCTGTCAGCCATGCCGAGCGGGACAGGCCCCGTCCGACTTCGGTGGCGTCGCCCTTCTTGTCCTCGACCTGAGATGTTTGCGCGATCCCTATTTCCTTGCGCACAATGCTTTGGGGTGCCTGTCCCTCAGTATCGCCCAAGATTCTCGCGGCTTCGCGGCTGCTGAAAGTGCCGAGTTTGCGGCGCGCACTGCGCAGGCGATCGTTTATCGTGTAGATCGAAAGATCAAGTTCGCTTGCAATTGCCTTGGCCCATGCACGGCAAGAAGCAGCCGCAGCGTTTTCTTTTCTTTCTCGGTAAGCTTCGCGACCGGATCAGACATCGCTTTCATCAGGCCACCAATCGGAGATGGCCGGCACCGCGGATGGGCGAAAGCTCGACATTTTTGAGACCCGGAATAGTGGCAAAAATATCAAGCATCTCTCTGCCAAGTTCAAAATCGCGCCCCAGCAGCACCTGCGGATCACTATCTTCGCCGATGCATAGCTTCACCAGCACTTCGCCATGTCCGGGACGACCCGGCTTCAATATCTCCCGCAATGCCTCAAGTCCGGCGAGATCGCGGACATCGGCCTTCAGCTGCATCCGCGATGCGCTGGTAACATCGGCAAGAGGCCTTGCACCAACAACGGTTACCCGCGGCGGATCTTCCGGGTTGGGCGCATCCAATTCGACATTGAGGAGCACGCAGGTGCCATCCTGCGCCCACTTCTGGAAGTTCTCGATCAATGCTTTTTCAAAACACGCGGCGCTGAATTGGCCCGTTGAATCGGAAAAGTCGGCGCGGATGAATTCGTCCCCGCGCTTTGTCCGGCTCTTGCTCATGCCTTCTACCATCGCTGCCATGACCGCTTTCTGGCGGGAGCCTACTACCCCTGCTTCCATCAAGGCAGCATAGCTTCGTGCACCATTGGATGCCGCTATCAGACGATATTCTTCTGCCGGATGGGCGGCAAAGTAAAAGCCGAAATTCTCCCGCTCCACCGCCATTTGCTCCGGTCGGGTCCAGGGGTCTGCTTTCACCAGTTTGAGCGAGGGCTCGGCATGGTCCTCACCGCCGAACAATCCGCCCTGTCCGCTGGCCTTTTCGCGATTGGCTGCGTCTGCCACCGCCAGCAGCATGTCCACATTGGCCATGATCTTCGCTCGATTGGGTTCAAGACCATCAAAGGCGCCCGCCCCCGCCAGACCTTCCAGCTGCTTACGGTTCATGGAGCCTGCGGGCAGTCGCCTGAATATATCCTCGAGGTTTTGAAACGGTCCGTGCGACAGGCGCTCTGCCGCAACCTGTTCCATCGCCTTTTCGCCCACATTGCGGATGCCTGCCAAGGCATAGCGCACCGCCCAGCCCTCATCCGTCTGCTCGACCGAGAATTCGGCTTCGGAATGGTTGATATCCGGCCCCAGCAGCGTGACACCATTGCGCCGGGCATCGTCCACGAAGACTGCCAGCTTTTCTGACTGGTGCATGTCAAAACACATGGAGGCGGCGTAGAATTCCTCTGGGTAATGGGTCTTCACCCAGCCTGTCTGGTAGCTGAGCAGCGCATAGGCAGCAGCGTGTGATTTATTGAAGCCGTAACCGGCAAATTTGTCGATCAAATCGAACAGTTCATTTGCCTGCTTCGGCTGGATACCGGACACTCTGCCACAGCCATCGATGAAGCGCTGGCGCTGCGCATCCATTTCTGCCTGCACCTTCTTGCCCATCGCACGGCGCAGCAAATCTGCATCGCCAAGGGAATATCCGGCCAGGATCTGCGCCGCCTGCATGACCTGTTCCTGATAGACGAAGATGCCGTATGTTTCTTCCAGGATGCCCTTCAATTTGGGATGCGGATATTCGATCTCCACCTCACCCGCCTTGCGCTTTCCGAACAGCGGAATGTTGTCCATCGGGCCGGGGCGATAGAGTGAAACGAGTGCGATGATGTCTTCGAACTTGGTGGGTTTTACAGCGGTCAGTGTGCGCCGCATGCCATCGGATTCAAGCTGGAATACGCCCACCGTATCGCCGCGCTTCATCAATTCGTAAACCGCAGGATCATCCCACTCGAGCGTTTCGAGATCGACCGTAATTCCGCGCAGTTCAAGCAGATCAATCGCCTTGCGCAGCACGCTCAGTGTCTTCAGACCGAGGAAATCGAACTTCACCAGTCCGGAATCCTCGACATGCTTCATGTCGAACTGGGTGACCGGCATATCCGATCGCGGATCACGATAGAGTGGCACAAGCTGGCTCAAGGGACGATCGCCAATCACCACGCCCGCCGCATGGGTGGACGAATTGCGCGGAAAGCCCTCCAGCTTCATGGCAAGGTCAACAAGGCGCTTCACCTCATTGTCATTGTCATATTCGCGCTTGAAATCCGACGCACCGTTCAACGTGCGCGGCAAGGTCCACGGATCGGTCGGATGGTTTGGCACCATCTTGGTCAAGCGGTCCACCTGGCCGTAGGGCATTTGCAATATGCGGCCGGTATCGCGCAGCACCGCGCGGGCCTTCATCTTGCCGAAGGTGATTATCTGGGCGACCTTGTCATGGCCGTAGCGATCCTGAACATATCGGATCACCTCGCCTCGCCGCGTTTCGCAAAAGTCGATGTCGAAGTCAGGCATGGAAACGCGTTCGGGATTGAGGAAGCGTTCGAACAGAAGGCCAAGCCGGATCGGATCAATGTCCGTAATCGTCAGCGCCCATGCCACCAGGGAGCCTGCGCCAGAGCCACGGCCCGGCCCTACTGGAATGCCCTGCGCCTTGGCCCATTTGATGAAATCGGCCACGATCAGAAAATAGCCGGGGAAGCCCATCTTGCGAATTATGCCGACTTCGTAATCGAGCCGTTCGACATAGATTTGCAATTGGTCCTCTGACATATCCTCATATTTCTCGAGCCGCGCAGACAAGCCCTTGCGCGCATCCTCCTCCAGCAAGCGGGATTCGCCTTCGAGATCACCAGCGAGACTTGGCAAAATCGGCTTGCGGCGCGGCGGCGAAAAGGCACAACGCTGCGCCACCACCAGCGTATTGGCCGTCGCTTCCGGCAAATCCGCAAACAATTCCTCCATCATCGCGGCTGTCTTGACGAAAGATTGCGGATTGGAAGTAGGCCTGTCTTCGCTGTCAATCTGCGAAGTGTTGGCGATACACAACATGGCATCATGCGCACTGTGCATGTGCGGTTCTGCGAAATTGGCGGGATTGGTGGCGACCAACGGCAAATTTTGCGCATAGGCAAGATCAAGCAGGCCGGCTTCTGCGGCGTCTTCTACAGAATTGCCGCGACGGGCAAGTTCCACATACAGTCGATCAGGAAAAAGGGCGGAAAGCTGCTGTGCCAGATCATGTGCGCGCCGTTCCTTACCGTCTGCCAGCAGACGCGTCACCGCACCTTCAGCGGCGCCCGTCAATGCGATCAGACCATCAGTATGCCCGGTGAGATCATCCATCGTCACATGCGGTTCAAGCTCTAGCGGTCGATCAAGATGGGCCCGGCTGACGAGGTGGCAAAGATTGTTCCACCCGTCCTCATCCTGCGCGAATAGCGGCAGATAATCGACCTGCTCTCCTGCGACATGGATCACGCCAAGCAAGGTGCCGATTATCGGCTGAACACCTTCAGCAATGGCAGCACCAGCAAACATGGTGGAGCCATACAATCCGTTTCGGTCGCAGATGGCGATAGCGGGAAAGCCACGTTCCTTTGCCAGCTTCGCAATCGCCTTGGGGTCAATCGCCCCTTCGAGCATGGAATAGCTGGAGATGACTCTCAGGGGGACAAAGGGTGTGTGGGACATATCTGCAATATGCGCCCCCATTGCCCAAGATTGAAGAGCCTTTCGCCTTCCTATCCCCTATTCCACATCGGCCAGCGTTCCTTCCCTGGCAGCGGCGATCTTGCGGCGCGTGTCTCGCACGCTGGACCACGCGCCGTATAGGATGAGAACGGCCAGAAATATCCACACCCAGACCGGAATGTTCCGTCCCGCAATCGTAAGATAAAGATAGGCTGAAACGAAGCAAAAGCCTGCCAGCATGGTCGGAAGTACGGTGGATTTGCCAATTCGCGCATTCTTGACGATCCACCCGATTGACAGGAAAAAGAACGGTATCGCGCCCACATAAATGGAACCGAAAATCCACGGATTGACGCCGTAATTTTCACCCAGCGACAAGAACCAGTCAGTGAATGCCTCGATCATGCGCGATAGCTCCTTCGGTTGACTGGTTCGTCCTGCGGGTGAGAATGGTTACCCGGACTTCGGTGAATAGATGAAGTCGAAACTGTCAGACCAGCTGGCTCCATGATCGCTGCTGGCTTCACCATATTGCCGTACTGTCCCGTCCTCACGCAGCGAATAGGTCATCCGGATTAATTGCGGTTCACCATTAGCTTCGTTGCCCCAATATCCGGTGAGAACCATTGTTCCGCCTACTGGCCCGCCTTCGAAGAACACACGGCCCGGTGCGCTTCCAATCCACAATTGATGCCAAACGCCGGTTTGCGGGTCGCGTGCGGTAAGGCTGGACCCGCCGCCACCGTTCAAAGGCATCCATGTCTCGGCTATGGCGCAGCCGCTACTGACCTTCTCTATGCGGCTTGTGGCAAACATGGCCATGAAATTTCCCCTATTCTATACGTCCCTCGTGCAGCCTTACCACACGGTCCATGCGCGCGGCCATGCGTTCATTATGCGTGGCGACCAATGCGGCGCTGCCCTGGCCGCGAACCAGATCAAGGAATTCGGCGAGCACGCGTTCGGAGGTTTTCTCGTCAAGATTGCCCGTCGGCTCATCGGCCAGCACCAGTTGTGGACGATTGGCCAAGGCGCGCGCCACGGCGACACGTTGCTGCTCTCCGCCGGAAAGCTTGCTTGGCCGATGACTCATGCGGTGGCCAAGGCCCAGAGCGCCCAGCAATTGATCGGCCCGCGCTTCCGCATCAGGACGACTGGTGGCTACCAGTAATTGCGGCAGAACCACATTTTCGCGCGCGGTGAAATCGGGCAGCAGGTGGTGGAATTGATAGACAAATCCCAGATGGTCCCGGCGCAGGCAGGTGCGATCACCAGAATTGAGCTTGCTGGCATCCTGTCCAGCAATCTCGATCTTGCCGGAAAAGCCACCTTCAAGAAGTCCCACGGCCTGCAACATGGTCGATTTTCCCGATCCCGAAGGGCCGAGCAGCGCGACAATTTCTCCTGGCGCTATTTCAAGGTCCACACCGTTGAGCACGTCAATCCGCACGCCGCCTTGTTCAAAGCTGCGCGCCAGTTTGGTAAGACGGACGACAGGTTCACTCATAACGAAGGACTTCCACCGGATCGGTATTGGACGCGCGATAAGCGGGATAGAGAGTAGCGAGAAAGCTGAGCCCCATCGCCATGCCTGCAATCATCAGGATTTCCATCGGATCGGTCTTGGAAGGCAGTTCTGTCAAAAAGCGTACCTCAGGGTTCCACACCTCAAGCCCGAATACGGTGCTGAGGCCTGTCACAATGCCATTGCGGAAGAACAGCACGAGGAACCCCAGCCCCAGCCCTGCAGCCGTTCCGATCACGCCGATGACAGAGCCCGTGGTCACGAAGATCTTCATCAGACTACGCCGTGTCGCGCCCATCGTGCGGATGATGGCGATATCTCGCGTTTTTGAACGTACCAGCATGACCAGCGAGGACAGGATATTGAAGGCGGCCACCAGCACGATGATGGACAAGGCAAAGAACATCGCCACCCTTTCAACCTGCAAAGCTTCAAACAGGGCGGAGTTCATTGATTGCCAATCAGTCACGATGGCCCGGCCTGAAAGACGTTCTGCGATCGGCGCGAGTATTTCGTTGACGCGTTCGGGATCCTCTGTCTGAACCTCTATCATCCCTACGGAATCCCCGGTCAGCAGCAGTTCCTGCGCCTTGGGAATGGGCATGACGACATAGCGTTCGTCAAAATCGTAAAGGCCAACTTCAAAAACGGCTGTCACGGTATAGCCGACCTGTCGCGGAACAATCCCAAAGGGCGTGCTGCGGCCTTGCGGGTTAAACACCGTCAGCGTCTCGCCCAGCCTTATGCCGAGGTTTTGCTGGAGCCGTGAACCAATCGCGACATTGCGACCTTCTGTATCCAGCGTATCGAGATTGCCGGCGACAAGGTTCTCTTCCAGCCTGCCGATGTCTTCCACCGTATTACCACGCACGAAGACCACTTCGGTCCGCCCATTATATGTGGCCGCCAGCGGCTGTTCAATTAGCGGGCTGGCGCGGGTGACACCGGGGGTCGCGCGGACCTCTTCCAGCACTTGCTCCCAATTTTCGAGCCGTCCGCCATAGGCCTGCACCACGGCATGCCCGTTGAGCGATGTGATGCGGTCAATCAATTCGGCGCGAAAACCGTTCATCACGCTCATCACGATAACCAGCATGGCAACCGACAGCATGACCACCGTAATGGAAATGCCTGCAACCAGCGCGATCACCGCTTCGCTGCGACCTGGCAGCATGTAGCGTTTGGCGATGGACCATTCGAAGGGGGTAAGGATCACTTGGAAAAGGGTTCACTTCTGTTGGAGTGTGGCGGGGCTTTAGGTAGCAGGACCTTTCGCTGCAATGAAAATGGCGCAAGTCGACGAAATACTTCGAGCGGGCGTGTCTTTGTTTTTCGCAGCACTCCCGCCCCAATTCGCCAAACATAAATATAGGCGAAGCACAGTGCGCTCGCTGTAGGAGATTCTAGCCGGCCAGTTGCTCCGCAATCCATCCGTCGACATGCGCCTCAAGCACGTCGAGCGGGATGGAACCGTTTTCCAGAACCGTATCGTGGAAAGCGCGCAGATCGAAATCCGCGCCCAGCTCCTCTTCAGCCCGGGCGCGCAATTCGCGTATCTTCAGCTCGCCCAGCTTGTAGGCGAGTGCCTGCCCCGGCCAGGTGATATAGCGATTGACCTCTGCATTGATATTGCCTTCCGACAGCGCGGTATTGGCCATCATGAAATCGACCGCTTCCTGCCGTGTCCAGCCCAGAGCATGCATGCCCGTGTCCACAACAAGGCGGCTGGCACGCCACATTTCATAGGACAGCCTGCCCATCTGCTTAGCTGGCGTATCATATAGCCCCATCTCTATGCCGAGCCTTTCGGAATAGAGCCCCCAGCCTTCAACGAAGACGGTGAAGAAAGTGCCATTCTGGCGCAGCGGATGAATGTCGAGCTCCTGCTGCAGCGAAATCTGCTGATGATGGCCGGGCACGGCCTCATGCACGCCCAGTGCGGGTAATTCCCACAAGGGGCGCTGATCCAGCTCGGTCAGATTGATGCGGTAAATACCCGCCTGACCCGTGGTTAGCGATCCTGGTTCGTAATAGGCCGTCGTATTGCCCGGGGCACTGGCGGCAGGGATCGGCTCCACAGTATATGGCAAGCGCGGTAAACGGCCGAAAAGGCGCGGCATCCAGCCGTCGATCTCTTTCGCCAAGGCCTGCGTATGTTGCAGATAGCTTTCCTCGTCCTCGGAATAATATTGCGGGTCGGTGCGCAAATGTTCGATAAATGCTTCGCGGCTGTCGAACCCGGCTTGGGCTGCCACGGTTTCCATCTCCGCCCTGATCCGCGCCACTTCCGACTGGCCAAGATCATGCACCTCCTGCGGGGTCATCTCGGTTGTCGTGAAGCTGCGTACGCGCCAGGCGTAATAATCCTGTCCGTCTTCGGTATTGCCGATGCCCACGGCTGCATCCGTACGGCATTCTGGCGCATATTCCTGCGTGTAGAAATCGGCAAAGCTGCGAAGACCCGCAAAGGCGCCACCGGTAATTGCGCCGCGTCCACGCGCCTCCAAGATAGCCCATTCACTTTCGGTAATGGTCGCGGGGCGCTGTTCAAACGCGCTCCACCAGACCGATTCCTCAGGCGTTTCAGCGATCAGGCCTGTAATTGTATTTTCGAAGCCCAGCATAGGCTCGCACGGCTGGGTCAGGCCCAATTCGATGGCAGTTTCGCTGCGGCTGATGATATTACTGACATAGGTTGGGAAGGTTTCGAGCCGCCCGATATAGCTTTCATAATCCTGCGCGGTGAACAAGGGCGAGCTATACGGCAGGGCGGCGATGGCACTTTGCGGACCACCGCGATTAGTGAAGACAATGTAGCGGCTGTGATCGAAAGTAGCGGCTTCCAGCGTATCGTTGAAATCGCGAAGCATCAGCGCATAGTCGATTTGCAAATCTTCGGGCAATTCAGCAACGGCGATGGCGTTCAGCCGTGCCAGATATGCGCGGGTATCAACGATGTTCTGTTCATAGGCTGCAAGCGAATTGTCCCCCAGTGACCCGTCACCGCGCCGATCCCCGATACTGGTCGCTAGATAGGGCTGGTTGTCCAGCGTCCATTCCCACACCTCTTCACGCAGCTCGGTAAAATCTTCCTGGGCATCCTGCGCCGAAGCCAAAACTGGCATCGCAACAGCAAGCGAAAGAGCCGAAGCGGCCAACAGGGTGCGGATCATGATGGAGTGTCTCCCGAGAAATTGATTACGCGGGAGACTAGAAGGTTGGCGTCTGATCGCAAGCCATCAGGCAGAAATCGCTAGTTCTATCCCTCGCATTGCCGCGGTGCGATACATGGGGCGTGCAATCGACAATACAGGCCAGTGCGCCGTTTAGCCACCGCGCAGGGTCTGCACGCCCCAATCGCGCTCAAGCAGGTAAAGCACCATGCGCGCTGCCTCGCCGCGCGTCGCATTATCCAGCCCGCTCTGGCTTTCCACCAGTAGCTTGGCATCATCATGGGCCACGGGAAGCAGCCGCGTGACCTGTTCGAGGCTGGCGATGGAAAAGCCTTCTTCCCCGCTTTGCCGAGTGCCGAGCAATTCGCCGCCGCCGCGCAAGGCCAGGTCTTCCTCGGCCAGTTCAAACCCGTCCTGCGAATTCTTCATCAGTTCAAGCCGCCGCTTGCCCGTTTCGGACAATTCATTGCCGCGCAAAAGCAGGCAGGTCGATTTCTCGCTGCCCCGGCCCACGCGGCCACGCAATTGGTGCAGCTGGGCTAGGCCGAAACGTTCAGCCTGTTCGATCACCATCAGCGTTGCATTGGGCACATCGACGCCGACTTCGATCACCGTAGTGGCCACCAACACCCTTGCATCGCCGCTGGCAAAACGCGCCATGGCGGCATCTTTCATTTCCGGTGCAAGCTGGCCGTGGACGAGCACCACATCATCGCCAAACCGGTTCTTCAAACTGGCATAGCGCGCTTCGGCAGCGGCCAGATCTTCGGTTTCGCTTTCGGTGCCGCGCACCATCGGACAGACCCAATAGGCCTGTTGCCCGCCCGATACGTGTCGGCCCACCGCCTCTGCAATCTCGTCCAACCGGCCAAGCGGCAATACACGCGTGTCGATTGCCTGCCTTCCGGGCGGCATTTCATCGAGACGGCTGACTTCCATCTCGCCATATTGGGCGAGTGTCAGTGTGCGGGGGATCGGGGTGGCCGTCATCGCCAGCGTGTGCGGTGTAACCTTGCCCTTTTGCGTCAGTAACAGGCGTTGAGAGACGCCAAAGCGGTGCTGTTCATCAATCACCACGAGGCCAAGGTTCTTGTAAGAAACGGTGTCCTGAAAAATGGCATGGGTGCCGATCACCATGTCGATGCTGCCGTCGATCAGCCCCATCAGGATGCTTTCGCGCGCCCTGCCCTTGTCGCGCCCTGTCAGCAGGGCGATTTCGACACCCGTCGGCTTGGCCATTGCTCGCAAGGTTTCAAAGTGCTGGCGGGCGAGGAGTTCAGTCGGGGCGAGCATCGCAGCCTGCGCGCCCGCCTCCACCGCTGCCAGCATCGCCTCCAGCGCCACCACGGTCTTGCCCGCGCCGACATCGCCTTGCAGCAGGCGCAGCATCGGGCTGGCCTGAGCCATGTCGCCCGTGATCTCTGCGATGGACCGGGTCTGCGCGCCGGTCAGCGGGAACGGGAGTTGCAGTTTGTCGCGCAGGCTGCCGTCGCCCTGCAGGGACTGGCCCTTGCGTGCCTTGTTGCTCTGTCGGACCAGCATCAGTGCAAGCGCGTTGGCAAATAATTCGTCATAGGCGAGCCGGTCCTTCGCCTTGGCATCATCGCCCGCATGGGCAGACGCCAGCGCGCTGCCCCATGCCGGCCAATTTTCCCTCGACAATGTTCCGGCGTCGATCCATTCGGGCAGATCGGGAATGCGGGCGAGCGATTGTTCAACGAAGCTGGCGATGCGCGGCTGGGTCAACCCTTCTGCAAGGCGGTAAATCGGCTCCACCATCTTGCCCATCGCTTCATCGCTCTTTTCCGCGACGTGATCGGGATGGACGATCTGCAAGGTCTGGTCGTACTGGTCGAGCCGCCCCGCCACCCATCGCGTTTCGCCCACGGGAAGCTGTTTTTTGGCGGTGTAGCTGGCGCGGCCAAAATAGGTCAGCGCGCAGATATTGCCTTTCGCATCCTGCGCCATCACCCGATACGGCCCGCGTCCGGGATTAAACGGCGCGCGGTGTTCCACCACCGTCAGCGCGACAACCACGTTCTCGCCCACCTGCCCGTCATCAAGATCAGCCACCACGCGGCGGGTCACGAAGCGTTCGGGCAGGTGATACAGCACATCGCGCACGCGCGAGAGGCCAAGCCTTTCCAGCGGTTTTTTCAGCTTGGGGCCGACGCCGTCGAGGCTCTCGATTTCGGCGAACAGGGGATTGAGGCAATCGGGACGCATGACAGGCCCGCCTTAGCCAATGCTTCGAAGATTGCGAAGGTGCCTGCGCGGCAAGCCTGTGCAATTGCGATTCCCGTTTTGGAACTTTTGCTGCTAACAGCGATGTCAGGGCCGCTAACAAGGGTCGCAAAGTGCAACTTTTGAGGGGACTTTCTATGTTCAGATTTACGAAGACTTTGGCTGCCAGCGCGGCGCTGGCGCTGCTTGCGACACCTGCAATGGCGCAGGATGAACCCGAAGAAGCGCGGACCACATATCAAGTCACCATGTTCAATTTTGCCGACGGGGCGGATGATCGCTGGATGGAGATCATGACCAACCACATTGTTCCTGCGCAACAGGCTGCCGGGCAGACGCCCGATGTCATCCACTGGGTCATGACCAACCCTGACTATGACATCATCCTCGTTTCCGAAATGGAAGGCGGAATGGCCAATTTCGATTCGCACGCCAGCCCGTCTCGCGCTGCCTTTATGACGGCACTTACCGCCAATGTCGGCGGTGAAGCGGCGTTGGAATCCCTGACGACGGAATGGAATGCGCTGACGAAGGATGAAGTCACCTTCTACACCCATACGCACCCTTGATCAGGGACGGTTGAGGCTTCACAGGGGGCGCTTCGGTAAACGAGGCGCCCCTTTTCATGGCTGAACCAGCACATCTTTCTCCCCGGCTCGCCCGCGCCAAGTTTCGCGCCTGGCATCGCGGCACGCGGGAGGCGGATTACATGTTCGGCTGCTATTTCGACACGTTTCACACGGCCTGGGATGAAGCAGCCCTCGCCTGGTTCGAGGCATTGCTTGAAGAAGAAGATGTCGATGTGCTGGCATGGGCGCTGGGCACCGCGGAGCCGCCCGTGCGTTTGCAGGGTGGCCAAATGGATGCCTTGCGCAAGTTTGACTATGTGAGCATCTAGGCGGCCTGACCCCCTCCTCGGCCGAGCAGGGGGCTGTTCTGTTTGCCCGGATGCCTTGCCCGATGCCCGATCTTTCCCGTTTCCTGAAAGCTGACCAACAGCTCACCCTCGCCTCTGTTGCGCGCGGGGCGCAGCCGCTGGTCATGGCCGACCTTGCCCGCGCCGGATCGGGCCGCGCCGTCTTTATCGCCGCCGATGATGCAGCGATGCGCGCGATGGTGGATACGGTGCATTTCTTCGCGCCCGAATTGCAGGTGGTGGAATTTCCCGCGTGGGATTGTCTCCCCTATGACCGCGCCAGTCCGGCGATGTCGGTCAGCGCGCAAAGGCTGGCTGCGCTGCACCGGTTGCAAAGTGGCAAGGCGGCGCATCAACTAGTCGTCACCACGGTCAACGCCTTGCTCCAGCGTGTGCTCACCCCGTTCCGCATTCGCGAGGCGGTGCGCGAATTCAAGGTGGGAAGCCAGATCGGCCACGAAAGCCTTGCCCATCTGCTGCGGCGGCAGGGCTATTCCCGCGTCGATACCGTGGTGGATACGGGCGAATTTGCCATGCGCGGTTCCATCGTGGACATTTACCCCAGCGGGCTTGAGGCTGGACTGCGGCTCGATTTCTTCGGGGACGAACTGGAAAGCCTGCGCCTGTTCGATCCGGGCACCCAGCGCACCACCGCCACGATCAAGGACCACCTGCTCCTGCCCGCGAGCGAAGCATTGCTGGATGATGACACGATCAAACGCTTCCGCACCCGCTATCGCGAGGCGTTTGGCGCAGGCGCGACGCAGGACCCCTTGTATGAAGCGATAAGCGACGGGCGGCGGCTGGCGGGGATGGAGCACTGGCTTCCCATGTTCGAGGACAAGCTGGCAACCTTGTTCGATCACCTCGACGCCAAGGATACGATCGTCATTGATTCAGGCGCGATCGCGGCAGCTGAAGAACGGCTGACCGACATTACGGATTACCACCGCCAGCGCAGCGAAATCGCCGGACAGGCCAAGGGTAGCTACCGCCCGATCGACCCTGCCCAGCTTTATCTGACGCAAGAAGAATACGCTTCTGCGATGGCTGGCTGGCCGATCCACAAGACCTCGATCTTCGCAGAGCCGGAGGCTGGCAAGATCGTCGATTTCGGCTTCAGATCGGCACGCGATTTCACGCCCGAACGCACGCAAGGCAGCAATGTCTATGAAGCGGCAGCGAAACACTTTGCCACTTTGGCCAAGGCGGGAAAACGCCCGCTGCTCGCTGCCTACACGCAAGGCTCTCTCAGCCGCATCACCTCCATACTGGAGGAAGCGGGAACGCCGATGCAGCAGGTGGAAAGCTGGCAGGAAGCCTTGGGTGCCTCTGCGCCAAAGGGCGGGAAGACGAAACCTGCCGCAATGGTGCTGCCGCTCGACACAGGCTTTGCCAATGACGAACTGGAACTCGTCACAGAGCAGGATCTGCTGGGTGACAGGCTTGTTCGCCGCAAGAAACGCAAGAAAGATGCCGACGCTTTCCTCGCCGAATTGCAGGCGCTGGCGCGCGGCGATCTGGTGGTTCATGTCGATCACGGCATCGGCAAATACATCGGGCTGGAGCCTATCTCGGTCGGCAAAAGCCAGCATGATTGCGTGCGGCTGGAATATGCGGGCGGCGACAAGCTGTATATTCCGGTCGAGAATATCGACGTGCTCAGCCGTTATGGGTCTTCGGAAGAAAGCGTTCCGCTGGACAGGCTGGGCGGCGAAGCGTGGCAGAAACGCCGTTCGCGCCTGAAGGAACGTATTCAGGCAATTGCAGGCGAATTGATGAAGGTCGCCGCCGCGCGCGCCCTGCGCAAGGCCCCCGCCCTTGCCGTGGACGAAGCCAGCTACAACCAGTTTCTTGACCGTTTCCAGTATGAGGAAACGGAAGATCAGGAACAGGCCATCGCCGATGTCCTGCGCGATCTGGAAAGTGGCCGCCCGATGGACAGGTTGGTGTGCGGCGATGTCGGATTTGGCAAAACCGAAGTCGCCTTGCGCGCAGCTTTCGTCGCGGCGATGAACGGGCAACAGGTTGCGATGGTGGCCCCCACTACCCTGCTGGCGCGTCAGCATTTTGAAAACTTTCGCCAGAGGTTCGACGGCTTCCCGCTCAAGATCGGTCGGCTCAGCCGGCTTGTTCCCGCAGCCGAGATGAAGTCCACCCGCGAAGGGCTGACCGATGGCACGGTGGATATCGTGATCGGCACCCACGCGATCTTGTCCAAGAACACGCAGTTCAAGGATCTTGGCCTCGTGATCGTGGATGAAGAACAGCGCTTTGGCGTCACGCACAAGGAAAAGCTGAAGCAGCTTCGCGCCGACGTGCATGTCCTCACCCTCACCGCCACGCCCATTCCGCGCACCTTGCAAATGGCGATGACGGGACTGCGCGAGCTTTCAACCATCAAGACCCCGCCCGTCGATAGGCTGGCGGTGCGGACCTATGTGATGGAATGGGACGATATGGTGGTGCGCGAGGCATTACTGCGCGAACATCATCGCGGCGGACAAAGCTTTATCGTTGTGCCGCGCATTTCGGACATGGAGCCGCTTGAACAATGGATGCGCGATACGGTGCCCGAAGTGAAATTCGTGGCCGCCCACGGACAGATGGGTGCGGGCGATATCGAAGAACGCATGAGCGCCTTTTACGAAGGCAAATACGAAGTGCTGCTTTCCACCACCATCATCGAAAGCGGGCTCGATCTGCCTTCTGCCAATACCATGATCATCCATCGCGCCGACCGGTTCGGTCTTGCCCAGCTCTACCAGCTGCGCGGACGCGTCGGCCGCGCCAAAATCCGCGCTTATGCCTATCTGACCACGCCTGCCGACATGCAGTTGAGCGAAGTGGCGGAAAAGCGCCTCAAGGTGCTGGGCGATCTTGATTCGCTGGGGGCGGGTTTCCAGCTTGCCAGCCACGATCTCGACATTCGCGGCGCGGGCAATCTGCTGGGTGATGAACAATCGGGCCATATTCGCGAAGTCGGGTTCGAACTTTACCAGTCCATGCTGGAAGATGCGATTATGGCAGCCAAGGCTGGCGATGCCGGGCTGGAAGCGGATCGCAGCCATCTTTCCCCGCAGATCACCGTCGATGCGCCGATCATGATCCCCGAAAGCTATGTCCCCGATCTTGCCGTGCGCATGGCGCTTTATCGCCGTCTCAATCAGGCCGACGGGCAATCCGAGATCGAAAGCATGGCAGCAGAAATGATCGACCGTTTCGGTGAATTGCCGCAGGCCACCAAGAACCTCATCCGCCTGATCGAAATCAAGCATCAGGCCATCACCGCAGGCATTGCCAAGATAGATGTGGGCGCGCGCGGCACGCTGGTCACATTCCATCAAGACAGCTTCCCCGATCCCGCAGGCCTGATTGCCTATGTCGAAAGGCTGGAAGGGACGGCCAAGCTGCGCCCGGACATGAAGCTGGTAATCAACCGCGCATGGGGCGATCCGCAAGGCCGCCTGAATGGCCTGTTCCAATTGACCAAGGGCCTGAGCAACGTGGTAAAACGCGCTGCAAAGAAAGCGGCGTAGCGGCAGATCTGAGGCGTTATATCAGTCCTGCTGCGATATCAGCGCGGCAAACACCTCTGCGTTGACGGGTTTCCCGCCGAGATAGCCCTGCCAATAAGCGCAGCCTTCGTCGATCACGACGTCGCGCTGCGCCTCTGTTTCGACGCCTTCTGCAAGCACATCGATTTCCAACGCCCGGGCCATGGCGATAATACCGCGCAGCACGGCAAGATCGCGGCTGTCGCCAGCAATGCCTTCTATCATTGCGCGATCCAGCTTGAGCGCGTGGAGCGGCAAAACCTTGAGATAGCGGAAGTTGCAGAACCCCGCGCCAAAATCATCCAGCGCAATGCGGATACCTAGCTGCGCCAGCGTATCGAGCCGGGCAGCGGAACGATCGAGATCCGCCACCAGCGCCTGCTCGGTAATTTCCAGCGTCAGCCGTTCGGGCGGAAAATCGTAATCCGCGATCATCTCAGTCAGACCTTCGGCAAAGGTCCGGTCGAGCAGGTCCATCGCTGTAACATTGAGCGAAAGATGAAGGTCTTCCGGCCAATCCAGCGCCGCCTTGAACGCGCCGCGCGCAATATGGCGGGACAGGCGCCGCGCGATCCCGCCGCTTTGCGCAATTGCCACAAGTGCATCGCCCGCCAACGATCCGTCATCGGGATGCTCCCAGCGCACCAACACCTCAGCCCCGCTCAGCGAGCCGTCCGCGCGCCATTGTGGCTGGAATAACAATTCAATCTCGTTCGCGATTAGCGCGTCGGCGAGATCTTCTGTAATCGGATGGGGTTCCAGATTGCGGCGATCCTGCCGGGCTCGGCGATCGATGGATTGTGTAGGAATCGTCATGGCCTGTTGTCTCGCACGGCTCTTGTAACAAAGACAGGTCCGGCGAATGGCGCGTTGCAAATCGGGACGACGCTCCATAGTGTCTGCGTCATGGAAGAGGCCGACAGCACAGGAAGCAGCCACTCGGCCCCGAAAAGGCTGGCACTGCTGCATTCGCAGAACGAAAAGGCCGCCGAAGCCGCGTTCAGACTGGCGGATTGCAATGATTTCGTCTCTTTGGAGGATGCAGAGGCCGTCATCGCACTGGGCGGAGACGGTTTCATGCTCGACACGCTCCATTCCATGCTCGATTTAGAGACGGTGAAGCCTGTGTTCGGGCTCAACCTGGGGACAGTGGGCTTCCTGATGAACCGTCATATCCAGTCATGCGATCTGGTTGAGCGCGTCGCGAAGGCGCGGCGATTCACCGTCTCGCCGCTGCGCATGGAAGCGATCACCCAGTCAGGAGAACGCGAGAGATCCTGCGCCATTAATGAAGTCAGTCTGCTGCGCGAAACCCGGCAGACCGCCAAGATAGAGATATCGGTGAATGGACGCGTGCGCATATCGCAGCTGGCGGGAGATGGCGTTCTATTGTCAACGCCCGTCGGCTCCACCGCCTATAACCTTTCCGCCAATGGCCCGATCCTGCCACTTGATTCGCGCATGCTTGCTCTCACCCCGATCAGCCCCTTTCGCCCGCGTCGCTGGCCCGGCGCGGTCCTGCCGGACAGCAGCCGCGTCACTTTCCGCGTGCATGAACCGACCAAGCGCCCTGTCGCCGTGGTCGCTGATCAAAAGGAAGTGCGCGACGTGGCAGAGGTGCATGTGGAAATCGCCAGAGACAAGGAAATGACCCTGCTGTTCGATCCTGGCCATGCGCTGGACGAACGCATTGTGGCAGAGCAATTCCTGACTTGATGTGGATTGCCGCAATCGGGGCTTGTCAAACCCGGTGCCCACCCATATAGGCGCTCACCTGCCTGACGGGCTGCTCCCCGATAGCTCAGCGGTAGAGTAGGTGACTGTTAATCACTTGGTCGTTGGTTCGAATCCAACTCGGGGAGCCACTTTTCGAGATAATTTGCTTTTCGCCCACCCATGCGGGTGCGCGATCCTTGCTAAGCGGGCAGGCAGGCTGCCCCGCTGCGGGCGGCCATTGGGCCTTGCTGACGCTGAGCGTTATCTTGGAGCGTTATCTTGCAATTCACCCATTCAGCGGGGTCTTCATCAAGGCCTGGGCCCGAGCGCCCGTCTTGGCGCTCGGATCGAGAATCAGATAGCAGCCCCGTGACAATGCTTGTATTTGCTGCCCGAACCGCAAGGACATGGCGCGTTGCGGCTTACATCCATATTTGCATAGGGATCGGCTGTTTGCGCTCCGCCTGAACCGGTGGAGGCCACGGGAGAGCTGCTCAGCGTGCCGAATAGCGGGGCCATCTTGGCGGAGCCGTCACCATCTGCAGAATTGTCCTCACCTGTGAACGGATCGATATGTCCGGTCAAAAATTCGGGCAGATCGGGCAATTCAACTGGCGGCGGCGGCGCAGAGGGACGGAACTCGGCCGTCAGCAGCACCTTGGTCACGTCCTCGCGCAGGGTATCCAGCATAATTTCAAACAGGCCGAATGCCTCCTGCTTATATTCATTGATCGGTTGCTTTTGCGCATAGGCGCGCAGGAAAACGACCTGGCGCAATGCGTCCAGCGTGGCGAGGTGTTCCTTCCAGTGATGATCAAGCCGTTCGAGCAGGATGCTCTTTTCAACACGGCGCCAACTATCTTCCGGAATATCGACGATCTTGCCTGACAGCTTTTGTTCGGAAAGACCTAGCAGTCGTTCCTCGATCAATTCGGGTTCGACATGGTCTTCCTCGATCCAATCATCGAGCGGCACATCTAGGCCGAGAACTTCGTCGATCTTCTCCTTGAGGCCAGCCTTGTCCCATTGTTCTGGATAGGAGCCGGGCGGGCACGCAGCGGTGACCATGGCGTTGATCGCATCGCGGCGCATATCTTCCACCACATCATCGACACGCTCTGCATCCATGATTTCGGCGCGTTGTTCGTAGATGACCTTGCGCTGGTCATTCATCACGTCATCATACTGGACGACCTGCTTGCGCATTTCGTAATTGCGCGCTTCGACCTTTTTCTGTGCAGTTTCAATGGCTTTTGACAGCCACTTGGAGCCGATTGCCTCGCCATCTTCCAAGTTGGAATTCATCATCTTGGCGAACAATGTGTCCGGCCCGAAGATACGCAGTAAATCATCTTCAAGGCACAGATAGAAGCGTGAAAGGCCCGGGTCGCCCTGGCGACCGGAACGACCGCGCAACTGGTTATCGATGCGGCGGCTTTCATGACGCTCTGTACCCAGAACGAACAGACCGCCCGCTTCCAGAACGCGCTGCTTTTCCGCTTCGATTTCCTTCTCAATACGGGCGATGGCAGCATCCTTTTCCGGGCCGACTTCCATATCGCCAAGCTCGTCTTCCGTACGGAAATCGATATTACCGCCGAGCTGAATATCGGTGCCGCGACCGGCCATGTTCGTGGCAATTGTCACCGCGCCGATCCGGCCCGCCTGCGCCACGATATGCGCTTCCTTTTCGTGCATGCGCGCATTCAGGACGGCATGTTTGACGCCTTCCTTATCGAGGAAATCGCTGAGAAGTTCCGATTTCTCGATTGAAACTGTGCCCACAAGAACTGGCTGGCCGATCTCGTTCTTTTCCTTGATTGCCTTGGCAATGGCGGCGAATTTATCGAGCGTGTTCTTGTAGAATTCGTCTTCTTCGTCAACGCGCTGGATCTCCACATTGGTAGGGATTTCGACGACGTTGAGCTTGTAGATATCCCAGAATTCTGCCGCTTCGGTAGCGGCAGTGCCGGTCATGCCCGAAAGCTTGGGATACATGCGGAAATAGTTCTGGAACGTGATCGAGGCCATCGTCTGGTTCTCAGGTTCGATCTTGACGCCTTCCTTGGCTTCCACGGCCTGATGCAGGCCGTTGGACCAGCGGCGTCCATCCATCATGCGGCCGGTAAATTCATCAATGATGACGACCTTGTCATCCTTGACGATGTAATCTGTGTCCTTCTTGAACATCACGACAGCGCGCAGAGCCTGATCCATGTGATGGACGACCTGAGTGTTTTCGATATCGTAGAGATTGTCTGTTTCAAGCAGGCCAGCGGCGATCAGACGTTTCTCGATTTCCTCAACGCCATCCTCGGTCAGCTGGACGTTACGGCTCTTTTCGTCCTTCTCGTAATATTCCTCTTCCAGCTCCTTGATGACAGCATCAAGCGCGACATAAAGATCCGACTTATCTTCTGTCGGGCCGGAAATAATCAGCGGGGTACGCGCCTCGTCAATCAGGATGGAATCGACTTCATCGACGATCGCGAAATTGAACGGGCGGTGCACCATCTGGCCCCGCTCCTGCTTCATATTGTCGCGCAGGTAATCAAAGCCGAATTCATTATTGGTGCCGTAGGTTATGTCGGCGGCATAAGCATCACGGCGGGCAGCCTCGGGCATGTTGGGCACAATCACACCCACATTCAGACCGAGAAAACCGTGCAGGCGGCCCATCCATTCCGCATCGCGGCGGGCGAGATAATCATTCACCGTCACTACGTGAACGCCCTTGCCTTCGATCGCATTGAGATAGGTGGCCAGCGTTGCCACCAACGTCTTGCCTTCACCCGTCTTCATTTCAGCGATTTCGCCGCGGTGGAGCACGATCCCGCCAACCATCTGCACATCGAAATGCCGCATGCCCAACACACGCTTGGATGCCTCTCGCACGGTGGCGAAGGCTTCGGGCAGAATATCGTCCAATGTTGCGCCTTCCTCCAGCTTTATGCGGAATTTGGCGGTCTGCGCGCGCAATTCGTCATCGGAGAAGTCAACAAGCTGGTCTTCCAGCGAATTGATACGGGCAACGGTCTTTTCGAGCGTCTTGACGTAACGGTCGTTGGACGAACCGAAGAGCGATTTGGCGATTGTTTGCCACATGAGGCGGGTCCTGTCGGATAATATGGGAACAGGCCGCGCATGGTGGCGCAACCTTGGAAGTTCAGGCGATGTGAGTGAAAGTCGCGCTATTCGCGCGTGCGATCAACCTTGATGCGAACGCTGGGGGCTAGTGCGAATGCTGGCGGAAGCGCACGCGGTGCAGCAAGCGGAGCATCGCTGGAACGCGCATCGCGCACCTGCTGGACTGGCGCGGCTGCGACAATAGCGCAATCGGCCTGGTGCGCCGCTGCAATGCTCACCACCCGTGCATCGGCAGCCGACACAGGTTCTGCCGCGAGCGTGAAGCCTGAAATAACGGCAAGCAGGGTGAGTAACTGGCGAAGCATCGTGGGCCTCAAATAGCGATGATTGGTGTAAAGTCTATGACCGGCTGATGATGCGACTAGGAATTGCCCACATTGTCCTGCGTTGACTTGGCGCTTATGGCACCGGTCATGGATCTTGCTCGCTCTCCCCTCGCCCTGCCCTTTCCCGATATGCCGCCTGTCGATGGCGTGACGCTGCGCGTGGCGCGCGCAGATTACAAGGACTGGGACCGCGCCGACCTTACCTATGCGGAATTGGCAGAAGGAACGGCGCTTGCCGGCGTCTTCACCCGGAATGTCTGTTGTTCCACCGAAGTGGAAATGGGGCGTGAGCAGGTGAAGCTGGGTCAGGCACGCGCACTTATTGTCAATGCAGGCAATTCCAACGCTTTTACAGGATATCGCGGGCGCGAGGCGGTGGAACAGATCATGGCGCAAGTGGCGCATCACCTCGATTGCGCACCGTCAGACGTGCTGGTGTCCTCCACCGGCGTGATCGGCGTGCCTCTGCCAAAGGACAAGGCGCAACATGGCGTTGCAGCAGTGCTGGAAGCAACTCCTTGCAGCTGGGAAGAGGCCACCCACGCGATCGGCACGACCGACACTTTTGCCAAGGGGGCCACGGCCTCTGCCATGATTGGTGACACGCGCGTCGTCCTGAATGGCATTATCAAGGGCAGCGGGATGATCGCGCCCGATATGGCGACCATGCTGGGCTATATCTTCACCGATGCAGCGGTGGAGCCGCAATTCTTCCAGCAATGCCTCTCTGCCGCTAACGAACGGACCTACAGCTGCATTACGGTGGATAGCGATACCTCCACCAGCGACACGGTTCTGGGCTTTGCAACCGGCAAGGCAGACAATGCCATTCTCTCCTCTTTCGAGGATGCGGGCGCAGATGCCTTCATGGCGGCGCTGGAGGATGTGTGCCGCCAGCTCGCCCATCTGGTGGTGCGCGATGGCGAAGGTGCGACCAAGTTCATCACGGTGAGCGTTACCGGCGCAAAAAGCGATGAAAGCGCCCGCCGTGTGGGACTTGCAGTCGCCAATTCTCCACTGGTCAAGACCGCGATTGCTGGGGCGGATGCCAATTGGGGCCGTGTTGTCATGGCAGTGGGCAAGGCAGGCGAGCCGGCTGACCGTGACACCCTGTCCATTGGCTTTGGCGGCACATGCGCGGCGCGCAATGGCTTGCCCGTTGCCGATTATGACGAAACCCCCGTGGCTCAGCATTTGCAGGGGGACGAGATTGATATTTCGGTCGATCTCGGCATTGGCGACGGGCGCGCCACAGTGTGGACCTGCGATCTCACTCATGGCTATATCGACATCAATGCGGACTACCGCACTTGAATGACATAAGCGCATTCCATCTCGCAATCGAAGATTTGCTGCGCGAAGTTTCGGACAAAGTCATCCTGCCGCGTTTCCGCAATCTTGCGGCGCAGGATATCATGGACAAGGGCGGCGATGACCCGGTCACCATTGCCGACAGGGAGTCTGAAGCCATGCTCCGCGAAAGACTGGAAAGGATCATCCCGGGCCTTGCTTTTGTGGGCGAGGAATCGGCGCATGCCGATCCAGCGGTTCTGGATGGGCTGAAAGGCGACTGCTGGATTGTCGATCCAATCGACGGCACCCGCAATTTTGCCAACGGCCGAGAACCCTTCGGGATCTTGGTGGCGATGGCATCGGGCGGGGAAGCAGTAACCGGCTGGATTTACGATTGCCTGTCGGGCCGATTTTGCGTGGCCCAGCGCGGTAAAGGTGCATTTATCGGGAAAGACAGGGTTTTCGCCCGCGAGACAGGTGAAACACCGCCTGTTGCTGCCATTTCGCTCATATTCATGGAAGAAGCGCAGCGTGAGGCGATGCGGTCGCATATCGCCCTGCATTACACGCTTACCGACATTCCTTATTGCGCGGCGGAACAATATCCACGCCTTGCGCTGGGTGCCAATGATGTTTCGATTTTTGAACGCACGCTGGCATGGGATCACGCGGCGGGCGTGTTGTGGCTTAACGAGGCAGGCGGCAAGGCCGCACGGCTTGATGGTTCACCATATCGGGTAGACGAAATTGGCCGCACCGGACTTGTCGGCGCGGCCACTCCGCAATTATGGGATGATATGGTGACGCGATTGAACGCGCTCGGGCAAGCTTAAAGCTCGCCTTCCAACCAGCCTTTCAGTGCATTTTTCGGCGCTGCACCCATCTGCTGGGCGACAGGCTGGCCATCCTTGAACAATACGAGGAACGGGATCGACTGGACGCCCATCTTGCCCGGAACCTCAGGGTTTTCCATGATGTCCATCTTCGCGATGGTGACCTTGTCGGACAATTCTTCAGACAATTCTTCCAATGCGGGCGCAATCATCTTGCACGGGCCGCACCAGTCAGCCCAGAAATCCACCAGAACAGGCTTGTCTGAATCGAGAACATCGGCCTGGAAGCTGCCGTCGGTAACATTCTTGGTAGCCATGATGGCTTCTCCTAACTGCTCGCACCCCTAATTGGGGACACTTCGTAAACAGACAACGGTTGGCACGCGATAGCTTTCCTTCAGCCGTTCACAGCCTGTGTATCGGATCGCGCATTCTGGCCGGGGCGAAACCGCTGCAACAGCTCTGCCGGAATGGCGATCAATTGCGGGACCTGTGTATAAAGCACCGCGGCTTCGACCACGCGATCAGGGTAGATTACGCCCAGCGCAGCGGCATAGGCCGCCATTTGTGCCAGAGTGGAGCGCGGAACCTCCTCCAGTGAGGCAGGCGGTCTGCGGGCGGTTTTGAAATCAGCGACCAGCACCTTTTCCGCGGTGACGAGTAACCGGTCTGCCGTGCCCGCGATCACCTGTTCGCCAATTGTTGCGGCAAGCGGCACTTCGGCCAGCGCGTCCGGCCCGAACAATGCGCGCCAATCAGGGTGATCGAGCACGGACAGGGCTTGCTCCAGCATCTCCTCCCGCTCAGTGGATGACAACTCCTGACCATGCCTTTCAAGCCATGCGCGGCCCCCGCTGGTGCGCATTTCGTGCGGAACATCGGGCAGACGTTCAAGCAAGGCATGGATCAGCACGCCGCGCCGTGCCGCAATTGCCGCCTGCTGGGGGGCAAGCGGGGGATCCGCGCTGAGATCATCCGAACTGGCAGAGGGCGCAAGTGGCCGGGGCGGACGCGATTCTTCACCCACGGGCCGTTTTGCCCAATCGGGCAGCACCATCGGTAAGGCAAGGTCGGCCTGACTGCGGCTTTCTACTGGATCGGCACGTGCGCCAAGCTCTGCCCGCGCACACCAGATGGGATCCTCCAGCCATTCATCATTGAACAATGGCTCCAGCCTTGCAAACCAGCTGTCGGGCTTGGGCTGGTCCTTATCCTTCTTGCGCAGCGCGCCACCGATAAACAGCGCCTCTTCAGCGCGGGTCATGGCGACATAAAGCAGCCGCCAATGTTCCTGCCGTTCTGCGGTCTTGGCAGCCTCTGCCACCTCTGCAATCCGCCCTACGCGCAAATCAGAAGACAAAGGCGGCAGCGGCAACTTTCGCCCGCCGTCTGCGCCGGGCAATATTTCTTCAAGATCAAGGCCGGATGGACGCGCGGCATCGGGATCGCCGCAGGCATCGGCAAGAATAACGATGGGTGCCTGTAAACCCTTGGACCCGTGCACAGTCATCACCCGCACCTGTCCGCCAGCCCCTTCAGCCTCGCGTTTCAGTTCCCCGTCACCGGCATCGAACCAGCGGATGAAACCCTGCAAGCTGGGCGTATTGGCAGAAGCAAATTGCAACGCGGCGTTGAGCAATTCATCAATCGGGTCATTCGCCTCTGTCCCGAGGCGTGCCACGAGCCTTGAACGCGCCTGCCACGAACCAACCAGCATCCAGTGCAGCAAGGTCTGCGGCGTATCGAAATCGGCGCGCGCCAGCAGGGCCCGCAATCTGTCGGTTGCCGCCATGACGTCAGCATCGGTGCTGCTGCGCAAATGATCCCACAAGGACCGGTCCTTCGGGCGATAACCGTGTTCGAGCAATTGATCTTGCGACCAGCCAAAAATCGGGGATACCAGCAGGCAGGCGAGCGAAAGATCATCGCGCGGCTGGGCAGCAAAGCGCAACGCCGCCATCAAATCCTTGACCGCCAGCGGAGCGCCCAATCGCAGGCGATCGACGCCTGCTACAGGCACACCCAATGCGTGCAACCGCGCAACAATGGGTGCGACAAGATCTCCGCGCTTGCGCACCAGTACCATGATATCGCCCGGCGTCGCATTGCGCGGAGCGCCCTTGGCCAGCGCAAAACCTGTATCAAGCCACTGCTTAACCTGCCGGGCGATGTTATCCGCCATGCGCAGCTCTGCTTCAGAAACGCGGATTTCGGGCCCATCCTCCTCCTCATCAGCATCCTGGGCGATGGCCGGCACAGGCTTCCACAAAGTGACAAGACCGGGCCGATCATCACCCACATGCGGTTCCGGTGCGCGATCAAGGCCCAATGCTTCATGGCCGATGGCATTGATCGCATTATCAACAAATTCGAGGACACTGCGCGCTGTGCGATAGGACCTGCCCAGCCCCAGATCGCGCAATTCGCGCGCAGTAATATTCTGCCGTGCGCGCACCGCATTATCTGCACGTTCACGAAGCAAGGCCTTGTATTTGTTGAAGGCACGGCTGAAATTCTTCGGACTTGTGCCCTGAAAGCCGAAGATCGCCTGCTTGTAATCGCCAACTACGAAAATGGTTCGCTGGCGCCCTTCCTTCTGGCCTTCGCCGGTAAAGAAATCATCGGTCAACGCATCAATGATGGCCCATTGTTCAGCATTGGTATCCTGCGCCTCGTCAACAAGGATGTGATCGAAGCGGCGGTCCAGCTTGTAGCGTATCCATGCCGACATATCGGCATTGCCAAGCAATTTTGCCGCGCGCCGAATAAGGTCATCGAAATCGACCAGCCCTTCGCGCTGTTTCGCTTCCTCCCATTCGATCGCAAAGCTGCGACCAAGTTCCAGCGCTGGGGCGATGAATTTCGACAGTTCGAGCAGGATTGCTTCCCGTGCAACTGCATCCAGCCATTCCCGCAATTGCTGACCCAGCGCGACAACCGATTCGTTTCGCTTGGCCATGTTGGCCTGATGCTTGAGATGGCCCTCCTTCGCGAAGATATCTGTTTTCAGAGTTGGGATGGCAGTAAACCGATCCGCCGATGGCAGGAGCAACCAGTCACCAATGATACCGGCAACTTTCTTCCCACTGGCCGCGCCCCAATCATCATAGGCCCACATCACCTTGCGGATAAGGTCCACTCCTGCGGTACCGTCCTCACATTGCGATGAAAGGCTTTCGGCGCTCGCATCAGCGGGCAGGCCCAGCAATTGTTTTGTGCGCTGCGCCATAGGCGGCTGCCATGCGCCTTCTCCAAACCAAGCCTCACGCGCCATCGCGCAGCGCATCAGCCAGGCTTTTGCCCCGTCATGCCCCATACGAAGTGAAAGCGTTTCCAGCGTGGCAATGGCAGCAGGATCGCTGACTTGCCATTGCACGAGCAATTCACGCAACACTCGTTCTGCCAGCAATGTGCGGTCGCGGTCTTCCATCGGACGCGTGCCGGGGATCAGGCCTGCCTCTTCCGGGAATGCGGACAGCAACCATTGGGCAAAGGCGTGTATCGTATCGATGCGAAGGCCACCGCCCGGGCAATCAAGCACGCCTGCAAATAGCGTGCGGGCACGGGCGATAGTGGCATCATCCATATCCGCGCCAATCCGATCAAGCTGCTGGGCAAGTTCGGTGGCGGGCATACGCACCCAGTTTGCCAGAACTTCATTGACGCGGGTGGCCATTTCCGCCGCCCCTGCCTTTGTAAAAGTGAGGCACAATATCTGGTCAGGCTGAACGCCCGCCGTCAGCAACAGCCGCAGTACGCGCGCCGACAACACCTGCGTTTTGCCGGTACCTGCGCTGGCAGAAAGCCAAACGCTGTCGGCAGGTTCCACCGCATCCCGCTGATTATCCTGTAGCGGAAAGACCTTGCCGCTCATACCGCACCGTCTTGTTGGCTTTGCCATTCGGCCAGACGCATCAGCTGATCATAGGTTGAATAACCCGGCGCATCTGGGTTGAGCCGCGCGGTGAAAGGTTCGGTCCCCAAAATCCAGCGCGACAGGGCTTCGTGCAGAAACCTCTCGGATTCCGGCAGGAAATCAGCCGGGGGAATGCCTGTGGATTTTCTTCCTTCCAGCAAGGGTGTAGTGACATAACCAAATCCGGTCGGATGGTCTTTTACTTTAGCCTTGCCGAGCGAGATGTATTCAAAACAGGTGGCACGGCCGGACAGTCCATCGAAATTGCCATCGCGCAGGATCAGGGCGATTGTGCCCAATTGCAAGGCATAGCCTTGCTGCACTTGCTTGCCGGTGGGCGGAGAGCCAGTCTTGTAATCGACCACCGCCAGCGATCCATCGGCCAGCCTGTCAATCCGGTCTGCCTTGCCGAAAATGCGAATGCCATCGACCGTCATTTCCCCCCACGCCTCCCATTTGGCAGGTTTGCGGGCGGGATTTGCTGCGAGTTCCACTTCCACCCATTCCAATGCCCGCAGCAGCCGCGGACGCCACAAGGCACTGAGCAGCGGATGGGCGGAAAGTTCGCGCAAATGGAGGTCAGCCAGCTCATCCAGGCTGCCTTTTCCAGCGTGCCAGTCTTCGAGAATGGCGTGTGCCAGGCTGCCCTGCCACGCAGGGCCTGGTTCAGCATCGAGCAAATCCAGCTCTGGCAGGCGCAAGATCTTGCTGGCGTAAAATTCATACGGATCGGAGCGCAGCCGATCGAGCGCAGTTACGCTGATATCCTCGCGGCGTTGCAGCGCATCCGGCCGTGGTTCTGGGCGCGGATGGGGCGCCATCCTATATTGCCCATCAAGCGCGCGGGCGAGTTGCGGCAGCTCCTGATCCTCGTGCCGCTCCACTAGATCTCCGCCCAGCAAAGCGCGCACGCGCAACAGGAAACGCGATGCAATTGCCGGACCCGCCACATCGCGCCGTGCCCTGCTCAACACCACTTCGGGTGCTCCAAGTGCGCCGGCAAGGTCATGCGCCGAAAGCCCTATGCGGAAATCCGCACCCGGCACCCCAAGCGCGCGCAGCACGGCAGGGGCCAGCAGCGGGTCGGTCGCGGGACGCGGCGGCCACACCCCTTCGTTCAGGCCGCCACAGATCACCATGTCTGCACGGGTCATGCGCGCTTCCAGCAAACCGTAGATAGCTACCCGTGAATGCCCGCCATAGGGCGGCCGCACTGCCACCAGATCCATCGCATCGCGCAAGGCGGAGGGCAGATCGGCCGCTTTGAGCGTGACCGGGACATCGCGCGCATGCAGGCGCATTTCCTCGATAAAGCCAGACAAGGCGCGCCCATCTTCGCGCGCCCACAGGTTTTCACCGCAAAGATTTTCGCCCGCCTGGGTCAACAGGTCGAGCCATTCGGAAAGGCCGTGCTCGCCCTCCCTCTCACCAACCAACAGCGGAGTGAGCACGGCCTCCACCACGTTGAACCACTCTTCTACCTTCGCGTCCCTTGCTAATTTGCGAAGCGGGGGCAAGCCGGGTTCTTTGCGCGGACCGCGCAGCTTGAGCTCAAGCGCGCGTGTATTGCCGAGCCATTCCGGCCGGCCATCACCCGCGCCAACCAGCGGATGTTGCAACAACGCCATCAGCGGAACCGGCGCAGCGGTCTCTTCACAGACTTCTGCCAGCAGCAGCAGCACTCGCCCTGCCGCAGTTTGCGAAAGAGGGCGACCGGCAGAATCATCAGCCACGATGTCCCAGCGACGCAAATGCTGCGCCACGCGCGCGGCCAGCCCGCGATCTGGGGTGACAACAGACACCCGCTTTTCAGGTCCTTCCAATGCTTCGCGCACCAGCAGCGCGATGGCCTGCGCTTCCTCCTCTGGATTGGCGGTTTCGACCAATCGTACCCCTGACATGCGCCGCTTTTGCGCCGAAAGATCGACCCATGCCTTGCTCGCTTCAGGGGGCAGGAATAGGCTGGAGATGGCGTGGCTACGTTCGGGCGGGCCTTTGCTCAGTCCGGCGCGGTGCCATTGCTGCACTTCACCAGGCGCCACACCCATGCGGTTAAGGAGCAGCTTGAGATGATATTGCGGATGGGTGACGGCATCACCCTTGGCAAACGGCGTATCGCTGGTGGGATCGCCCGCCCCGCCCAGTTCATCCCACACCGCCTCATCCATCGACAGGTCGAGATCGGGCAACACCACCGCGCCATTAGGCAATTGCGATATGGTGCGCAGCAGGCGCGCAAGCGCAGGAGCCGCGCTGGTGACACCTGCCGCCACGAACGGCGTCGCAGGCGGATTGTCGCGCATCCTCTCTGCCGCGGCGCGGAACAGACGGTTGCGGCGCGAAGCAGCATCAAGCTCACCGCGCTCTTCAAGCTCAGCCCGCCACATGGCGCTCACGGCGTAGAGAAGCTTGGTATTCTGCGTCCAATGGCGAGCATTGTCCTCCAACGCATTCAGAATCCGCTCTTCCCAGAGGCTCTCAATGTCGATTTCCTCGACCTGCAAGCGATCCATCGCCGTGCCGATGTCGCGGGCGAGGCGCAGACGGGCATTGGCTGTCAGCGCCTCCCTTCTCAACGATTGCGACGCTTCGCCGATGAATTGCGCAAGCCGCAGCCAACGCCGCACCGGGTCGGCAGCCGGCGGAATCGCCCCGCCCGCACCCAACGAATCAAACAGCGGCCCAAGCGCCTCATCAAGGTCAAGATCGCCCACCATAACCATGCGCGGCATAAGCAGCCCGGACGTGCCGCTGGCACCCGCGTAGCGCACGAAAGCTTCTGAAAGCGTGCGCGCCGCACGGGCGGAAGGCAGCAGCAGCGTCAGCCTTGCAAGACCGAAATGTTCCTCTGCATAACGCGGCACCAGCCCTGCCACCAGCGCATCGGCAAAGCCGCGATGGGCGGCGATGGAATAGACATTCGGCCGGCCTTGCTCAGCCATTCCGCAGAGCAGCTTCTGTGGGGCCAATCGCTTCAGGCGTGCCGACTTCAAACCATTGACCGGTGAATGGAACGCCGAAAAGCCGCCCTTCTTCGATGGCGCGACTCCACAGGATGTTGGTCGAGAACGGCCCTTCGGGCGTGTCGCGCAATAGCCGCTTTGACATCAACTGAATGCCGGTGAAAACAAAAGGCGCAAGGCGTGCTTCTGTCCGGCGGCTAACACGGCCCGATGGATCCATCGAGAAATCACCCAGCCCTCGAAAATTATGCGCACCCTTATGCGGGACAAGCAGCAACAGCGCATCCATCCGGTCTTCATCCCACATGGCCGACAGATCGGCAAAGCAATCGCGCGGACCGTCAAGCCAGATATTATCGGAATTGAGGCAAAAGAACAGATCAGGCAGCTGATCCTGCGCCTTGACCAGGCCACCGCCAGTTTCCAGCAACTGCGATCGTTCATCCGATATCGTGATAGCCGGCGAAGCACGACCCTTCAGATGCGTTTCCAGATTTTCAGGCAGATAGTGCACATTGACGACGGCCCGTTTTATGCCAGCATCGGCCAAACGATCGAGCGTGTGGTCGATCAACGGTTTGCCTGCTACGCGCACCATCGGTTTTGGCTGACTGGCTGTCAGCGGTCGCATGCGTTTTCCCATGCCTGCGGCCAACACCATCGCCGTATCCGAAACCAGTGTGCTCATCCCAATTTCCCGCCATGTGCTGCACGCATTTCTTTGGGTACATTGGCATCAAACCAACGCGCCACAGGTTCAAGCGCAGGATGGGCAAGATCACGTTCCATCGCTTCCCATACGCGCGGGATCATGGTGAGATAACGTGATTTGCTGTCGCGCTTCCACAAACGCGCGAAAATGCCAACGATCTTGGCATTTCGTTGCGCGCCGAGGCGGGCGTAATCCGCATCGAAATCCACGCCCGTTTCAATACGCGAACGATAAAGGTCGAGCATGTCGCCTTCCAGCCCTTGTGAAACATCGCGGCGGGCATCCTGCAATAGCGACACAATGTCATAGGCGGGGTGGCCAACCAGAGCATCCTGAAAATCAATGATACCCTGTTCTCCCGAATACCCGCCTTTGGGGCCAAGCAGCATGATATTTTCCGCATGATAATCACGCAGCACCGTCACACCCGGTTGCTGGCGCAGCAGCAGCGGGCCAAGCACCTCGCGCCAGGCAGCCAGAAAGCCCATTCCATCGACTTTCAAACCTGCCGCCGGGCAAAACCAGTCTGGAAAAAGGGAAACTTCGCGCAGGTAGGTTTCCAGCGCATAAGATTCAAACGGACCTGGAGGGCGCTTGTGCAATTTCACAAGCGCGCAAATGGCATCGGCATAGGCACGCCGCTCTTCAGCCGGATGATCATCCAGCCAATCACGCATCCGGTCGTGTCCGAAATCCTCGATAAGCACCAAACCGCGATTTGCATCTTCTGCATAGATGGCAGGCGCGCGCAGGCCATTTGCTGTCAGCCATTTGCCGACATGGAGAAAAGGGCGCGGGTCTTCATGCGGCGGCGGCGCATCCATCAACATTGCGCGATCATCATTCCGGCGGATGCGGAAATAGCGGCGGAAGCTGGCATCGCCGGGCAATGGCGCAATTTGTGCGCCCTCCCAACCGGCCTGTTGCAGGAATTCATGCAGCCCAGCGGGCAGTTCGCTTGTCATGGCATTCGCTCTAGCCAAGCCGGACCGCCCTCGACAACGGCCAAACGCCCTCTTTTCGCAGTTTCAAGCCGAATGGAGAGACAGGACGGTTCATGTGCAAAGCCACCGGCCTGTTCGGGCCATTCAGCGATGAGCACTGCGCCCTCTCGGTAATCGTCCAGCCCCAGCTGGCGCATTTCATCGGGATCTTCGAGGCGATAGAAATCTGCATGGACGACCGGCGGATCGAGTTCATCATAGGTTTCGATGATCGTGAAGGTGGGTGATGGAACTTCCCCTTCATGCCCCAACGCCCGCAGGATTGCGCGCGAAAGCGTGGTCTTTCCCGCCCCCAGCCCACCTGTCAGCGCAATGACATCGCCGCTTTGCAAGCGGCTCGCAATGACGGTTCCGAAAGCGTCCATTGCTGCAAGATCTGGCAGTTCCCGCTTCACGGAAGCATCACCGTTGCTGTGGTCCCGGCACCCTTTTCCGACTGGACTTCCAGCCTTCCACCATGTGCCTCGATCAATTGGCGGGCAAGCGGCAGGCCGAGGCCGCGTTTCCCGCCATTGCCACCGTTACCACCATTTCCTTCTGCTCCCGCGAGCCGATAGCCATCTAGCGCGCGCGCCAGCTCGCTTGGCTTCATGCCTTCGCCATTATCCGAAATGACGATGCGCGCGCCCGATTTACGGCGAGTCAAAGCGACCAGGATCCGTCCAGATTCCGGCGTGGCCGAGATCGCATTGTCGAGCAGATTGCCCAGCGCGCGGCCCAATTGCCGACGATCGGCGCTGACTGTCCCTGCACTCTTGTCGCCGCGCAAATCAAGCGTTAGTCCCTTGCTCTCGATTGCGTCCTCCCGACTGCGCACGACATGGGTCAAGAAGGACAGCAAATCGACATCTTCTGTAGCGATGGGCAGGAGCCCTGCTTCGCTCTGGGTCAGATCCAGCACACTTTCGATCTGGGTGGACAGACGCTCCACCGAGGACAGGATCGCCTCGACGTAATCTCTACCCTGCTCCGAAAGATCGCCTGCAACGCCTGACTGCAACAGCTCTGCAAAACCGCCAATCGAGGTGAGCGGCGTGCGGAATTCATAGGACATATTGGCGAGGAAGCGCGTCTTCATCGCATCCGCCTCTTCCAGCGCAGAGGCGCGTTCACGCAAGGCTTCTTCCGCCTTGGTCGAATCGGTCACATCCATCACCGTCAGCAAGCCATTACCATCAGGCAGTGGCACGCCGCCAAATTCCAATGTGCGCCCGTCTGACAATACTACCCGACCGCCGCGCTGCTTGCGGTCAAGAGTCGCGGCGCGCACGACATCGCCTATGGCCTTGCGTTGAGCTGGTCGTGCCAGACGGTTGGCGATGCGGTCGAGCAAATCGTCGACATGGCGATGTTCGTCGAACCATTCTTCGGTCAACCCCCAGATCGCCGGAAAACTGCGGTTCCACAACTGCATGCGCCCATCCGGCGCGAAGACGGCGAGCGATTCAAACAACGAATCGAAAGTGGCTGTGCGGGTGCGCAACAGCGTGTCTCGCGTGGCGGAAAGGGCCAGCTGTTCGGAGCGATCTTCTGCTACGAACACCAGCCCGCCATCGGGCATGGGCTGGCCAACGATGCGCAAATGCGTGCTGTCCGGCAGGGTCCAGGCGTCCTCAATCGGGGCACCGGCCTGAAACCATGCTGCAAGCTCGGCGCGCCATTCAGGAAAATCGCGGACCTCGGGAAGGCGCGATTTATCGCGAGCCATATCGAGGAAGCGTTCGAATTGCGGCAATTCAATCTGCACCGAGGCGGGCAGCGCGAAAATCCGCTTGAAGGGCTGGTTGGCAAAGGTCAGTCGACGGTTTTCATCAAATTGGGCCACGCCGACGGAGAGTTGATCCAGCATGGAACGCTGCGCTTCACGAAAAGCACGGAAAGCGCGGCCCTGCTCTTCCAGCTCTTCAATATCGACGGCATATCCGCCGATTCCTTCTGTCCCCAAGGGAAGGTCGCTGACACGCAAGGTGCGTCGCTGGTTGCCGACCGTCGCCTGAAGAATTCGTTCGATCGGGAGGTTTTTTTCCAGCGCTTGCCTGGCGATCTGCGCGGCTGAAAGGCCATCGACCTTCTCCACCAGCTCAATTTGTTTCTCGACAACCTCGGCAGCATTCTTGGCGGCCACCGCATCGACATATGCAGAATTGACGAGCTGCAATTCCATGTCATTGCCTCGAAACCACATGGGCATGGGGGCAGCTTCGATCAGGCCGACAAGTGCGGCGAAATCATTGCGAGCCCTCGCCTTTTCAGAGCGCAAGCGTGAAAGTTCACCCTGGCTTTCAGAGAAATCGAACCACCAAATCAGCGCTGCCCCACCGCTGGCAATGGCCGCATTGGCAAGTTGGCCACGCAGGGCCAGGCTTTTTTCAGAACCGCGCGGCGTCACCACCATGCGAAAGGGTGATGCCGTTTTCTGCGTGCGCCGCACCGCATCACGCAACTGTTCAAGGTCGCCTTCTGTCATCCCGGCATCGCGAGCATCCAGTTCGCTGAGAAAGCCAGGCAGCTTTCGGAGGCCCAGCCACGAAGCGAGCCGTTCCGGCCCTTCGATCTTGCCATCGGCCTTCACCAGCAGGGGAACGGCAGGCGAATCGTCGATCATGCGCGTCAGGCGGCGCGTCATAGTGCGGGCGCTTCGGGCAGAGCGCGAACGCTCCATCGAATTGACGACCTGCCACACCGCACCGGCAGTCCAGGCGGCCAGTAACAGGCCAAGCAGGGCCAGCGCGGTAGGGGTCAATTCCATAGCAATTCCAGCTATGAGGACATGCGCCCCGATGCAATGGGAATGCGGGCGATACCCCCTCCCGTTTTGGGGAGGGGGTTATCGATCAATAGCGGTAATGTTCAGGCTTGAACGGGCCTTCAACCGGTACACCGATGTAATCGGCCTGCTGCTTGCTCAATTTGGTGAGCTTCACGCCCAGCTTGTCGAGATGCAGCGCGGCAACCTTTTCATCGAGGTGCTTGGGCAGAACATAAACATCGTTCTCGTAAGCGCCGGCATTCTGCCACAGCTCGATCTGCGCCAGCACCTGATTGGTGAAGGAACAGCTCATCACGAAACTGGGGTGACCGGTGGCACATGCCAAGTTTACGAGACGCCCCTTGGCCAGAAGGATGATTTCCTTGCCGTCGGGAAATTTGACCAGATCGGTGCCGGGCTTCAATTCGGTCCACTCGTAATTGTCGAGCGCGGAAATCTGGATCTCGGAATCGAAGTGACCGATGTTGCACACGATGCTCATCGGCTTCATCGCCTTCATGTGTTCAGCAGTGATGACATCTTCATTGCCTGTCGTGGTCACAAAGATATCGGCGCGCGTCACGGCCTCTTCCATGGTGACGACTTCGAACCCGTCCATTGCTGCCTGTAGCGCGCAAATGGGGTCGATTTCAGTGACGAGCACGCGCGCGCCGCCATTGCGGAGGGACTGGGCCGAACCCTTGCCGACATCGCCAAAACCGGCAACGCAGGCGACCTTGCCGCTCAGCATGACGTCTGTTGCACGGCGGATCGCATCGACCAGCGATTCACGGCAGCCATAAAGGTTGTCGAACTTCGACTTGGTGACGCTGTCATTCACATTGATAGCGGGGAAAGGCAGCTTGCCCTTCTTTGCCAAGGCATACAGGCGATGAACGCCAGTGGTCGTTTCTTCCGAAACGCCCTTCAGGTTCTTCACGGTTTTCGTAAGGTAGCCAGGCTTTTTCTTGACGAAAGCCTTCAGGGCGCGCTGCATTTCGATTTCTTCGGCATTGGCGGGCTCTGGCATTTCTTCGCCAGCTTCGATGCGGGCACCCCACAGGGCAAACATCGTCGCATCGCCGCCATCATCGAGGATGAGGTTCGCTGTCTGATCTTCATCGCTATCGGTCGACCAGTCGAAGATATTGCCGACATAATCCCAATATTCGGCAAGGCTTTCACCCTTTACCGCAAACACAGGGATTTCTTTCGCGGCCATGGCAGCGGCAGCGTGGTCCTGCGTGGAATAGATGTTGCAAGTTGCCCAGCGAACTTCTGCGCCAAGCGCGGTCAGCGTTTCGATAAGAACGGCGGTCTGGATCGTCATGTGGAGCGAGCCGGTGATGCGCGTGCCCTTCAGGGGCTGCTCCTTGCCGTATTCCTCCCGCGTGGCCATCAGGCCCGGCATTTCGGTTTCGGCAATGTTGATTTCAGCGCGTCCGTAATCGGCCTGCGCGATATCCTTGATGATATAGTCGGTGAAAGCGGCGTCGGCCACGGGCACTTCTCCTGCAAGAAAGGGTGAAGCGTCGCCGGGGCTCCATGCAACGCCAATATGATCGCGCACATAGGCGGGCAAGGCGCTTGCGTAAACCCCGGTGATGGCTCCGCGACACGGTGATTTGTGGCGGCACAATGCTTGCGCTTGGGCGTTGAACATCTATCTCACCAGCACAACCACTCAAACAAGGACGGTGTATCATGGCGATTTCCAAAGGTGACAAACTTCCAGACGTACAATTGGTGAAAGCGACCGCCGAAGGACCGGACAAGGTCAGCTCGGGCGAGTTCTTCAAGGGCCGCAAGGTCGCCCTCTTCGCCGTCCCCGGTGCGTTCACCCCGACCTGCTCGGCCAAACACCTTCCCGGCTACGTTGAAAAGGCCGCCGATCTGAAAGCCAAGGGCGTCGATGAGATTGCCTGCACTTCGGTCAATGACGCTTTCGTGATGAATGCGTGGAAGGAAAGCAGCAATGCGGACGATATCACCATGCTTGCAGACGGCAGCGGTGAATTCGCCAAGGCGGTTGGCCTTGATGCAGATTTCTCCGCCTATGGCATGGGCACCCGCTCCAACCGTTACTCGATGATTGTCGATGATGGCGTTGTGACCGAGCTCAATGTCGAAGACCCCGGTGAATATAATGTGTCGAGCGCGGACCACATGCTCGGCCAGCTTTAAAGCCTGTCAGACAACAGCATAAAAAGGGGCGCCCGTTGTGGCGCCCTTTTTCCTTATTTGATCCAATATCTCGTCATCAATCGTCCCAACGGACATTAACGCCGAGCGAATCGATGTTCTGAACGAAATTGGGGTGTGCGCGGCGGATGGGATCGGCATCGAGAATGGTCGATTCTCCCTCGATGGAGGCAGCAACCATCAGCATCGCGATGGCAACTCGAATGATATAGGGGCTGGTCACCGTTGCAGGCACCAGCTTGTCTCCGCCAAAGGTGAGGAGACGGTGCGGATCACACAGCAGCGTATGGGCGCCAAACAGCGAAAGTTCGGTGTGCCACGTCAGCCCGCCTTCATAGACCTTGTTCCAGAACATCGTCTGGCCCCGCGCCTTCACGCCGAGAGCGATAAAGATCGGCAGGAGATCAGCAGGAATATAGGGCCAGGGAGCAGCCTCCACCTTGGTGGTGATGTGGCTGGTAAAATTTTGCTGAACGATCAGCTCTTCAGGCGCATTAAGGCGGGACCAGCCATCCTTATGCGTGACTTCCGCGCCGAATTTCTCAAACGTCCGGTCAATCAGCATGAAATCTTCAGGCCGCGTATTGCGCACCGAGATATCGCCACCCGTCACGGCAGACAGCGCGAGGAAAGTGGCGATTTCGTGGAAATCCTCTACGAAGGTGTAATCAACAGGCGCAAATTCCTTGCACCCGTCGATTGAGACCATTGATGTGCCCTTGCCCCTGATTGTGGCACCCATCGCTTCAAGGAAGGTGCACATTTCCTGCACATGCGGCTCACACGCGGCGTTTACTATCTGGCTGGTGCCATTGGCGGTAAGCGCGCTGATGATAAAGTTCTCTGTCGTGGTGACAGAGGCATATTCAAGCCACATGCGCGTGGCTTCTGCCCTACCCTTGTGTCGAAACACGATGTCTTTCTTTTCGTAATCCACCTCGGCCCCGAACGCCTTGAACACTGCGACATGCGGATCAATCTCGCGCGCGCCAAGCGTGCAGCCCTTCACCTCATGTTCCAGCCGTGCTTCGCCAAGCCGGGCGAGCAGGCCTGGGATCATCATGATCGATGCGCGCATGGCTTGGGGCAGTTTGGCCTTGGCGCCGTTGGGAATAGTCGAATGATCAATGGCGAGAGTCTGGGAGCCCATGTCCCATACCACAGTGCTCCCCAAATCGGTGAAGAAGGCGTGTATCCGCTGCACATCGGTGATTACCGGCACATTGCGCAGCATGATCGGCGCGTCGCTCAGCAAGGTAGCGCATAATATGGGCAGCACCGCGTTCTTATTGGCCGAGGGTTCAATTTTCCCCTCGAGGCGCTGGCCACCCCTTACGTACAATGCCGTCATCGTAATTCCCTCAAATCCAAATTGTGATCGTGTGCCCTGCCAGGCGGCGGATCAATAGCCCATCAGGCTGAGCACTTCCTTGCGGCTGCGGTCATCATTGAGGAAGCATCCCAGCATGCGGCTGGTGATCATGCCAACCCCCGGCGTGCGTACGCCGCGACCTGTCATGCAGCCATGCCGCGCCTCGATCACAACGGCGACGCCTTGCGGCTGAAGATGTTGCCATATGCATTGCGCGACTTCTGCGGTGAGACGTTCCTGTATCTGCAGACGCCTTGCATAGCCGTGCAGCACCCGCGCAAGTTTGGAAATACCGACCACCTTCTTGTCAGGCAAATAAGCGATGGCCGCCTTGCCGGTGATCGGTGCCATGTGATGTTCGCAATGGCTGTGGAACGGGATATCCTTCAGCAGCACAATCTCGTCATAGCCGCCTACCTCGTGAAACACGCGGGAGAGGTGAACGGACGGATCTTCCCTGTAGCCTTCGCAATATTCAAGCCATGCGCGTGCGACCCGCTTGGGCGTATCCAGCAATCCCTCCCGTTCGGGATCTTCACCCGCCCATTTCAGAATCGTCCTGACAGCGTCTTCGACTTCTTCGGGGACGTGAGCCTTGCCGCGGGCGTCATCATCATCAAGCGAACCTGTTGTTTCAACCATGCTTTTTCTTACGCTTTCTGCTTATCCTGTCACGCGCTCTGGCCAATAGGCTGCCGTTGCGGAAAAGGCCACGCCCTGGCGGCACGATCGCAAAAAGGTCCTCCGGCTCTTCAGGGTCGAGCGTCTCGCGCAGCGCCAGGTCAACCAGCCATTCATCCGGTTCGGGCGGGTGGAAGGGTTTGAGCCAGCGCCGCTGATTTGTACCGCAATGCTTGATCATCTCAGACATGCTACCGTGCTCATCAATCAGGCCGGGCACCTCATCTTCCGCAATGCCAAGATGTTCGGCAAGCATGGAATGTCGGATACGCGTGATTGCATCGGTGGCTCCGGCATTTCCGGTACGTTCACAATCAATGAAGACATCGCATTCGCTATCCAGCCCCATCGAACGATTGTTGAGGTTGGCCGATCCGATGCGCAAGATGCGGTCATCCACGATCATCAGCTTGGCATGAACATAAATAGCCGTCTCGCCACTATAGGGAATATAGAGGTGGAGAGAGTTGCTGGAATCAATCTCCCGCAGTGCCTGCACCAGTTTTGCGCGGGCGGGCGACATGGCACCTTCTTCCATCCAGCCCTCTGCAAATTCGGGCATGATTATCACGATTTCCGGCGGGTCCGGTTCGGCAAGGCGCCTGGCGATGGCCTCGCAAATAGTGTGCGATGTCAGATACTGATTCTCTATGTAAATGAAATACTGCGCTGCACCGATCTGTTGCACGAATAGATTTTCGATCTCATCGACCTTGGGGTCGCCATCATATTCTGCGCGCGTCCGGGCAATGCCGATTTCGACATTCTCGAAATGCGGCTCCAGCCCGTCGGGCCAGGCACTGCCCTCATCCGGCATCGGCGGCTTTAGCGGCTTTCCTCCCGAGCGCACCCAGCGGGCACGACCAAGCACGTCGAGAGCGCCTGCCACTTCGCCTTCCATCATCATGGTTACATCGTGCCAGGGTGGATAAGGTCTGCCGTCAGGGCGCGTGCGCCGTTTATCATTTTCGGCATGGTCGCGTGTATCCCAGCGGCGCGTGGTCATGTCGATCCCACCGCAGACGGCAAAATCATCGTCGATCACCACGATTTTCTGGTGATGGCTGCACGCAACAGGATGCGCTGTGTCGAATTTGAAATCGATCCGGCGGTGACGCCACCAGCGCAATATGTCGAGCATCATGGAGCCGCGCCCGAAGAATTTAATGAAGCCATAGCTCCACTTTAGAATCCGGACTTCGAGATAGGGTCTATTGCGGTTGAGCCACAGGATGAAACTGCCAAGTCGCGATGGATAATCACGACGCCAGCCCCTCTGCCACCAGCGACGCCCGCGACTGAGATGGATGCGAGTATCGAAGTCCCAACCGATTAGCAGTATTCGCTGACGCGCCTTGAGCATGGCCTGCTGGATCAGATCGAAATAATCTTCTCCGTCCACGACTACACGAACGCGGCGGGCGTGGGCATATTGCCACACGCCCGCCTCGGTAGAGCTATCGTCAAAGCCCTCGACGTCTTCTGCGAAGTTTCCCAAATGCCCCCCCCCTTACAGCCCTGATCGCAAGGACTATTCCTTTGCGTCTTCTTTCTTTTCCGGCGTTATCTCGGCATCGGCCTTTTCAACCTCTTTCCGCTTGTCAAACACCTGACGCATGTGATCTTCATCTTCTTTGGTCAACAACTTGGCGAAGTCGGGAAAATGGTCCTCTTCTTCCTCGTTGATATGATGACGATAATCATGATCGAGCTGCTTGAATTTGGTCATCCAGGCGGATGAAGACATGTCGGTTGCCGCTATATCGTTCAGCAATTCCTCCAGTTCATGATGCTCGGCTACTGAATGACGGGTCTCGTCAGTCGTCTCCGGCTTGCGCAGCATGGTGGAATAAAGCGCTTGTTCCTCTGCTGAAGCATGGCTTTTCACATCAAGTGTGAACTGTTCAAACAACTCGCGGCGTTCTTCGCTATCGCCGCTTGTTTCGGCCAACTTGGAAAGCAGGGCGCGATGATCTTCGTGATCTTGTTTGAGGCGGGCAAAAATATCCTGTGACATAGAGTGGCTCCTGCAAATGTGATTTGCAGGTTCAACCTGTGAGCGGGTGCCCGGTTCCGCAGCCCTGCCCGCCATGAAGCCGGGCACTCTAAACATTAGACAATTATTGTTGCCCAGAAAGGCTAATGGATCCGGCCCGCAAGAGGGATGTCTCCCCCGATCCCTCCACCCAGCGCCACGAAAAGCGTCGCACGGTTCTGCAACCACGCCCGCTCTGTCGCGAGCAGCTGTTGTCGCGCACTGAACAGATTTCGCTCAGCATCGAGAACCTCGAGATAATTGGCCACACCCTCACGATAGCGCAGGCGCGCGATGTGGGCGATGCGTTCCTGCGCCGTCACGGCACGTCGCAAGGTTGCAACCTGTTCGGCCAACCAGCGCCGCCCGGCCAGCGCGTCCGAAACTTCGCGGAAGGCACCTTGAACGGTGCGATCATAGTTCGCCACCTGCTCAACTTCCAGAGCCTGGGCGAGATCCAGATCTGCCTCGCGCGCGCCCCAGTCAAAAATCGGCAATGTGATGGCTGGACCGAAGCTCCATCCAAAGCCGCCGTCCGAAAACAAATCATCGAGGCTGCTCGACGAAAAGCCGGCATTGCCAGTCAGCGATATGGTGGGGAAGAACGCTGCGCGAGCGGCACCGATATTGGCACGGGCCGCACGCAGCTGTTCCTCGGCTGCGACGATATCCGGGCGTGAGAGGAGAAGATCGGATGGCAAGCCCGCCGCAAGCCGGCGCTCGTCTCCTTGCTGCGCCAGCGTGAACCCTTCAGGAAGTGGCGCAGAAATTGCGCCCCCGACCAAAACGGCCAACTGATTGCGTAGTCGCGCCAAGGTCAGCTGCTCACTCGCCAATTGCTGTTCGGCCTGTGTCAGCAGCGTTTCGGCCTGCCGGAAAGGTAGTGCAGAGGTTACGCCATTATCGAGCCGCACCTCCGCAATCCGAAGCCCTTCGCGTCTGCTTTCAGCGGTAGCTTCGGCCAGAGCGATCTGTTCTTCTGTCTCGACGATTTCGTAATAGGTCGTCGCTGTATCCGCAATCAGAGACAGATAGAAAGCACGCTGCGCAGCGATAGTTGAGAGATATTCGGCGCGCGCGGCATCGCTGAGGTTTGCGATCCGGCCCCAGAAGTCCAATTCAAACGCACTGACGCCCACACCAACGTCAAAGCGGTTGAAAGTGACCGCATCGGGAGCACCTTCCACATCACCTGTGTCGAGCGCGGGATTGGCCGAAAGCGGCTGGCGTGTGCGAACTGCACCTGCATCGGCGACGATGCTTGGCAATCGGCGGCTGTCCTGAATGCGGTAACGCGCGCGGGCCTGTTCTATGCGCGCGGTAGCCGCCAGCAAATCGCGATTATTTTCCAGCGCAAGGGTCACAAGACCCTGCAAGCGAGGATCCAGGAACCATTCGCGATAGGAAAGCTGGGACGCAACGACTTCGCCATTGGGCCGATATTCGGAATCGAATGTCAACGCAGTGGCCGGCGCGGGTCGGATATGTTCGGGCGCCATGCTGGCGCAGCCTGCCAGCATTGTCGATGCGAGGGCCAGGGCAATCAAACGTTTCATCGGACTGGCTCCCCATCCGGGTTCTGTTCTGCATCGTCCGGCTTAGCTCCACCGGAATCGGCCTCGTCCAGATGACCGGCGGCGACGGGCTGCTTGCGGCTGATATTTCTGCGCACCAGCAGATAGAGCATCGGGATAAGAAAGATGCCGAAAATGGTCGTAGCGACCATTCCGCCCATCACCCCGGTACCTACCGAAATGCGACTTGCCGCACCAGCGCCGGAAGCCAGCACCAGTGGCACCATGCCCATGGTGAAAGCCAGCGATGTCATGATGATCGGCCGTAGTCGCAGCCGGGCTGCTGCCTTGACCGCATCGATTCGTCTTAACCCGCGTTCTTCTTCCTCGATTGCGAACTCAACGATCAGAATGGCATTCTTGGCCGCGAGTCCGATGATTGTGATAAGCCCGACGTTGAAATAAATATCTGCCGAAAGCCCCCGCAACATGGAGAACAATACCGCGCCCAACACACCAGTGGGGACGATCAGCAGCACCGCCAGCGGCACCGCCCAGCTTTCGTAGAGCGCAGCTAGCACAAGGAAAACTACAATCACCGACAGGCCGAGAAGGAAGCCAATTTGCCCACCGGCCTGCTTTTCCTCGTAAGAAAGGCCAGTCCATTCATAGCCGATGCCCGGCGGCAATTGTTCAGCCAATTGCTCCATCTCTGCAAGAGCAGAGCCGGAGGATTTGCCGGGGGCTGCCGTTCCAGACAACGTCATGGCCGGATACCCATTATAGCGTGACAGGCTGGCAGGCGCTGCTGACCATTTCGCGGTCGCAAAAGCACTGAATGGCACCAGTTCACCGCTATCGTTTGGGATGCGCAAGGACATGATATCCTCTGGTTTCATCCTGTAAGGCGCATCGGCCTGAAGCTGAACCTGCAGCACACGCCCGTCGCGGTTGAAATCGTTCACATATGCCGAGCCGAAAGTGATCGACAACGCAGTATTTACATCGGCCAGCGAAAGGCCGAGCGCTCGCGCCTGAACCCTATCGATTTCAACTTCGACCTCGGGGCTGGGCCCCTGATCCTCGGGCCGCAAATTGGCGACGACCGGGCTTTGCGAAGCCGTGCCAAGCATCTGATCGCGCGCAGCTGTCAGCGTATCGCGCCCCACTCCGCCACGATCCTGCAGCTTGAGGGTAAACCCGCTAGCCCGACCGAGTGACTGGATTGCAGGCGGCTGGATTACAAAGGCACTTGCATTGTCGAGCTGGCTGAAACGGCCCATTGCATCTGCCATCATCTCGCCCGCGCTGCTGCCGGGGCCAGTCCGTTCTTCCCAGGGTTTGAATGTGGTGAACAGCAAGGCGTTATTTTGACCCCGTCCGAAGAAGCTGAAACCGCGAATAAGTACGAGGTTCTCAACCTCCTCACGGTTCATCCAATAATCGGTGATCGGCTCCAATGCTTCGTCAGTTCGAGCCTGGGTCGCACCCGGTTGGGTCTGGACCGCAGTGAGCAGGAAGCCCTGGTCTTCAGTCGGCAACATCGCTGAGGGGAGACGGGCAAACAGCACCACCGTCAGAAGAACGAGCGTGAGGAAGACCGCGAAGGCGCGCCATGGGCGCGACAAAATTCGATCATTGGTGCGCCCGTATTTTTCCTGCATTCGCCCAAACCAGCGGTCGAAGCGGGCGAAAAAGCGCGTTACCAATCCACGGATGCGCGCCAGAAAGCCGCGCCAACCCGGCTGTGTTTCCGCTTCCGGATCGCTGACCGGTTCTCCGGTATCATCGTGTCCATGATCCATTGGCTTAAGGAAGGTCGCGCACAGTGCCGGGGTAAGCGACAGGGCGAGCAAGGCAGAAAAGAAAATCGCAATCGCGAGAGTGACTGAGAACTGCCGATAGATTCCCCCAGTGGAGCCGGGGAAAAACGCCATCGGCACGAAGACAGCAATCAACACCAGCGTGATGCCGATAATCGCGCCGGTGATCTGCCCCATTGCCTTGCGGGTAGCCTCCAGCGGCGGCAGTCCTTCCTCGCGCATGATGCGTTCGACATTTTCGATGACCACGATGGCATCATCAACCAGAATGCCGATAGCCAGAACCATGCCGAACAGTGACAGGACGTTGATTGAAAAGCCGAACAGCCACAATCCCAGACACGCTCCGGCCAAGGCGATCGGCACCACCAGTGTGGGGATCAGCGTGGCGCGCCAGTTCTGCAGGAATAGAAACATGACCAGAAAGACGAGGACCATCGCCTCGACCAGCGTTATGACGACTTCTTCCACCGATGCTTCGACGAATGGAGTGGTGTCATAAGGGATCTTCCAGGTCACGTCTGGCGGCAACCCACCTTCAATCTCGGCTAGCCTTTCCCTTACGCCTTCGGCCGTAGTCAATGCATTGGCACCGGTAGCAAGCTGGATCGCCATGCCGGCCATCGGCTGCCCATTGAGAGAAGCGGAGGTGGCATAGGTTTGCGCTCCGATCTCCACCCTCGCAACTTCACCCAACCGCACCACTGCTGCGCCCGAATTGGCTCGCAAAATGATGTTCTCAAATTCCTCCACCGTGGTGAAGCGACCTTCAGTTGAGATCGTCGCAGTAATCAGCTGCCCTTCAGCAAGTGGTTGTGCACCAATCGATCCGCCCGCTGTTTGTGCGTTTTCCTCACGAACCGCCGCTAATACGGCTGAAGGAGACAAATTATATGAAGCGAGCGCTTCGGGATCGAGCCAGATGCGCATCGCATAGGGAGAGCCGAACAGCATCACATCGCCGACGCCAGGTACGCGGCGTAATTCGTCAACCACCTGGTTAGTCGCGATATTGCCCAGATCAATGGTTCCAAGCTCCCCGCTAAGAGAAGTCATGGCCACGATCATCAGGAAGCCCTCGCTCGCCTGACGCACGGTGATCCCCTGGCGGCGCACTTCCTCCGGCAGACGGGCCTCAACCGTACTGAGGCGGTTCTGCACCTCAGTCTGGGCGATATCGATGTCTGTGCCCGCTTCGAAGGTCAGTGTGATGCTGGCAAGCCCCGCAGAGGTGCTTGTCGAGGACATATAAAGGAAACCGTCCACGCCATTGAGTTGCTGCTCGATAACCTGGGTAACATTCTGCTCCAGCGTCTCTGCCCCGGCTCCGGGATATACGACGTTAATCGTCAGCGACGGTGGTGCGACTTCCGGATATTGTTCAATGGGCAGAGAGCGCAGCGCGAGCAGGCCCGCCAGCAAGATGGCCAGCGAGACCACCCAGGCGAAAATCGGTCGATCGATGAAGAAACGTGCCATGTGCTAGCGACCGCCTCCGGTAGTCGTGGCAGAAGGGGTCGGCGCTTGTCGCCTCCCAGTAGGCGTATTGGTCACCTCGACCGGAACGCCAGGGCGAATTTTCTGAAGGTTGCTGACAATCACTTCGTCACCGGGTTCAAGCCCGCTCTCGACGATCCATTTGCCATCGACCATATCGCCCAGCATGATCGGGCGGACAGCGGCTTGCCCTTCTTCGTTGATGACGAAGACAGTACCACCATCGCCGGTTAGCGTCACAGCTTCCTGGGAGATTGTAATCCCGTTATTCACCGTACCGGCATAAATCTTCGCTCGCACGAATTCACCCGGAAGCAGGATGCGTGAGGGGTTACTGAACTCGGCGCGCAATTCGACAGTCCCGGTCTGTTCGTCGACCGAGAAATCGAGGAAGTCGATGTAGCCGAGAACAGGATATTCGGCTCCATTACCCATGGTAAGGCGCACTTCCATCTGCTCATCATCGTTGAGTGCCAGCTCGCCCGAAGCGATGGCACGGCGTATCTCGATCACTTCGCTGGCAGCCTGCGCGAAGCTCACATAAACCGACGAGATCTGTTCGATCCGGGTCATCAGCGTGCCTTCTGGCTGACTGACCAGCGCACCTTCGGTCACCTGCGCACGTCCCGCCCGACCGCTGATCGGCGCGCGCACCGTAGTATAACCGAGCTGCAGTGAGGCCGATTCCAACTGTGCCCGAATTTGCGCAACATTCGCCTCCGCCTCACGCGATGCGGCAATCGCCGCATCGTATTCCTGGCTACTGATGGCGTTTTCCTCCACCAGCGGGCGGTAGCGTTCAACCACTGCCCGGGCATTGGCGGCTGTCGCCTGGGCGCGAGTCAATGCAGCCTGCGTCTGGTTAAAGCTGGCACGCAATTCGCGAGGATCGATTCGGAAAAGCGGTTGGCCAGCGCTTACATCGGTGCCTTCTTCATAAAGCCGCTCCTGCACGATACCGGTTACGCGTGCGCGAACCTCAGCCTCTCGCACCGGCTCAACCCTCCCGGGCAGTTCGATCACATTGGGCACGGTTTGCGTCGCCACAATTACGGTCCTGACCGGAATTGCCTGAGGCGCTACTGCCTCTTCCGCTTGAGAACAGCCGACGAGCAAGAGGCTCGCGGCCAAGCTTAAAAATTTGGCTTTCATAGACAGGAGGCTTTCAGTCATCTTTTGTGCAGGTGCGAGAGTGTAATAGTTATTACGCACTTGTCCCGCAACCCTTTATCGTAGAGCCTTCGCAAATGATTGATCGAACCGAAAGCAGTCGACTCGACCGTCGCAAACGCGCCATTATTGAAGCCGCGCGGAGCTTATTCGTCGAGCAGGGATTTGAGCAGACGACCCTTAGCGATATCGTGGATCGTGCAGGCGGATCTCTGGCAACCGTCTACAAATTATTTGGCAATAAAGAAGGCATACTCGAGGTTGTAGTCTTCGAAAAGGCTTCTTCAGGCGCAAGACTTATCCACAAGGCTTCCGCACAAGGGGGCACTCCAGTGGATATCCTGCACCGCCTCTCCGAATCATTTCAGGCGCATTTCCTCGATCCGGAAGTGATTGCTCTTGTTCGCATCGTTATCGCCCAAAGCATAAGCAACACCGACTTTGCACAGCGATTCTTCGAACGGACAGCATCGCGAACGCATGATTCGCTCCAACAGCTGTTTACCGCTTGGAAGGAAAGTGGCGTCGAAATGAACGCACCCCCGCATATTTTGGCCGAATTGTACCTCGGCCTGTTTGTGAGCGATGTTCATGCAGAGGCGATCAGTCATCGCATGATAACGGATAAGAGCCTTGAAAGATTACACGCCAAGATTGAATTTTTCATCGCTGGCGCGGGCCTTGCCAATAATCAGGTCATCGTGTGACGGCTGAAGCTGTTGAGATGGCCAAGGCGAATATCTGCTCGCCGCGGTCAACGCCGACTGGGATTCTTCGCTAGACTTGCCCAGGGAGTCAGCGAGCCCGGCACCGGCTCGCGTTTACATAATGGATTGGTGCCTCAGCAAGGCTTGGCCGTCACCATACTGTCTTGACCCACCGCGTGCCTTCGGCGGTGCAAATACGAAATTTCAGAGAATCCTGTGACAGAAACCAGCAAAGGCCACCCCTTCGCAGAGATGGCCTTTGTTGGTGCGCCCGGAAGGATTCGAACCTCCGGCCCCCTGATTCGTAGTCAGGTACTCTATCCAGCTGAGCTACGGGCGCACTTGAGAGGCGGGCACATAAGCGGGGTGGCACAGCTTGGCAAGAGCTAACGCCTCGCCCCGTCAATTTGTCCCAACAGGACGCGATCCATCGGTGCCATTGCCAGAGAATACGCTTCGGAAGGTGTGAACCAACCCCACTCCTGCCCATCAAGGCCCCGTGGCTCACCACAGTGCTGACGTGACGTGTAAAGAAAAAGAACAATGTCGCGCTTGCCTGTTTCTTCAGCGAATCCGCAAGGGTCCAGCAGAGTGGGATCTATGTCTATCGCCAGCTCCTCCGATATCTCTCTGACAAGCGCAAGTCTTGGAATTTCCCCAATTTCTACCTTCCCACCAGGAAATTCCCAGCAGCCCTGATGATGTTTGCCGGCAATGCGTTGCTGCATCAGAATACGGCCATCAGCATCGAATAGAGCGAGGGCGACGACAGGTATCCATGTCGGAATTTTTGTCATCTTCGAAGCCCGTCTCAACCTTTTGTTAAATGTTGACTGCAAAAAGTCATGTCATCGCGTTCCACAACCAAGGGGAAGTTCTGTGCTTGCGAATAATTTCATAAAGCAGCTCCTGCATGATGAACAGGGCGCGACTGCCGTTGAATATGGCCTCATCGTTTCTTTGATCGTGATTGCCATGGTCACAGCCTTGCAGGGCCTCGCCACTGAAAGCTCGACGATGTGGGGTGAAGTGGAAACGAAAGTGGAAAACGCAGGCTCTTAGCACTTTCTCAAGGAATTCCCCTTAGTTCGGGGATAGCTCAAGTTGGATACGAATTGAGCCGGGTACGAAGACTTAAAACCAGGAGACTATAGATGACTTTTTTCAAGAACATGATCCGCGACGAGCAGGGTGCAACCGCCATTGAATACGGCCTGATCGCTGCCCTGATCGCCGTTGCTGCCATCACTGCAATGCAGAGCCTGGGTAACGAACTCAGCACGACCTTCAACAAGGTCAAGACCGAGATGGAAACAGCCTAATCGTCTAAAGAAGACTTAGGTTTAGACAGTTGGGCGGAGGGGAAACCCTCCGCCCTTCTGCTATGTGCGGTCAGAAAACTGCCAAGAAAAACCCCCGTCCATCTGGCCGGGGGTTTTCATCAATTGGCGCGGACGACGATCTTGTATTTGCGTCCGGGGACGACTTGGTCATTACCCGATAAGCCGTTCAGAACACGAAAGCGTGCTTCCTGACCATCGGTGTAAGCCATGCGCTGCGCCAGCGAGGCCACGCTGTCACCACCGCCAGCCGTGACGATATCGATCCTGCGCGGAATTACGCTGCCCGCTTCGCTGGCCGAAATCCGACGCATTGAACTGAACAATGAATTGAATGTGCCTGATTGTCCGGCTGGCGTAATGGCCTGGAAGTGAAACGCCTGATCCGCGGAAAATTCATACGCGAACACCGTCACATCAACTTGTTGCTGGCCATTGTTGACCCGCGCAGTGCCAAAGGCGGCAGGCAGTCCGTTGACCGTCGTGCGCTCAATGCTTGACGGTGCAAGCTGCTGCTGCTCGCCACCGATGGCCTGAAACGCAGAGCGTATATACGTATCGAGATTGTTGTTATAGGCCCCGGTCGTCAATTGAGCCTGACCGGCATCGCCATTGATGGAAACAGCACTGGGGCTGTTGATCATGTAAAAACCCTGTGGCGCGGTGAAGGAAAAACGCAGCATGGGGTGGATGAACTGATTGCCCTCAATCACACCCTGCTCGGGATCATCGCCATAGATCATGCCATCAATGCGACTGAGAAATGTGTCACGATTGGTAACGCCCGTATTGTTACCCGCCAGTTGCACTGCATTCTGCACGCGGCTTGCAGGATCCGGATGCGTTGATGCCCATTCAGGAATGGTGGCATTGTCGCGGCCCTGCAATTGGGCATCGAGCTGATTTTGCGCAGCCAGACTTTGCAGCAGAGTTGCCATGGAGCGCGGATCATAACCTGCATTCTTGAGATATTGCACGCCGAGCGCGTCGGCCTCCAATTCCTGATTCCGTGAATAGCTGAGCGTCAGGACCTGCGACCCCTGAAGGGCGCCACGTGCAATCGTTTCACCCAGCGGGTTATCGCCAAGCAAGATTGAGGAAAGGATCGCAATGCCAACGCCGCCAATCTGGTTACGCTGGGCCGCAGCCTGCCTGCGAGCCGAATGGCGCGCAGCTACGTGACCGACCTCATGGCCAAGAACGGCAGCAAGTTCCGCCTCATTATTCATGAGATTGACCAATTGCCTGGTCGCGTAAACATAGCCGCCGGGCACGGCAAATGCGTTGTTAACGCTGGAATTGAGCAAGGTGACATCAAAGGCATTGCGATCTTGCGCAAGGCCGGACTGCACCGCGATATTGGAGCCAATCTGATCGACATAGCTGGCGTAGGGGCCAGTCATTTCTCCACCGAACTGGGCAACGAACTGTTCGTGATACTGTGCGCCAACTTGCGCTTCTTCCGCCGTGATCGGCGAGCCGGGAGCAACATTTGCGCCAGGGACAGTGGCACAGGCGGACACTGCCATTGCAGCCACCCCCGCAACAGCAATGGATTTCATTTTACGAGACAGTGGGTGCGACATGCGATTCTCCTCCTAAACCCTGAATCGGGCGATTGGCGTCGCCCCGGTTACTTGGAGGAAAACAGCCACAGGCGGGCGATGTTCCCGCCCCGCCCCTAGAATTGCATGAATTGCCTTATGCAGGTCGGCTCAACCCTGGCAGATCGTGCGCCTCTCAGACCTCGCGTCCGATAGCCAGAAAACGATCTTCCCGACGCGTGCGCAACTGGTCAGGCGAGAGAAGGCAAAGTGCGTCGAGTTCTTCATTGATGGCATCTGTCAGATTGCCCACTGCCTCTGCCGGATTGCGATGCGCGCCTCCGGCAGGCTCAAGCACGATCCGGTCAATCACGTCGATGCTGAGCAGATCCTGTGCCGTAAGCCGCATGGCTTCTGCTGCCTGTGGTGCCTTGGACGCTGTGCGCCAGAGGATAGAAGCGCACCCTTCGGGCGAGATCACGGAATAAACGGCGTGTTCGAACATCAGCACGCGCTCTGCACTGGCAAGCGCGACCGCCCCGCCCGATCCGCCTTCACCAACGACAGCCGCGATCATGGGGACGCCCAGCGCAAGGCATGCTTCAGTCGAGCGGGCGATCGCCTCTGCCTGGCCGCGCTCTTCGGCTTCGATGCCGGGAAATGCACCGGATGTATCGACCAGAGTAACTACCGGCAGGCCGAATTTATCGGCCATTTCCATGAGCCGGATGGCCTTGCGATAGCCCTCGGGTTTGCCCATGCCGAAATTGTGCTTGATCCGCGTTTCAGTGTCATGGCCTTTTTCATGGCCGATGAGCATAATTTGACGGCCACGCAAGGTCGCAAGGCCACCCATGATTGCCTCGTCATTACCATAAAGGCGATCACCACCCAATGGCATGAAATGATCAAAGCCATGCGCCACATAGTCACGGAAATGCGGACGGCTGGAATGGCGCGCAACCTGCGTTTTCTGCCAAGGCGTAAGCTCGGCATAGGTGGTCTTCAACAGGGCCGCGCTTTTCTGTTCGAGACGGCGCAATTCACGCGAAATATCAACATCTTCACCAGCGGCGGAGCGCAATTCGGCAACCTTCGCTTCAAGCTCTGCAACCGGTTTTTCGAAATCTAGGAATGATGCCATAGCCTGCCGCTAACGCCCCGCGCCCTTCCCTGCAAGAGGATGTCTTTCGTTTACCAACGCTACGAGCCGCGCCGAATCCACATGGGTATATATCTGGGTCGTCGCAATATCGGCATGACCGAGCAGTGTTTGCAGGATCCGAAGGTCCGCCCCGCCCGCCAGCAAATGGGTTGCAAAGGCGTGGCGCAGGACATGCGGACTGACCTTGCGCGGATCCAGCTCGGCCCGCACGGCCAGCGCTTTTACCAGCTGATAAAGCCTGATTCGGGAGATGTGACCCGTTCGCGACGGGAAAAGGAAGACCGATCCATCCGCCTTGCGCACGGCCATCCAGCGCGAAAGGGCCTTGCGCGCTCTCCCGGAAACCGGGACCATGCGCTGCTGACCGCCCTTGCCAGTGATCGTGAGCAATGGCGCATCACGGGGAACGGCGCTGGCTTTCATCTCCACAAGCTCTGTTGCGCGCAGGCCCGATCCATATAGTATTTCCAGAAGGGTGAGCATCCGCACGGCATCAGGTCGGTCCCCGGCAGCTTCGTCCTCTGCAACGGTGAACAACCGCTTCACCTCGTCGAGTGAGAGTATCTTGGGCAGCGGGCGGCGCGCCTGCGGACGTGGCAATGCGGAGGAAGGATCATCCTGCCGTATTCCTTCATCCAGGCAAAAGCTGTAGAATTGTCGCAGCGCAGAAATCCTGCGCGCGACGGTGGATGGCGCGAGTTCTGCCCAGGCGCGCGGCAATTGCGCAAGATCATCCCGCGATGCGGCGGCCAGATCGCCGGCGATTTCTTCGCTTCCTTCCAGGTCGCGGCGGTAGGCTGCAAGCGTATTTGCCGCCGCCCCGCGCTCTGCCGCCATCATGGCGAGGTAATTGTCGATATGGGCCGACACGAGCGTTGCGGCTTCCTCCTACCCGCGAGCAACCGCCTCGGCGGCGATCATCCGTGCTTCGGCTGAAAGACCCACGCGGTTAAGAGCAGAAACTACATGATAGAGATGGCGCGGAGTCATTTGCTCCCAGCTGCTACCTTGCATGCCCAATCCAGCGAGCAGTGAAACCAGTGGGCGGTTTTCAACCTGCGCAGCACGCGAAATCTTGCTGCTCCATGCGGTGCTACGGGTCAAATTGACGCCCAGCTCATTTGCGAGATCGGCAGTATCGTCGCTTTCAAGTTTGCCCAGACCAGCAAGCCCGGCGATCAGAAAAGCTGATTTGCGCCGTTCGGAACTGGTGTCCGCATCCAGGAAATCTTCAACCGCGCCCACATCCACGCCGACAGTATTACCTGATGCATCTGCCAAAGCCAGCATGGCCCAGGCCTCGCTCCCTTCAGGTACAATGCCCGCCCAGCGCAGCGCATTGCGATCAAGGCCCGCTGCCAGCATTGATGCAATCAATGGGGCGACATCTGCGACTAAGTCTTGCGAGACCGGCAGCCGGGCTGCGGCATAAGATGTTAATACAAGGCGTCCGTAACCAGCGCCATCGCCCCACAACTGCCGCATAGCGGACAGACGCTCCGCAGCGGAACCGGCGACATATGCGGCACGCAGCAATCCGGCATTGGTCTTGTCATCACGTGAATAGGCATCACTCTCCCAAAGCTGCGAGTAGAGATCGACCATCGCAGAAGCGGATAAAAGGCCGCGTGCTCCGGCCAGATCGGCAGAGGCAATCCGCGCATCCAGCGGAGTTGCCGGAATTAGCACTTCGGACAAATCAAAGCTCGAAGACGCGGAAGAGCGCAGGTCTTCGGGCACCTCTGCACCTACGACGCGGGCCAAGGAATGACGCCATGGAGTAAGTTCTTCAACCCCGTCCCATTCAACATTGACCGCGCGACTGCCCTCGCCTGCAGCGCCCGCAAAACGCTGGGCCAGACGCACGTCAATCTCTGACGCAAGACCAGTGCCGAGTGCCCTTTCGAGTCTGCGGTTCGCGCCGCGCGTTTCGCCGAGATAGGCGGAGCAGATGCCTTGCACCAATTCCCATTCGGCATCTTCACGAAGATCACTCTGAAGCCGGGCGACCGGACACATCCCCAGGATGTCACCAGTCGCAACATAGGCATCAAAAGCAGCATCGGTCAGCGCGCGATCATAATTGCTGCCATCAATGTCCTGCGCAAGTGCACGCGCCACTGCACCTTCGCCCATCGCGCCAAGCGCGCGCACACGAAGTGCAGCGAAAAGGACGGGATCCATGCCTTCGGGTGCGTCGAGCCGACTGGCCAGTGCACGGCGCAACAATATGTGGCCCCAGCGCGAAATAACCGGGCCATTGCTCGCCTCCAGCGCAGCGCGCACCAATGCAGCTGGCTGGCCCGCCAATGAACGTACAGGGAAGCCACCCTCTGCATAGGATAGCAAGCCCACTTGAGCGACAGAGCGGCGCGCTGCTGCAGGAATATCAAACTTGGGACGCAGGCCGAGCACCTCATTCACCTCATCGCCCTCCATCGCCTCTAGTTCGGCTAGCGAAGGGAAACCCGGCGGCAGGGAAATTCCACCGGAAGGAGACTGGGACGATGAACCGGGCAGTCCTTGCACAACCGGCCTTGATACAGAGCCACCAGACGGGGCCGATGGTGTCGCAGGCTGATTGGGCGATGACGGTGGACGCGTTGCACTGGGCGATGGTGCAGGAGCCGGAGTAGGAGATGGCTGCGGCGGCGGATCACGAAACGCAGGCGGCAAAAGATCTTCCGGCCCAGCTGCAAAAGCGATTGTGGACGACAGGGCAAGCGCCGCGCCACCCAGCAGGAAAGTTATACGCTTCAAAGACTGACCTCCGGCACGGATACTGGCTCAACTATCAGGCGCTGTTCTTCCTGCCCGCCATCGAACCATGCCACCACAAGCAGCAACAGCATGGCAAGACCAGTTACAGTCAGCAAGAACATCAGGCGTTTTGACACCTTGCGGCAGTATCCCGTTTCCTCGTCGCACTTGGACAAAATGCCGGGCGACCTTGCCAGCGCGGTTAGCCCATCTATAGGCCATGCGGCAATGACCATTGCAAGCGAACTACCCGATGAAGGCACCATCCGCTCCATCCGCGCGCGGCTGAAGGGCCCGTTGGTCCTTGTCGGCATGATGGGTGCTGGCAAATCCACCGTTGGGCGTAAACTCGCCACGACGCTGGATATGGGCTTTACCGATTCCGATGATGAAATCGTGCAGGCTGCCAACATGTCTATCGCCGAAGTGTTCGACAGGTTTGGCGAGGAACACTTCCGCGACGGGGAACGGCGCGTAATTGCGCGGCTGATGGAAGAATGCGGTCCGGGATCGGTAATCGCGACAGGCGGCGGAGCCTTCCTGCAGGATGCGACGCGCAACCTAATTCTCGAAAAAGGTATCGCTATCTGGCTGGACGCATCACAGGAAACGCTGGTGGAGCGGGTCAGCCGAAACGATCGTAGACCATTGTTGCGAACGGGCGATATCCGCAAAAAGGTGGAAATGATGAAAGAGGCGCGCGATCCGGTCTATCGACAGGCGCAAATTCACCAGCGAAGCGATACAGGACCACATCAGGTGGCGGTGAATCGCATTCTGGAGGCGCTCGACAAATGGCTGTAACACAGGTGGCTCTTGCCGGGCGTGAATATGACGTGCGGGTAGATCGCGGACTGCTGGCAGATATTGCGAACCAGTGCGGCGCGCTACTGCGCAAATCCCATGTGCCGATCATCACCGATGCGAATGTCCATCGCCTGTGGGGCGATACAGTGGCGGCATCGCTTGCACAGGCAGGTAAGGAAGCGCGCTGGTTGGTGCATCCGGCGGGCGAAGGAGCGAAAAGCTGGGACGGCCTTGCACGCACGACCGAATGGCTGCTGGAGGAAGAGGTCGAACGCGGCGATCATGTGATCGCATTGGGCGGCGGAGTCATCGGTGATCTGACCGGCTTTGCCGCGTCAATAACAAAACGCGGCTGCGGCTTTGTGCAAGTGCCCACGACCTTGCTGGCACAAGTCGATTCGAGTGTTGGCGGAAAAACGGCCATCAATGTCAGCGCGGGCAAGAACCTTGTCGGCGCCTTTTATCAACCCGCCCTCGTGCTCGCCGATCTCGATGCGCTGACCACCCTGCCTGAGCGCGAATTGCGCTGCGGGTATGCTGAAGTTATCAAATACGGGATATTGGGTGACGCAGAATTTTTCGCCTGGTGCGAGACAAATGGACCTGCAGTTCTGGCAATGGATGGCCAAGCGCTCGAATATGCCGTGACACGCAGCGTGCAGGCCAAGGCGCGCATCGTTGCAGAGGATGAGCGTGAGACAAGCGGTGCACGCGCGCTTTTGAACCTTGGCCATACTTTCGGGCACGCACTGGAAGCCGAAACCGGCTTTTCCGATCGCCTGCTGCATGGTGAGGCGGTTGCGTTGGGCATGGTGCTGGCCGCGCGCTACTCGGCCCGGCGCGGTTTCATCAGCGATGCCGATTCACAACGCTTATGCAATGCCATCGCTGCAATTGGCCTACCAACGGAGATTTCCAGACTGGGGCTTGGATGCGACGGTGAAAACCTTGCCTCACATATGCTGCATGACAAGAAAATGGATGCTGGCACACTGCCTTTCGTCCTCCTGAAAGGCGTGGGTGAGGCCTTTCTGGACCGCGAAACCGACATGGTCGACATCGCCGCATTCATGGGTGGACAGTTGGCCTCTACCTAGGCTGAAGCGCTCTATTCTTCGACAGTAAAGATCGCGACTTCGTTCAACCCAGTGCTGTCAGCGCGGCCACGGTACATTCCGGAAGTGTTGAACGAAAACGCAGTTTCTCCGCGTTTGGACACGACAATTACGCCGCCACTGCCGCCAAGCTCCGCGACTTCTGCCATCAGATTATCGCCTGCTTCCAGTGGCCCCATACCGGCCAATTCCATCAGGTCGCAAATAGATTTGGCCACTACGGCGCGGATGAAATATTCACCCGATCCCGTGGCAGATACCGCGCAGGAATTGTTGTCGGCATAGGTGCCCGCCCCGATAATGGGGCTGTCGCCGATCCGGTCCCAGCGTTTTCCTGTCATTCCGCCCGTGGACGTTCCGGCGGCAAGGTTGCCGTGTATATCGCGCGCCACAGCCCCCACAGTGCCAAAACGATGTTCACCATCCGCCAGTGATATTTCGTGGGCACGATAGCGAGCAAGCGCCTTTTGCCGAGACGGAGTGACGAACCACGCACTTTCGGCACGTTCCAGTGGCGTGTCGCTGGCAAATTCTTCTGCACCTTCTCCACTGAGGAACACATGGCGGCCATACTGCATCACGGCTTGCGCCAAAAGGATCGGGTGGCGAATGGTGGAAACGCCCGCAATCGCGCCCGCTCGCCTGTTCTGCCCCAGCATCAGGGCGGCATCGTGCGAAATACCGCCGTCCCAGGTCAGCACTGCACCGCGCCCGGCGTTGAACAACGGATCGTCTTCCAGCAGGGTAATGACCGCCAGCACGGCATCTTCCGAAGTGCCGCCCGTGCGCAATACCTCAGCCCCAGCATCAAGCGCAGTTTGCAGCGATGCAGAATAGGCGGCCTCGCGCTCCGGCGTCATTGCCTCACGTTGTAGCGTGCCCGCGCCGCCATGAATGGCGATGGACCATTGGGGGAGCTCAGTATCATGCGCTGCAACACCGGCAGGGAGAAGTATGGCAAATAGCGCGAGCAGATGGCGCAGAGCGTTGAACATTGGCGACCCTCTTAAATGTTGTGCACCTCTTGTGCGGCCAAGCGGGCAGCCTTTCAAGGGATCGTTGGTCCGGCATGCAGATCACGGATGAGCCAATCTTCAAATGCGGCCTCTATCAGTAGTGCGCGATGGCATTTTGCAGTTTCCTCGCAATAACACAGCAGACATGTGCGCCCCTCTTGCGCCAATGCTTGCAACTCAGCCATCTGGGCCAGTGCCTCTGGCAGTTCTAGTTGCCCTTCATAGATATGCCGCAAGGTACCAAGGTCGCCCCGCCGCGCGGCATCGCGGCCCTCTCTCGGAGTGCCAAGGTGTTTGAAATGGCGATAGGTCATCCCCGCGTTCTGGGTCGCGGTAGCCAGTGATGTCTTTGAAAATCCGGGTCTGCGCGAAAGCGGCAGCGCGCGAATATCAGCCAGCAATTTCACACCTGTATCCACTAGCACGCCAGTCAGGGCATCCTGCGTCGCGCGGGCATAGCCGATGGTGAAGAGTTCTGTGGTCATTCAATCCCCGGTGGCGGCAATGCGTCAGGCGATTGCCGAAGCTGTGGGTAAGATTGATAAATGCGCTCATTAGCCTCGGGATTTCCGACGCCTTCAATCTCATGCCCGCCGCAGGCTTCGCGATAGGCGACAACGGCCGGATCATTGACGTCGACTGCGTTTGGCCCTGCCCATGTCATTTTCTCACCAAGGCGGGCGGCGATCTGTCCGGTAGTGCGATTAATCAAGACGTAATATCCTTCCGCATCGAGATCTAGCCCGGTTTCGGCGTGAAACCATGCGAGCTTTTCGGATGCATTCTCTTGTTGGCCCTGCATGAAGATGCACCCTTCGCGAAGGTAAATCTTGCCGCCAAAGGCCGCTTCCAATTGCCAGCCAGTGCGCATTTGGGAAGCAGGCCACAAACGCACCCCGCCCAGCGCAGATTCGCTCACTTGCGGAGCGATTAGCGGTAGTCGGAAAGACCAGCGCAAATGCGGCGGAACGCTCCAGTCGTTTTCCGCCACCCAGGCATCAAAGTCCTCCGCAGTCAGCAGCGTATCAATGCTCTGAATTGCGGACTCAGGCCCCTTGCCATCCAGACCGTGCCCCATAACTGCGCCGCGTTCCTCAAGGCGGGTCAGCCACAGTTCGCCCAGTTCTCTTGCATTCGCAGGTGGCGGGGCGGTCGGATCACGAAGAATCTCCGCCGACTCTATCTTTTGTGCGTTGCTGATCAGCCTGGCGTAATCCGGACTGGGCGCGTCAAGCTGCGTCGCATATCCGCGATCGTTCTTTTGCACATTGGAAGCATCTTCATTCACAGCGCTGCAAGCGGCCAGCACGAGGGTGGGCAACAGCATGAGATAGCGCATGGAATTCTCCTGCGAGAAGACATACTCAAGGCCGCTTTCGCAGCCATGAATACAGCGCGCAAGCCAATCTATCGCATTAGCACAAGCTCTTCCGCCATCGTCGGATGGATGGCGATGGTCGCGTCAAAATCCGCCTTGGTGAGGCCGGCCTTCACCGCAATGGCAGCGGCCTGCATCATTTCGGGCGCTTCGGGCGCGATCATGTGAATGCCTACGATTCGCCCGTCTTCGGCATCGCAAATCATCTTCATCAAGGAGCGTTCATTACGCCCTGCCAGCACGTTTTTCATCGGTCTGAAATCAGACTGGTAGACCCGCACTGCACCCAGCTTGTTCTTCGCCTCGCCCTCGGTCATGCCGACAGCCGCGATGGGCGGATGGCTGAATACGGCGCTGGGCACACAGGAATGATCGACTGCATAAGGATCGCCTTTGCCGAACACGCTATCAGCGAAAGCCTGACCTTCGCGAATGGCGACAGGGGTCAATTGCACACGGTCCGTCACATCGCCGACAGCATAGATGTGATCGATATTGGTCTTGCTGAAGCGATCAACCTTGATTTCGCCACCCTCGCCCAGTTCCACACCGGCGTTATCCAGTCCCAGCCCCTCTATATTAGGGCGGCGACCGACTGCAAACATGACGCAGTCCACCACTTCCTCTTCACAATCGGAGAGTTTCACCTTGTAGCCACCGTCATCACACGGTTTGATATATTCAAAGATCGTGTTGAACTTGAATTCGATGCCCTTCATCAGCGAAATTTGCAGCAAGCGGTCACGCAGCGCCTCGTCATAGCTGCGCAGTAATTGATCGCTGCGATTGACAAGCGTTACCTTGGTCCCGAATTCGTTGAAAATGCCTGCAAATTCATTAGCGATATATCCCCCGCCAGCGATAAGCATTCGCTTGGGCAGCTTATCGAGATGAAAGGCCTCATTTGAACTGATCGCATGTTCGGCGCCCTGGCATTCAGGCATAAATGGCCGCGCACCTGTGGCGATGAGGATATGTCTAGCCGTCACCGACTTGCCGCTGGCAAGGGCGATCGTGTGCGGACCAGCAATTTCGGCACGCTCATGGAAGATGGTGACATCGTGGTTTTCCAGCGTCTCTGTATAGGCGCCTTCCAATCGATCTACATCGGCCAGCACGTTGTCGCGCAATATGGTCCAGTCAAAGCTCTTGCCATCAATCTTCCATCCGAAACGCTGGCAGTCCTCCAGATCTTCTGCGAAGTGGGCTCCGTAGACGAGCATTTTCTTGGGCACGCAGCCTCGGATGACGCAGGTGCCGCCGATGCGGTGTTCTTCAGCAATGGCAACCTTCGCGCCATGCGTAGCGGCAACGCGGCTGGCGCGTACGCCGCCCGATCCCGCACCGATGGTGAAAAGGTCGAAATCATAATCGGACATGCTGGCTCCCTTGCGTATTTCCGTGTGCGCTATGGTCAATCACCATACGCAGAACAACCGCCAAAGGTTACAATCGTGCCGGATCAGCTTTCAAGGAAGGGCGCATAATCGCGCATCAATTGCCACGCGCGCAGATTTTCGATCATCACCGTGCTTTCATCCTTGATGCCTGCCTGCCGCTTTAGCAGGCGCAGGACGGCCGACCGCTCTGTCTCGCTGGCGCCGTGCATAGTGATGAGGACATCGGCATTCTGTTCGAAGGGCGCATCAAACAGCATGGCGCAATTCATCGGTTCAAAACCAAAGCCAAGAAACACAAGCCGCTTCCCGTGGACAACTTCCCCAAGCAATTGCCGCTTGAAACCCCGTTCTGCACCGCGTTCTGATGCGGTACGTATCTGCTCTACCACGGCAGCAAGATCATCAGGAGAGGTTTCGCCCCAAGCAGCCACGGCCCTGTCACCGGTCTGCCAATCGAGCCTGCCGGGTGTGCCATAAGCGTGGATGATGCGCAGTTTCTCTGCCACCAAGGCGCGCGCCTCTGTCAAGCTCATGCCGAAAGCCATGTGCAGCGCCCACGGAAGATAATGTTCAACCGTGCGATCATAATTGAAATTAATGATGGAGAGATTGTCGAAACACTGGTCCGCCTTGGCCCGTGGCACACCATTCACGATGGCGTGCGATAGCTGGAACAGCCAGTTTTCCGTTCCACGCACCGGCAAATCGCCCGGATCGCGCGGCTCTGGCCCCATCGGACATTTCGCCTCCGCGTCCAGCGTGTAATGCGCGATGGCAAGCTTGCCGACCGCCAGCACCAGCGGATTATCGCCATGTTGTTCAAGAATCGCATCGATAGAGCTGGAAATGCGCGAGGCTGAGCGGATTATTTGTCCGGCCTCCTGCAGCAATTGCTTCTTCACCCGCGCCTGTTTCGCGATGGCTTCAATATGCGCGGCCATGGCAACAATATCAGGACTTTCCAGACCGCCGCCCAGCCGCTGAGAATCGAAACCTGCGGCAATGCGCGCCAGCAGATCCTTCCCGTCAGGGAATTGCAGTTCGCATGAAGCGCCCGCCCCGACGACAAGCGTGGTCTTGGTCCTGATCATCGGCGATCGCGCCCCTGTTCGTGCAACATGTGCAGGAACGTAGGGGCGCGATGCTTAATATTTGGCTAGGATTGACCCAGCAATCAGGCCTGTGAGCGGCCACGATTACCGCCACGCTGGCGCTGACCACCAGAACGTCGGCCCTGGCCCCCGCTCTGGCCGCCCTGGCCACCGCGGTCACCTTGCGGGCGCCCCTTGCGATCAGCATGGCGCGAGTGACCACCAGAACCGGCGCGGGGCTTGGGCTTCACGCGCTGTTGTTGCTGCTTGGGAGCAGGCTTTGTCGGCCCGACACCTTCCACAACGGCGCGGAAGTTTTCCGGCAGTGGCAGACGATCGAAATTGGCGTCGGTCACCTTGCGGATGTCCTTCAGATATGCCCGTTCGTCCTCGGCACAAAACGCAATTGCGATACCGTCCGCGCCTGCACGCGCGGTGCGGCCAATGCGATGGACATATTGTTCCGGCACATTGGGCAATTCATAATTGATCACGTGGCTGACCCCGGGGATATCGATCCCGCGCGCGGCCACATCGGTAGCGATCAGAACAGGCGTCTTTGCCCGCTTGAATTCATCCAGGGCGCGCACACGCTGCGGTTGGCTCTTGTTGCCGTGAATGGCATTGGCACCGATATTGGCCTGCGCCAGTTTCTTTACCAGCCTGTCTGCACCGTGTTTGGTACGTGTAAAAATCAACACGCGTTCAAACTTGCCAGGCACTTCATGGCGGCCGGACAGGATCAGTTCGAGCAGCGCCTGCTTTTCATCCTGCTGGACCATGAACAGATACTGGTCGATCCGCTCTGCCGTTGTGGCAGCGGGCGTTACCGATACAGTGGCCGGATTGTTGCAATATTTGCCGACCAGTTCCTTGATCTGCTTGGGCATGGTGGCGCTGAAAAACAGCGTCTGGCGTTCTGCGGGCACAAGCTCGCTGATACGGCGCAGAGCATGGATGAAGCCGAGGTCGAGCATCTGATCCGCCTCGTCCAGCACCAATATTTCAACGCCGGAAAGGTTGAATGCCTTCTGGTCGATCAGATCGAGCAGGCGGCCCGGCGTAGCCACAAGAATGTCGGTCCCGCGGTGCAGCTTGTTACGATCCTTGCCGACAGACGTGCCGCCCACGATGGAATGAACCTTGAGGCCCGCCAGCGCACCATAATCCTTTGCGGATTCGGCAATCTGTCCAGCCAGCTCACGCGTTGGTGCAAGCACCAGCATACGGCAGGATTTGAACGGGATCTGATTGTCGGCCTTACGCAAATTATCGATGCTGGGAAGCATGAAAGCGGCTGTTTTTCCGGTGCCGGTCTGCGCGATACCCAGAAGGTCTCGACCTTGGAGTACAGCCGGAATGGCCTGCGCCTGGATGGGCGTCGGCTCATTATAGCCCTTCATGTCAAGCGCCTGAAGAACGGGCTGCGACAGCTCGAGGTCTTTGAATTGAATAGTCATTTGTAGTTCTTAAACTCGCATAATATGCGGCGCGCTCAACGGACATCCAAGACGGAGTCCGGGCGCGGCGCGGGTGTCAAAACGACCCGCGTGAAAAGGGAAGTCTCAGGGAAAAGGGCCGAAGGGCTGCCGGGACGGGCCTTTTTGTCTGGCCGATCACTTCACGCTGGCGCGCGCTTCGATGGACGCCATGTGGTGCATCGCAGCATGAAACGCAAGGAAATTCGCCTGCGGTTCTATGGATTTGGCTCACAGGGCATTAGCAAAATGGAGATCTGCAGGCGCTTATCTAGACGCTGCGCCCCTGAATCTGAAGCTCAAAAGAACGGCTCAAACCTCATGTGGAAAGTGTCTGTTCCCATTATTTGGCCCACTGAGTGACACAGACGTAGAGCGTGCGGTGTTCTTAAGGCCAATTCCTCAAGCTAAAGCGTGAGCACATTTTCAGCATTGTCGCTCCGGCCCTTAATCAATAGACGATTACCCCACGCCGGCAGCTTTCAACAATGCCTCCGTGCTCGCATCAAATCGCTCCCCGCCCTTCTCTATCTTTTTAGCGATTTCCTTGCCAAGCTCCACTCCGAACTGGTCGAACGGATTGATGTCCAGCAGGACAGCATTGGCAAAGGTCCGATGTTCGTAAAAGGCAACCAGCGCTCCGAAGGTCGCAGCATCGAGATCATCGACAAGGATTGTGGCAGAAGGCCGATCGCCGGGGTAGCTACGGTGCGGATCATCGCTCGTCTTGCCCGCCATCAGCGCGGCCCCTTGCGCAAAGCAGTTCATCAGCAGGATCGTGTGATGCGCGCTATCCAGTGTGTCACCCGCCTCTATGCTGGCAATGAAATCCACCGGGACCAGATGCGTGCCCTGATGTAATAACTGGAAGACGGCGTGCTGTGCATCAGTGCCGACCCCGCCCCAGGTGATCGGCGCTGTCGGGCCGGAAGGGCTGCCGTCCACTGTCACGCTTTTGCCATTCGATTCCATTTCCAACTGCTGGAGATAGTCGGGCATGAGCCGCAACCGCTCGTCATAGGCGAAAACGGCTCGGGTCTGCGATCCTCGAAGGCGTGAATAATATAGGTCAGCAAAGGCTGCGCGCAGGGGCAGGTTTTCGCGGCCGCTATTGTCTCGAAAATGTCTATCCACTGCCGCTGCGCCATCAAGCATGGCCTGAAAGTCGTCCCATCCCACCGCAATTGCGATAGGAAAACCAATGGACGACCAAAGCGAATATCGCCCGCCTACGCTTTCGGCAAAGGGCAATATACGCGTTTCATCGATGCCCCACTCCACCGCCTTCTCAGGCGCAGCGGTTAGCGCGATAACGCGACCCGTGGCGTCCGAAACGCCATTATCGACCAGCCATTTCAGCGCGCTTTGCGCATTGACCATGGTTTCGGTGGTGGTGAACGTTTTGGACGCCACCGCGATGAATGTGGTGGCTGGATCGCAGGCTTCGAACGCTTCTTCCAATGCCACGCCATCGATGTTGGAAACGACATGCACATCCACCAGCGGTAAATCGCGCGCCAGTGCGTCCACCGCCAACGCTGGGCCGAGCGCGCTGCCGCCTATGCCCACATGGATCAGGTGCCGAATTTCACCAAATGCGCCTTCGTGCATAGCGTTGGTGAGAAGGCGCATGCGCTCACGCAACGCTTCTGCCTCTTCAACGCTGCTGTCCTTGCCGACTCCGCGCAAGGCGGAGTGTTCGGCGGCGCGGCCTTCTGTCGGGTTGACCACCTCTCCGGCAAACAGCGCGTCGCGCATTTCATCGAACTTCGCCGCCTGCGCCAATTTTTCGAAATCCGTGAGCAGATCGTCGGTCAAATGGGTCTTGGACCAATCAAACAGTATCCCCGCGGGAGCATCATCCAGGCGCAATTCCAGCCTCGTGGCAAGCTTGTCCACTCGCTCCATATCCTCGGCAAAGAGCTCTGTCAGCGTGGGATCGGGATGCAGCGCGACCTTCTTCCAGGCCTCTTCGCGTGTCAGGGTCAATCACTTATCCTCTTTTCGGTGTTTGGCCGCTTGGGCTAATCCTTGTGACAATGATTGCAAGCCCGCATTTTCGCACGTGAACACCTTGACGCGCGCGCCCTTGCACAACATGACTTCGCGCGATGGACAATGCACATATCAGAGAGATCGAGGAACCTGCCGGCCATGCAGGCAGCCCTCTTGCTTCCAAGGCTACCGAAGCTGAGGAAAAGGAAGATTGGAAAAGCTACACCATCTTTCTTCTGAAACTGGTGATCGTGGTGCTGATCTTCCGGACCTTTATTTTCACCAGCTTCAACATTCCTTCTGAAAGCATGATGCCACGCCTGCTGGTGGGTGATTATCTGTTCTCGCAAAAATGGTCCTATGGCTATTCGCGCTATTCGTTACCGTTCAATGTGGATTTTGGTAACGGGCGCGTTCTGGCACGCCAGCCTGACCGTGGTGATATCGTGATCTTCAAGCATCCAATTGACGAAACCGATTACATCAAGCGCGTGATCGGGCTGCCGGGTGATACCGTCCAGATGATTGACGGTATAGTGCATATCGACGGAGAGGCTGTGAGCTTGGAACAGATCGAGGATTTCGTCATCCCCGTGCATGGGGATCGTGGGTGTCGCTATGCCCAGTTTGAAGTGCGTTCAGAGGACGGCAGTGCCATCTGCCAATACCCGCAATATCGCGAAACCTTGCCCGAGGGTGTATCTTACAACATCATCGATCTCGGTGAGAACTTTCAGGATAATACCCCGCCCGTGACCGTGCCCGAAGACAGGCTTTTCCTGATGGGCGACAATCGCGACAATTCGCTCGACAGCCGTTTTCCTGCAGAGCCGGGTCGCGGTATCGGCCTGGTCCCGCAGAATAATCTCGTTGCCGAGGCAAGCTTCATGTATTGGTCCACCGATGGCACTGCCGAATGGCTCAAGCCTTGGACCTGGTTCACCGCAGCGCGATGGAGCAGGATGTTTCGCGGCATATGAGCGGGCTGGAATCGCAAACGAGGGCGTGGCTGAAGGCGAGCGGCTTTGCAGTCAGGGACGAAGCGATGTGGTTGGAGGCGCTGACACATGGCAGCACGGGTGAGATGCGCGATTATCAGCGGCTGGAATTCCTTGGTGACCGGGTGCTTGGCCTTACCATCGCACATTGGCTGTTCGCGCACGATAACAGCGTCGAAGGAAAGATGGCGCAGCGCCTCAACGCGCTCGTTTCAAAGACCTCCTGCGCCGCCCGCGCGCGCGAAATCGGTATCGCGAACCATGTTCGCATGGGCAAACAGGCCCGCGAGGACGGCGCGCAAGACAGTGACAACGTGCTGGGCGACATCATGGAATCGCTGCTTGGAGCAAACTTCATCGATGCAGGGTTCGATGCCGCACAGGCACTGATCCATGCATTGTGGCATGATGCGCTTCGCGGTGCGGTGGGCCAATCCAAACATCCTAAAAGTGCCTTGCAGGAATGGGCCGCGGGCAATCGCCACCGCCCTCCGGAATATGTAGTCACCGCGACTGAGGGGCCGGACCATGCCCGACGCTACACGGTCCGCGTTGCTGTCAACAATGTCGGCCATGTCGAGGCGACGGCCAATGGCAAGCAGGAAGCCGAAACCGGAGCAGCAAAGCTATTCATGGAGAAATTCGGATGACTGACACGGCCAGCCAGAAATGCGGTGTGGCTGCAGTGATCGGCGCGCCCAATGCGGGCAAATCGACACTGGTCAATCAGCTTGTTGGTCAAAAGGTGGCTATCACCTCAGCCAAGGCGCAAACCACGCGTGCGAAATTGCTGGGCATTGCACTCCATGATGCAACGCAAATGATCCTTGTGGATACACCCGGGATTTTTGAACCTCGTCGCCGGCTTGACCGGGCAATGGTAAGCGCGGCGTGGGAAGGCACGCAGGCTGCTGATGCCGTGCTGCTGCTGGTTGATCCGGTGAAGCAGCGGCGGCACGAATTGATGCCGCTGCTGGAACGTCTGAAGGATCGCCCGGAGCGCATCTTTCTGGTGCTGAACAAGGTCGACATATCGAAGAAAGAGCCCCTGCTCGCACTTGCGCAAGAATTGGGCGAACTCGTCCAGTTCGAGGAAATCTTCTTCATTTCCGCTTTTACCGGCGATGGCGTACCCGAATTGAAAGAGCGCTTGGCAGGAATGATGCCCGAAGGCCCGTGGCATTATCCCGAAGATCAGGTGTCCGATGCGTCAGAGCGCCTGCTGGCGACCGAGGTCACGCGCGAACAGCTGTACCAGCAATTGCATGAAGAATTGCCCTATGACGCGGCAGTGCGCCCTGAAAGCTACTCTGTGCGGCCCGATGGCAGCGTTGAGGTGCGCCAGCAGATCGTGATCGCCCGTTCAAGCCAGAAGCCAATCGTACTAGGCAAACAGGGTGCGCGCATCAAGGCCATTGGTGAGGCCGCTCGTGCGGAACTGGCCGAAATTCTTGGCGCAAAAGTCCACCTTTTCCTGCATGTCAAAGTCGATGAGAGATGGGCGGAAAGCCGCGAGATTTACGAAGAGATCGGGCTCGACTGGGTGGGATAAAACTCACTCTCCAGCACCGCAAGCCTATCGTTTCTTGGCGATAGCAATCTTGTTTTTCTTGGCGAAGTCCCTGGTTGATTCCTCGCTACGGTTCAACGCCTTGGCAATCTGTTTAAGGCCCTGACCCTTGGAAGCGAGCAGCTTCAGCTTGCCCGCTTCCTCTCCGTTCCAGGGTTGCTTGTGGCGTTCAAAATTGTCTTTGCCCATCAGCCTTCTGCCGCTTTCTTCTTTGCCGCAGGTTTCTTGGCGGCAGTCTTCTTCGCTGTAGCCTTCTTGGCGGGTGCTTTCTTCTTCGCCGGCGCTTTCTTACGGCCCTTCTTCTTGGCTGGCCCCTTGGCCGCTTTTTCAGTGATCATGGTGATGGCTTGTTCTTCGGTCAGATCCTCGGGCTTCATGTCCTTGGGGATCGTCGCATTGGTTGTGCCATCGGTGACATAGGGGCCATAGCGGCCCGGCATCACCTTCATTTCTCCGCCGCTATCGGGATGCGCGCCAAATGCCTTGATCGGTTCTGCCTTTGCGCGCCCCCCGCCCTTACGATTGGCTGCTTCAGCCAGCAGTGTAACCGCTGCATTCATGCCAGTATCGAACACGTCGCGGGTGGAGGTCAGCTTGGCATATTTGCCGTCATGCCGCAGATAAGGACCGTATCGACCAATAGCAGCTTCAATATCCTTGCCGGTTTCAGGATGCTGCCCGACGATGCGCGGAAGGGCGAGCAATTTTATCGCCCAATCCAGATCGAAGTCGTCTAGATCCTTGGGGATGGACGCACGCTTTGCCTCCTTGCCTTCTCCCATCTGCACATAGGGCCCGAAACGGCCTGTCTTGCGCTCAATTGGCAAGCCACTGTCAGGGTCTTCGCCCATCACACTGTCTTCAGAGCCATCGCCATCACCTGGCTGGCCGAATTTGCGGCGGAAATTGCATTCAGGGTAGTTCACACAGCCAATGAAGGCGCCATAGCGGCCACCGCGCAAGTGCAGTTCACCACCCTCACGCCCCTGCTCTGCACAAAGCGGGCAGAAGCGCGCCGGATTGCCATCTTCACGTGGCGGAAACAGGAAATCGGCGAGAAATTCGTCGAGCACTTCGGTTACTTCCGAAGGCTGCCGTTCCATCACCTCGTCACTTTTGGGTTTGAAATCTCGCCAGAAGTTTTCAAGCAAGGTTTTGTACTCGGCACGCCCGCCGCTCACCTCATCCAGTTCATCCTCCATTTCGGCGGTGAAATCATAGGCGACATAGCGGGAAAAAAACCGCTCCAGAAACGCAGTCAGAAGCCGACCTGAATCCTCTGCGAAGAAGCGGTTTTTCTCCATCCGCACGTAATCGCGGTCACGCAGGGTCTGGATGGTGGATGCATAGGTTGACGGTCGCCCGATACCCAATTCCTCCAGCCGTTTGACAAGACTTGCTTCGGAAAAGCGTGGCGGTGGCTGGGTGAAGTGCTGCACTGCATCGACAGCCTTCTTGGCGGGCGCATCACCCTTGCGCATTACCGGCAGCAGATTATCATCATCATCGTCTGATTTTTCATCAAAACTTTCAGAATAGACTGCGAGGAAGCCGGGGAATTTCACCACCTGTCCGGTGGCGCGTAGCTCGTGCTTTGCAGTTGGGTCGCGCATCGTGACGATAGTGCGCTCAAGCTGCGCGGTTGCCATCTGGCTTGCCATCGCGCGCTTGAAGATGAGGTCATAAAGCTTGGCCTCATCCCCCGATCCCGCGCGATCCTTCGCAAAATCCGTCGGTCGGATAGCTTCATGCGCTTCCTGCGCATTCTTTGCCTTCGTCTTATAAAAGCGGGGCTTTTCGGGCTTGTAATTGCTATCATAGCGCGTGGCGATGGCATCGCGGCACGCCATGATTGCGCCCATGTCCATGCCCACCCCATCAGTACGCATGTAAGTGATGGAGCCTGCTTCGTAGAGGCTTTGCGCACAACGCATCGTGTGGCTGGCGGAATAACCCAGCTTGCGCGAGGCCTCCTGCTGCAGAGTGGATGTTGTGAAAGGCGGTGCCGGGCTGCGCTTGAGCGGTTTGGTCTCGACATCTTCAACAGTGAAACGGCCCTGCTCCACCGCAGCCTTGGCTGCATCTGCAGTGCCCTTGTTGCCAATGGAAAGACGATCCAGCTTTTCGCCGTCAAAACGCACCAGACGGGCGTCGAACGCGGTCCCATCATGTTCCATCTTTGCCGTAACGGACCAGTATTCGACCGGCTGGAAAACCTCGATCTCACGCTCTCGCTCACAGACAAGGCGCAGCGCGACGGATTGCACACGGCCGGCAGATTTGGCTCCAGGCAGCTTGCGCCACAACACCGGGGAAAGCGTAAATCCGAATAGGTAATCGAGCGCGCGGCGGCCAAGATAGGCGTCGATCAAATCCGTATCGAGCTGGCGTGGCGCCTTCATCGCCTCGGTCACTGCCTGTCTGGTGATGGCGTTGAAGGTCACTCGCTCAACTTCATCGGGCAGCGCCTTGCGCTTTTTCAGCAGGTCCATGACGTGCCAGCTGATCGCCTCACCTTCGCGGTCAGGGTCGGTCGCGAGAATCAGGCGGTCTGCCTTCTTGGCAGCATCCGCGATGGCCTTCACCTGTTCACGGTTACGTTTGTCCGAATAGACTTCCCAATCCATGGCAAAGCCTTCGTCCGGACGCACACTGCCGTCTTTTGGCGGCAGGTCGCGGACGTGGCCGTAGGAAGCGAGTACCTTGAAGTCCTTGCCCAGATATTTCTCGATAGTCTTCGCCTTAGCAGGCGATTCAACGATAACTAGATTCATGATGTTCTGTGAGTATCCCTACACGTGTACGTACGCGCGAGAGTGGGGCCTTGCGGGGATTCGTCAAGCCAACTTCGTCATTCTTCGCCGAGCGATGAAAAAGAGCGCCGCGAACACCAAATCGACAATGCCACCCAGCCCGAGATTCATTTCCGCTTGCCCACGAGACCAGAACGCCACCGCGGGAACGCCAAAACTGAGCTTCTCGAATATGCACAGCGGCATGAGCGGAGCGTAGCGACCTGGATTGCGTGAGATCACGATAAATACGCCCTGGAATACCAGCGCAATTCCGGCGAAAGCAAAATACATCAGGCGATGCGGATCTGGCGCATCGGTGAAGTAGATGATCGGCACAGCAACAAAACCGTAGGCACCTGCAATCAGGAATACTCTTTGGGCAAACAGGTCTGCTGACGGCACAGCTTCAACTGGCGTCCCACCGACATCCGTCCGAACTTTTTCGTCCATGACGCAATACCCCTATTGCCCTGACAGGCTCACCCTGCCCCCTGCATGCCGTTCAAGCCTGCCCGCGATTTCCAGTTCCAGCAAGACTGTCTGCACTGCACCGGGCCGCGCGCCTGACTGGCGGATCAATTCATCCACAGACACCGGCGCATTCGTCAGCAGATCGGAAATGTCAGCTGAATCTTCAGCGCCCTCTTCCAAATTGAGGAATTCTGCCGGGGCCACGGGCTCTTTGAAACTGGAACGCGGGATGCCATCGAAACCCGATAGCAGTTCGATGACGTCTTCGGGATCCTGCACCAGGACCGCGCCTTCACGGATCAAATGGTTACAACCATGGCTTCGTGCTTCAAGCGGGCTACCCGGTATCGCCATTACCTCGCGCCCAGCCTCGCCCGCCAGCCGTGCGGTGATGAGTGAACCGGATTTTGGCGCAGCTTCCACAACCAGCGTGCCCAGCGAGAGCCCTGCGATGATGCGGTTACGCTTGGGAAAGTGTTGTCCGCGCGGTTCTGTGCCCGGTGCTTCCTCGGCGATCAGCAGCGCCTCTGTGGCGATCTGTTCCTGCAATTTGCAGTGCTGCGCGGGATAGGAAATATCGATCCCGCTGGCGATTACTCCGATCGTGGCGGCAGAAGAATGCGCCAGGGCGCCTTCATGGCACGCACCGTCAATTCCGCGAGCAAGACCGGAAACGACGGTAAGCCCGCCCTCTGCCAGCGCGCGGCCGAAATCGCGCGCGAGCTTGACTGCGGCGGCAGAGGAATTGCGCGCACCAACCATCGCCACGCACGGACGAGCAGCCAGCGAAAGATCTCCACGAACGGTCAGGATCGGGGGCGCGCTTTCCAGTTCGGACAGCAGTGCCGGGTAATCGGGCATGTCGTGAAAAACATAGCGCGCGCCAGCCTTGCGCGCGGCAGTGATCTCACGCTCCACCCTGTCGCGCCGTGCCGCAGTATAACCGCGTTTTGCCCCACGAAGGGCCAGATCGGGCAATGCTTCCAGCGCCTGTTGCGCAGTGCCAAATCTGCACAGGAGATGAGCATAGCTGACTGGGCCGATATTGGCCGACCGCAGCAGGCGGATACGGGCAAATGCCTCGTCCTGCGAAGGCGCGTTTTTCACCGTCAACTGGCCTTGCCGACCCGGGGTTCTTCACCCTTCAACAGTCGAGAAACATTGGCACGATGGAGCCAGATAATGAGTAAAGCGATGAAGATCAGAACAGGCACAAATTGATCAAGTCCCAGTAACGCCGCCGCGACAGTTGCGGCGACAACCGCGCTCATCCCCGCAACAGAACTGATGCGCACAATGACCAGCACCGCAATCCACACCAGCGCATATGCCGCGCCGACTTCCCAGGCGAGACCGAAGGCGACACCGGCATTTGTGGCAACGCCCTTGCCGCCCTTGAAGCCCAGCCAGATGGGAAAGCAATGGCCCAGCACTGCACCAGCCGCAGCGAGTGGAACGGGGCCCCATGCTGCCTCATGCAGACTCTGCTGCCCATTGGCCAAATAGGTCGCCAGTACGACGGGAATAAAACCCTTGACCAGATCGAGCAGAAGCGTGCCCGCTGCCAGCCCTTTGCTACCGGTGCGCAACACATTGGTCGCGCCGATATTGCCCGACCCGATGGACCGTATGTCGCCCTTTCCTGCCGCCTTTGCCAGCACGAGACCAAAGGGGATCGAGCCACAAAAATAGCCGATGATGAAGGCGATCACTGATTCCATACAGCTGTCTTATCCGCTCGCCATGTGCTTGTCGAAGGGCTCTTTTTCCGGCAGGTGGCTGGCGCAATCAAAGAGCAGGTCCGTGCCGCGCTCGCACTGAACGGAGTTTGCGTTGGAGCCTGCACCAGATTCGCCGATCCTGCTGTTCGATTCCGGCCTTGGCGGATTGAGCGTGCTGGCTGAATTGCGCCGCGAACTTCCCGATGCGCCGATAATCTACGCTGCCGATATTGCGGGCCTCCCCTATGGAGAGAAAACCGAAGCAGAGATTGCTGCGCGCGTTGCCGGTCTGTTGGGCCGGATGAGTGAACGCTTTGGCCCGCGCTTGATCTGCATTGCCTGCAACACCGCCTCTACGATCGCGCTTGGGATGGTGCGCAATGTGCTGCATGTGCCAATCGTCGGGACTGTGCCCGCGATCAAGCCTGCCGCGGCTGTCACGCAAACGGGCACGATCGGTCTGCTCGGAACAGCAGCAACCATTCGGCAGGCCTATGTAGATGATCTCGAAGCGCGTTTTGCGGCGGACAACCGCCTGATCCGTTACGCGGCCCCCGGCCTCGTCGGCGCAGCGGAGACCAAATTGCGCGGCGGACGTCCCGATGATGCCGTCTTTGCCGATGCTATTGCCGGATTGCGCAGACAGCCTGATGGTGAAAATATCGATACGGTAGTCCTCGCCTGCACCCATTTCCCACTGGTGGAGGAAGAACTGCGCGCCGCCATAGGGCCAGAGGTCACCTTCATTCACGGGGCCGAGGGGATTGCCCGTCGAATTGCTTCTTTGACGCTGGGTCAGCAATTCCAGCGCAACGGTCCGGATCGCGCCATTGCGACCGGTGAAATCGACTCGGCGCTGGTCAATACGCTGGCGCAATATGGTCTTGAGAATGTCGCGCAATTTTAAGAGTTTTATGGAGCTATTCGCTTAATGCGAACGGATCGCAAACTTCGCCCTTCAATCCGGCAGTTAAATTGACTAAATGCGCCGGCAAGGAATGCCGTTGAGCTTTGGGCGCGGCGTAGCACGGACGATTGTCTTGAATTACGACCAAATATTTGACCAGGCGATTGACCGCTTGCATTCCGAAGGGCGCTATCGCGTCTTTATCGATATCCTGCGCAACAAGGGCGCATTCCCGAATGCGCGCTGTTTTGCCGGACATAACGGCCCCAAGCCGATTACCGTGTGGTGTTCGAATGATTACCTCGCGATGGGCCAGCATCCCAAGGTCGTTGCCGCGATGGAAGAAGCCTTGCACGATGTGGGTGCAGGTTCAGGCGGCACTCGCAATATTGGCGGCAACACGCATTATCATATCCAGCTTGAGAATGAGCTGGCCGATCTGCACGGCAAGGAAGCTGCACTGGTGTTCACCAGCGGATATGTTTCCAACGATGCCACGCTGTCGACCCTGGCCAAGCTGCTGCCGGGCTGCATCATTTTCTCTGACGAATTGAACCACGCCAGCATGATCGCGGGTATTCGCAATTCAGGCTGCGAAAAGCGGGTTTTTCGTCATAATGATGTCGCGCATCTTGAAGATTTGCTTGCCGCCGAAGATCCCGAAACGCCCAAGCTGATCGCTTTTGAAAGCGTTTATTCGATGGATGGCGATGTCGCGCCGATCCATGCGATCTGCGATCTGGCGGATAAATACAACGCGCTCACATATATCGATGAAGTGCACGCTGTCGGCATGTATGGCGATCATGGCGGCGGCATTTCGGAACGTGACAATGCGGCAGACCGTATTGACTTGATAGAAGGCACGCTGGGCAAGGCATTTGGCGTTATGGGCGGATATGTTGCGTCCAGTCGCAAGGTGATCGACTGTATCCGTTCCTATGCTCCGGGTTTCATTTTCACCACCTCACTCAGCCCCGTATTGGTAGCAGGTGTGCTCGCCTCGGTTCGCCATCTCAAACAATCGAGTGAAGAACGTGAAGCCCAGCAGATGAATGCACAGGCGCTTAAATCCCACTTCCGCGAAGCTGGATTGCCGGTGATGGATTCCTCAACGCATATCGTACCGTTGATGGTGGGCGATCCTGTCCGCGCAAAGAAAATCAGCGATATATTGCTGGCAGAATACGGCGTGTATGTTCAGCCGATCAATTATCCTACGGTCCCACGCGGGACGGAACGGCTTCGCTTTACCCCCGGCCCAGCGCATACTGATGCAATGATGGCCAGCCTGACCACCGCTCTTGTCGAGATCTGGGACAGGCTCGAGCTTGAATTGCGGCAGGCTGCCTGACCATTCGGCACGTTTCGTCCGCAGCGGCGGATGAAAACCTTAAGCAGTTGGTAACCACATTTATGGCAAGGCATTTAACCAGACCCCGGAATTCCCCGGCGATGGATCAAATGCAGGCGATAAATGGCAGTGAGAGGTCTTCTGAAGGGATTTGGCGGCGGTGAGGCGGTGCGCACCGAAACACGTGTAATTCCGACTGATGATACCACTCGACGACTGCAGGTGCTTGACGATTACGAGCGGACCGGCATTTCGTGGATCTGGGCAACAGACGATGAAGACCGGCTTATCTACTTCTCTCCCAGCGCCGGCGATCATCTGGAAAATGGCATCGACCAATTGCTAGACGAGCAACTGCCCGACCTGTTTGAAATTGACAAGCTCAACTCGGACCGCTCTGACCGACCGCTGAGCTTCCAGCTAAAGGCTCGCAACAAAATCACTGATTTGCCCGTCCGGCACATCAAGGAAGCCACCTTTTCCATGAAAAGGGAACGCTGGTGGTCGCTTTCAGGTCATCCCAAGTTCTCCGCGGACGGGAAATTCCTCGGCTATCGCGGAAGCGCAAAGGATGTGACCGAGGCCTACCATCGCCAGCGCGAGGATTCGCACCTCGCTGAATATGATTCGCTGACGGGCCTTGCGAACCGCCACCGCATAACGCGCAAATTGGAAAATACACTTTCAGCCTACAAATCGTCCAAGCGTTCATGCGCGCTGATGATGCTGGACCTCGACAAGTTCAAGCAGGTGAATGACACGATGGGCCATCAGGCCGGCGATGAAATGCTGCGTCAGGTCTCCGAACGGCTTGTCGCGATCCTTGGGGAGAAGGGTGAAATCGGCCGGCTGGGCGGTGATGAATTTCAGGTCATGCTGCCCGATCTGGATGATCGCGGCATTTTGGGTGATCTTGCTGACAAGGTTATCCAGATGCTCTCCTCGCCCTATCAGATAGAAGGAAAGCGCGCTATTATCGGCGCGTCTGTCGGCATTTCAGTCGCGCCCTATGACGGTATCGAAGCAGAGGAGGTCATCCACGCAGCGGACCTTGCGCTCTATGCAGCCAAGAACAGCGGACGCGGCACCTATCGGTTTTATTCTGTCGATCTCATGGATGTGGAAGAAGAACGCGACCTGCTGCTGGACGATTTGCGCAAGGCATTGGTGACCGAGCAGTTGGAACTGCATTACCAGCCTGTTGTACGCACAAAGGATCATGCCATCGTCGGCTTCGAAGCGCTCATGCGATGGGATCACCCGGAGCGCGGCTCCGTAAGCCCCGCCGTGTTTATTCCGGTGGCCGAAAGCACTGATCTCATCAATCAACTCGGCCAATGGGCCTTGCGCCGCGCATGCGAAGATGCGCTGAAATGGCCTGAGAGCGTGCGGGTCGCCGTCAATGTATCAGCCCGCCAGTTCACCAATAAGGGCTTTCCCGCCGTGGTCACGCAGGTACTGGCGGAAACCGGGATCGCGCCCGATCGGCTTGAGCTGGAGCTCACCGAAACTGTTTTTATGGGTGATAGTGAGATCACGTCCGCTACGTTCAAGACCCTAAAATCGCTCGGCGTCAGACTTGCCCTCGACGATTTCGGTACCGGCTATTCCTCTCTCAGCTATTTGCGAAATGCGCCCTTCGACAAGATCAAGGTGGATAAGAGTTTCGTCGATAGCTGCACCCAGAAGGATGAGAACAGCGCCAAGATCATCACTGCCATCATCGGCCTTTCTGATGCTTTGGGGATGGAAGTCACCGTCGAAGGCGTGGAAGCCTTCGACCAGTATAGGCTGGTATGTGACAAGGGCGCGAAATATATTCAGGGCTGGATATTCTCCAAGGCCCGCCCGCAAGCCGATATCCTCGCTGATATCGCCAATGGCGGTTATCGTATCGAACCTGCTGGCCCAGACACCTATCGCCCCGAACGCCGATCGGTATTCCGTCGCATCGGCGTAATTCATGAAAATCACCGCTATGATGCGGTTATGCGCGATCTATCGCAAACCGGCGCGCGGATCGAAGGTCTTATGGGGGTGCCTGCCGGAACCGGCATTGTGCTTGATCTGGGTGGCGGACAACTGGTCGTATGCACTGTGCGCCGCAGCAAGGATGCGGTGATCGGCGTCGAGTTCGAGATCCCGCTAGCCAGCGACGGCGCAGGCGGTCTGGTCACTCGACATCGCATTTCACCATATGCGCTTGCCGCAGCGGGAATGCCGCTGGCCGCGCTACCACCTGGAAATTACCCGCTCTCTCCCGGTGACCCCGACAAGCCCGCAGGTACGCCGCAATTTCTGCAAGTGACTGTGCAGCGAAGCTAAAAGCGAAGCTGCCCGCCAATCTGACCCCATCTTTCAGAAGCTAATTTATCGCAGGCTTACCACATTGTCGCTTGCACGCGGATCTATTCGGTCACCACGATAGAGGCTGGCCATCGGTTCATCGGTGACAATCGCACCCTCAGTGGCGCCAAAGCCGTTGAAGCCGGTTTTCATTGCCGCGCCATATGCGCCCAGCATGCCGATCTCGATATAATCATCAGCCTGGATATCCTCGGGCAATTGGAATGGGCCCTGCATGTAATCTGCATCGTCACAAGTGGGGCCGTAAAAAGCGAAATCATCAAGCGGCTTGATCAAATCATCTTCCAGCGCACACACCGGAAACCGCCACTCGACATGGGCGGCATCAAACAGCGCGCCATAAGCGCCATCATTGATATACAATTCATTATCGCGGCGTTTTTCGACGCGCACCACGATAGAGGAATATTCGGCACAAAGCGCCCTGCCAGGCTCTGCCCAAAGTTCTGCCGAATAGGAAATCGGCAGGGCTTCGAAATGGCGATGGATCAGCGCGAAGTAATCCTCCAGCGGAGGCGGCTCCAGCCCCGGATAAACACTGGGGAAACCGCCGCCGACATCTACGATATCAACGGTAACTGCAGCTTCGGCAATCGCGGCACGCACACGCTCCAACGCCTGCACATAGGCAAAAGGCGTCATCGCCTGGCTGCCCACGTGGAAGCACACGCCAAGCGCGTCACAATGCTGACGGGTGGCCTGCAAAAGCGGCGCAGCATCGGTCAGATCGGCACCGAATTTGGCGGCAAGCGACAATTCTGAGTGTTCTGATGACACACGCATGCGCACCAGCAGGTTCAAGTCCTTGGCAGGATTGCCCGCTTCGTCGGTCGTCGCCTTTGTGATCTTCGCCAGCTCTTCCAGCGTATCGAGGCTGTAGGTCTTTACGCCATGTTCGAAATAGGATTCATGAATAGCGCGTGCGGTTTTGACCGGGTGCATGAAACACAGGGTCGCATCGGGAAGCAAGCCGCGCAAAAGCCTCACTTCACCAATGGAGGCCACATCGTAATGCGTGACGCCATTGTCCCACAAAATCTTGATCAGATCGGGCGAAGGATTGGCCTTGACCGCATACATCGACTTGCCGTGAAACTTCTCGACAAAAAAACGCGCTGCGCGTGCGGCAGCATGCGGACGGGTGAGGATAACAGGTTCATCCGGCGCAAGAGCGCGGACTACAGCCTTAGCATCAGGATACTGGAGCAATTCAAGGGACCCCCTAAGGTATCAAACCAACAAGAAGCTGCCTTGCGGTGGGTGTCCCTTGGGGCAGCGGAAGCGCGCATATAAGCGGCTCTGGCTGAACTGCAAGTAAAAACAGACGAGTGGAAATATCCGTCAGAACTGCACGTTGGGAACCTGGTCCACCACGCCGGTTTCGCTATCGTCCAAACGGTGAAAATCGGCCTTCAGAAAGCCCAGCGTGCCCGCGAACATGACAGCCGGAAAGGCTTCGCGCCCGGTGTTGTAACGCGACACAGCTGCGTTGAGCGCGCGGCGCGCGGCGGCCAGCTTGTCTTCCACATCGGCCAGTTCGCGCTGCAATTCCTGAAAGTTGGTGTTGGCCTTCAGATCAGGATATTCTTCTCCCAGCGCCAGCACCCTGTCCAGTGCAACACGCAGCGCCTGCTCGTCGCCCGAATTGATCGAGCCGCTGGCAGCTTGATTGCGCGCTGAAATCACCTTCTCCAGCGTATCCTGTTCATGCGAGGCATAGCCCTTCACCGTGTTGACGAGGTTGGGAATAAGATCATGGCGCTGGCGCAATTGCGCGTCGATATCGGCAACACCCTGATTCACCTTCTGCCGCAGCCTGACAAGCCGGTTGTAAATGCCGATCACAATAATGGCGAGAACGACGACGATGGCGATCAGTACAAATTCCATACGCGCTACCCTACACTTCCTCTGTTAAGGATTTATGTGCCATCAACAGCCGGACAGGGAAAGGGGGGCACATGATCGAGCAACTGGACGCCGATGCGCTGATGGCGGGTCCGCTGGGCAATTGGCTAGAAGAACAGGCCAGCGTGCGTGAAAACGCCAAGAAAGTGATGTGGAACCGGCGGTTTATCGTCATCATAGTCGTGCTGCCGCTTGCCCTGTTTGCCTGGATCGCCTTCCAGCTTGAATTTGCGCCAATTCTATGGGTTGGCGGCGCTGCGATCGCCATGGGTTTTGTCTGGGCGCAGAGCCCCGTCAGAAAAGCAATTAAGACTGTGAAAGTGGGTATTAACGATGCCATCGCTGGTGCGCTTGGGCTGGAGTATCGGCACGATTGCGATGCTGGTGCGCCATTTGCACTTGCCAAGGCATGCCACACACTGCCCAAGCATGACCGCGCCAGCTTTGAAGATCAGTGGACCGGCCATATCGGCGACATACCCTTCCGGGTTCATGAAACTCATCTGGAAGAAAGGCGAGGATCAGGAAAAAACCGTCGCTGGGTGACGGTGTTTCGTGGATTGGTGATGAGCGTAGGCTATTCGCGGCGCTTCCACGGCACAACGCTGCTGGTTCGTAACAATGCCCATCGCCGGTTTTGGGGCAAGAAGATGGACAGTCTGAACGTCATCGACCTGACGCTCGATTATGCGGAGATGACTCATCCCGATTTCGAGGATCGCTTCGACATATATACCAGCGACCAGACCGAAGCACGGCATTTGATCGACCCATTATATGTCGAGCGTTTGATTGCGCTGGAACACAGCTATCGCGGCGATGACGTGGCCACCATTTTCCACGAGGGCAATCTTGTGGTCACGTTAAAGACGAAAAACATGTTTGAAAGCGGAAGCATTGAAGCTCGTGACGACCGCAGGCGGATCGCAAAAACGATCAGGCAATTCGCCACAATTGCCGATTTGGCGCGCGAACTGAACAGCCGCGAACCGCTGACCGGACGGTAATAAGGTGCCGCGTCATAGCTTGCGAGCGAAGACGGCAGACTGCCTTTTAAACCCGGCACGCTCGAAGAAATGATGCGCGCCCTCGTTATCGCGCCCGCTTTCAAGGAACACCCATTCCACGCCGCGTTCGCGAATACGGGTTTCTGCAAGATCAATCATCCGTTTGCCGATCCCTTGTGAACGCTGGGATGGATCCACGGCCATATCTTCGATGACGGCAAATCGTCTGCGCGAAGAAGCCTCCCATGCAAGCATTAGCAAGCCGCAAACCTCACCAGCAGCATCGTGCGCTACCAGCAGGTCACGATTCCCGCGATCGCTGAAATCTTCCAGATACAAACGTTCCAGATTGGAAACCCAGCTACGGCCATCGTCGCTCAACCCCGTTTGTATTTCACCATGGCTGATATAGCTGGACGCCGCGCCGATTACTCTGCCAGCAAAGGCAGCAGCAGGGGCTACATCCTCGGCATGATTCCAACGAAAGTGAAGTTCGTGCGCTTGCGTCATTCCCGCCCGTCTGCCGGATTGAGCGGAATCATGGTGACAAACCCGTAATCCACCGGTGGCCATTGGGGTGTCTGTGCAATGTCATCTAGCCAATTCTCGATGATGGGGCAGCCGCCAAGTAAATGGCTTGTCGCCACATAGAATTCACGGCGCCGTATGTCTGCGTCGGGATGCGATTCATAGATACGAATCCCAATGTCGAAGATGTGGCGGACATCTGGCGTGTAATTTTCGCGCATTCCTGCCTCCCACATCTCGCGGAAATACCATTGGTCGAGCACTTCGTGAAACCAGGCTACCCAGCTTGCGAAGACGTGCGCATCAACCACGCCGTTACGGCGGAAATTGGAGCAGACTTCGAAGAGGTTTAGACACTGGTAGTAATGTTGCAGCGTTGTCGCGGCATTCTGCCGGTCATTCTTTGGCAGGCGCGCTGGGCGATCGGTTGACTCATAGGGACGCATCGCGATCGCGTTTGCTGCGGCAAAGCGGAAGGCTTCGCTCGAATGCACCTCAAGTTCGAGATAGGCGGTCGATTTTTCTACCCGGTCATCCCGCGATGCAACGTGACGCTCAAGCCTGCGAGTTTCCAGCGCGGAATACCAACTGTAGATCGCTGCGAGCGCAGAAAGGCCGAGAGCAAGAAACGCGATCGAATTAGCCGCAAGCTGGCTGTCCATATCCATCAGCTTTCCTCCAGACCTCTTGGACCGCCCTTAGCTCTTGTCGAAAAGCTTTGCCCAGCGGCGTTTGTCACGCATTTTCCAGTGACCGCGATGATAGGCATCACTTGCCAGCAATGGCATAACGCTACCTGCTTCGGCAAAGACCATCTGCTCAATTCCAGTATTGACCTTGCCCCAGCTCGCCGCCTCTTGCAGCGTGGAGGATGAGCATGCCCCGTCGCGCACGTCGGCCACGGTGATCTGCACAGCATATTTGTGCACGCTCACATCTTCATGACCCAGAATTTCAGCGCATACTACCGTATCCTGAATGAAATTCTTGGGAACACCGCCGCCGACCATCAACAGGCCGGATTCGCCGCCCCTAATTTTGATATCGGTAAGTTCGCGAAAATCGGCTACCGCGTCGATCATCATGTAAGATTCGCCCTTTTCCATCTGGTCAACCTGGTGCTTGACCAGGCCGAAACCGGCCGAACTATCTACGAATGCAGGGCAGAAGATCGGGACATCATGCTCATAGGCGAGCTTGACGAGGCTGTTGTCCTTCTTGCCATGTTCAACCAGATATTTGCCCATTTCCTTGATGAACTCGCGGCTGGAATAGCCCCGATGTTCCAGACTGTTGGCGAGCTTGTTGATGGTGAAATCACAATCCTGCAATTTCTCTTCATCAATGTAGGTGTCATAAATCCTGTCGATATAGAGCGAACGCAACGTATCGTCATCGGGCACCTCCAGTGCCTGATAATGCTTGTGACCAAGCCCTTCGAAGAAATCCATGTCGACGATGGTTGCACCTGTGGCCACCACGCAATCGACCATGTTCGAACGAATTAGTTCGGCATAAAGATCCATGCAACCGCCCGCGCTGGTCGAACCAGCGATGACGAGAAAGATGGTGCAATCCTTGTCCGCCAGCATCTGGTTGTAAATGCCCGTGGCACGCGCCAGATCGCGGCTGGTGAAGCTCATCTTGCCCATGGAATCTATGATGGGACGGGCATCAAAACTGGTGATGTCGACATGTTCGACCTCGCTCGAAAGCAGCTCGTTCTTGCGCGTGTCGTTGACCGTGGAATCGCTCATCTTGGAAAATCTCCTGTCCGTCTTCTCCGACCAACGGCGCGCGACTGGCACCGTTCCTTCGGATGAGAGGCGCGCGCCATTAGGCTGTGGCTTCGCCGTGGTAAAGCACTAATAGAACGACCATGACACAAACACCAATTGAGCATGCGGAAATGCGCGCACCCACCCATTCCGGCGTGCTTCGCGCCGCACAGAAGATCGCCGAGCTGCTGCCACGCACCCCCTTGATCCCTTTCGAATTTGAAGGCTGTCGTTTGTGGGCGAAGGCGGAATGCCTGCAGCCTGTGGGCGCATTCAAGATACGCGGCGCATGGCACCGCCTTTCCGATCTGTCCGATGCCGAAAAGTCGAAGGGCGTGGTGGCCGTATCCAGCGGCAATCATGCACAGGGCGTGGCCTGGGCAGCACGCGAACTGGGCATTTCCGCCACCATAGTCATGCCCGCAAATGCCCCCACCATAAAATTGCAACGCACGGCTGAATATGGCGCGAAGATCATCACATACGATCGGCTGACGGAAAACCGAGAAGCTATCGCCAAGGCCATCGCGCAAGAAAACCGCGCGACATATGTTCATGCTTTCGGCGACCCGTGGGTAATCGAGGGGCAAGGCAGTGCCGGGGTGGAAATCACCGCGCAATTGCTGGATCAGGCCGGGCGCCCACCATCGCGCATTGTCGCGTGTTGCGGCGGCGGTGGATTATCATCCGGCCTCGCCCTCGCCTGCCCCGATGCCGACATTATTCCGGTGGAGCCGGAGGGTTGGGACGATATTTGCCGCAGCCTAGAAACAGGGCAAATACAGGACATCGGCAGCACCCCCCCGCCCACGGCTTGCGATGCGCTCCAGACCTTTGCGACTTTCCCGATCAATTTTGCGGTGCTGAAGGCACGTTGCGAGGAATGGGCGCGGGTCTCGGAAGAAGAAATTGCCGCTGCCCAGCGGTTCGCTTTCGCACAGCTCCGACTTGTGGTTGAGCCGGGTGGCGCGGCGGCCCTTGCAGCAGTGCTGGCGGGCAAGGTCAAATTGGATGATGCAACTGTCATCATGCTGACCGGCGGCAATGTCGATCCTGCTAGCTTCGCGCAAGTGTTGGAAGGGGCGTAATAGGCCATGATTGACAATCCAATCACCCCCTTCCACCCTCGGCAGATCCTTGGAGGAGGGCTAACGATATGAATACGGCCATACTGGCACCGGCAGCAGCACTCGCACTCTGGTCAATGATAATGCTTCTCTGGATGGCTGGGACGCGGCTGCCTGCCCTTGCCAGGCTTAACCTCGATCCAAAAACATCGCGCGGCGGCAGAGGTGGTGATCTCGACGGGGTCCTCCCCGCTGAAATCCAGTGGAAATCACATAATTACAATCATTTGATGGAACAGCCTACGGTGTTCTATGTGGTGTGCGTAATTTTGGCGATTTCCGGGACCAGCAGCTATGATCTTTATCTTGCATGGGCCTATGTCGGCCTGCGTATCATTCACTCATTTTGGCAGGCGATGGTGAATACAATTCCGATCCGTCTGACACTTTTCGCCATCGGCAGCATGATCCTGTTGATCATGGCGGTGCGCGCACTGTTCGCCACGCTCTAGATAGTTCTCCTAGGACCCTGTCGACGCAAGATCGCCAATGAAATTTTCGGCCCATCGCTGCACGTTTTCTTCGCGCACAGAAGTAATCATCTTGTCAAAGCGCGCCTTGCGTTCAGCAAGCGGCATCTCGAGCGCTATGTGGATGTTGTGCGAAATATCATCGGCGCTGTGCGGATTGATAAGTAGCGCGCCCTCCCCATCACAATCGAGCTGTTGTGCAGCGCCGGCAAAGCGAGACAGGATGAGAACCCCAGGGTCATCGGGATCCTGGGCAGCGACATATTCCTTGGCGACGAGGTTCATCCCATCACGCAGCGGCGTTACCAGCCCGATTCTCGAACCGCGGTAAAAGCCGTAAAGCTCTTCCTGGCTATAGCCCCGGTTGACATAGCGGATAGGCACAACGTCCACATCGCTACGCGCCCCGTTGATCTGCCCTGCCTTCTGCTCAAGCGTGGCACGAATGTCCTGATAGCTGCCGATATCTTCGCGGCTGGGCGGCGCAATCTGGATGAATACTAGATCACGCGCCTTTTCCGGATATCGGTCAAAAAATCGGGCAATGCCCTCCATCCTTTCTGGCAGGCCCTTCGAATAATCGAGCCTGTCAACGCCGATCATTGCAGCGCGGTGGCGGGTTGAAGATAGCAGCCGCTGCTGCGCCTGTCTCGCCTCGCCAGTATTACCCTTGGCGGTGAAAAATTCGAAATCGATGCCGATGGGATAGGCGCGTGCGATTGTTGTCCGCCCCTCGAACGTGATGGCGCCAGTGTCATAATCCACCGTAGCCCCCAGCTCTTTCCAGCAATAATGCAGGAAACTGTCGAGCCATGCATCGCATTGGAAACCCAGCAAATCATAATGCAGCATCGAGCGCACGAGCCGCTCGTGATAGGGCAGGGAAACGAATAGATTGGTCGGCGGCCAAGGCGTATGGAGAAAAAATCCGATCTTGTTGTTCAGCCCGTGCGAACGAAGGCGTTCTCCCAATGGCAACAGGTGGTAATCATGGACCCAGACTTGGTCGTCCGGCTCTACAAGCGGCAGAACGCTCTGCGCAAAACGTTCGTTAACTCGCTCATATCCCTTGGCAAACTCGCGCTCATATTTGGTGAGATCGATTCTGTAGTGGAGCAATGGCCACAGCGTTGAATTGGCGTAGCCGTTGTAATATTCCTCAACATCCTGATGTTCCAGATCGATCGTGGCGGTCGTAACACCTTCATCAGAACGGACGTAATTGATGCTGCCGGTAAACTGTTCAGCTTCCTGTCCGGACCAGCCGAACCAGATCCCGCCATTCGATTTGAGCGAGGCATTCAGCGCGCCTGCCAAGCCGCCCTGCGCACCTGGAACCCCGCGGGCCTTGGGCACTGCGACGCGATTTGAAATGACGACTAGTCGTGGCATTTGATCCCTGACTGTCCGGCTTTATCGGACTGTGTTCCAGCTTTTTGATAAAAGTCCCACACAATTGATTGTTCCAACGAGAGAGTAGGTCTGGGGGAAGTTGCCCCACAGCTCGCCTGTTTCGAAATCCATATCCTCGGACAACAGGCCCGATCCGGTCCGATGGTCGAGCATGGTCGTGAATAATTCGCGCGCTTCGTCCTTGCGGTCCATCAGCGCCAGCGCTTCGATCAGCCAGAACGTGCAGATATTGAAAGCCGTTTCGGGCGCACCGAAATCATCTTCCGCAGCATAACGCAGCATATGTTCGCCGCGCCGCAGATCACGTTCGATCTGAGCAAAGGTGGCAATAAATCGCTCATCCTCCGGTTCAATATAACGCAGTTCGAGCAATTGCAGCAGGCTGGCATCGAGGTAATTGCTTTCAAAACTGGCGCCGTAATGACCGCCCTCGCCATTCGCCTTCCACGCCTTTGCCTCAATCGTGGCACGGATCTTTTCAGCCCGCTCTCGCCATATTTCCGCACGGTCCGGCTTGCCGAGGTAATGCGCGACATTGGATAACCTGTCGCAGGCGGCCCAGCTCATCACCGCAGAGTAGGTGTGCACTTCTTGCCTCGTGCGGAATTCCCATAGGCCGGCATCAGGCTGATCATGCATCTTCCACGCCGTTTCGCCGACTTGTTCCAAGCTTTCAAAATCACGGTCATCAGCGATGCGCAGCAGTCTCTTGTCGAGGAAACCCTGCGCTGTCGGGAGGACAATCTGGCCGTAACAATCGTGCTGGATCTGCTTCCATGCGGCATTGCCCACGCGCACCGGCCCCATGCCACGATAGCCCGCAAGGTTAGCTGCCGTCGTCTCGGTCAGCTCGCTTTCGCCCATGACGGAATATAACGGTTGGATCTGTCCGCCTTTAGCCGAATCGACGATATTGCGAAGATAGCGCAAATATTTCTCAAGCACGTCGAGAGCACCCAGGCGGTTGAGCGCCTGTACGGTATAGTAGGAATCGCGGATCCAGCAGTAGCGATAATCCCAATTGCGCTCGGAATTGGGCGCTTCGGGTATTGATGTGGTGAGCGCAGCGACAATCGCGCCAGTTTCCTCATGCTGGCAAAGCTTCAAGGTGATGGCGCAACGGATAACCTCGTCCTGCCACTCAAACGGCGTGGCCAACCCGCGCGACCATAGCTGCCAATATTTGCGTGTGGCCTGTTCCATCCAGCGAATTTCTTCGCGCAGATTGCCAAAAAATCCTTCATCGGGACCGAGGAAAAAATGGGTATCACCTTCAACCCTGAAGGCATGGTTTTCAAGAATATAGCCAACAGGGGCATCGGTAGACAGGCGCAGGGCTTGAGGCCCGACCAGATAGCGGATGTGATTGGTGCCATTGGTAGTCTCGGCCAGGGAGGCACCATAATTCTTCATCGGTCGCAGTATGACGCGCATTCGCGGCGTGCCAGCTACCGGGCGCACGATACGAGAGAAAGCCACAGGGCGATACATCCGGCCCGAACGTTCGAAACGCGGGCAAAAATCTAGGATTTCAACTGCGCTGCCATCCTCTGCTTCAAGGCGTGTCAGCAAGGTGGGAGTGTTGCGGATATATTCTTGTGTAGCGCTGATCTGGCCCTCCAGTTCAAAGCGCCATGTCCCGCTATCCTGCTGATCACCATTCATCAGCGCGCAGAATACAGGATCACCGTCCACGCGCGGGACACAGCCCCATACCAGCGCGCCATTTCGGTCTATCAGGCCGGAAACCTGGCAATTTCCGATCGGCCAGAGTTCAAGACTGCTGGCATGCTCGTTCTTTGTCGACATATTCACAGATGCAACCATTGCTGCACTGCAGCAGGGTTCGCAAGTGCATAAACTGCATTTTCGCTAGGGCGGTCCCCGACCGCTATGCCAAATCCACCCATTTCAACTGCCGCACGCATGCCGTCTTCATCGGTAATATCGTCTCCGACAAATACCGGAAACGCTCCGGCGAAAGGCGCAAATTGCATCAGATTTCGCACAGCCCCAGCCTTGTCGGCACCCTGCGCCACAAGTTCGATCACGCGTTTGCCGCGTTTCACCGCAAGACCATGCTGCAGAGCGAGCGCGTGAGCGAAGGCCAGCCCTTGTTCCTCCAATTCGGGATTGGCGCGGTAATGTAATGCTGTGCCATGTGGCTTGTCTTCCAGCGCAAATCCATTGGCTGCGGCGAAGGCACCAACTTCGTGAAGCACCTCATCCGACAAGGCATCAGGTTCATCGCCAATGGGCGTGCCATCGGCAGCACGGCAATCGCTGCCATGCGATCCCGCACAGGCAATTCCGACAATACCGAGATGGTCTTGCAGATCCGGGATGGCACGGCCGCTTACCAGTGCGAGGCGGCCTTCAAGCTGTTCGGCGAGACTGGTTAGCCGTGCAGCCAGATCGGGCGGAACGGTGATGCCATCGGGCGTCGGAGCGATGTCGATAAGCGTTCCGTCAAAATCAAGGAAAAGCGCGAGGGGCCGTTCCCCCGATATAGCTTGGATATCGGGCGGCAGCGGTAGGTTCTGGGCCATCATCGACGGCAGACGTGGCAAATGGAGCTGACGAGGTCAATCGCCGCAAGCATCTCATTGATCGCTAGAGCTTGAATGGTGAATACCTATGCTTGACGATCTTCTTTTTTTACTGGCAAATTCAATTGCTTGGAAGCATGGAAATGGGAACAGGGCATATTCTGGTCCAGCGACGGGGATTCGTGTCTTTTTACGTGGCCAAGGCCGCGGATGCAGAGGGGGAACTTACTCTCCGACCATCCGTAAATTTAACACGCGCGTAGTTTTAAGGATCATAAATGCACTCGGTCGGCGAAATCAGCGATCACGGCCCCAAGGCCCTTCCTACGGGGATTTCCGGTCTCGATCATATTCTCAACGGTGGCTTGCCTTCGCAGCGGCTTCATCTGATCGAAGGCACGCCCGGCGCCGGGAAGACGACGCTGGCAATAAACTTTCTTCTTCAAGGGCAGGAGGTGAGTGAAAGCGGGCTTTACATCACCCTGTCTGAAACGTCGGACGAGTTGCGCGCGGCCGCAGCATCACATGGATTGTCGCTTGACGGGATTGACCTTTTCGAACTTGTTGCCGAAGACGGTTTCAATAGCGAAAATGAGCAAAGCCTTCTCCATCCCAGCGAATTTGAATTGGGAGAGACTGTCAGAGGCGTCATCAGTCAGGTTGAGAAGACAAACCCGACCCGCGTAGTGGTGGATAGCCTTTCCGAACTCCGGCTGTTGGCACAAAACCCCTTGCGCTACCGGCGACAGATTTTGGCTCTGAAACATTTCTTCGCCAGGCGGAACTGCACTGTACTCATGCTCGACGACAAATCCGCTGAACCGGGCGATCTGCAATTGCACAGCATCGCGCATGGCGTCATCTCGCTGGAACAGAATGCAAATGATTTCGGCGCTGAACGCCGGCGGCTGCGCGTCATCAAGATGCGCGGCCTCGACTATCGCGGCGGCTATCACGATTTTACCATCCAGAGAGGCGGACTGTGCGTCTACCCGCGTCTTGTTGCGTCGGAACATCATCGTGATTTTGATGCAGAACCAGTAACGACAGGGCTGGAAGAATTGGACGCCTTGCTGGGCGGCGGCCTGCCACCTGGCACCAACACCCTACTTACCGGCCCTGCCGGCGTTGGCAAAACCACCACCGCTATCCGCTGCCTGATATCTGCGCTCGAACGCGGAAAGCACGCTGCCTATTATCTGTTCGATGAGCGGCTTGCGACCTTGATGAAGCGATCTGAAAACCTTGGCATGGATTTGCAGCCCTATATCGACAACGGCCAGTTGAACCTGCGCCAGATTGACCCTGCGGAGCTATCTCCTGGCGAATTTGCAGGGGCCATCCAGACTTCGGTCGAACAAGACAATGCAGAGATGGTCATTATCGATAGCCTCAACGCCTACCTTCATGCCATGCCAAGCGACAATTTCCTCGTTTTACAGATGCATGAATTGTTGAGCTATCTCAGCCAGCAGGGGATTGTGTCCATCATGATCCTCGGACTGCACGGAGTTACCGGCGACCTGCGAACGGATCTGGATGTCAGCTATCTTGCCGATAATGTGATGATGCTGCGCTTTTTTGAAGCCAAGGGCACTGTCAAGAAATCCATGGCCGTCATTAAGACACGCACCACCGATCACGAGCGCACGATCCGGGAATTCAAGATTGACGCATCAGGCATTCGGATTGGTGAACCGCTGACAGATTTCGAGCACATACTGAGCGGCAATCCTCGTTTCTCGTCTGGAGACGAGCCTTTGTTGAAAGACGCCTGAAGACATGCCCGACACAAAATACGGCTCGTCGGTGGCCATTCTGGCTCCGCGCGGGCGCGATGCACTCGTCGCCAGGAGCCTGCTTGAGGATCAGGGCATCGATGTGGTCAACGCGCGCAGTGTTGACGAACTGGCCGTATTGGTGCGCGAGCTTATTGGCGTCGCTCTTATCGCCGAGGAGGCATTGGCTGAGGTTGGATTGCCCAGCCTGGTCGCGGCGCTCAAAGAACAGCCGACCTGGTCGGATATTCCTTTCATTGTCCTGACAAATGGGATGAAAACCCAGCGTTGTGCAGCTGAAGAACAACGCATCAACGCTCTCGGCAACGTCGTATTGCTGGCACGTCCGCTGCATAGGGATGACATTCTTCGCGCGACTCGGTCTGCCCTGAAAGCAAGGCAGCGGCAGTTCGAAGCGCGTCACCGCCTTGAGGAATTGCACAAGCGAGAAAAGGAACTCGCCGAAAGCGAACACCGCCTGCATGCGATCGCCAACTCGGTAGATAACATGATCTGGTCGACTCAGCCTGATGGGTTTCACGACTATTATAATGATCGCTGGTACGAATTTACCGGGGTCCCGCGTGGATCAACCGATGGGGAGGAATGGAATGGTGTATTCCATCCTGATGACCAGGACCGCGCATGGAAACGATGGCGGCATTCACTGGAGACCGGCGAACCATACGAGATCGAATACAGGTTGCGCCATCATACCGGCAAATATCGCTGGGTGCTCGGCAAGGCGAAGGCCGTTCGCGATGACGATGATAATATTATTCGCTGGTATGGCAGTTGCACCGACATCGATGAACTGATCCGCGTGCGGGAAAAGCTCACGCAGTCGCGCGATGTGCTTGAGCGTGCGGTCGCCGAACGCACGCAGGAACTTGCCGATCTATACCGCAAGACGCCGGTGCTGCTACATTCGCTTGATCATGAAGGCCGCCTTATCAGCGTGAGTGACAGATGGTTGAGTTTTATGGGCTTTGAGCGTGCCGAGGACGTTCTTGGCAGGCTGGCCTCCGATTTTGTCGCTCCAGAAAGTCTGGATGATCACCGTGGCTCCTTCCGTGAGCGCGTCGCCAGAGAAGGCGTCGTTTATGACTTGCCGTATCGCGTGGTCAGGAAAAATGGCGAGATCGCCGATGTGCAGATTTCTGCGCGCGCAACTCGCAATGAAAAAGGCGAGGTAGAACGGGTCATGGCATCGGTTGTCGACCTGACCGAACACAAGAAGATCGAAGCTGAACGTGATGCCGCCGAAGCGCAGTTACGACAAAGTCAGAAGCTGGAAACCATTGGCCAGCTGACGGGCGGCATTGCGCATGACTTCAACAATCTTCTCATGGCTATCAAATCCAGTCTGGAACTACTGCGTCGTCGCATTCCCGAAGATGACAGCCGCGCACGCAGCTTCCTCGACAATGCCCTGGCGGGGACTGAACGGGGTGCAATCCTGACACAGCGGATGCTGGCATTTGCTCGCAAGCAGGAACTGGACACACGACCGGTTGATCTGGCCCGATTGCTCCCGGGAATGCGCGATTTGCTGGAACGCTCCATCGGTCCGCAAATCGACATCACCCTCCACATAGCACCGCGTGTTGCCGATGCGCTGGTCGATGCCAATCAGCTGGAAATGGCGATCCTCAACCTTGCGGTGAATGCGCGCGACGCGATGGAGGGGCAAGGCCATATGCACATCGCTCTCGAATGCGTCGACATGAACGGTACGCCTGGGCTGTCAAACGGCAATTATGTGCGCATCGCCGTGGAAGATGATGGCCCCGGCATGGATGCCAACACACTTGCCAAGGCGACAGAACCGTTCTTTACCACAAAGGGCGTGGGCAAGGGTACGGGACTTGGGCTGTCGATGGTGCACGGGCTGGCAACCCAGTCTAACGGCTTGTTCCGTTTGCAGAGTGAGCCAGGCAAAGGCACAACCGCTGAGATATTCTTGCCGGTTGCCAGCAATTCTTCGGAAGGGACAGATGGTCAGATGCATAGTGCAGCAGAAACCAGCACTGAAGAAGCGCGCCCGCTGGTGATATTGGCAGTCGATGATGATGCACTGGTTTTGTTCGGCACGGTCGCCTTGCTTGAAGATCTCGGTCACGAGGTGATTGAGGCTGGCTCTGGCGCATCAGCCCTGCAAGTGCTGGATGAACGCGACGATATCGACCTTGTTATCACCGATCAGGCCATGCCCAATATGACTGGCGTGGAATTGGCGCACGCCATCCACGAAAAGCGTCCGCAAATGCCTATCGTTCTTGCCAGCGGATATGCAGAGATGCCTGAAGGCGCAAAAGAACATATTGCTGCGCGTCTGGAAAAACCGTTCAGCGATGAAATGTTGAGCGAGACGATCCAGACGGTATTCTCCAGCGTCTGAACGTCAGTCTACTCGCCAATTCGCGATAAATGTCAGACTTACCCTGAAGGTTTGGCCAAGGCGCCCTGCCCTGTATCAAGCTGATTGAGCGATTGCAGGTCATCTCAGCTAGGCGGCGCTACGAAGGAATAATCTGGCGCCAGTGAAGACTACTGTCTCCCATTACCAATTTTCAAAAAATCCGCGTTCGCATGGATGAAACCTGCATTGCCGTCCGTTTAATGGACGGAATGGCCGGGTTTGACCGCGCCAAAGTTATGGAGCCAACACCTGATGCGTATCGCGAAATATTTTCTTCTCTTGTCGTGCTTTGCTGTGCCTTCCTTTGCACAGGAGGTCCCAATGGAGGGCGAGGAAGTAAGCCAGAGCGAAACTGAATTTTCGGTTTTGACAGGGGTGCATTATTCTTCCGGAGACATCGACGGACAGGATTATGAAACCAAGGCCGCAAGCATCGGTGTTGCCGCCAGAAATGGCCGGTTTTCAATCTCCGCCTCCATTCCCTATGTCGTCACCACCGCGCCAGAGGAATTGATCGTCAGCGGCGGTGGCCTGTTAGGTTCATCGCTTTTCGCATCGCCAACCTCACAAACGACGCAAGTTGAACGCGAAGGGATTGGCGATCTCGCGATACAGGCTGGTTATCTGCTTCCTGTGGATGCAGTCGATGCCTTTATCTCCACCGCGGTCAAAGTGCCCACTGCATCAAGCCGGACGGGTCTTGGCACGGGTGAGTTCGATTTTGGCGTATCGGGAGAACTTTCCAAGCGTCTGGGTTCAGTCGTGCCATTCATCAGCGCCGGATACACGATAATCGGTGAGCCTGAAGGTTTCGACGTGCGCAATACGCTGTCGGGCTCTGCCGGCAGCCAGTTCCTGGTCGGGGAAACGAGCGCGATCACTCTTTCCTACAGCTATAACCAGTCTGCGACCGATGACATTGGCGACAGGCAAAGCGTGGGGATCGGTTTCGGTACCAACCTGGCGCCAAAGCTGCGGCTGGGCGTAGATGGCAGTGCAGGCCTTACCGAAGATGCACCTGACGCCAGGGTCGGTCTAAGGCTTGGCATCGGTTTCTGACGGATCGCCAATGATGCATGCCTGTCGTGCCCGCTCTTGTGTTGCAAGCAGAAGATAGCCGACCAGCGCAGACAATCGCGTGTATTCCCGCTCCCAATTCAATGAAGGGCCCTGACGTGCCTATGGGATCGTGGAATTCACGCGAGACTTCTGCGGAAATGTCCGAAAACGACCTCATAAGTCACAGCAGCGCCTTGATCTTCGAACCGCGCCATAACCCGGCGCATCTCTGCAGGGCCGAGTGGTCGATGCGTCGATTGCGGCGTGCCTGCCCCGATGGCGCGGAGGCTGCGCAGAAAAGCCAGCGCATTTTCATGCTGTTCGACGTGCTTCTGGACAATTAGATCACCGACGCGGGTGCGGACGTGCAGGGCCTCCAGCTCCGCAAGCGAAGCGAAGCGGCGCGTGCCGACTTTAAGCCCCTGTGCCGCATGCGCTTCCGCCCATTCGGCAAAAGTGCCCGCGCCCAGCGTCGTGAACAGGCAATGCCCGCCGGGGCGCAGGCTATTCAGCATGCGACCGATCGACAGATCCTGATTGTCGAACCACTGCATCGCGAGGTTTGAACACACGAGATCAAAACTGCCCCTTTCAGGCAGCCCGTACTCGCCATCCAAAACTGCGAAGCGGCGCTTCGGGGTTTCCCCCAAGCGCGCCTTGCAGCGTTCGATCATGCCGGGCGCAATGTCAGTGACGAGCCATTCTCCGCCCACGCCTGCAGCGATAAGGGCTTGCGTAAGAAATCCCGTTCCACATCCGATTTCCAGGATTCGCGGGTTCGGTGGCAGATCGAGCGCGGAAATACGGGTTGCAAGGTCGCAGGCCACATCGTGTTGGAACCGCGCATTGCGATCATAGTCACTGGCCGATCCGAAAGCCGCGCCAATGAGGTCGCGTTCCTTCACGTTCATGCCACAGCCCTTGCGAAATCGGCGATGGCCGAAGCTGTCCATTCAGGTGCTTCACTTGGAAGTAGGTGGCCTGCCGTCCCGCAAGCCATGCGCGTCAGGTTACTCGCCTTTGCGAAGACCGCCTCTCGCATGTCCCGCGGCAATAATGGATCATCAACACCTTGCAGTGACATGGCCGGAATCGCGCAAATACGATCACGATAATCTCCGTCGCGCAGCAGTTCGAGATCGGACAGCAATGTGTCAACCACTGGCTCACCCGCCTTATCCCCGGCCCCGCAGCGGATACGAAAATCGGCCACGCTCTGCACTGGATCCAGTGGTAGTCGCGCGATCATCCGCTCCAGCGGGCGGCGAGGGACTCCCGGAAAACCATCACCTTCCACGAAACGGTCAAAGCCGTTGACCGCCACCAGACCAATGCAATCGGCAGGCAGGTCAGCAAGCCAATGCATCACCCCGAGGCTGTGCCCCACGACGATGCAGGAGCCTTCGGCGCGCAATTCACCAGGCGCACCGAAATAACCCCGGTCGCCAATATGGCAGTCAAACCCGTGAAGGTGGCGCATGACATCTGACCAGATCGACCCATCGAAGCCCCAGCCATGCATGAACAGCAGCGTAGCCGTCACGTCTTCTCGCCAATCGCCGTAAGCAGGGCGTCGATATCATCCTCCCCATGCGCCGCACGCAGGGCAAGGCGCAAGCGGCTCGTCCCCTTGGGCACAGTTGGTGGGCGAATGGCAGATGCAATCATGCCGTGCCTTTCTAATCGGTCCGACAGCGCCAGCGCGTCTTCCGCTTCGCCGATCACCGCGGGAACTATCTGTGTGCTTGACCTGCAAACGTCGAAACCGCGCGAGGTCAGGCCTTTGCGCAGCCGATCACCCAGTGCGGCAAGGTGCGCACGCTCCGCATCCATTTCTGGGACAAGGTCAAGTGCGGCATCAATCGCGCCCAACACGGCCGGCGGCAATGCGGTCGTATAGATGAATCCGCTGCTGGTGTTGACGAGATAATCGATCAGCACCCGCGAACCGGCGACATAAGCCCCGAACCCGCCCAGCGCCTTGCTGAAAGTGCCCATCGTCACGTCGGCCCCGCCCGGCACACTTGCCGACAACCCTGCGCCTCCGGGGCCAAGCACGCCGGTCGCATGCGCCTCATCCACATAGAGAAGCACATCGTATTCACGCGCAAGCCGGGCGAGCTCGGCCATATTGGCCCGGTCCCCATCCATGCTGAACACAGTCTCCGTCAGGATGATTCGTGCTGGCGCCGCCACGCTTTCGGCCAACAGTTTTTCCAGCGCAGTCATATCATTGTGGGCAGAGCGGGTCTGCCGAGTGCCCGCTAACCTGCATCCAGCATGCATGCTTGCGTGGATTAGCCGATCGGTGAAGACTTTCGCCCCGGGGAATGCAGCCAGCAATGCCGGAATCACAGCCGCATTTGCCTGCCACCCGGAAGCAAAGATCAACGCCGCCTCGGTCCCCTTGAACTGCGCGATCTTCTTCTCAAGCATGAGATGTGCGTCATGCGTGCCTGTCACCAGGCGCGATGCGCCACTGCCGCTGCCCATGCGCGATGCCCATTCGCATGCGCGTTCTGCCAGAAGGGGATGGCGTGCTAGACCAAGGTAATCATTGCTCGAGAAGTCGAGCATTTCTCGGCCGTCTCGCTCAATCCGGCCTCCGCCGATTAACGCAGCTGGACGAAGGGTACGACGCAGTCTTGCTTTGGCCTTACGATCCAAAATCTCATGCAGGACAAGATTGAGATTTACCATTTGGCATTGGCCACGGTGACTACTCTCAAATTAGGCCAGACGGATAGAAACAAAACGCATGCGCCACCCAACGCGACTCTCGCCTCTCTACGGATGCTTCGTGCAGCAGGGAGACAATCGAGAGTCAATATCAACGCTCTTGCGATGGCCCCAGGTCGTTACGGCGGCAACCGTCATAGACCGCATGTCAGGGCACTAGCCCAAGCGCTACTTCGGAATGGATGTCGGGTCTGCCCAGCAAATTTGAGCACCGATCCAGAACACGCCCCCCACGAGCGGTGAGGGCGCGAAGAGACGCGGGCCTTGCTCGGCTGATCAAGCGCGCCAAACATAAGAGAAAGGGCGGGTGCTGGTGACACCCGCCCTTTCCTGTTTCAAAACCAGATAGGGTTAGAAGTTAAGCTGGGCGCCAATTCCCAACCGCCTCGGCCGTTCGTAAACAATATAGGTCCCGAGCCCACCCGGCGAAATCTGTTGTGCGACCTTCGCATTGGTAAGGTTGGTGCCCCACAGGAAGAACCGCAAGTTCTCGTCGGGCGTCGTCCAGCTGATTTCGCCACTCGCCAACTCATAGGCTTCCTGCACCAGCGTATTGGCGAAATCGTGATAGACCTTGGAACTATGGAACACATTGCCCGTCACCCCAAGACGGCCTTCCGCGAGATCCGCACCCCAATCAAACCCGATGTTGGCTGTGAAGCGCGGTGAACGGGCCATCTGATTGCCCGACGCATCGGTCGAGGTCTGGAGATTACCGCCGCCCGGCAAAGGTATATACAGCGGAGAATCTGGGAAGTCCTCATAATCGGCATGGGTATATCCCGCGCCCGTGCGGATCTGGAGATTGTTGGTCGGCGCGGCTGTTACTTCAATTTCAGCGCCATAGATCTCGGCAGATGCCGCATTCTGGAGCTGAAAGCCCAGCCCTCCAGGTGCGCGAGCAGTAACCTGCAGCCCGGAATAATCATAATAGAATGCCGAGATATTGGTGCGCAACCAGTGGAGCGGCTCTGCCTTCATGCCGACTTCCCAAGCATCAATTTCTTCAGGATCGGTCCCGATGCCGGAAAGGCCAAAGCCGTTGAAGACGCCGCTCTTGAAGCCTGTACCATAGCTTGCGTAGAAATTCGCATCGTCTGCAAAATTATACCTAAGCGCGACCTTATAAGTCCATTTGCCGAATGACATTTCCGCAAGGCCGTCTTCATTGAAGCCGGGAGTTGTTGGCCCGACCAACGGCACACCGTTTACTGCCTGCCGGAACTTACGTTCCTCATGCGAATAGCGTCCGCCCAACGTCACAAAGAAATTGTCGGTAACTTCATAGGTGCCTTCGGCGAAGCCCGCCAAGGAAGTCGTCTTCACCTCGGGGCTGAGGAGAGTGGACGTAGTATCCACTGTCGAACGCGGAGAGCCGACAAGTGTGAGGCCCATACCACCGTCCAGGTGGAAGGCATAAGCGCCGATGATCCAGTTGAGCCGTCCGCTTCCTGCCGAAAGCAGCCTTATCTCCTGGCTAAATGCATCGACTTTGGAATCGTCCAACAAGGTTGCCCCACGATAGATGTTCGATGCGTCGGAATCGATATCCTGAAGGTTCTCAGAGCGCGAATAGCCTGTCGAGGTTTCAAGATTGACATTGCCCAACTCGAATTCAGTGCGCACTGACAAATTGTAGCGCGTATAGTCGAGGACTGGTTCCAAGCTCAGCGAAGTCTGCCAAGGTTCGGTAGGTACGATCACATTCGGCACCGGGATCGGGTCACCGCCTGGCGTGAGTGGCGGATCAGTCCGTCCAGCAGTGTTGCCGTTAAAAGGCTGGTTTGTCGGCTCCGAATTGGAATCGGCAAATTGGGCGGTCACGATAATTCGCGAACTCATGCTCGGTTCGAACAGCAATTTGCTGCGTATGTCGATCACCCTTGCGGCGCCGGTATGGCCACCGTTGACCAAATCATCCGCATAGCCATCGTTCTCGCGATAAAGCGCAGCAAAATCGGCAGCGATCTTATCGGTTAACCCTCCGGTGACGTAGGCCCGCAAATCATAGTCATTCGCATCGCCGCGCATCCGGCCATATTTTGCAGTGATCCGGCCACGCGTCGTAAATTCAGGGTCGGGTGTGATCACATTGATCAGACCGCCTGTGGCATTGCGGCCAAACACCGTGCCTTGCGGACCCTTGAGAACCTCGACTCGTTCAACCTCGACCAATTCCACCGTGGTCGAGAATGGATCGGCTTGATAGATACCGTCGATATAGGTAGCGACATTGGCTTCATCGCCGACGGTGACACCGCTTGACCCGACGCCACGGATCGTGGGCAGCATGGCGCTGAGATTACGCGCGCCGTTAAAGCCGGGAACGACCTTGGTGAGGTCGCGCACCTCAACAACGCCTGCGTTGCCCAGAGTGCTCGCGGTGACGGCGCTGACGGTGACGGGAATGTTCTGCAAACGCTCTTCGCGGCGAGTTGCAGTCACCACGATTTCTTCGAGTCCGCCGGTCTGCCTGACGGGCTCACTCGCTTGGTTCTGTGTCGGTTCAGGAGCAGCATCTGCCGGGTCGGTCTGGGCAAACGCAGGAGTTGCGATCGCAGCAGTACAGGACAGCAGAGCCCATTTCGGAAGTCTTCTCATAAACATTGGCATTCCCCTCATTCTATTCTTTTGGTTTTTATAATCTTTTAGTTTTGGTCTTCGTTCGTCAGTATTGTTTAGGACGGAAAAGCAGCGCGCATTCTTGATCCGATCTCGCACTCCTCGGCACCGGTAAGAGAATCTATCGCTTGGAATTGGGCGTCGAAAGCCTCCACCGTGGCCGGTTCTTCATTTCCGAAGCGGACGCCCGCTGTCTCGAAATAGTGAATCCGGCCAAATGCGCCGCCACCTGCGGTAAAGGTGTGCCCGATGACGTCGCAGCGTTCGCTCGCCAACCAGGCGACAGCGGGAGATACCAGTTCAGAACGGAACGCTTCTGCCGTGTCCTCGTCGAACATGCCTTCAGTCATTCCCGTTGCCGCAACCGGCGAGATCGCATTCACCAGCACGTTGCGCTTGCGACCTTCGAGCGAAAGGCAGTTCATCAGGCCGAGCACTCCGGCCTTTGCTGCACCATAAGCGCATTGTCCGAAATTGCCCGACGTTGCAGCCATTGAAGTTGTCATCACGATCCGGCCGTAAGCCTGCTCGTTCATCAACGGCCAGACCGCCTTGCTGCAATTGATCGTACCCAGCAAATGCACGCGGATCACAGCTTCAACGTCCTCAAGTTCCGCCTTGAGAAAGCTGCGATCGCGGAGGAAACCGGCATTGTTTACCAGGATATCAACCTTGTCATAGGTTGCGATCGCAGTTGCGACGATCGCTTCCGCGCCTTCGGCCCGTTCGACGCTGTCATAGCTGGCGACGGCTTCCCCACCTGCGCTGCGTATCTCCTCCACTACCGTATCGACCCGTGCCCGATTGCGGCCGTTGACCACCACCTTGGCACCGCGCTTTGCGAGCAGTAGCGCATGGCTACGCCCGAGACCGGCGCTGCCACCTGTGACGATCGCGACGCGGTCGCGTAGATCAAGCGTCATGTACCTCCACTCCATGCGAGAGACGTCAGCCCCGCCGCCATCACTCCAGGCCTCAGAAGCATTGTTCTTCCAGGGCCATCACATTGTCAGCACTCGCCTTGATGCGGGTGAGACGCAGCGAGGTTTCGGGCAGCATGCGCTCGGCGAAGAAACGCGCCCGCATCAGCTTGGCCGCCATTTCGCCGCTCTCGTCTTTGCCTTCATCGATCTGTCGTGTTGCGGCATTCGCAAGGCGGAGCCACATGTAACCAATCAGTACCAGGCCTGTCAGATGGATGTAATCCGTCGCGCCAGTACAAGCAGCTTCACGATCCCGACCGCCAAGTTCTACCAGATGGGTCGTTGCCTCCCGCATATCATCTATCGCACGAGCCATCGCATCAACCAGCGACAGCGAGGGTGTCAACTTGCGATTGGTCTGGATCTGCGTGCCAATCTCATCGATGAGATCGAACGCCGCCTGGCCCTTGTTCTGACCAAGTTTGCGCAGCACCAGATCGACGCCCTGCACTCCGTTAGCGCCTTCAGCGATCGCAAGCATTCGACAGTCACGCACGAGCTGCTCGATGCCGGTCTCTGCCACGTAACCATGGCCACCAAACATCTGCTGCGCACTCACCGCATTATCAAAGCCCTCGTCGCTCAGATAGGCCTTGATGACCGGCGTAATCAGCGCAAGCCGCTCCTCAGCAGCGGCGGCCTCCGCCTTATCAGGCGCCCGGTCAACGACATCGGCGATCAGGCCCGACCAGACCAGCAAGGCGCGCGCACCTTCGTTAAAGCTCTTGAGCTTCATCAACGTGCGACGGACATCTGGCTGAACGATCAGCGGATCAGCCATCGCTTCCGGCTGCTTCGGTCCAGAAAGCGAGCGGCCCTGGAGCCGTTCCTTGGTGTAAGCTACTGCATTCTGGGTCGCCAGTTCCGAAACACCCACTGCCATCGTGCCAGTGCGTCGCCGGATCGCGTTCATCAGCTTGAACATGCCCATGAGACCATGCCGGGGCTCACCCACCAGCCAAGCCTTCGCTTCGTCATAGTTCATGACACAGGTGGCGCTGCCATTCAGCCCCATCTTGTGCTCGATCGAGCCGCACGACACAGCATTGCGTTGATCAAACTCCCCGTTCTCGCTTGGCAGGTTCTTCGGCATCAGGAAGAGCGAGATGCCCTTACTTCCAGGCGCATCGCCATCAATGCGGGCAAGCACGAAATGGATGATGTTGTCGGTGAGGTCGTGTTCGCCGCCCGAATTGAAGATCTTGGTACCGGTAATCTTGTAGCTACCGTCCGGCTGAGGTGTCGCGCGGGTGCGCAGCAAACCGACGTCGGTTCCGCAATGCGGCTCAGTCAGCCCCATTGTCGCGCCCCATTCACCTGTAATCAGCCGGGTAAGATAGGTCTCGCATTGCTCAGGAGTGCCATGCGCCATCAATATCTCGGCAATGCTATCGCCCCAGCCCGTGTACATGTCGAACGACTGGTTGGAGGCGCTCCTGAATTCCATCACTGCAGTAGCGAAGGTTTTCGGGAAATCCTGCCCGCCATATTGCTCTGGCGCAGCAAGACCGGCCCAGCCGCCCTCTGCGTAAGCGCGATAGGCGTCGCCAAAGCCGGTTGGCGTGGTGACGCTGCCATCAGGGTGGCGAGTGCAACCTTCGCGGTCAGCAACAGCATTGAGCGGAAGCATGA